>JBIIJD010000017.1:0-71948 GCA_044234105.1 Aureliella sp. | reverse complement strand
CAAATCCCACCGCTCGCGATAACTAGGTGATTGGTGCTACCCTTTAGCGAGAAGCGGAAAAATCACCTGGACAAGCCAGGTGCATTGAGCCGGACGGTCTCGTTAGGGTCCGGTCCCACACCGATAACCGTGTGATAACTCACTTCGGATGTTCGCTCGGTCGTTTTCCGGATAGGCTCTAAGTTGAATCTTGATCAGCGTCGCTTGTGCAAAGTTTCACAAACGAAAGTCAGAGTTTTATTCTTTATTCTGAAAAAAGGTGTGAACCCGTTGGCGGTTTGGACGTCTATACTGGTGTCGTAGGGCATACTTCCGGCGGGCAAGTCGGCGGTTGGTTGTGATTCTGACACGAAAAGTGCAGAATTTTGGCCCTTGGACCGGTTTTCTATTTGTGGAAAATTCGGTTCGGAGTTAAGCTCAACTGGTTCCGATACGACATGTCGGAGATTTTCAGAGGCCAATGGGTCTCGTCCCAGCGCACTCGGCGTGCCTGGAATTTTTTTCTCACACTCTCTCGGTTCACGTCCCAGGATGACGTGAGGGAGGATTACGATGCGTAACACAACGTTCTCCAGCTTCATCAATTTTGCTGTAACTTGCACATCCAAGTTAACAGTTGGTGCTGGAAATGTGGTGGTGCGCGTGCGTAGCTACCTCACTTTCTTACGTGAACGTATTGGGCTTTGGCGCATGCCGTCAAACCAGCAACTCCATCATTCTCGTTTGCCGTATTCGGGTAAACGGATTGATGAGATGTCGTCGGGCATAATTTCCCGACTGCTGGGGCATGACATAAATGCGATTGCCGCAGCCAGCCCAATCTTCGCGGTGGCACCTACCACCAGATTGGAAGCAGTCAGAAGCAGTCAAGGCTAAGCGCTTTGATCGACTGACAAGTAAGACGACCGAATCACTTTAGACAAAGTCGTCGCACACAAGAGACAGTTTTCCGCTCAAGCACTTTCGCTTTGTTCCTTTCCGAACAGCACGCGATACCTGCGGCAAGCTGCTCAGTCAATCCAATCTTCGAATGCTGTCAGGCGTTGACCATTGTGGTCACGGGCGGTCGCGAAGATCAAAGAACCTAGATTTCCTATGGCCCGTTGTGGCGGTTTCATCCGGCAACGGCGATCAGTGAAATCCAACTGAGAGAGATCGATCATGGTAACGGATTTGAACGAAACCCAGACCTGCACGATCACCGATCTGGTGATACTGGCACAGGAAGGCGACCGCGAGGCGCAGTGCCAGCTTTACCAGCGGTACCAGCAAACTGTGCTGAACCTGGCCTACCGACTGCTTGGAAACTGGGACGAAGCCGAAGAGCTATCGCAGGACGTGTTCATTCACGCCTTCGAACGCATCGGTCAACTGCGAATTGCAGCGGCCTTTGGCGGATGGCTGCGACAAATCGTTCGTCGTATGGCGGTCAATCGATTGACGCGTCGTCGACCGGTGTTTGCAGTCGAGTTGGAGGTGCTGGACGCTGCTCAGGCCGCTGGAACCACGCCGCTGGATGACCTGTTGAAAAGCGAACGTCATCAGCAGGTTCGCCAGGGGCTGCAGCGACTGGGCGACACCGATCGTAGGACGCTGGAAGCTTTCTACATGGGCGGTCAGTCCTTGATCCAGATGGCTGAGTTCTTTGAAGCGCCAATTGGAACGATCAAGCGCCGACTGCACGTTGCCAGGCTAAGGCTGGCCGCCGAAATCGGCGACTCAACCGCCATCTAGGTTGGTCTCAAACAATCGAAATTTCCCCACGGCGCTGCTAGTTGAATAGTTTGAACTAGCGGCGCTTTCTTTTTGGGCAGAGCAAGAAGGCCTACAATCGCAATTTTTTCATGATTGTATCAACCGTGGGTGGCTAACGCCAAAACGGATGATTATTACCAAGAACCCTTGCCTAGGTGGTTATGCTGAAATGCCAGGGCCGATCAAGTCGGTCAACTGCGGCTCAGGTGTCGATCGACAAAGCGCTCCAAGTTGGAGCGACCATCGCCAATAACGATGATGTGATCTCCCGGCCTGACACCATAGTTGTGCGCTGGGTTGTCGGCCTTGCCTTTTGCGTTCAGTCGCACATCTAATCGCACAGGTGGCTGGTTGCCATTGGGACGCATGATCGAAACTTGACAATGGCCAAGCTGATCTGGCAGATCGGCTTTTCGGGCCAAGTCTTCAACGGTAACTGATTGCCCTTCAGGCAAGGCAACAGCGGTCATCTTGGGCTCGTCGCCTCGAATTTCCAACACCAAACTGGAGGCGTCCCGCATCATGCTAGCCGGCAATGCCGATGGCATGCCACCCGGGGGTAACGAGTAGCCCTGAGCCTTCAGCATCGTTGTATCGTAAACAGAACCCTGTCGCCCTCCCAGCATTTTAGTCAGCGAGAAACATCCTGTTTGAAGTGGCAGCAGACCCCAAAGCAGGACAAGGCAGGCAAGCCTGCGAAGTTTGATTGGGTTGCGCTTCATGGCTGCATCTCGGAACGCGAAGGTAGGACAAAGGCTCGATCGGGGCTAACGACTCCATCGCGGAAGCCAGTCTGTTGTCATACTTATCGACAGTGCCATTTAAGTGAATTGAGTGATAGCCGCAAAGTTTCCCTAGTCCAACCATTTGATAGCTAGCAATTTTTGCCAGCAGATTTATCGACCGGTGATTCCCCAGCGGTTGCCTAGCACGATGTAAACAATCGATAGAGCAATGCCCGCTAGGGCAGCGGTCACTGAAAAATAGGACAGGACCATCCACCAGTCGCCGCCGTTGCCCATCGACATATCTTCGGCGGATCGCATGATATTTTGGTCCAGGGGCACCCAGAAGCAGGTCAAAAGTGGGCTGGGTACCCCGAACCGACTCAAAGCGGTCAATACTTCTGGCGACTGGCTAACATTGCTGCCAACGTACCAAGCGGCTACTGGAAGAAAGTAGATCAGCAGCAGCAGCGAGTAACTGGTTAGCATGGCGATCGAAGTTTTCTTGGCGATCGCCGAGCAGAGCAGGGCACTGACCGAATTAAAGACTGCGGCCGCAAAAACGATGGCGAAGAAGGTTAGCACCCCCAGCCAGTTGCTGCCGTAGACCGCCATGCTTAAAACAAAAGCCAAAACCAGCGGCCAAAGCAGGAACATAGTTAGAACGTACGAAACACGAAAGCCAGCCAGCAACTTTCCCCAAATAATCTGTCTGGCAGTAAGCTGAGTGGTAAGCAGCAGTTCCAGTGTCTGACGCTCACGCTCGCCCGTCAAACCGCCGGCGGAGAACACGGGTGCTACCAAGATGTTGAATACCAACACGTAGCAGATATACCATGGGCAATTTTCAGGCGTAATGAAGAGAAAAACAGCCATCAGCGGAATGGCCAGTAGCATGCTGATTTGAATCACCAGCCGTAGCATCAACGTGCCTTGGCTGAACAGTTCCGCATGAATCTCCTTGTCATAGACCGGGTTAGCATCATCACGCATCAGAGCGACTCGGCGCGGTGGAGCAAATAATCGGTCTGGAAACTGGTCACGCTGGATGATCATGCCCACAGCGTTTTTGGTTTCCTCTTCTAAGTCAACCACCTCTTTGCCTTCACTGCCTACATCCGGTGGATACAGTAGTCGCCCGGCCGTCCAGCGGCAAAGCAAAGCACTGAAGCCTAAGTAGATCGGCGGAAGGACAAAGACGATCAGGCTGAGTCGAAGATCACCATTGCTGGCTAGACCGCGCCAAAACATCATTCCGAAGATGACCAGCGGCAAGATGATTAGATAGGTCACCACCTGAGAGGAAGCCGTCCGACGGAATCGACAACTGCAGGCTAGCCCTATCGAACCAAAGAGAATTACCGATATCATCAACCACAGGTAGGCGGCAAGAACCTCCCAAATACTGACGCCACCCAAGGGCAAAGCCAGCATGATGATTGGCAGCGAAGCAACGATCAATACAACTAAGTGAGTCAGAGAGGCAACCATCTTACCCAGCACGATGGCCCAGGGATGCAGAGGGCTAGCCAGCAGCATTTCATAAGTCTTACGCTCCTTTTCGCCACTGATGGCGCCGGAGGCAAACGTAGGAGCCATGAGAGAGGCCAGGATATATTGTCCCAAGAAGAAAAAGTCCACCAATTGCAGAGCTACCGATGAATCGGCCGACAGATCGATTCGTTGCCCAGACGGGTATGCAACTAGCAACACGCTGGCTAGGGCCAGTTGATAGAACAGCATCAGTATGAAGGCGCGATTGGCACGAAGATTCGTCAGTAGCTCGCGCTGCAGAACAGGGTTTTCAAACACGAACATTCGGATTCACCTCACACCCTTTCATCTGCTTGCCAATGTTTCTATTTACTTGGCAGTTTAATCGTGCCATCCCAGTCCGGCGGAGCAACCCGGTGATGCTGGGCAATCAGAAAGGTCATAAAATCTTTCACCTGATCTTCGGCCGGGACTTGGTGTAACAAGCGAAACGCCTCGTGCCAATCGCCACACAAGAAATGATCCAGCGCACCTTCGTAGCTGCTCAAATGATCATCAGTTAAAATGCAGTCCGGGCCGGCAGGTGGCAGCAGTTCGCTGACTGTAAGTGGCGTAGTCATACCGTAGGGTAGGACCCGAGCTACTCGGCGCACTCGCAGTTGTTTGGGATCTCCATGCTGACGAATCCAACTGGCCGTCCTTTCATCGATCAAGATCGAAGCCTGTAATTGTCGCGTCATACTCTCCAGACGGGCAGCCAAGTTCACCACTGGTCCGAACACGGTTACTTTAACCTGATCTGTAGTGCCGATTCGTCCAGCCACAGAAGAACCTGTTGCGATTCCCAGTCCAGCTCGAAAGTTGGCCAGCGGGTGGGCGGGCTCGGCCGCCGCTCGCAAGAACTCACGGCGAATTTCAAGAGCCGCTAGGCACGTCTTCATCACGTAGGTGTCTTCGGCAATCGGCCATCCCCAGAAGCCCATCGCAGCATCGCCGTGAAAGTCGCCAACGACTCCGCCACCAGCCAGAATGTGATGCGTCATCACGCCTAACGCGCGACTGACACGACGAAGCAATTCCAGTAGTTCTGTAGCCGCCTCGCTCTGTCGCGAAAAACCTTGCAAGTCGCAAAACAGTACTGCGACATCTGTTTCACGCGGGGCCAAAACCTGTTCTGGGTCACTGTCAGATAGTGCTTCAAGAACAACAGGAGCGAAAAAGTTTCTTAAGCTATCCTGCCGACGTTGAAGCGAACGAACCTGGCACAAGGCACCTAGTGTTGCAGCAGTCAATTCAGTGAACTTCAAATCATCCTGTAGAGCATCTGCGCCGGGGGCAACCAAAGAAAACGGATTAGCCGTTGGAAAATCGCCGGCCACGTAGATGGCCCAGCCGGGACAGGCTTCCGATTGCACCGGCGTGCAAAACGCCCAGTCAACATTTTCCATTTGGGTGTAATTGGCGGCAGCGGTTGTGCCGCGATTCCAGACATGCAACACGCTTTCTCGCGTGTCGGTGGCCGTTTTGACCAGGCCAAGACTAGGCGAAAAATTAAGGTCATTGACGGCTCGACTGTCCCAATGAAGGACATCCAGGAATGTACCCGAGAAAAGTCGTGATTGGCCGACGGTTCGAGAGGCCGAGTTCTCTTGATCGGTGGTAGCGGGAGTTCTTGGGGAAATCCCAGGGTCTGTGTCCGAGGATCTCCGTCGCGGCTCGTGGCCTTTGAGTTTCAATATGGCCACAAAATGGGCCTGCGGCACGCCTTCCAATAACAGGTTGACCACGCGACGGCACAATTCCCGTTCATCTGCGGCACCTGTGATGATCTCAGGCAGCTTGCTAAGCACTTCAATGCGACGGCCAGCATCTTTATATTTGTTTTGACGCAAATGATTGACGGAAAACGTTTGTTCGGCGACAGCCGACATATCAACTTGCGAAAAACTGATCTGTTGGTCAAGCACTGTGAACGTCGTTTGTCCGATGACAAAATGCTCACCGACTCCACATTCAAATTCGTCGCACTGACGGCCTTGATAGAAAATCGCGTTGCGAGCTTCTGGCAGTTTTACAACCTGCAATCGCTGGCCATTCCATTTCATCTTCGCATGCTGGCGCGAAATACGGTCATCCCAGGCGACAGCCCAGTTCGGACTGGTTCTGCCCAAAGTGAATGGCAGTTCCTGCTCTGGCAAGACTCGTCGCCAGCGATCTTGTGGACGTCGTCCCTGGGCAATCAGATCAGGCATAACGCATGGATTATTCAGGTGAGTGTAGGAAGTTCAGCAGGGGATAAAATACGTTTTTGCTTGGACCACTCAGCTTCAAGTGGTTGCAACAAGCAATCGGTTCAGCAATTGCTGCTGGCAACCTGTCCGCAGTCGTTTATTTCGTGCAGTTGATTACCACTCGGCCGGCTACTTGTCCTTTCGCCATTTTAGGAATGAATTCAAGCAATTCTTCAAATCCAACTTCGGTTACCAATGTATCCTGTTTGCCGGGTTTCCATTGCTGACTTAGTAGCTGCCAGAGTTCTTCCCGAGTGGCTCGTGGGCAATCCGCCGAGGCTGCACCGCACAGATTGATTCCTCGAAGTAGAAACGGATATACGGTTGTTTCCAATTGTGTTCCACCGACCAGGCCACAAGCCGTGACACATCCACCGTAACGGGTGGACTTGATAATTTGGGCCAGCATATTTCCGCCAACGGTATCAACTGCACCTGCCCACTGTGCGGACAGCAAGGGTCGCTTCGGATCGCCTTCCATCAGTTGCTCGCGCGAGATCACTTGCTTGGCACCTATCGACTTGAGGGCGCTGAATTGATCCGGTTTACCGCTGACCGCAACTACCGAGTAACCTAACTGAGCTAAAATTCTGACTGCCAGACTTCCGACCGCACCGGTGGCCCCAGTAACCACGATTGGTCCGGCGTCCGGAGTGACCAAATTGCGCTGCAAGGCGGCGATACATTGAGCTGCGGTGAAGCCAGCGGTGCCGATGAACATGCTATCGAACAAGCCGAGCGATTTGGGCAGTGGAATGACCCACTCGGCAGGCACTTGCGCGTACTGTGCCCAGCCACCCCAGTGTGCCTGTCCAAGTTCATAGCCTGTCACTAAAACTTGATCGCCCGGTTGAAAAGTGGATTGGTCACTGCTGATCACGGTTCCAGCCAGATCGATTCCCGGAACATGCGGCAGCGACCGAATGACGCCTCGGTGACCTTGGCAGGCCAATACGTCTTTATAGTTGAGCGACGAATAGGCGATTTTGATGCTCACATTGCCTGTTGGAAATCGGTCCGTAGCCACCTCAGCCACTTCGGGTCCAGTGCCGCTATCGGACTGTTGGACAAAAATACAACGAATTTTTTCGGGCAAAGCCATTGCGATGGTATCCTGACGCTGGGGTTGAGTAATTGTTGAGATGTTTCTACGATTTTTTTCGGGCGATCTTGTCCGTGCTGCCTGATTGGCGCTTGGCACAGGGTAGCGGCTTGACTTTGCAGCCAGAGCGAACCTGCTGGTGTCACCTTGTGTCCCGGTCCAACAGTATACCCAGTTCCTGGATGGGCAGGATGCCCCTGGAGCGGACTGAAGGAAAGTCAGGGCCAGGGGACCCTTTGCGTTTTGCAAACTGTTAACTAGAATTCCAAGATTCGGTCCTGGCATATTCAGGCGTAGTCATAAGAAAGGTGTTGGCTGTGATAAAGACTTTGGCAGTTGTTGGTGCTACCGGGGCGGTAGGACAGATCGTATTGGAAGAGATTCAGCAACAGGGTCTGAAATACGAAAAGCTAAAACTGCTGGCATCGGCTCGATCGGTTGGCAAGAAGATGGTCGTCGGCGGCCGAACTTGGGAAGTTGAGCTTCTGGAGCCCAAAGCGTTCGAAGGGGTTGATTTGGTAATTGGCAGTACTCCCGATGAAGTGGCTGCCGAATTTGTTCCTTGGGCTGTTCAGAGAGGCGCAGTTGTCGTCGATGAAAGCGCCTATTTTCGTATGGACCCAAAAGTCCCTTTGGTAGTTCCCGAGGTCAACCCGGAAGCCGTCAATGGCCATCAAGGGATCATCGCCAGTCCCAACTGCAGTACGACTCAAATGGTAGTTGCTCTTAAGCCGCTGATGGATGCCGCCGGTTTGCGACGGGTCATCGTCAGTACCTATCAGGCGGTCAGTGGAGCCGGTTTGGCGGCGCAGCAAGAACTGATTGCGAACACTCAGGCACATTTGGCCGGCAACCAACCTCAAGTCGAAAGTTTCCACCACGACATTGCCTTGAATCTGATTCCACAAATCGGTTCCCATAAGCAAGACGGCTTCACCTCAGAGGAGATGAAAATGGTTTTCGAGACCCATAAGATCCTGGGCAACGATCAGATCCAAGTCAATGCTACCTGTGTCCGCGTCCCCGTGTTGATCGGTCACAGCGAATCGATCTACTGTGAAACTGAGCGACCTTTGTCGTTGGATAAGATCAATGATCTATTTCGCAATGCTCCAGGAATCACACTAATTGATGATTTGCCCGGCAAGCGCTATCCGATGCCTCGCGATTGTGCCCACAAGCCAGACGTATTTATCGGTCGCGTGCGCAAGGACCGTGATGTAGCCTGTGGAATCAGTTTTTGGTGTGTCAGTGATAATCTGCGCAAAGGTGCTGCGACCAACGCGGTTCAGATCGGATTCTTACTAAGCAAACTAACTAAGGCAACCGTTGGGGCAAACGGCTAGTTGCTGGGACTTGTCGGCAATCCTTCAATTTGCTTCGATCCTACTTCAGATCACTTTTCGACGATGACTTCAGATATGAGCCAGTCGGAGAGGTCGGAAGTTGTCGGAAGCGATGGGGCAGGGCAGGGCGGGGCAAGCCGAGTCTATCTTTTGACCGTGGCCTACGATGGCAGTGCATATTGTGGATGGCAGTATCAACCGGGGTTGCCGTCTGTACAAGAAACGCTTGAGCGTGCCCTGCGAGCCGTGTTGGGGCATCCCGTTCGAGCACTAGCGAGCAGCCGGACAGATACCGGTGTACACGCATTGGCTCAGGCCGTCGCTTTTCGGTCGCCGGCTTGGAACGCATCTCTGCAAAATTTGCCTTTCGCGCTGAATACACATCTTCCTCTAAGCGTTGTGGTGCGGCAGGCTAGTGAGGTTCCGCCAACTTTCCATCCGCTACGCAATAGCACTGGCAAGCGTTATCGATATTTGGTCTATAATTCACGCATTGGCGATCCTATCGGGTCACGCACCCATTGGTGGGTCCGACGTCGTATGAACTTGGAAGCCATGCAGGCGGCAGCAGCACACTTGATTGGCAAGCACGACTTTTACAGTTTTCAGTCGGCAGGCAGCCCACGTTCCAGCACGGTGCGCACCATTCGTTCATTAACTGTTCAAGCACAACCCTATTTGGATGGTCAGATGTTTAGTGTGCAAGTGGAAGCCGACGGTTTTTTATACAATATGGTGCGCAATATCGTCGGTACTTTGGTGCAAGTAGCGGTTGGACGCAAACCTGACCAGTGGATTTTGCAGGTGCTGGCTGCACGAGACCGACAGGCAGCCGGTGCAGCCGCTCCACCTCAGGGGCTGACTTTGATGGAGGTGATGTTTGATGGAATCGCTTGATAACCTTCAGATCTTACCATGCGAGTAGCTCACGTTATTACGCGAATGATCGTGGGCGGGGCTCAGGAGAATACTCTCTACAATTGCACTGACTTGGTGACTCAGTACGGTGATCAGGTTTTGCTGATAACGGGGCCTTCGCTGGGTGCCGAAGGGCAATTGATGCAGCACCGGCAGAAGGTTGAAGGCTTGAGCATTCAAGTGATCGATTCGCTTCGTCGGTCTATTGGGCCTCGAGACCTTATCGCTTACAAGCAGATCAAACAGACCATCGCGCAGTTTGCGCCAGATGTCGTACACACGCACAGCGCCAAAGGTGGCTTCTTAGGGCGTGCGGCCGCTTGGCAGTGCAGGGTACCCGTCATTGTCCACACGGTGCATGGAGCACCCTTCCATCAGTACCAACTCAGGTTGGTGCGCAGCGCTTATGTTCAATTGGAGCGATGGGCGGCCAGGCGGTGCCATCATCTAATTTGTGTAGCCGATGCGATGACTGACTTGCTGGTGGCAGCCGGAGTGGCGCCGCAACAGAAATGCACTACGGTCTACTCGGGGATGGAAGTCCAGCCATTTCTGGACTGCCATCAGCATCGAGAGCAGTCTCGCGCTCAGTTGGGTTTGAAGTCAAGCGATATTCTGGTTGGCAAGATAGCTCGACTGTTTCACCTAAAAGGACATCACGATTTACTGGAATCAGCTCGTCGAGTGATCGCTCAAGACCGTCGAATCCATTTCTTGTTAGTGGGGGACGGACTGCTGAGACCGGAGCTGGAAGCATGCATCGCCAGATACGAATTGCAGTCGCACTTTCATTTCACCGGGCTGGTCGCACCAGAGAATATTCCCTACTATCTGAGTGCCATGGACATGCTGGTACACACCAGTCTGCGCGAGGGATTGGCTCGGGCTATCCCGCAAGCGCTGATCGCGGGGCGGCCCGTAATTAGCTATGATATAGACGGTGCCCGCGAAGTTGTGCTTCCAGGGCAGACCGGGATTTTGGTTCTGCCTGGATCGATTGACCAATTGATCGAAGCCATTTTGAAGCTGGCTAATGATAGCCAATTGCGTTGTCAGCTAGGGCAGGGGGGGGCGGTTCGGTTTGCTGAGCAGTTTAGGCACCAGTACATGACCAAGCAGATCCGGGCAATCTACCAGAGGCTGTTAGAGAATTAGTACGCAATTCCGGGCTGCTCGTTTTAAGATGAATTTGTCGGAAGCGGGTGGATGCCCTGGTAGTCACCAGCTCGGAATTCCAGATAATCTTCTGCAATACTAGTGACACGTATGGGAAAGCCTATTCATGACTAAAGTTCGCGATTTTCTTGGCCCCTATCGGCTGACTCGCCTGATTCGAATGGGGAATTCATCCCACGTTTGGGAGGCGATTGAATCGGCTACCGGCAAACGCTTTGCGCTAAAAGTGCTGCGCGACGAACATCGTGCCAACAAGGAAGAGATCGCATTTTTGAAGAACGAATTTGAGATCGCCAAGGAGCTGAACCACCCTTATGTCATCAAGGTGATCGACCTGGTCTTGGATAAAAACTTGCCGCCGTTCTTGGTGTTGGAATTGTTCAGCGAGCTGAACATCAAACAGGCGCTGCGACGCGGCCCCGAATCCATCGGCTATATGTTGGAAAAAATCATCGTGCAATGTACTGAAGGGTTGTACTACATGCACAGCCAAGGGTATGTGCATTGTGATATCAAGCCGGATAATTTTTTGGTCTCGCGCGATGGCGATGTCAAGCTGATCGACTTTACGATTTCTCAGCGAGTCAAAACAGGATTTGCCAAGTGGTTTGGTGGCAAGCCCAAAGTGATCGCTGGTACCAAGAGTTATATGTCTCCTGAACAAATACGTGGCAAGGCTCTGGATGCTCGCTCGGATATCTATAGTTTTGGTTGTGTTCTTTACGAATTGGTTACAGGTAAGCCGCCATTTACCGGATCAAGCCCATCGGACTTGTTGAACAAACACCTGAGCGCACCTATTCCTTCGCCGCTGGTGATCAACGACAACGTGACGGCTGAGTACACGGCGGTGATTCGATCCGCCATGGCCAAAAATCCAGATGAACGGCCGTCAAGCATGTGGGAACTGCTCAAGACACTTCGTAAGACCAAAGTATTCAAGAAGCCACCCCGCATTCCTGAGGTTAGCATCTTTGATGATGTCCCGACGGCAGGACGCATTCACAATCAAGAGCAAGCCTCGAATCTTGCCGCACAGCCAGATGATCAACCGAAGCCAAAAACTAAAGGTTAGACGCCATGAGCCAATCAGCTAACTTGGAATTTGAATCACCTTTGCTTGAATTAGAGTCTCGCATTGGGGAATTGTTGCTTAAGTCGCCTGGAGATGAGGTGATTGAAAACGAGATCATTGCATTGCGAAGACAGCTTCATCAGGTTACTCAGCAGGTCTACTCCAACCTAAGCCCTTGGCAAATCGTGCAAGTGTCGCGACACAAGGATCGTCCCTACACACGCGACTATTTGAATTTGGCATTTGAAGAATTTGTCGAACTGCATGGCGACCGTCATTTCGGAGATGACCGAGCTATGCTAACCGGTTTTGGCAAAATCGATCAATTCAAAGTCATGGTTGTCGGGCATCAGAAGGGACGAACATATAAAGATCGTGCGGCCTGCAACTTTGGCTGTGCTCACCCCGAAGGTTATCGCAAGGCGATGAGCAAGATGAAGCTAGCTGAAAAATTTGGCATGCCCATCATCTGTTTCATCGACACTCCTGGAGCCTATCCCGGAGTGGGTGCCGAAGAGCGAGGTCAGGCTCAGGTGATCGCCGAGAGCATGTTTCAGATGAGTCAACTGAATACGCCCATTATATGTGTTGTCATCGGTGAAGGCGGTTCAGGCGGTGCTTTGGGAATTGGCGTTGGAGACCGCATTGCCGTCCTTCAGTTTGCCTATTACTCGGTCATCAGTCCGGAGGGTTGTGCGGGCATTTTGTGGAAAAGCCATCAGCATGCACCGCGAGCCGCCGAGGCGCTGCGATGCACGTCCAGTCATCTGCAAGAGCTGGGAGTGATCGACGATGTGATCGAAGAGCCGTTGGGCGGCGCGCATCGTGATCATCATAAAATGGCTGCGCGAATGAAGAGCTACTTGGTGAGTGCTTTGCGAAACTTAACCAGCCAACCCCTGGATGATTTGATCAAGCAGCGTTACGAAAAGTTTCGACGCATGGGAGTCTATTTAGAGGACTCGGCAGTCTCCGGTGCTAGTCATTCTTAGAGCAGTCTCAGGGCATTGCGAGTCTGGGTGAGAGCCCATTTTTAAGCCCGCCAGCAACGTCCGATAATGTTTCTTATGTTCGGTTTGAGGCCTGGATTTCCTTGGTCAGAACACATTTGAGTACTAGACTGCCCTAAGCAGTCGAATAGTCACGCTCTGCACCGCTTGTCGCATTGCTTCAGTTGTCGAACTAGCGCGGAAAAATTCCGTTAGGTTGCTGGGCCTGTTGAACGCCTGGAACGGGGCGCAGTCCATCCGGAAGTTGCGGATATCCGACGGATGGTTGCGCTGGAAAATCTCCCGTCTGGGCCGGATAGTTTTGAGCCCCGTATCCGTTGTTCAGCCCCGGATAGCCGCTGGGAAGATTGTTCTCAGGTTGCTGATTAGGCCAGCCATTTGAATTGCCCGGTGGAATGACTTGTCGCAGTTGTTCCGGAAGATACTGTTGCAAGCCTCCAGGTAATTGAAATCCACCTGGCAATCCACCTGCTGCCTGGCCAGGATCGCCAGCCCAGTTGCCGGTCGGTTGTCCGCCTTCGTCAGTTCGACCATGCTTCAGTTTGTCGTCCAGGCTCGCCAAATAAGGGCCTACGACGTCGTGTATTTCGCGCGGCAAAACGCCTATGCCTTTGTCCAGCGCCATCGTGATGTAGTAGCCGGATCGGGACTGGCAAATGGCATCTTGCTGCTTTGGACCAAGCAAGGTCATAGCAAACATGGTGATCAGCAGACAGAAAATCAGCCCCTTTCCAAATCCAAACAGCGCGCCCAAATGTCTGTCGAAGTCTTTCAGGCGAATTCCGTCGATCACTCCACTTAGCAATCGGAATCCGACCCATATAACAAAGCCAGTTCCCACGTACAAAATCAACATGGCCAAAAACATATTCCAAGGCGGCTTAGCATCGATCATCTCCGCAACTTGAAAACGATAACGATAGGCTACCACGTAACTGACCAAGATGGATGCCAGCGAGGCGACTTGCCAAGCCAGCCCTTTGATGGCACCAAAGATTGTTGACATGCCCAGAACGATCAGCATGATTAAGTCGTATGCTTGCATTGAACACTCTCAACAACAATCGGGTATTTGGGCGGTGCCACAGTTGGCATCCCGTTATGAAGGCGACTTTAGCAGATCTCATTAGGCTAGCGAAGATCGATTGTAGATTTTTTAGTCTTGATCCAAAGGCTGGCCCGGCAACAGTTCAGTAAAAACGTAGAGCAGGGATGCTAGCAATATTTCTTGGCCAATTGTTCTTGACCAAATAGCTGCGGATTGCAACGCACGAAGCTTACCGATCAGAATCTACGTTTGTCCGGACAAATGGTCTCTACTTGGCTTTACAGTTTTACTACAACTGGGCTGCTAATCTTAATCAAGAGATCAATGGCGCATATTGCGGCACTCAACTACGGCAATCGAAGATCATGGCAGACTTCAAAACTCACATGGCGGTTAGCACGGCGACCGGCGCTGCCTTAGCAGTGGCCGGATATCAAGCTGGCATCCATTGGGACACTTGCGCAGTGGCCGGATGTCTTTGCAGCGTCAGTGGCATGTTACCGGATTTGGATAGCGAGTCGGGGCGCCCACTACGCGAAGCGACTGCACTGAGTTCGGCTGTGATCCCTATGTTAATGATCGAGCGACTGCAGCGGCTGAGCCTGGGGCACGACACGATGGTACTAATCGCCATCGGTTCCTATTTTTTGATACGGTTTCTACTGGTGGAATTGTTTCGGCGTTATACGGTGCATCGAGGCATGTGGCACAGTTTGCCAGCCGCGTTCATTTGTGGATCGGTCGCATTTCTGGTTATCTCTAGTGAAGACATTGGTGTGCGCATTTTTAAGACAGCAGCTGTCGTGTTAGGTTTCATGAGCCACATCATCTTAGATGAAGTGTGGTCGGTAGAGTTCAAACGTGGATCTTATAGTTTCAAGCAGTCGTTTGGCACGGCGCTTAAGCTGTGGGGTAACAGCCGCTTTGCGAACATTACGGCGTATGTGATGTGTGTCGTTCTGGGGGTAGCCGTCTATCAAGATCAGGGCTTCATGCAACGATATCATGTCAATCCTCACGTTCCACACTCATTGGGTGAGTTGTACACTTCGGTTAAGGCGAGACTCAAGCAGTCACAAGATGCGATTGCGGGAACTGAGGTGCTCAGTGGGCTGCAGTCAAACATAGGATCCGCGCAGCCTTCAACGGGGTCGCTTCCCGGCACAGCCTTGCCGGGTGGATTCCAGGGACAGAGTTTCCAAGGGGCAGGGCAAGCACAGGTCCCAGCCGGTTCTTGGCCGCCAGCACCACCAACTAAGTGGCAGTGATCGTTGCATCGCCTACTTCAGCCATCATGCTCTCTAGGCTAAAATCTGGGCTCCCTCCCCTGCTCTGGCCTTTCCGTGTTTTCTCATTTGGAGTTCGGCGATGCAATGTGTTCGATCCTATAGCAGATTAGCAAAAATATCACTGGCTGGAAAAGCTGGCTTGATGGTTCTGTGGCTACTTTGTGTCAGCCCGCTGGGCTGCCAGAAATCCACGGACGTTTCTGGAGCTAAGGCTCAAACAGATGCTGATCCAAGCGCATCGCAAGGAGTCATCAAGAACGACAAATATTCCATTCTGGATACTCGTACTGACGGCTTCGATTTCAACAAGGCCAAGGCTCAGGCTCAGGATGCCATCGCGGCCAATCCGGAACTAGACTGCATGGTAGGTTTGTTCGCTTACAATCCTCCAATCATTTTGGACACTGTCCGCGACGCCGGCAAGCTGGATCAAATCAAGATCATTGGCTTTGATGAGGATCAAGTCACGTTGCAAGCAATCGTGGAAGGTGAGATCTATGGCACCGTCGTCCAGAATCCTTACCAGTACGGTTACCAGTCGGTGCGTGTCCTAGCGGGACTAGCCCGAGGCGACCAGTCGGTGTTGCCAGCAGGCGGCTTTCAAGACATTCCTGCTCGACAAATTCGTCGCGACAACGCTCAGGCGTTTCGCGATGAATTGGCGGCCTTGATGAATCCATCGAATGGATCATCTGATTCTGCCGGTGGCGGTGGAGATCGTCCGGTTGTTGCTTTTGTAACCAACGGTATCGCTTCATTTTGGGATGTAGCTCAGAAGGGAGCTATGGCTGCCGGTCGAGATTTTAACGCTCAAGTGGAAGTGCGCATGCCGCCAAGTGGTGTCGACGATCAAAACCGCATGATGCAAACTCTGTTGGCAAATAAGGTCGCAGGAATCGCCGTCAGCCCAATCGATCCCAGCAATCAGGCTGAAATATTGGAAGAGGCATGTCAGCGTACCAAGCTGATTACGCATGATTCTGACGCGCCGGACAGCAAGCGTCTGTGTTACATCGGAATGGACAACTACATAGCGGGCCGCATGTGTGGGCAATTGATAAAGGAAGCCCTGCCCGATGGAGGTTCCATCATGTTGTTTGTGGGACGGCTTGGACAGGCCAATTCACGACTACGCCGACAAGGCATTATTGATGAATTGATGGACGTTCCAAATAGGCCGAAGGGCAATTGATGAAGGGTTGGCTGCAACTTCAGCAAATCAGCAAGCGCTTTCCCGGCGTGCAAGCGCTGGATACAGTCGATCTGGACTTGCGGGCCGGCGAAGTTCTAGCCCTGGTGGGCGAGAATGGGGCCGGTAAGAGTTCGCTGATGAAGATTCTTGCAGGTGTTCAACAACCTTCTTCAGGTACAATTTCGATTGATGGCCAAGCCGTTACGATCGATTCAGTGCAGTCTGCCTTGAAACTTGGCATCGCTTTGATCCATCAAGAACTGAATTTGTTGGAGAATTTGGACATCGGTGCAAATCTGTTCCTGGGTCGCGAGCCTATACGTTTGGGACTGGTCAATCGTCGACAAGTTCGAGTTAGGTCGCGGCAATTGCTTGAGCGTGTTGGGCTGGATCTTGATCCAAGTGTTCTTGTGGGGCGATTGACGATCGGGCAACAACAGCTAGTGGAGATTGCTAGAGCGCTGTCGGTTCAGGCGAGGGTCATCATCATGGACGAACCCACGTCTAGCCTTTCGCAGGGCGAATCAGAAACTCTGTTTCGCGTCGTTCGGGAGTTACGACAAACTGGTGTCAGCGTCATCTATATTTCACATCGTTTGGCTGAAGTACAGGAATTGGCAGATCGAGTCATGGTGCTTCGCGATGGCCGATTGGTGGGTGAGTTGTCGCGTTCTGAAATCTCTCACGACCGCTTGGTGCAGATGATGGTAGGTCGCGATTTGTCGCGATTCTACTTGAGGACTCAACATCCCATCGGTTCTGTAGCTTTGCAAGTCGATGAACTGCGCACCGCCGCTTGGCCTGAACATTCAATCAGTTTTTCAGTACGCGCTGGCGAAATCGTGGGCATGGCGGGATTGGTGGGCGCGGGACGCAGCGAGCTGCTGCGGGCAATTTTTGGTGTCGATCGTGCCATGAACGGTAGAATTTCCGTTGCCGGACAGCCTTGCACCTTGCGTACACCACGTGCAGCTATCCAGGCGGGTTTGGCTTTGGTACCTGAAGATCGCAAGACCGAAGGGCTGATTCTAGATGACTCTGTTTTTGAGAATATCGGTCTGGCTGGATGGCGAAGGTTTGCACTTGCTGGCTGTCTAGTCAACCGAACTAAGACAGCATCCGATACCGGACTGATGATTGATCGTCTGCGCATCAAAACACCCAGCCCTCGGCAAACGGTTCAGTATCTATCGGGTGGCAATCAGCAAAAAGTAGTGCTTGGGAAATGGCTAACCCTGCAGCCCAAAGTACTACTATTGGACGAACCCACGCGCGGGATCGATATCGGTGCAAAGCAGGAGATTTATGCGCTCATGGAGCAATTGGCCAGTCAAGGAATGGCGATTCTGTTTGTCAGTAGCGAGTTGGAAGAGATTCTGGGGATGTCCGATCGAGTATTGGTGTTGTGCGAAGGGGCACTGACAGGAGAATTGAACAGAACTCAGATGAGCGAACAAGCGGTAATGCAATTGGCTACTCGACGCGGTCGACCAGCAATCAGTGGTATGGTGAGTCAATGATCAATAAGAATTTGGGAATCCTTCTACTTTTCGCCGTTGTATTCTTGCTAACGGCAAGTCTGAGCGACAATTTCTTGGACCCTTACAATCTCCGCAATTTGATTCAGCGAGCCAGTCTGTTTGGGCTGATCGGAGTGGGGGTTAGCTTTGTGATCATTACCGGCGGTATCGACCTATCACTTGGTTCGGTTATTGGGCTTGTGGCCAGCCTGATGCCGCTGCTGATGGTCGATCACAATCTAAGCGCTCCAGTCACTTTGATGATCGTGTTTCTGTTAGTTCTATCGATCGGACTAGTTCATGGATTTTTGATCGCTGTGATGCGACTGCAACCATTTGTGGTGACACTTTGTGGACTGATGATCTATCGCGGCCTTGCGCGGTGGCTGACTGGGGACAATTCTGCTGGCATGGGACAGTTCAAAGAGTTGCGGCAACTGGCCATCTATCGATTGCCACTGGGGCAGTGGCCGGTCATTGGCAAGCTACCGGGGATAGGTCAATTCGAATTGCCTGTTACGTTGCTGATTCTGCTAGCGGTTGCCATTGCAGCCGCCGTCTTTCTGAATTTGACCGTTTATGGTCGGTACTTACTGGCCTTGGGACGCAATGAACAGGCAGCCAGATTCTCCGGTATTAACACAAGGGGGATGATATTTGTTGCGTATATCGCATGTTCACTGATCACAGGCTTGGCTGCTGTTCTTTTTGTTCTGGACACTCCAGCAGTACAGCCCGACAGCTATGGCAATTTCTATGAACTATATGCCATTGCCGCAGCCGTGTTGGGTGGTTGTAGCCTGCGTGGTGGGGAGGGATCGGTTTGGGGAGTACTGATCGGAGCGGCCATTTTGCAACTGCTGTTTAACGCCATTGGAATCTTGGGAATACCTTCAACGCTTGAGTTTGCCATCGCTGGATTGGTCATTCTGGTCGGAGCCATTGCCGATGAAGCGATTCGCCAAATCGTCAACCGAAGACGCGCAGCCAGTATCAAAGTATCGGGCTAGATTAAGCAGGGGCGATGGGTGGCCTACCAAGAGGCCTCCACGTTTTGCAACTTAAAACAGCTTCTGGCTGTCCAGCAAGATCGTGACGGGACCATCGTTGATCAAACTGACCTGCATGTCGGCCTGGAAAATGCCGCGCTGAACCGGTACACCAAGATCGATCAGCAATTGGCAAAATTGCTGATACAATAAATCAGCATGCTCAGGGTTTGCAGCCGTGAC
The DNA here is from genome assembly GCA_044234105.1 of Aureliella sp. Taxonomy (GTDB): domain Bacteria; phylum Planctomycetota; class Planctomycetia; order Pirellulales; family Pirellulaceae; genus Aureliella. The sequence continues at coordinate 52,775 of JBIIJD010000017.1, read as the reverse complement.
AAAGCTTGGGCGTTTGCCGCGCCGGACATCGCCTAGGAGTGTGAACTGGCTAATCACCAGCGCGGAGCCGCCAGTATCCAGAAGGCTCAGATTCATTTTGCCCGAGGAGTCTGGAAAGACTCGCAGTCCAGACACTTTGGATGCAAGGTACTGTGCATCATCCACAGTATCTCCTTCGGCGACACCCAGCAGCACCAACAAGCCCGAGCCGATTTGGCCGACGATTTGACCTTCTACTTTTACGTCTGATTGTGAGACTCGTTGTACGACGGCTCGCACTGCCCTGCCCTCCTGGGGTATGATTTTAGTAGTTTTGTTCTTGGCAAATTTAGTGGTCGTCAGTCATGCCTTTTCAATTTACCTGCCCATACTGTTTTAAGAAGACCCTGGTGGAAGATCGATACGCAGGTAAAACAGGTCCTTGCGTCAGTTGTGGCAAAATGGTAATACTGCCGAGACTGGAAACAGAAGGATCTTCTGCACCGTCCCCTGGCAGCAAGCAGCCCCCCCTGCCCTCCCCTGCTCTGCCAAGAGGTCTATTTGCCAGTTTTTTGTCGAGAGTAAGGAGTCCCTGGATTTCAGCAGGACTGATGTCAGTGGCTATCTTGGTAGGCTTATGGATCGTCTGGCAAATCGCGGTTGGTATGGGGTCGTTCGCATGGGTTCAAAAGATCCAGCCGCGTCAGGCGCAGGCCGGTTGCCTAAACAATTTAAGTCGCATTGCCAAAGCCCTGAATGAATATGCGGCCAACCATGGGACCTATCCGCCGCCGGTGGTTTACGATGAAAATGGCAAGCCCATGCACAGTTGGCGAGTCTTGATCTTGCGCGAGTTGGGTGAGTTCGAGATTTACAATAGATACCGATTCGATGAGCCTTGGGACTCAGAAAGAAATTCCGAGTTAGTTGGTCGCCTGTGTCCTCGCGTCTATGTTAGCCCAGGAGCAAACGATTTTCGAAATGTTTCTTATAGCAACTATTTCCTGATCGTAGGTGACGGAGGCTTGTTTCCTTCTCAAGGCCAGCCGTTATCTCCTAGCAGCATCAATGACGGCCCTGGCAACACGTTGTTGGTCGTGGAGGGAGCCAACCTGTTTCACGAATGGACCCAGCCGATTGATATCGACATCGCCAATTGGAATCAACCTGGGGCTACAAAGATAAGCCTGGGAGGTACGCATGCCGATGGATCTACTGCGGTTTTGGCGGATGGTTCTACCGTATGGCTTCCTGACGATATGGCTCCAGAGGCACTGAAGGGATTGATCAGTGCTGATGGCGGCGAATCGGTTGATTCGGCTGCCTATCGGCCTTAGTTCTCCGAGTCGCCAGATTGTCGTGCACCGATGGTGATGGGCATTTGCAGAATCGCGTCTCCACGCCGCACACGCAAGACTACAAAATCGCCAGGAGCATAAGATCGCACCGCTTCCTCCAGGTCCTGAAACGAGCGAATAGGTTTATCGTCGACGCTTTGAATCACATCACCCGGCTGTATTCCAGCTAGATCTGCCGGACCGTCAGGTTCCACCGCTGTGATCTCCGCTCGTCCTTCATTCTTGGGGTTTCCAGTAACACCGATGTAGGGAGGATCAAAACCAGGCAATACACCCCAGACCTTCTTGCGCACCATGTCATCCCAGTCACGACTAAAAACGTCGATCGGTACGTGCATATTTTCAGAGACCTCGGCACCAATCCGAGAATGGACACCGATCAGTTTGCCATCTAAGGTGAACAAAGGTCCGCCACTGTCGCCACCAATTAACGCACAATCCGTGAAGAGTGTGTGCGATTCCTGACGTTTCAGAATCCGTCCCACACGAATCACAGTTCCGCGCTCAGGCTGCCATCCGCCAGGGTGTCCCGCGCCAATGCACCACTGGCCGACCTTGACATCACTGCTGCGTCCCAGAGTTGCGTGCGGCAAGTCGAGCTGCGATCCATTTAAGATACGCACCAAGCCGGCATCCTTGTCGCGATTCATACCCAGTGTTTCAGCTTTTAACTGTCGACCGTCATGCAGCACTACCGTCGCGCTGCGTCCCGCACCACCTGCCACATGGGCAGCGGTCAAAATAAACCCATCGCTAGTGATAATCACCCCACTGCCCTGTGCCGAGCCCTGTTGTATGTTGACCGTCACTTGCTGGATTGCTTTGGCCACAAGTGATTGCTGCGATTCAAGTTCTTTTAATTCGGCCAATGTACTGGGCTCTTTTCCGTCCGCTATTCGCCTTAAGTCTTGACTCAGGGCAACATAGGTCATGCCTTTAATTTCGGCATCCAACTTTTCTGCACTGGCCGGCACCACCGCTTTCTGCGACGACCGAACTTCGCCTGCAGAATCAATGTCTGAAGCGGTGGCAATGGTTGGATCAGACGCTTGAACTGAAGGAGCCGTGTCAAACCCTGGTACTGGCAAGACTAGTTCTTGAGCCAAAGCGACCACGCCCAGTGGAGTGCCGGTAAGGCAGGCGGACACCAGCCCGTTGACAACGAACATGCCCAGCAGAGGGAGCTTGGGTCCCTGAGACCAAATGCCTCGCTGCCTGAAACTGAGCATAAGACAAAGCCTGTTGTTTGCGCGGGGTGAAGCAGGTTACGACGAAGAATTGGGGCTAGTCAGCCATGGTCTGATTATTCGCAAAGTGGCAACAAAATAAAAGACACCGGCTCATAAAAATTAGACAATCCAGCCAGTTGCCCTGCGAATATAAATAACCGGTAGCGAAAATTCCGATTTTGATGCTTCAGACACCTCCTCCCCCACAATGGGCCGAATGGGGCTTATTCATCGATTTGGAGATTAGGGAAATAGTTATCAAAACGGTAGATTTTGCTCAAACACTGTTTTCGGGCTTGCGAAATCGATAACAAGTGAGAACACTGGTAGGTCTAAGTGCGGGGTTGAGGGGTTTAAAAGATGTCGCCATGGACTCGCGGCGTCCTATTGTAAGGTTCATTTAAGCTAACTATGAATCATCCACATTTTGTCAGCAAAGGACTACACGCTATATTAGGCGTGGTCCTTCCGGCTTCTTTTGTTGGACTAGGGGTGGTCGCCTATTTTGTGGCGCAGAAGCCTGAGGCCGGAAAGGTTGCTGCGCTTGGGTCTGATATGGCTTCCCTTCTGTCGGTGATGCCGGCAGCGCAGGTCGAATCGGTCAGAGCGCTGACTGAATCGCTGGATATCGCGGCATCCGGAGTGGTAGTGCCGTATCGAGAAATCCAAGTGGCCAGCGAGGTGGGTGGGCGCGTATTGGAAAAGGATGTCAACATGCGGCCAGGCAACCACGTCCTTAAGGGACAGTTGCTTCTGAAAATCGACCCGCGAGACTACCAGTATGAAATAGATCGACTTACACAACGATTAGACCAAGAGCGGGCGCTTGTTAAGGAAAGCGAACAGGAACTGCAGAATACTCAGCGGTTGATTGAGCTAGCTCAGTCGCAACTGGAGTTAGCCGAAGCCGACTTCAAACGCACCGCTAGCTTGGACACGAATTTTGCCAGTCAAGCGGAACTTGGAGCGTCCAAGCAACAGATGCTCAATGCGATGAACCAGAAGGTTACCCTTCAGAATCAGGCTGATGCCATTCGCACTCGACGACAGCGTTTGGATGCAGCCATCAAGTTGGTTGAAACGGAATTGCAGCAAGCGGAAGTCAACCTGCGCCGTACGGAAATCAGCTCTCCTGTGGACGGATTGATCGTGAAGGAGCAGGTGGAAACCGATTCTTACGTTCAACGTGGTACTCAGTTGATGACCATCGAGGATATTTCCAAGGCGGAGATATCCTGCAATCTGAGAATGGACCAATTGTACTGGCTGCTGGATCAGAACATCAACAGTCGTGATAGCGGCCTGAACGCATCTTTTGCCAGCTTGCAGAAACCACCTCAGGTTCAGGCCATTGTTCGTTTTAAGCTGGGCGGTCGAGAGTCTCTCCTTTACGAATGGGAAGGTCGGTTGGACCGTTTTGAAGGTACAGGCTTAGATCCGCAAAATCGCATGATACCGATGCGAGTTGTCGTAGACCGACCTAGCGAATATAGGATCAATGGATTGGCATCCGTTGATCAATCACTTTCCTTAGTGCGAGGCATGTTTGTTGATGTGGTCCTGAAGGCCAAACCAGCGACTCAATTGCTGTTGGTACCCAAACTTAGCGTTAAGCCAGCTACCGACTCGCGGCGTATTTGGAAATTCGAACCCGACCCACGAGCTATCGAAGTAGTACAAAAGCGACACGGCATTCAGGAACTGACATCTGACGATTCAGACTCGGCAATCAAGTCTGCGTCTCAGGATCGTCCTAGCGCTGATCGACCGCGTTTGGTGTCCGATCGTGCCGGCGAATCTAACGAATCGGACACAGGTGATTCCGCTGAATCTGAAAAGAATACCCAGGAGACGGCGGAAGCACCCAAAAAATTGGATCCGGATCAATGGCAATGCGGCTTCTTGCGAGTCCTGGACGGAATTGAAGTGATTGGTGTCTACCAAGATCCAAACGACAATCATCGCGAGTATTTGATTTGTGATGTCAGCCGCAGTGGTCTTCAGCCCGGCGACTACGTGGTAGTCACACCCCTGCCAGGCATCGAAAGTTCTGACGAACCCATTCGCGTTGCCAAAGAAAATCTGAAATCAGTACCCTAGGTGATTGCTTGTGAAAGCGGATCGCTGCCATAGTCCGTCTCGCCTGATGCAGCGGTGGTTCGCTGATCTAGGGCACTCCGCCGTTTCCGCAGCACAGGCAGCTATCGAGCCAGAATCTCGGGATTTGTCCCAAAGCCTGTCGAACTGGATGTCGACCTTTGGCGCGGATTCATTGATTCAGTCTGTCAGTCGCCCAGCGATGGGCTGTGAGTTTGAAGTGCTGCTGAATCAACATCAATACGCTGATGGAGTTCAGGCGGCGCTCGATGCTCTCAAGCAAATAGACTACCTGGAGAGCCTTCTAAGCGTCTATCGAGTCACAAGCCAGATCAGCAAAGTGAATCAATTTGGGCATCTGCGAAGCGTCGCCGTTGATGCTCATACGATGGAACTAATTCAGTTGGGAATCGATGTCTACTGCTGGACGGAGGGAGCGTTTGACTTGACAGCCGGTAGTTTGTCTGAGGCCTGGGGCTTCTCCCGTCGTCAGGGCGCGATGCCAAACGACCAGCAGATTCGCCAAGCACTGGAGTTGGTAGGTTCCGAGCATCTGCGCTTAGGCTCTTCAGAACAGACTATTGCTCTGAATCGTTCGGGCGTGCAAATCAACACTGGAGGAATTGGCAAGGGCTACGCGCTGGACTGCGCAGCTCGCTTAATGGCTGAGCGTGGTGTCAACGATTTTATGATGCACGGGGGATTGAGTTCGATAGTAGCCCGTGGGCACCGCCGAGATATCTATGCCGATGGATGGCGAGTCGCGCTGAAGCATCCATGGCGAGAAGATGAAATCATCGAAACGATCACTCTGCGTGATCAGGCCCTTGGCACCAGCGGATCAGGAAAACAGTTTTTTCATTTTGAAGGCAAACGCTACAGTCATATCATCGACCCTCGCAGCGGTTGGCCGGCTGAGGGTATGATGAGTACAACTGTGGTTTGCCCCAGCGGTGGCGTGGCCGACGCTTTGGCTACCGGTCTGTTTGTCCTGGGGCCGAACGCGGCAATCGAATTCTGTCAGGCAAATCCTGACATCAGTGCTGTGCTGATTTTCACCGATCCCAAATCAGGGCGACAGGGAATAGAACGTTGCAACTGGACCGATGTATCGGATTGACGTTGGGGCCGTGAAAATCGAGCGACAAGAATTGCCACTGTCGTTCTAGTACTGGTTGCCACCGAAATTGGGGCGCAGCCTGCGTATGACAGGCTTGATGTAGCCTTTTAGCGGCGAGTCTCTCCAGTAGCTCTTAAATGCCAGGCGACTTTGATGAGCGATTCGAAGCAAGGGGCTGCTTGTGATGATGCCGTAGTTCATCTGCGAAACGACATTGGTCAGCTTGACTTTGTAATCCTGCTCCCCAAATCCCATGTCGATAGCTGAATACCCCTGATCGGTCGCAGCACGGCAAACTTCCAAAAACAATTGTGTCCCCGGAGACATCACCGAATATTGTAAGTTGTATACAGGAAACCAGTAATGCAGCAAATCACCCTAGGCCATTCCGAAATGCATCGCGATTGGTTTCTCGCCGCAGCTCATTACGCTCAATACCCCACGGACAGTTGAGTCGCGCTGGTACAACAAATCCAACATCATGGCTCCAATCCAGGGAACTCCCAGGATTTGGAAATTGTGAGTTCGAGAATACTGCTCACACTTTATTCGAATCAAGTACTCCAATAGGCTGGCATCACAACAATCAAAATCGAACTTCAGCGGGCCAAGTTCACGTATCATGCGCCTCGTTTTCTGAGGCTGACGGCTGACGGTATAGCTGTTCTTGAGCAAATAGTGGTCATAGCCCAGTGGGTCGACTTTCAGGTCTGCCAGGAACGATCGAACAACTCCCAACTTGTGTTCAGCAACGCCCAAGTTTTGCTCGGGCGCTGCGTGAAATGCGTAACTGGACAGTCCTGCGACGTGGAGTCAATCGAATGGCGAAACCAAGCTATTGGGCAGTGCCAAAATTCCTTGGGAATCGTTTACGCCCGCACCCGCCGGACGCGCCGTGCGGCGTGACAGTCTCTGGAATGGCAGGATGGCAACGACTCGACCGGCGTTCTTGACAAGAGCGACCTCGATACCCTCGCAATGCCGTGCAACTGCCTGGATAAACTGGTGACTGAAAAATGGTGAACGATAGCCCGGCCAGGCCGCTCGAATAGCATCCCAGTCTGGCAAGATTTCGTCAGTCAATTGGCTTGCCGAGATCACCTGCGTGCTGGAGCTACCGCAGGCCGTCAACTGAGGCACCGGCGACTTGACGAGCGGACCGCTTGATTGGGCTGCTATTTGCTTGGGCGGTAGCAAATCCAGGTTCATAGCTATCGTGAAGTCGATATCGGGGTTTGGTGGGCGACGGGTCTTAGTCTAATTCGAATCGATAGAAAAATCTATGATAAACTAACCGTCAAGCATGGCATCCCAGCGGATTCGGCGGAATCTGGTAGTTGTTGGAGGAAGTTGGTCAAACCGAGCCCACCGCCAACTGTCTCCACCGCCAGTTCCTGGAAGATTGTGCAGTTTGGCTGTCATGCAGTGGTACTGAATTTTGTAGCGAGTCACCGCGTGGCGTATCAATTGACGAGCCTCCAGTGGCTGGCAATCCAGATCAAGTTGCTGTTGAAATTCTTCGCGTATTGCTGTTAGCATCCTTGTGCTCTGTTTCCAGCTCTGGTCAGCAGGCCACTGGACCCATGGTAGATCCCACAAATCTTCCCACCACTTGCCCGGCGGATTGCGACGCAAAAGAATTCTGCCTCGTGCGTCTCGAATGACAAGGCCCACATGTACCACGGATTGAAAGCTGGGTTTTGGCTTGGGGACAGGGATCTTGAATTGGAGCCCCAGTCGATAGGCCGCACACAGATCGGCTAACGGGCAGGAGGAGCAACTTGGTGTTTGAGGGGTGCATACAAGACTGCCAAGTTCCATGACCGCCTGATTGATTTGACCTGAGCCCGATCGCGAGGGCAAAATGTCTTCGGCGAATTGCCATAACCGTCGCTGCGTCTGGCTGAGATGAAGCGGCTGCTGAATGGCTAGTAGCCGGCTGAATAACCGCTGCGTATTGGCTTCCAGAATTGGAGCACGCCTATCAAAAGCAAAAGAAGCAATCGCTCCAGCCGTATAACGTCCAATCCCTGCCAGACTTTGAAGTGCATCGACATCTGATGGCAAGCTGCCACCATAATGGGTGACCACCTGTTGAGCCGCCTGATGCAAATTTCGAGCGCGTCGGTAATATCCCAGTCCTGCCCAGAGTTGCAAGACATCCTGCGCATCAGCAGCGGCTAGCGCACGTACGGTTGGAAATCGCTGCAGAAATTTTGTATAGTAGTCCAGCACGGTAGCCACTTGCGTCTGTTGCAACATGGTCTCGCTGATCCAGATCCGATAGGCATCGTCGGTTTGTCGCCAAGGCAATGGTCGCTGGTGTTTTCGGTACCAACGCATCAGTTGTATTCGAAACGTACTAATCCATCCAGTATCAAGCTGGTCGCAAGAATTTTGGGAGGGCATTTACGGCCCCTCTTCCTTGAGTATCGGCTGAACTTTCATTTCCAACATGCCAATTATTTCGCCGGTCAGTCGATCGCGCTCAGGACGATTCAGCAGAATTTCGACACTGTCGCCAGCACGGAATTTCCCAAGTTCATTCCTCAACTGTTCGAACGTTGATATCTTGTTGCCAGCTACGGCTACCAGAATGTCCCCTGGCTGAATGCCCGCTTCTGCTGCAGCAGAACCCGCAGTGACCTCGTTGACCTGGGCCTGCAAAAAACCGGATATCCCCAAAAAGCCGCCAGAACCTCGGAATATCTCTAGACCATCAAAGTGTTTACCCAATAGCTGTTCACCTTGATGAGTTACGTTTGTGCCATACAAGCGAATAGATTGGCTGATAGGCAACTGGGCGATGACAGGAACATAGCTGTCGTCAATGTCCATGTAGGAAAGGCCTAGATGTTCAAGGGCCGACAACTCTTGAAATAGGAGCAACAGGTCAGGCGTGATGGTCACGCTTCGCAGTTTCACCGCCTTGAGTCCCTTAATTTGACTGACCGCTCGCAGTGACTCCGGCGAAATTTTGGGACCGCGCAGATAGACCACCTGGACCGATTTCAGGTAGCGTATCCACTCGATATCTTCTTGGCTTCCTTCAAAGCTGTCTTCGATTCGCAGCGACAAGGGGCCGATGCCAGTGTCCATTTTGCCGTTTAAGCTAAAGTTCTGTGGGCCGATATAGGCACCTTGGTAGCTTAGTATCTTGACCGCCATCTCCTCCTGTAGGTCAGCAATGGCACTAAGGCTGTTGGCAGCCGATCGGCCCAAGCTAGTGGCCTGATTGGCCAATGAATGAAGTATTTGGGTAGCCGACCGACTGATCGACAAATCGTTGTGCAGTGCAAGACCACTTAGCAAGTCCACCAGTTGTCCGCCTGTAACTGTATCTGCTTGCTGGATGCACTGACGAATCTCGTGAACTGCCTGCGCAGGATACTGCTCCAGCCTTGCCCTGGCCATTTGTCGAGTGCGATAGTTTTGATGGCTCAACTGTTGAATACACTGCCGTATTTCGTCAAGAATCTCTTGATCTGAAAGATCTGAAAATTCGGCTTCGAGCCTGTCACTGGAGCCCGCTGAATCCCCGGCGATCGGCTCAGGCGACGGCTGAGCAACAGTAATCAGAGTTGTCGTTGCCATGATGATCACAACGCCCGCTAACCTGCACAGACGGCAAGCCATGGCAATACAGTGAAATCTCCCGCAAGTCACTGCCAACCGGGGGAATGAGTCTAATAACTGTGAGTGTGGATGCAGATGTTTCACCCGCTGTATCCTTGCGTGGGGCTGGAAACTAACTTATGAGGGGGTGCATTATCATTCGAAAGGAGCAGTCGACTTTTGGCCGATACTATTGTGCTGGGATTCTAGTCAGGCGTCGAGTACCGTTTTAGCTTGCGGTCCAGGGTGGATCTCTCAATTCCAAGAAGCTGAGCTGCTTTAGACTTGTTGCCCTCGACCGACTCAAGTGTAGCCATGATATGATTGCGTTCTAGATCGTCTAACGCAATGCACTGGAATTTGGGTGGATTCGGTCCCAGTTGGCCGGGTTTGCTGCCTGGCATCTCCGGAAGGGCCTTCACTGGCAAACCTAGATCACTGGCGTTGATCGTCGAGTCGCTACCCAAAACGACGGACCGCTCGATAGCATTCTTTAGTTCGCGGATGTTGCCAGGCCAGCTATGTCGCACCAAGACTTCCATGGCCGACGGTTCGATTCCTAAAATTTTACGGCTGGAATGAACGCTGAATAAATTCAGGAAGTGGCGTGCCAGTTCTGGGATGTCTTCCGGCCGCTCACGCAGCGGTGGTACGGGTATCTCAACGACTCGCAATCGATAGTACAGATCTGACCTGAACAACTTCTGATCGATAGCCTGCTCTAAGTTTCGATTGGTCGCAGCGATGATTCTTACATCGGTTTGAATAGGTGTGCTTCCGCCCAGCCGTTCGAAGGGATGTCCTTCCAGCACTCGCAAGAATTTCGCCTGAAGCTCCAAAGGCATTTCTCCAATTTCATCAAGCAGCAAAGTGCCTCGATGGGCCGCTTCGAATTTGCCAATTTTTCGTTCGGTAGCTCCTGTGAAGGCCCCTTTTTCGTGTCCAAATAGCTCACTTTCCAGCAGCGTGGGGGCCAGCGCGGCACAGTTCAGACATACCATGGGACCGGAGCTTCGTTGGCTGGATAGATGAATTGCCCTAGCAACTAGCTCTTTACCTACTCCGCTTTCGCCCCGAATCAGTACAGTTGCTGTGGTTGGAGCGGCTCTAAGAATCGATTCGCGAACATGCTGGATAGCTTTGGAACCGCCCACCATCTCCGTGTCGATCTTAAGTTGCTCTTCAAGCTGGTCGACTCGACGACGCGAGGCCGCAAGCTGCTCGGCGACTTGCTGGTTGCCATTCAGATTGGACAGGGCGATTGCCAAGTTGTCCCCAACTCCAACCGCCAGATCCAGATCCGCAGTGGTCAACATCCGCTGGTCCAGGCGTGTGTAGACATGCAGGATACCAAACACGTCTGCACCGCTTTGCGGCTCTGATTGCTTCACATGATACGGTTCTGAAGATCGTTGGCCCGAAAGCTCTGTTCGCAAAGGAACAACGATGACGCTGGTTGTGGATTGTTGGCCTGAGCCACGAGCCAACGAAAGCTGTCCATCGTCCTGAACATTTCGAGCTAAAATGGCTTGTCCTTCTTGCAGCACCGAACGAATCAAGAAATCACTAATGCGATGATAGGAGCCGCCGGGAGACTGACGCGCCGCCAGCACCGCTAAACGAAAATCGGTCATGTCTGCTTGTCCGTTCGCTTGTTTGGTACGGGACAGCCGTGAGTCTTGTTGCCTGTCTGCGCCAGCAGTTTGTTTCTGTTGAGGTAACTTGGATCGTGTCGGAGGGTCTAGTAAAACGACGCCGCCAGAGGTGATGTCCAGTTCGGCCAGCAAATGATCCAAAGCCAATCCAGCCGCCTGATCGCTTGTTGCGCCGCCTGACAGCTCGAAAATTAAACGGTAAAAAAATCCCCATTTTTCTCCGCCGCTCGAACTGCTGCTTAAACTGCCTGGCAAAGAAGATGACCATTGCGATTGAGATAGCTTGCCGATGATTGCGGTGGCCTGACCGTTATCTTGGTCTATCTGGCTGGTCGCCTGGGAATCTTGGCCAACAAAGCTGGTTTGGGAAAAGGCTTCCGACAACTGATAGGTGAAGGTCATCTGGCAGTTTCCTACTATGATTACCTCACCTCCGAGCAGTGTTCGGGACTTGGCAATCGATTCGCCGGCCACCTGCGTTCCATTGCGGGAGCCCAAGTCAGCGATCTGCCACCCCCCCCGATCGTGCGATATTTCGGCATGACGACGACTAACTCGATCATCGGCCACGACTACTTGATTTTCCGAAGATCGACCGATGGAAACCACCTGATTGGTCTGCAATCGCAGGATATCGGTCCAGCGATTTCCCAGTTGAACCACAAGATAAGCAGGAGATTGGGCGGTAGTTTGTTGCATTTTCGACGAACGGCAAGTACTCTAAAGGAAGTGTTTTTCAGGGCCATCCTGCGGCCCAAACAGCTTGATCCTCAACCCGGGGCCTTGTCCCACTAGGACTGCCCTTCCCCACGAAGCATCTTCTCTCGGAGCTATGAGTGTGATGTCACTTCATTCTAATTGGTTTTGCCGTCTTGTTTTGGCAAGCCTGCTGGTTTCTCTAGTTTCTGAATTATCTTTTGGCCAAATTCCGGGTTTCGGTGGTTTTGGTCGAATTGGAGTTGTCGGTGGAGTCAGCATTGATGCCCAAGGCGTGGTGCGTAGCGCGACCGCTGCCCAGCGTTCCGAGATGCTGGATCAGCTTCGCATAAATGCTCAAGAGCTTTCCGGAGATTTGGCACAGTCAGGCCAACTTCGCAAAGTTTCCCTTGGCCGGCTCCAACAAGCAATCGCCCAAAAGATTGCCGACGGTCAATCACTGACTGACGAAATGCTTTACTTGGCGGGCTTGCAGCGTGTCCAGTATGTTCTGGTGTATCCTCCGGAAGAAGGCTCCAACGAAGTGGGCGATATCGTTCTGGCTGGACCTGCCGAACCTTGGCAAGTTCGTGACGACGCAAGTGTTGTTGGCCAGCAAAGCGGTCGACCCGTGCTGCGCTTGGAAGACTTGCTGGTGGCACTTCGTACCAGCCAGGCAGCTCAAAAGGATGTCATCAGCGTCTCAATCGACCCGACACCAGCCGGTGAAGTCCGACTGCGCCAGTTTCTAGCTCAGGCAGGTATTTTGTCCAACGGCAATCCATCGGTATTGGAACCCGCGATGAAAGAGGCTTTAGGTCCTCAGGTTGTGACGCTCAGCACCGTGCCCAAAACCTCCCGAATGGCTCAAGTTCTAGTTTGGGCCGACTACCAGATGAAGCGACTGGCAATGAATTTGGAAGCCTCGCCAGTCAGCGGGTTGCCTAGCTACCTCGAAATGATCCGCGATCAAGGTAATCAAGGGGCGCAGCCCAGATGGTGGATGGCCAGTAGTTACGATGCGCTGCTTCACAGCGATGATTCGCTTGCTTGGCATATTACTGGTCAGGCTGTCAAGGCTTTGACCGAGGATCAGTTTGTTACGGCAGATGGCAAGCGAGTTGGAAAAGGGGGGGCTCAGCGAGCAGCCCAGAAGTGGGCGGATTTGTTTACTCAGAAGTTCGATCAGCTATGTGCCAGTGAAGCCGCGTTTGGTGAAGTTCGCAACATGATGGATCTGAATGTGGTGGCCGCGTTGATCCTAAGTCAGGAAATGCAGCAGCGCGCAGGTTTGGACCTGTCTCTGTTGTTGGTCGATGCCAAAGGACAACTTGCAACTCCTGAATTTCATGCCCCGCAGTCACTCGAGCCACAATGCAGCTTTGTGCGTGGGCAGGCTGGATGGGTGGTCTCTGCCAGTGGCGGCGTGGAGATCAATCCTTGGCGAATCGTCAGCGAAGCTGCTCGGCAGGACGACGCAGTCAAAGCTGTGCACTCTAAGGCCATCAGCCCCAACACACATTGGTGGTGGAATTGATCTGATCGGGCCTGATTGTCATGCCAGCGGACAGCCGTCTGCAGCTCTAATCGACCCGCAAACCTTCCCGGGCCGGTGTTTCAGAGCTTCTCGGCTTCGACTACAATGCTCTAGCATGGCTAGTCTCACAAGGTCAATTCTGTGAGCCGGAGTGCGTTATCCCTAATATTGCATCGTCCCAGGAAATCCATAATGTGGTGTCGTAGCTACGATTGCCAAAACGTGGGCGTAGACTCCTACGGCATACCACGTTCTGGCGAACGTAGCTACGGAGCCATGCAATATCCGGGTTAGCCCCCAGTTCTCGAAAGCTCCCTCCCCTGCCCTACCCTTCCTCCATCAAACTAGAACGGTACTCTGACATGACTCTTAACCATTCAGCTTCACCCCATCGTCGCGGTTTTCTCAATACGACGGCTGGTGCTACCGCCACTGCACTTATGGTCCACAGTTCGCTGGCTGCCAGTGAGAATACTGAATTGATAAGAATTGGCGTGGTCGGATGTGGTGGCCGTGGTAGTGGGGCGGTGGACGATTCTTTAAGCATCAATCAAAACGTCAAGTTAGTGGCTGCAGCAGACGTGTATGTGGACAACTGCGTTAGTAAGGCCAATCAGATCTCGCGTCGGCATCCTGACAAGATCGATCTGCCGATGGATCGCATCTATGGTGGGCTGGACGGATACAAACGCGTCCTAGATGACCCGGAAATCGACGTTGTCATCATGGCAACACCTCCGGGCTTTCGACCCAGTTATGTTTTGCAGGCGGTCCAAGCTGGTAAACATGTTTTCGCGGAAAAGCCGACCTGTGTTGATCCCGCTGGCTATCGCGTTTGCTTGCAGGCGCATGATCTAGCGATTGCTGGTAACACCAGCATTGTTACGGGCACTCAATACCGCCGGCAAACTAATTACATGGGTGCTGTCGAGCAGATTCGCAACGGAGCGATCGGCGATATCGTTGGTGCTACCACGCGCTACTGTGCCACTGGTATTTGGTATCGCGGTCGCAAGGAAGGGATGAGCGATGTCGAGTATCAGGTAAACAACTGGATGCACTTTATTTGGCTTAGCGGTGATCAGATTGCCGAACAGGCCATTCACAATATCGACGTCATGAACTGGGTGATGGGCGGTCCACCCGAGTCGGCTTACGGATCGGGCGGGCGTTTTACTCGACCCGAGGATAGCGAAATGTGGGACAACATGTCGATCGATTTTACCTATCCCGGCAATCGGATCGTATCTTTTCAGTGCAGACAGATTCCCAAAACAGAAAGCAACAACGGTAATGTAATCTACGGCACTACCGGCACCTGTTACATTCCGGCAGCCAGTGGCGTCTCGACGATTGACGATCGCAGTGGGAAACGAATTTGGTCGATGGAAGGCGACATTGGTGCCGCCTATCAACAGGAACATAAGGATTTGATCGACGCCGTTCGAGCCGGCAAGCCGATTGTTGAGCTAAAAGAAACAGCCGATAGCTCACTGACCGCTGTGATGGGCCGCATGGCTGCCTACTCGGGCCGTACAGTTACTTGGCAGTTCGCTTCACAAGAGTCAAAGCTTGACTTATTCCCGAAGGAACTGGAGTGGTCAGGTTCCTTGCCCAAGCCGTCGTTTGCGGTGCCTGGTGAATCTCCGTTGACCTAGTCGAGTGCCTTTCATGCAAGGGAACTGTCCGACAATAGTTGCTTTCTGGGTGATTGGTATAAGACTGATATTGGTGGCATCAGCTTTATGTCCGATACTTTTTCTAGCTCCCTCACAGGCCAGCGACACGAGTGCGGAACCTAATCCGACCTATCAAGCAGAGAAACTGCTGCCTGTAGAGCAGCTAATTTTAGTGCTAAGTCAATCGAAGGAGGGTCTTGAGAACCAACAAGAATCTCTGATATTCTTGGGACGCACAAAGAATCGAGGCTGGGTAGCGGTTGGGACGAAAGACAGTCAGGATCTTCGGTTGCACTGGAAAGCGGTTGGTAATCGTGTCTTGCAGCCATACACCCAGTCGGGGCTCAGCGCTCAGCAGCTTGAGAAGATCGACTTGGCAGTTGAACTCTCGATTGCTCAGTTCTTGAGGCTTCATCGGGAGTTACGACACGAGTTCCAAAGTCAGCCGGACAAAGATGCGCGTTTGGCGCTTTTAGCGCAAGACCAGCGTTATGAGCAGTTGCGTCAGATCGGACGTGAAGGTCCCTTTACCCAAAATTCTCTAGTCGCACACGTTATTAATCGCGTGCTACTAGAGCAACAGGCTAGTCGCTAACCCAACACCGATTTTACGTTGATAACTTTCCGATTTCGGTTGATGATCGTGCGCTCACGACTTGAGGAGAAGGACTGAGTTGTTGAGAGTGTACTACAAGAGTAGTGTCGAGATTTCGCTCGGCTTAGGTAACAGTGCTTTAGAAGGCGGCCACTAATCGAACGCCTGGGATGATGGCTGTATCGAAGGCTTGGGTGCTTGGCCGTACAAATTGGACATCACCAGTCAGCCGAACATTCTTGGTCAGAGCCGCATTATAGAAACACTCGAGACCGAATTCGTCCTGTTGAGGCTGAATGGGAGTGGCAAGAGCCTTAAATTGATCGCTCAAGCCTAACTGAAAAACGCCTACCCCAAAAGTGTCGGAGGGTCTCCCAGAACGCATCACTTGACCACCGATTCCGACGGCCGCCGTATATTTGATTGGATTGGGGTTCCCATCCGAAAGTCCTAGGAGGCTAAATAGCCCCCAAGTTCGCCTCTCATTGCTTGGATCGGCCCATAAAGCTTGATACGAGTTTAAGTACAACGACCAGGATCCTGACTCTTCTGGAAAAGCTCCCGGAGGCAAGTTAATGTTGAGATAGGCCGCAGGATCTACAGATCTGTACTTGGCACTACTATAGGTGCCGCCCAGGTTATAAGTGCCCGGCAACCCCAAGGGCTTGATGCGAAAAATAAAATCTGGAACCAAAACCACTCCGCGTTCAAACAGATTCTCCAATCCTTCAACAGCGCGCTCTTCTGGGTCAAAGACACAAAACGAAAACAACGGTTCTTTACCTTCCACGACCGCAAAACCGGTTCCAGCGGCTGCATAGGGGACAGTCCGAGCTGCAATGGGATTGAATACCAGAGA
Organism: Aureliella sp.; assembly: GCA_044234105.1. Classification (GTDB taxonomy): domain Bacteria; phylum Planctomycetota; class Planctomycetia; order Pirellulales; family Pirellulaceae; genus Aureliella. The sequence goes on along the minus strand of JBIIJD010000017.1, from coordinate 36,356 downwards.
TGTATTCATGAAACCGCTCAGGCCAGGACGGCCCAAGCCCATTTCACGGTTGTAGCGAACAGGAAACTCATCCAGCGTATTGATCTTTCCAGCGAACAAGACAAAGTTTTCGGAGAGAGCCTGCGAGACCTTCAATCCGGTCAACGCTGTTACATTCTCGTCCGGTTCTGGAAAAGCCATGGCAATGTTGCTGGGTGCCAACAATCCATCAATATCATTTACCGACTGCCCAAGGCGTGTTTCCAAATGTGTATCAACAAACAGGCCTTGCCACAAACCTAACTTTTTACAATCAATGCCGTTGAACAGATCAAGCTTGCCACCGTAAGGCCAGCTTTGATCAACACCACCCGCTGCCACACCCTGGAAGAACTGTGTCGCAAAAAAATCGTATTCAATTCCGCGCTCTTCTAGTTTTGATTTAAACCCAGCGAGTAAGCCCTCTCTTCCAGTTTCTTCGCAGCACTTGGCAGGGCTGTCGCACCCCGACTGCTCATCGCAGGATTTCCAACAATGGGATGCTTCAACTGGGTCGACTGGTTTGGGGTCTGATGATTCAGGGTTTGACAGTGAATCTCCACTGTCAGAAACCGCTGTGACTGACATCCTTGGACTGTTAGGCTGTGCCTTCACGCTCACAGGCGTAAACGCGGCTCCAACCAAAATGAGAGCAAATTTGACTTTCCAGTTGCGAACTTCAGTAGTCATTTTGATGCATCCGTGCATTCTGATGAATCTTAAGAAATCAACTCGTTCAATGGCTAGAGCCTCTCGGAAATGGGGGGATTCCCTTAGTTTCCATAGACAATTGTCTTAGCAAAAGGGCAACTCCAAACGCCACTTCGACACATGATCCGTTTTCGGTCGAATCGTCCATCGGTGCGTCCATAACATCTCTACAACATCATGAAATTCGTTAAGTTTTGCCAAAACAACCCACCTACTCGGTACAATTGCTATACTTGCTGAAAGTTCCAGTCCCCTACGTTGGCGAATATCCTGAGAAAGCTGATTCCGCTGGAAATCATCGAAACTCATCAGTGCTTGCCGATCCAATCTGCAAAGTCGATAATGTTTTCCATTCGCACGCGCAAGTGGCTGCGGTTGCCCAGTTAATCAGTCTACTAACAGAGAACCAGACCATGATGAACCAGAACCTTGTTCGATCCAGGATACTCCTAGGACTGATGGTTGCCTTTTGCAGTCAGGCACTTGCTCAGGACCCCAAGGCTGCTTCAGTGGCACAGGTTCGTGCGTTGTCAGAGAAGCGTACGGAGGCGTTTAATGCTGGAAAGGCGGATGCTGTCGCAGCCTTCTTTCATGAGGACTGCGAATACGTCGACGAATTCGGGACTCATTATCAAGGCAAGAACGAAGTCACCAAACTGCTTGGTGACTATTTCAGCCGATTCCCTGGATTAGCTATTGTCAATGAATCCGAGTCGATCAGAGCTGTTGGTTCCATAGTGATTGAAGAAGGGACTCGAAAGACGACAGCCGCAGATGGGGCACTTTCCCAAGTTCGGTACATTGCAGTGTACGAAAAGTCGACCGATGGCTGGCAAATAGCCTCGCTACGAGACGTGGATGACTCTCCCTTGCCTACACCTGGTCAGATGCTGCAAGGACTAGAGTGGCTGATCGGTGAGTGGATCAATGAGGGAACCGATGGCCAAGTTCATATTGCATATCGCTGGTCGGAGGACAAGAATTTTATATTGGGCGACATCGACGTACGGCAGGAGGGAGTAGTAACGTCCAAGAGCCATCAAAGGATCGGTTGGGATCCAGCTTTAGGAAAACCTCGCTCGTGGCTGTTCGATTCCGACGGAGGTTTTGGGGGCGGCCACTGGACGCAACTGGATGGGCGCTGGGTTGTCCATTCGTCGGCAGTATTGCCCGACGGTACCAATGGATCTGCGATGATCACTCTAACTCCACTATCAACCGACAGATTTTCCATCCATGGTTCCAATCGGTTGGTTGGGGAATCGGCAGAGCAAGACTTCGAAATCATCGTAGCAAGGAAGCCCCCCGCACCTAGCAAGTAGATATGACGCTCGAAGTAAAGAAAAGCCGGCCCGACACACGCGTGCCGCGTTTATTTCGGAAAAAGGCAATCAGAGTCAATCCAATCCCGAAAAGGACTGCGTAAAAAGCAAATCATCTGCCATGTCAACCAAAAAATTTTTCAGATGCAGTTTCTTGATCGCCGTAGTTGCGAGCGGCTTGATTTTAAGTGTGACTGCTCCTGAAGCGTTTGCGCAGCAGCGAGGTAGGTCTGGCGGTGGAAGGCCATCCATGGGGCATGTGGGAGGGGGAGGAGCGCGGCCCAGTATGCAACGCCCATCTTCACCCTCGATGGGGGCTCGGCCCAACAATTCTCGACCTTCGGGGGGGTATGCCAACATGTCTAGGCCCTCTATGCCCAATCGACCTTCGATGGGCAACGCGACAACGCGACCCTCTATGCCAAGTACTCGTCCTGCACCCGGCGGAACGACCGGACCTTCACTGGGGGCTAACCGGCCTTCTTTGGGCGGAACCGGAGGACGGCCGTCAGTCAACCCGCCACTGGCAGGTCGTCCCGGCTATGGCAACGCCACGGGAGTGACTCGTCCGAACTTGCCTTCCAACACGTTACCTGGCACCAATCGCCCAGCCATTCAACCTCCAGCCAGCCTACCACAGGTAACGCGCCCGACTCCCATTCCTGGTGTGACGCGCCCGAACTTGCCTTCCACCACTTTGCCTGGCACCAATCGTCCAGAAGCCATAACCCCACTCCCTTCACGTCCGGGATTGAATCAGCCGGGAATCACCGCGCGGCCTGGTTACGAGAATCGCCCAGGATTGGGGGAGCGTCCTTCGTTAGGAAACTTGGCTAGCCCAATGCCGCTGCCAGGTGAACGGCCGAATATCACTCTCCCCAGCGAACGCCCGCAGACATTGCCGGGCAATCGTCCGCTTCCGGGCGAGCGTCCTCAGGTCAGGCCTGAGGCTCGTCCCCAGCCGTTGCCTGAGAATATCACCAGACCTGGAGTTAACAATCGGCCCATCACCCGACCTGCCGAGCGTCCCACGATCGGTGGTCCGCGCCCCAATCGACCTGGAAACATCAACATTGGAAACAGCATTACGAACAACAATATCAATAACAATATGTTCGTGAATCGACCACCATGGCATACCAACCCAGGATGGGCGCGGCCTGGATGGGGTTTGAATAACAACTGGAATAACAACTGGTACAACCATGGTATCAACAATCATCACCACCGCTGGTACAACGGCTGTTGGCATGGATGGTGGGGCAGCGCTTGGTACGCTCCCGTTTCAAGGTTTTGGGTTGGCTGGGGATTGGGTTCGCTTTCCAACAATTGGGGCTACAGCTATTTCAACCCGTACTTCGTGGCAACCACCGCTCAACCAATGGTTTACGATTACTCGCAACCGGTGGTGATCAATACTTTTCCAGAGGCGTCCACACAGGAGGGTGAAACCGTTGAGCCCATCAGTTCATCTCCAGAACAAGCACAGTCTTTATCGCGGTTCGACCGCAGCTTGGAGCAGTTTAAGTCGGGCAATTATGTGCAAGCTATTTCTAGCTTGAACCAGGTACTTAAAGAGTTGCCTGGCGATGCGGTAGTTCACGAAGTTCGCTGTTTGTGTCTGTTCGCTTTGGGTGATTACAGTTCTGCGGCAGCCGGCCTCAGCTCACTACTGAATTCAGCGCCTGGAATGGACTGGACCACGATGAGCGGCTTATATGGTGACGTCGATGATTACACTCAGCAGTTGCGAAAGCTAGAGGCATTCTGCGAGAAAAATCCGGCCAACGCCGCAGCTCATTTTGTTCTGGCCTATCACTACTTGGTCATCGATTCCAAGGATAATGCCATCGAAGCACTCCAAGTTGTCGTCGAGAATCAACCCAAAGACGTCACAGCCAAGAGGATGTTGGATGCACTGCAGCCTCCAGCCGAAAGAAAGACTCCAACACCCGACAGATCGAAAGAAGTCAATTCTGATCAGGAAACTGACTTGGTTGGCAATTGGCTTTCCACGTCCGGTTCGACAAAAATTGAATTGACCATCTCTGAAGATTCTTCGTTTACCTGGCAGGTGACTGCCGAAGGGCAAGCGGCTGCTAAGCTATCTGGACAGTTGATGGCATCGCCGGAAGGAATAGCTTTGGAAACCAACGAACAAGGAACGCTTGCCGGAAGCGTTCAATCCCGTGGGACAGACTCATGGCTTTTCAAGATCGATGGTACTCCCGCTTCTGAGCCAGGCATCTCTTTCAACCGTAGTAAATAATGGTTTCTACCTCTTAGTTTCCCATGTTTAGCTGTCAATTAACGCTTCGGTGAATTTGTATCGGTTGAGTCGATTGAGCTTGCGCATGATTCGTCAATATCTCGTTCTTGGGTTCTTAGCTTCTTTGAGCCACTGAGAACCTTCCGAGATCCAAGAACAAGTGTGGAAGTTCACGATTCTCTATCTGAACAAGCCATGCATGCTGCTGGTCCACGGAAGGGCCACAAGTTAATTGTGCTGATAGATCAGTTCCGATTGAACGATCAGGAGGAAGGGATGTCTCGGTTTTCCAGATTCTTAGGGATGGCGGTTCTAGTCATATCGACTTGGCAGTCTGCCCAAGCGCAAAACAATGCGGGCTGCGACCAGAGCACAAATGACTGCGATGGTCAGGCATCCTGGTTGACTTCCGATAGATCGTGTAATGGACTGGTCTGTACAGAAGGCTGTAACTTCTGGAAGCGCCCTACATTGACCGGTGACTGGCTTGGACTTCGATCTTGGATGCAGGAATCCGGCGTTACCTTTGCTGGCCGTTCAACCCATTTCGGCTTTGGAGTGGATGGTGGCATCGTGGCTTCACCGGTTCCGCTGTTGGCACCTGGGAACACATTCAAGTATACAGGTCGAGGCGAATACGATCTGATATTCGACTTGGAGAAATTTGGCGGACTGCCGCACGGATCGCTGCTGGTGCGCGCAGAGCACTGGTACGGACAGTGGGGCAACGTTTCGCTGAACACCGGCGCGATTCCGCCAGCCGTGTTTCCTGCCGCATTGCCACCTGCGCCCAACGATCCTGGAGTACCTTATATCACTAACTTCTTGATCACTCAGCCACTGTCAGAGAAGTTCGTCGTGTTTGCAGGCAAGAAGGACGTTCTGGGTAGCGTCGACAGCGATGAATTCGCCGGTGGCGATGGTACCGACCAGTTCGTGAACCAGGCTCTGATTGCCAACCCCGCTTTCTTGCTGGGATTGCCCTACACATCGTTTACGATGGGAGCCGTCATGCCACGTCAGTGGGGCCGTATCACAACCTTCATCTATGATCCACAGAATCGAACAACAGACTTCTTTCGCTTAGGCGATCTGTTCTCTCAAGGGATCATCGCTGGCGGAGAAATCAGAGTCAATACAAGATTTTTTGGCAAGAAAGGTGATCAGCACATCGGTGGCATGTGGAAGCATACTGACCAAACCGACTTGAGATTCAATGAGCCGCCACCAGGTGTTTACCCAGACGAGCCGGTACCCGGGTTTGCCACGCTGGATGATGCCTACACCATCTTCTACGGTTTTGACCAGTACCTGGTTGAGTTTGGAGATAAGCAAGGACGTGGATACGGCCTGTTTGGACGCGCTTCGATCAGCGACGGCAACCCAACGCCCATCCGCTATTTCTTAAGCGCTGGGCTGGGAGGCTTCAGCCCTTTAGCCCCCCATCGTGGAGATCGTTTTGGTTTGGGCTGGTATTACGTTGGTGCCAGCAACGAATTTGGCCCTGCTCCGCAGGCCCTATTCGGTCCTCGCGATGGTACGGGTGTTGAAATGTTCTACAACTTCCAAGTCAATCGCTGGATGAATTTTACACCCGACGTGCAGTTCATTCGTCCAGAAGCAGGAGCTATTGCCGAGGACGCTTTTGTCTACGGTGTGCGCCTGAACATGACGCTCTAAGGATCTTTGGATCCTAGATGGTCGCTCTGCAAACCAACATTCGACGCGGAGCAAGCCACGACAATACCGACAGTTATGATACGAACGACCCTAACCAGGCAACGAAAAAACTGGGCAAGGAGCGTTCTTCAGAACATTTTGTACCGTACTGCCAGCGATGATGTCCCACAGGTTTACTTTGCCTGAAGTAACCATCACAATTAGGTCTGCATCCATTTCCTCGGCTTGCTTCGTAATCTCCGAAGCGGCCGAGCCCTGTCGAGCAGTCCGTGACCACGTGATATTTGCGTCGGATGGCAGGTCAAGCTTGGGAAAGTTATCCTCTTTCCCGACATGCAGTAACGTCACCTGTGAGTCGCCGCCACCTAAGTTTTGCAACATGGTCCGTACTCGACCGACCGCTCCTTGTGCCTTGGGCTCATGGTCAACCGCCAGCAATATTTTGCTCAATGATGCACGGCCTGTTTCGAGATCGACACAGCTATGCGTTCCTTCAGTGACGAAGAGAGTTGGCAGCTGAACCCGCTGAGCGACTGTAACCGAACTAGATGGTTTGCTGAATATCGAGCTAGCGCCAACTCCACGAGTTCCCATCACTAACAGATCAAAGCTATCCACGCCGGTAAGGCCGACAATTGCATCAACCGCATTCTGGTCTACAGAGACCAGTTTTTGCACGTGAATACCTGTCAACGATTCAACTTCGCTCTTTCGCGTTCCAGGCTCGATAACACCCCAGCGCTCCAGCGACTTGCGAATGGAAGGAAAATCCTGCCAATCTACTTCATGATCTTTACTGGGAGTGACGTGCAGAATTGTTAAATCAGCTTTGTTCTTGATCGCGATAGCCAATGCGTGAGCAAATGCGACCTCACTAGCCTCTGAAAAATCGGTGGGGTGTAATATCGAGTAAGCCCGGCCTTGATAGAACGACATGCGAACAGTCTCCTGCGTAGAGAATTAAAGAAAGATAAGAGTATAATTCCAACAAGCGGTGTCGGCAAACTCAAGGAATGGCGTAGGCTTCGTTCACTCGGCGATCAATCTCGGCCATGAGATCTCGAGTCCTCGCGCCGCCTAATCCACCGTATTGAGCTTGAAACACATCGCTAGACAGGCCTTCGGGCAGACCGTCTATTCCTGGAATAAATCGGGATGGGCCGCTGGACTGTGCGACTCGCGCTTGAATCATCCGCGCCGACTCGCGATTTTGGGTCGCCTGGACTGCCAACCGAATACCGGATTTGTTGGCTACCATATCTACGAATGAGAATCCTGATCCGCCCGGGTTGGAATCTGAGGCCTCTTTGGCGATACCTACCGCCAGGGAGCGGCTTTCGTTAGATAGAACCACCAGCGCTGCGCTGACCGCAAAGTGTCTAGGTAAATCGCCTCGACCATGCACAGTCACCTTTCGACGAAGCGCTTCACGCTCTAACTTTCTCTCGGGATCGATTTCACTTCGACCAACGCGGACGATCTGATCATCGCCCATGACGACTCCCAAGGCGAGAATAGCCGCTTTGTTCGGATAAACAGGATCATTGCCATGTGAATTCTCTTCTGCATACTCGAAAGCCAAACGAAGCAGTTGGTCAAAGGCCTGGTCACCACTGGAAATCTCCGAGGCGTTTTCTAACAAATGCTGTCCGATGGCCCGAGCGGCTTGTTCGAGATCTTCAGGGACTCGTGTCGAAGTACCCCAAACAAACAGTAATGCAGTTAGGCTGACTAGTGCGATGGCCGCGTTCCGATTACGGCATGCGGCTAAGCCCAGCAAACCACCAAAGAATGCAACCGTGACGAAAAAGAACAGTTGCTCTCGAATGGGAAAATATCCGAAGTTGATCCATTTCACGCCAACAGCCAAAAGCGGTGCGCAGGCAAGAACGATGACCGCAGTGCGTCGTAGGGAAATAGCCTGTACCGCCATGGCTGTAAGAACGCCTATCATTCCCACGCCGAGGGTGCGTAGTGTTACAGCAGCGATAAAACGTGCCTTCGGTTCTGACGGCCCGATCAGCGACTGCACAGTTCGAATTGACCAGTCAGGCGCGCTCAGCGGACGAGGGTCAGGTAAAACACACATCGCGACTAGCCAAACGGCCAGTGAAACTAGCCAAAAAGTCTGAAGTTGATTCAGTCGCTGAAAGTTCGAGTTTTGTCCGATGGTCGCCTCTCCCACTGCTCTCGAGAACTGTTGATTGAATGCCTAAACCACTGATCCTGGCAGAATCCTAACCTCAAAACTAACGCATTGGGTTGCGATTGAATCAACCCTTCCATGGTCGACCTGGGTTCTTTAGTCAAAGGTTCATCTTTAGCCCTAGTTTTGGTTCATTCTAGGTAGCTGTTGTCGTATTGACTACTTGAGACCTAAACAAATTGCAGAACTGAACTAAACCTTTTTACTGTCAATGACGATTTTTCAGAAAATGCGGCTTGTGCAGATTCAGAAGGTGATGCAAGTTTGGACAGCAATGATGCTTTCAAGGGAACTCTCAGCCGGAAAAATCAATTGACCTTAGGGTCTCAACTTCCATTGAATTCGGGGGGATTCATGTTAACAACCAGAATTTGGCTGATACTGTTGGCTGTTGCTTTAGTTTGGTCTGGATCCCAACGCAGGTCGATAGCTCAAACTTTTGGACTTGAGCTTCACAATAACGCCATGCCCGCTTCAGGCGGAATGGGCGGAGTCAGCGTGAGCAGACCTCAAGATCTACAATCTGCCGTTGCCGGTAATCCTGCTACGCTCAGACAGTTTCAGGGTACTCAGTTTTCGTTTGGCGGAGCATGGGCAGATGTCAACTATTCCGTCACTCAGAACTCAAACCTACCAGTCCTGGGAGTCAGCCCCTACAGTGCAACTTCATCCACACCCGGCGGCTTATTGGGTAACATCGGTCTGACGCAGGATCTGGATGGGATGGGCTTGCCGGCGACCATGGGGCTAGGCTTAATTACTAACGCAGGAGCCGGCGTCAACTTTCGAGCTGTACCTCAGTCCAATGGTACAGCGGCACAGTACTTGTCGTTGGATATCGTTCCGGGAATGGCTGTTTCCTTGACAGAGAATCTAACTTTCGGTGCCTCGGGAGCACTGGGTACTTCGTATCTTGACGGGCCTTTCACCGACTTTGCGGGGATGACCACAGCCTATGGTTTTCGAGGCACCGTCGGTGCGAACTATTTTTTAAGCCAAAGCACGTCGGTGGGAGCCCATTGGCAATCTAAAAAGAATCTCAGGTTTGAAGATGCTTTTTTGCTGCCTATCGTGGGTACGGCTAGGGACGTGAACTTCGATCATCCCTCTAATGTGGTCTTCGGAATCGCCAACAGTGGCCTGATGGATGGCCGTTTGTTGTTGGGTGCAGATGTCGTGTTCAAGCACTATAGTGATGCAGATACTTTACAGGCCATTTACCGGGACCAGTGGTGCTTTCAGTTTGGTAGCCAATATCTGATGACACCCAAGGCGAGGCTACGAATGGGCTATGTGTATGCGCAGAATCCAATGAAAAGTGCGCAGATTGAATCGATCGGCGGAGTCGTACTGCCAGACGGAGTCCCAGCCGTGCGCTACGTCCAAGCCCAGTTCGCTGCAATCACCGAGCACCGAATTACATGCGGAATTGGTATCCAGAACTTTCGTCCCGGAATCGACATGGATCTTTTTGCTGGCTACGGATTTGATACGGAAGATCAGTTTGGTAATACTTCCGTTAGCTTGGAAGGAAATTACTGGATTGGATTTGGCACCACTTGGCGATTCGGTGGCAGGTGCAACTCAAGCTGCGGTACCAACTAGGGCCTGAATTCAAATCGAATTCCGATGGCCAGTGCATCCCGAAAAATCCCAGAGGGTGATGTAATGTACTGAATGTCTGGTTGAATGCTCATTTTCTTAGACCAAACGGCTTTGTAAAATACTTCAGTAGCCGTTTCCTGGTTGGTTCCGCCTTGGAACAGTTCCGACCATGCCAAACCAACGCCAAAAACATCATGGTCTCGTCCTGGAAATAGCCCGGTATAGGTGAAACCTCCGACAGCACTGTCCCCGATCGATTTGGCAATTGGTTGTTCGCCAGGAAATCGCGGATAGTAGCCGGCAAAGGCAGCCAGGCCCTGATAGCAGTCTGCGTCCCAGGGGCTTTCCTGATAGAGTCTCTGTTCCCATTGTAGATAGTACTCACGGACCGCCGAAACAAATTCACCCTCAAGAACGCCAGCCGACTCATAAAGCGCACCGACCGCGAAAATTCCAGGATACCTGTCCTGGATAAGTGAATAGCTGCGCTCCAATTCTGCTATGACCAGATAGGCATTGGTGTCAGATAGTCCCCAGGTGCCGCCTTTGGCAAAGGCGCTCCAGGCCCCCATTTTCAACTGCAATGAATCTCGCAGTTGGAATAGGCCAACCGCTCCCAAGGCCTGGTCTGGGTAGGTTGGAAAGGCCGTGGATGGGCTGAGGCCAAACGTGGATTGAATAAAATGCTCGGCTATTCCAATATTTTGAAACTCAGTATTGAGATCTTGCTTTCCTAGACGCACGGTGATGTCATCGTTAAGCCAGTTTGACTCCCACCAGTATTCACCCACTTGTGTAATATTCTGGAATGAATCGATATTGCTAATGACCTGAGTGTCCCCGATAAAGTCCTCTGTCAGTCCACGACCATGAGTGCTCTGAGCCAAAAGAAACAGGTGGCCTGGGAGTTTGGCCTTGGATTTTTCTAAGTCGAGTCCAATTTCCAAGTTCAACAATCCGAAATAGCGAGTGGCGTCTTGAGTTGACTTCCCCCCCCTGGCATTAGTGAAGGTCTCGCCAAAATAGATGGGCCGCAGCGACAGTAATCTACCGTCATTCGCATCAATGAACCCGCCCTGCTCTAGCGGACTGGTGCGTACATTACCGGAAAAGCCGTCTTCGCAATGGCCGAAACAAGATGTGGCTAGTAATAGTAACAAAGAAACAACAACCTTGACTACGGTTCGGTTAAGCCAGAAATCATCCATCGTATTCCCGCTGCAAACCGAATTGATTTACCGAACTCTTGTCGAGTCCACTCTATTCCTTGTCATTTGAATATTCCTTGTCATCTAGATTCGTCCTAAGGCTGTTTGCAAGTGGCGAGAAAAGTTGAGATAGACTGCACTTGCACTGGCGTCGGTAGTACGCTCATGCTCTTCGTGAAAATCAGAAAGATTGGCACTATTGGAACAATCCGGGTAAATGTGGTTCAGCAATAAACGCTAACGAACTGCGCGCAAGCTTGACGAAAAGACCAGGAGTCGATAACTCAACAAGGAGGTAAACTTACGCAGGGCTGCGTCGTAAAGCATTTTAGCCATTTGAATTTCAGCCCATGGCCGATGATCCTACTAACAGCACTAAGGCAACAGTGATTGTGCTGTTAAATCTTGTAACGGTTGGTCTATTAGGCTGCAGAACTTGCGACAAACGATACTCGCCCGACCCTTGCCGTACACTTCAATCACAATCCATCCTGAACTCTGCTTCCGGTCCCCAGTGGGCTCAGGTTTTCGGGTCGGACAAGCCCATCCAGACCAGCGAAGTCCCTTGGCCCAGCCAAGGTTCCCATCAGACGCTTGCTTCCAAGTTCTTGGAACTTGCTGATACACTTAGTGCAGCAAACGACCCTAGAAGCCCGGACTATTACTTTCAAGCGGCGCTTCATAGTTGGCAAGCAATGAACACGCAAGCACAAGATGCTATTATTGCTACGTACGACTGGAGAACCTATCATGCCAGTCTGTCTGGTCTTGTTACTGAATCAATTCGCTTTGGCCGTCTCGATCAGGGGCACTTGCGAATCTACCGTCCGTATGGACCGGAAGAAATCGATGTAATCGAAAACGGGCTGCTCTGGCCGACTAATCAGTTTTCGGAATTGCGAATCGCGAAAGCCCCCAAGCATCGCAAGCTGAAAAATTACTACTGCGAGCCCGGTATCGGCGTGCCCGTAGTAGCAACCCGCGCTTCAATCCATACAGCAAACGAAGATCCAGCGGAACGTTTCTTTCCGCCGCGCTTGCCAGTCGCATTTACTGCTCTTTTGCGACCCAGAAATCCAGACGGCGAGTGTCGCACCGATCAACTATATCCTGAGTTCGTTCTTGAACTAGTAAACCCATTGCGGATAGGGTCGTTTCAAGTGGGACAGCAACAACTGAAGGTCGCCTCGGACATCAGCGCTCCCTTGGAAGATATTCTGAATTCCAGTCCTTCCAATCCACTTTCTGGTTTCGTTCTGCCAGGTGCCGAGACCCAAGATGATGGGCTGAAATGGCTGGAACCTTACCAGCCTGGCAAGATTCCGGTCGTATTCATTCACGGCCTGCTGTCGGATCCAACCACATGGTTGGAAATGGTCAATTATCTTCGTACGCAAAACTGGTTTAACCAAAAATATCAAGTATGGGGATTCAGCTATGCCACAGGCAGCCCCTTCGTTACCTCGGCATACCGCCTTAGGCATCAATTGCTTGAAGCGCTGAGCATCATCGAACCTCACTTCCGCGATCCAGCGCTGGGGCAGATGGTTCTGATCGGACACAGTATGGGAGGTTTGGTGGCCAAACTTCAAGTAGCCGACAGTGGTGACGCTATATGGAATTCGATTTCACGTGTTCCGTTTGATTCCATACAAGCCTCGGAAGAAGTGAAACAACAACTGTCGCAGCGATTATTCTTTGCCCCGCAGCCACATATCAGTCGAGTCATATACATTGCCACGCCCCATGCAGGATCGTCGCTTGCCATACGAGGTATCGGCAGAATCTCATCGGCTCTGGTGCGACCCGAGGATGAAAATCGAGCCCTTCATGAGCAGTTGATCAAAGACAATCCGGACGCTTTCTTTGGTGCATTTCAAAATCGAATCCCGACTAGCATCGACTTAATGGATCCCGACGATGTGACTCTACAAACCATCTATGGATTGCCTGTTTCGGACAGTGTCGAACAGCATAACATCGTCGGCACGGGCAATCGACTCTGGACTTTGGGCCAGAGCGACGGCGTAGTCACCATCGATAGTGCCAGTCATCCTAACTGCATCACCGAGTCGCACATTGCGGCCGCTCACACTGAAATTACCAAAGATGAAGCCACCTTCGCCGAAGTGGCCAGAATCCTAAAGTTGCATTTGAATCAACTTTCCGTCATACTTAATACGTTGAACCACGCACCACAAGGAGATCTACGATGCCGCTAGAAAAGATACCTCGAGGCAATTGGCTGTTGTTGACTGGAATCTTGTTGGCCATATTGGGATTGGCCGCGATACTCTCCCCGTCGGTCGCGGGTGGGGCTGTTGTCTACGTGATCGGCGGCTTTCTGGTGCTGACCGGAGTAGTTCAACTTCTTGCTGGTTGGAGAGCAGATTCGTTCACCAGCAAGCTAACCAACATAGTTCAGGGTGCCATTGGTATCGTTGCTGGAATCGCCGTATTGGCTCATCCGTTTTATGGTTTGGCAGCATTGTCCCTGGTGTTAGCTGTCTTCTTCTTGATCGATGGTTTCTGGAAAATTGTGAACTCTTTTGCGTACCGCCCAGCGGCGGGTTGGTTAGCCGTTTTGGCCAGCGGCTTGATCGCTGTCGCATTAAGCTGGATGATTTGGAGTCAGTGGCCGGTTTCCGGCCTATGGGCAGTGGGCATCTTGGTGGGCGTCGATCTGCTGTCCACCGGGTTAGCGCTGATCACACTGGCTCTGACCTGGAAGAAGGCAGTGCGAACCGTGAAAGAAAAGTCCGAGCTGATCAAGGAGAAGATTGCCGAGACGGTTTCCGAAGCCAAGAGTAGAAACTAGTCTTTGATCTAATGTATCTGCCCGCGAATCTCGCCAATGAACACGAATCAAATCATATCAATCACCCATGACAGCGTGAATGCTTCGCGCCCATTCGCGGGCAACAGAATTATTATTCTTTTCCGGGCTACCCCGCTTTAATCGCTCGAACTTCAGCAGCTCGTTCATCCACCGGGATGGTGGGTAGCTGGTCGTTGCCCTTGACCGGCAAGCCGCGTAAGTAGTCCATAATGGCCTGCCACTCCTTGATTTCCCTGACCGCTCCGCTCTCGGCCATAGTGACAACACTGTCAGCAACTATCGGCTGGGCGGCAAACAAAGCATCTACTAGCATTCAGTGACCAATGTCAAAAACTTCACCGAAGACCTGTTAGCCTTCGGTGAAGATTGTAGTAGCAGACAAAACGGCTGGCGGCCTAGTTGCCGATGCTCAAGCTGGAGCCCTTCTGCTTCGGTGGGAACTTCTGCAAGCTGGCCATGTGGGCACCCAAGCGATCCATGAAATCGTTAAACAGGTAGGTCTTCTGCTGTGAAATTGTCGCCCGAGGCCCTGGTGTTTGCTCGTAGCTCTCATGTGGATCCTGGCGGAGGTTGAATAGCCACGGAATCTCAAGCCTCGTGGTGGCCCCATAATAACCGTCGCGCGTAGCAAAGTGAGCCTTCCATTGGTTCACCCGCACAGCCATCAGTCGGGATTCCATGTAGTAGATGTACTCGTCTCGAGCAGACTTGCCCGACTTACCCGTCCAGTAATCGAGATTGTTGACCCCATCGATGTAGTTCTTGTGCTCCACTTCGGTGCCGAGCTTGTCGCCTTTGGCAATCCGTTCACGAATGTCGGGTACACCGGCAGCCGCCGACAAGGTCGTGAAGACATCCTCGTGGCTTTGGATGCCGTTGAGTTCCGATCCCGAAGGGATCTTGCCCGGCCAGCGCGCCATCATCGGAACGCGAACCCCACCTTCCCAGGTTGTCATCTTTTCCGAGCGGAATGGTGTAGTGCCACCATGGGGAAACGTGGAGTGTTCTACACCGTTGTCGGTCGAATAGATCACGATGGTATTATCCGCAACCCTCATTTCTTCCAGCCGTTTAAGGATCTTACCCACATCTTCGTCATGCTGGATCACGCCTGCACCATAGTCATCGTGATAGCTGGTGTGCTGCTTGACCTTATTGCGATACTCTTCGGGTACCCGCGTAAAAGTGTGCATGCGAGTGGTCGCAAACCATACAAAGAAAGGTTTGCCGTTCGCGTGTGACTTGTCCATGAACTTAATGCCCTCTTGGATGAGTTCTCCATCCACGGTTTCCATCCGCTTGCGTGTCAAGGGACCAGTGTCGACAATTCGCTGCTTTCCAATCTTGCCGAACCGAGGATCGACAGTCTCATCCACGGTATCAGTGGCATAGGTGTGCAGCACACCTCGTGGTCCATGGCGATCCTTGAACTTCGGATCTGTAGGATAGTCTTCGTCTTCAGGTTCCTCCTCCGTATTGAGATGGTATAAGTTTCCAAAAAACTCATCGAATCCGTGGACTGTTGGAAGGTGTTCATTGCGATCTCCTAAGTGGTTCTTACCGAACTGTCCGGTGGCGTAGCCCTGTGTCCTCAAGACTTCAGCCAACGTAGCGTCGTGAGCCTGCATGCCCACCGGCCCCCCCACCATGCCCACCGACGTCAGGCCGGTTCGGATGGGATACATGCCCGTCATGAAGGCGGCACGCCCAGCCGTACAAGACGGATGTGCATAATGATCGGTGAACACCGCGCCTTCCTTCGCAATGCGGTCGATGTTCGGCGTGCGGTAACCCATCACGCCACGGCTGTAGATGCTCAGATTGGTGAAGCCGACGTCATCACCCCAGATGACAACGATGTTCGGCTTCTTCGATTGCGCAGTGGCATTGCTGCTCATCAGACCCACGAAGGTCAAAGCAACCATGGCAAGTAGACAAGGACGAATTAGTTTCATAAGCTGGCAGATCCTCTCTTCGAAATAGCTATTGCGGACTGTACCGAGAACGCATTCCCGGCTGGGAGCATGCCAAAGATCGGCTGCTTTCCAGGGTGGAACGTCAAGTCTACGCCAGCAAAATCAGTTGACTATGCAGTTTCGGCCAGTTACGACCGCAGTTACACTAACTACTGGATTGACCCTATGAAGAGGAAGGCCCCAGAAGATGACTTGCAGTTGTTTCACCGAATACAAGGCCTTTACCGAAGCGGTGCAGGACGCATCGATGGCGATGCGAATAAGCTCATTGGAGGAGGCAAAATGGACGTTGCAATATGCTGCCGCCGGTGCACTGCGACTGCAGCGGGGCTACGAAGGTGGTGGTACCATCGCAGAGGGAGCAACTGTCACCGACGGCTGGGTGTTTTTCCAGCAGTCGAAGCCGGTCTGCGCCAATGGACAACTCGCCACTGAGAACCAGGTTTTTGTGGCTCCGCCGGGAGGCGAGTTTTGTTTGGCTAGCAAGCAATCTCACGAATGGCTCACAGTCGTGATTCCCGCCTCACTACTGTTTCAGTCGCCAGCCGAGTTGGAGTTCGCATCCCGTGCCAAACCACGGTTGCTGAGGCCATCGCCCAGAGTGACTCGACGATTCACGTCGCTCGTCCACCGCTGCCTGTCGGCTGCCGAACAACGACCTCAGCTCTTGGGATGTCCACTGGCCGTGGAGTCGCTGCAAAGTGAATTGCTGGTGGCGGCTACGCAATTGTTCACAAACCAGCAACATTCCGCAAGTCGTCAGTTTGAGTACTGGCGTTGCCAAACGAAGTTGGCTTTAGACACAGCATTGAACGATGTCGAACAAACATTGTCCATCTCGAAGCTGGCGAGACAAACTGGCGTGCCCGAGCGAACTCTTCGGACCGCATTCCAAAAATGTTATGGACTATCACCCCTAGAGTATCTTCGTATCTACCGATTGCATCATGCCCGCCAACTGCTTCTGGCAAGCTGTCCCGACCAGACGACGGTCACCCAGATCGCTCTCGGTCTGGGTTTTTGGGAACTGGGACGCTTCGCTGGTGCCTACCGACGACTTTTTGGTGAACTTCCCTCCGAAACCTTGCGCAAGCCCGCTTAGCAATTATTCGCGACTATTGGCGCCATTAGCGGGCATCAGAGTCGAGCGAGAAAGTAAGGTAAGCATGGTAGATGTCCTGGAATGATTTTTTGATTTGATTGAGCCTATGTTCTTGACGAAAACTCATTAGCAAGGGATCACGCTTGTGGGCCCTTCCCATAGGAACGAGTGAGGAATAACTTCGGTCATTGGAATTCGCTGGAATGGGAGGTCGAGGCTCCTGCCCAGAAAACCAATGGCAAAGAACCCCCTTTCTATTCCCCAAGCAATACATCTTATCACCAGGACGCATACAAGCGGCATTCCAACCATCGCGACAACTGCATTCCTTAAATGAGTTGCAATTGGAAGTTCGATTAGAAGTTAGAGAATGCCAAACAATACACTCAATTAAACTGCCATGAAGCACAGATGAATTCGCCTTTTTTATCTAGAATCTGCTTCCGGGCGGTTATATTGATGATAGCTATCGCCTCCGCATCGGGACAGGAACCCGAAACTGGAGTGGGTAAGGAATATCTGAAAGATGATGTGCCTGATCGGTTGGAGAGTTTAGGGTATGACGATACCCATAGGCCGCTGTTCGAACGGTCAAAGTTGACCGGAGACTGGCTTGGAAAACGTTCGTTAATCAGTGACTGTGGGTTCAACTGGGATATTCACAACACTCATTTTTATTCTGGCGTTGCCAGTGGCGGCCTGGAACAAACGTTTCAGTATCGCGGTCGAAATGACATTCTCCTGAACGTTCATGGTGAGAAGGCGGGACTTTGGCAGGGATTCTTTTTTGATCTACATGCGGAATCGGTGTTTGGTACCAACATCAACCAATCTGCGGGGACTTTGGTACCGATCATTCTGGCTGAGTCTGTTCCGATACCAGATGGGTCCGTCACGGCCCTCACGGGAGTCATGTTCACTCAAGCGCTGAGCGAAACCTTCTTGATTTTCGGCGGCAAGCAAAATACCTTAGATGGTTTCGGCCAACCCTTCACAGGCGGTGCGACGGGCCAGGACGGATTCATGAATACGCATCTGCTATTCAGTCCAGTATTGACTCGCACCTTTCCTTACTCAACTTTCGCGGCAGGATGCGTGGTCCTCAACAATGATGAAGAATGGCTATTCAACTTTACTGCCTATGACACAAACGATACGCCGACGGTAAGTGGCTTTGACACGTTCTTCGATAACGGAGTTTCACTGGTTGCAGGAGCCAATCTACCAACAAAATTTTATGGTCGGCCTGGGCATCAAACACTCTTTGTAACCTACAGTACAGGAAGGTACTTGGATCTCGAAGCGTCGGCCTACTTTGATCCAGGGGTAGGTCTGATTCTTCCGACTGCCCGAACTCGAGGGTCGCAATCGATTGTATACGGGTTTGATCAAGCAGTCTTCGTTTCTCCCGAAGACCCTAAAAGGTCGTGGGGATTGTTTGGAAACCTAGGACTGGCCGACACCAATCCCAGCCCGTTCCGTTGGAGTGCCAATATCGGAATAGGCGGGGCCAGCCTAATTCCAAGACGCCAGCACGACACGTTTGGATTCGGTTACTTCTACCTCGGCGTGAACGATTCCTTAAAGCAACTCGCTGCGGTTGTTGAGCCGATACAGGACGAGCGTGGCGTTGAGGGATTCTATAACATCGCGGCCACCCCGTGGTGCCACATCACGGCAGACCTACAAGCGGTAACGCCAGGCCGACAACGGGCTGATGACTTGCTGTTGTTCAGCCTCCGGGCGAAGCTTGATTTCTAAAGAAGTACGGCAGCACTTGGCGTAGGCCTTAGAGCATCTGGTTGTCTTTGGCCTTGGTCTCGCGGAGCATCGCTTGGTGCATGAGATCGCGATTGACCGTCGGCATGCCCCAGATCACCGCTTCGATGGCGCGATGCTGCAGGACTTGCCGCTCGACGTCTCGAAACAACTCAGGCTGGGATGGCTTCACAGGCGAATCGCCACGGTCTTGCGCGTTTGCATTCGTCGGCAGCGAGCCACCGACGCCGAAGCCGAGCAACGCTGTTGCGAGGGCTATTCGGGAAAAGGACATCTTGAACTGCATCTTTGTCTCTTTCGTTGGGGTTAAGGAGTTCTAAGTGGTTACTTCATCAATTCAATGTCTGGCATCTTCCACATCTTATTTCAGAACGGCTCGTCTGAACGAACAGGCGTTTGCCCCACGGCCACGGCTTCGATCACCAGTGCGGCCACCAAAACGAACGAACAGTTTGCAATAGACATAAAGTTGAGCATCCAATTTCCTACTGGTCGCCGGACTTTTTCACGATGTTGTTGGCATTTTGTAATGAATTGTATCTTCAGAAAATCTCGGGGCTACGTAATTTCGGCTAGTCGCTGTGGAGGCTACAATAAGGAGATGTTTCATCCTACTCTTCATGAGTTCCGATCATGACGACGCAGTTGTTCACGGATTATGACGCCTTTGCTGCCGCGATCGGAGAGGCGTCCCTTTCGATGCGGCTCACCGCCCTGGAGGAGATGAGATGGGCCTTGCAATGGACAGACGCGGGCGACATCCGCCTGCAAAAAGGTTTCGAAGGAGGCGGCAGTATTGCGGAAGGGTCGACCTTTGCCGATGGCTGGGTGTTTTACCATCAATGCTTTCCGGGACAAACCAACGGAGAGACCACGTCCGCGGATGATGTTTTTGTGGCTCCGCCAGCGAGCGAATTTTGTTTGACCTGCCATCCGCTTCACGAGTGGCTCACGGTTTTTGTTCCAACTCCCCTACTGTTTTCGTCTGAGCATGAGCTGGAGTTCACATCGTTCGCAAGACCGCAATTGCTCAAACCGCCACCTCACGTGACTCGAAATTTCACGTCGATGGTTCGCCGTTTTTTAGCGACGGCGGAATCCCGACATCAGCTTTTGGGTTCTGAAGTAGCACTACAGTCGTTTCAGAGAGAATTTCTGGCGGCCGCCAAGGAGTTATTTGCCAAGAATCAAAATCTAGACAATCGTCACTACTTCCGCTGGCGACACCAAACGAATTCAACCGTGCAGCTTGCCAGGAGTCTTCCCGACCAATCGGTCTCCGTCTCGGATCTGGCTCGACAAAGTGGTGTGCCTGAGCGAACTCTTCGGACGGCTTTTCAAAGATGCTATGGCCTCTCGCCCGTGGAGTACCTTCGCATTCAACGGCTGCATCAAGCCCACCAAATTCTTCGCGAAAGCCATCCCGACCAAACGACGGTCACCCATATCGCTTTTGATCTTGGCTTTTGGGATCTGGGACGCTTTGCTGGTGCCTATCGTCGACTTTTTGATGAACTTCCCTCCGAAACGTTGCGCAAGCCCGCTTAACAATAGTTAGTACAAGTGAATGTACCCGCCAATCACGCTAATCAGCGCGAATTATAAGATAACATTTAATCATGCCAGTCCTGAACGATTCTCGCCCATTCGCGCCATTAGCGGGTAACTAGAATTTAGTCTCATTTCATTTGGAGATAGAACGAATGACCGAAGAGTTAGTCTACAAAGAGGAGTGTTTCAAGATCATCGGGGCATGCTTTGAAGTCTACAACGAAAAGGGCTGCGGCTTCCTAGAGTCGGTGTACCAGGAATGCCTCGAAATTGAGTGCGATTTTCAAAAGATCCCGTTTGCACCTCAACCAGCCCTCCGATTGACCTATCGCGACCAAGAACTAAAGCAGCGATTTATTCCAGACTTTATTTACTACGGAAAAATCATTGTCGAGATCAAAGCTATTAGCAAACTAGCTGACGAACATCGAGCCCAACTCATCAACTACCTAAACGCCACCGGATTCCAGTTGGGAATTCTAGTGAATTTCGGCGGATTTCCAAAGCTCGAATGGGAGCGACTTGTCTTAACAAGACCCCGAAAGTGAGGATACCTTAAAAGAAACATCACCCACGAATCACGCTAATGGACACGAATTATTAATCATCAATCATTCATGACGGCTTCCATAATTCGCGGCAATTGGCGCCATTAGCGGGCACTAACATCATCACGAGAAGAGGCCCGCGAATCACGCTAATGGACACGAATTATTAATCATCAATCATCGATGACGGCTTCCATAATTCGCGGATGTTCGCGCCATTAGCGGGCAATACGATTAATCGATTTGAGGCTGCTGGGATGAATTAACGGGCCGAGTGTGAATTACTGATGTGGGACCGGTTCTGGAGCTTTCCAGGTGCCGTCGATGATCTCTTGGCGAGGACGGTACAGCCGCATCAGATAGTTCCACCCCGGCTTGGTCGCCAGAAAATTGGTGGCTGACTTCGGATCGCCGCCGAACTGGATCACATACGAACCATCTGCCTGCGGCTTGGCAGTTACACTGTTGACGGAATAGGCCTTCTGCTGGTTTTCGAACAGATAGCCCTTGTCGTCATACAACGTGATCGACCAAAACGCGTCCACCGGAACCTTATCAAGAATAAGGATGTAGGGTGTCTGGCCGTCGTTCTTTTCGGGGAAGAATGGAATGTAGACAGCATCCTTCAGCGGATTACCGCCCCACCCAGAAGCCGTCGATAACAACCAACTGATCGTGTCCACTTCGTTGGGCAAGCCGAAACGATTGTTCTTGGCACCGCCAAGCGACTCGAGTGACAACAGTGCATCTCGGGTCCTCTGATGCGTGTCCGTGTCCCACTGAGGCAGTTCCAGTTTGCCAGGACTGGCCTGCTGCGCCTGGATAGCGTCTTGTACGGCGTTGGCTGCCTGGACGTCCTTCGGATCGTTCGGGTCCATAAATACACGGAACAGTGTGGCGACATACCGGGTGCCGACCTTGTCTTTGTTGAGGGTGTACTTCAGTGGCGCATAGACGGTCTCCAGGGTGTAATGATCCTGATTGACGACTTGCATCGATAGGAATCGATTGCCCGTGTCAGGCAGAGTGATTGTGACCGGAGCAGCGTCCAAGTCGAAGACTGCAGCTCCATACAGGGTATCGCGATTCATGCGTACCACATCCTGTTGGTCGATGCGGGTGGGAGTACGGTAGTAATAGAATTTGCCTAAACCACCTGCCAGTTTCGCAAATCGGGAGAAGTACATGTCCGATTCGGCCCGCGCAAAATTAAACGCGTTGACCTTGGTCGTTTCGTCCGCACCGACCCATCCTTGCATCCCCATCAACATTGTCCAGACCAGGATAGCCACGCGAGATATCAAAGAATGATCTCTTAACATACTTGCTCCTAAGTTAACCAATTCAAATGCAAACCGTTGCCTCCCAAGACACTAGATATAGCAACGTCAGCTTAAGTTCGCCCTGAGAGAAGTCAATATAGCAAACAGCGATCGCCGCTAACTACTAAGACTTGCGGCGATTAGCCGCCGGGACGAAACTGCCAAGCCAAGACAAGCAGTCCGATGGCAGCCACCCAACTTCCCACGACGCGAACAGCAATCTGCTGCCAGGATTTTGAAAGGGACACAGCCGCAGCACTGAAAAGCAAGGCCACAAGGCTGGCAGCTACCGTATTTCCGATAGCCGCCAATCCGGATGTACCCGTAGTGGCAATGTTCAAGCCGTTTGTAAAGCCATGCCAAGACCCAATCAGCAAACCTACCAGAATGAGCAATCCCGTTGGCAGCTTCAGATTGATGCCCAGCAGCAGCCCCGTGCAGAGCATCGAGACTCCAGCAAATCGAATGTCGAGATCACTGAGGTTGCTGACTTGCATACCGGCAACCGTTCCCAGCAGCCAAGCTACGGGTAGCGTGAGCACCAGTCCACGAGCAGCCCTCTTGCCTGACAATCCACTGAATAGAGCCACGGCCAATACAGTCAATAGATCATCCGGCGAAACGTAGAAATGGATCAAACCGTCAAAAAAAGGCCCTCCGCCGGAAGTCACCAAATGGGCCTGCGCGGTGCGCGGAGCAACCGCGATGGCACACAGTGCCGCCAGACAAAGGCGAGCCCATCCGCTGCGCGGCGCAGCTGTCGTTGCGCACCGTTTCTTCAAAGCCGCAACACCTACGCGAACCATCCGAGACTTCCCGACAGAAAATAGATGCCACCGGCAAGCACCACTGCACCAGCCGCTCGAAGGCAGATTCTTCCCCACTCCCAACGATGAATGCTACCCAATCCTATGCCAGCAGCATGCAATAGACCCGTGGAGACTACGAAACCCAAGCTATACCACAACCCACTTTCACCCGCGGGCAGTTCTGTTCCGTGGGCGTGGCCATGAAACAGAGCAAAAAACCCCACCAGCAATAATGAAACCGCAAGCGGTGGACGAACCTCAAACAGCACCATCAATCCAAGAACGACTCCCGACCCGGCAATCCCGACTTCAACGGCAGGCAGAGGAATACCGATTAGGCTCATGGCTCCACCCAGAGCCATCACCAACGGAAAGGCGATCGGCAGTAGCCAAAGAGCGGGCAGGCCCAGTTGAGCTCCCCACAGTCCCACAGCCAGCATCGCCAGTGCATGATCCAATCCGCTGATCGGATGAAGAAATCCAGATTGCATTCCGCCACCGCCACTCGAGTGGCCACCGACATGCGCCTGCACCGATGTATTCCACGATAGAACCAGCAGCAGCGCCCAACAGACTAGCAGACAGAATCGACTTTGATCGAACTTCTTCATCGCATCACCTAGAATTCCCAAAATGCAACTCCCAAGAGAACCGACACACGTTGGATCGTCCAGAACGCCCCCAACGTACCAACCGCATAAGCCGGTATGCGACGGATTTGCTTTGGTTGGTCTAGCTCAAGTTGATGCACCGACTTGGCAACTAGAATTGCTAACACGACACAAGCCAACTGACCGGCCTCGACCCCCAAATTAAAAAACAGTAGTGCCGACGGGATCTCGGCTGCCGGCAACCCCGTAATCGACAGTCCGCTGGCAAAACCGATGCCATGCAGCAGCCCGAAAGCAAAGGCAACCACCCAGGGATGACGGATCGTGAAGCTGGATTCCCCTCGCCACTTCCGAACAAGCTCCGGTCCGAGAAACAAGATGCTCAGTGCGATCGCCGCATTCAGCGGAACATCAGGGACGCGAATCACGGAAAAGACGGAGAGCGCCAGCGTGATGCTGTGGGCTAACGTGAATGCGGTGATGGTCTTGATCAACATACCTGCCCGATCGACCAAAAGATACAGCCCCAACACGAAAAGCAAATGGTCCGCCCCCAACAGAATGTGTTCGATGCCGATAAAAAAATAGGTCTTTGCCACTTGCAGACCGCTGGGAGCCGCAGTCACTACCATCGATGGTGCCTCGGGCATCAACCTGGCAACCTGCGTGGTCCCGTCCAGTCGCTCGATGCGCACCAGGACATCGGTAAGCGTATTGCGCAGGCCGTCGATATGGATGGTCGAACCCACCAGGCCAGCGGGCTCTCGGAAGCTCCAGCGTTCCACAAAGGCACCGCCCACAAACATGCTGAGCGGATCCTTCAAGCGTTCTGCCGTATCGGGCAATCGCACGTAAAGACCCAACCGCATGTTGTCACCCTGAGCAGGCACCTTCCACAGCAGGTCAAAGGTATCCTCGGCTGTCTGCTTCAATTCCAAATAGGCAGGTCGCGATTCATGGCCTTGGGCCATGGGTCCCAACACAATCCAGCCGATTGTTGATATGGCAAGCAGCAATAGCCAACTGAAGGTCGCTCGCATCATTCCTCACTTGGCGCCATGTTTGGCCATTCAATAGAGACCTGATACTTTTCCTTCAGTCCACGATAAAAGTTATCGGCTAACGTCTGGCGATTCAGGTGTTCCCAGTCCCTTCGAACCGCATCGAGAACTTCATCCAACTCCAGCAATCGGCCTGACTGCCGCTGATCGACAATGACCACATGCAGTCCGTAGGCTGAACGAACAGGTCCATGCCAGATTTGGGGAGGTAGTTCGACGACCTTCGCTGCAAACTCATCGCCAAAAATGCTCGATATCTCCCGCTGCGACACATCCTGGTATTGGTACTCCAGCAGCGAACGGTCACCCAGGTCGGGCGAGCCGTTCGCTGGATCTTCTTCCAGCTTTTCCACCAATGCCGCTATCTCTTGCTCCAAGTCCACATCATGCCGCTCGGGATCGAAGAATACTTGGCGAAGTGACAGTCGAACATCTGACGAGTAAGATTCTCGGCGCGAATCAAAAAATTCAACCAACTGCGCCTCGGTGGGTTCCGTCTGGCTGGCCAAATCCTCCGCAATGAAGTCCAGCTTTTGACGAATTCGACGACGAATGATCGTATCGTCTTGGTCCAAGCCAATTGCTTTCCCCTCACGATAGGCAACTTCTTCCAGAATGTAATCATCGATCAATCCCTGCAGTTCCTCTTCGGTGGGTGGACGCTGCCAGGTTTTTGAGAAGATGGCCGACAAGTGCTCAATCTTCCCAGCTGAAACCACAATCTGCTGAGCAGTAGGTGCTGCGCTGTTTTGCAGATAGGCATGAAGCCCGAACAGAAATGCACCCAACAGAAGAAAGTGAATCAAGGGCTCATGAAGTAACTTCGGCAACCAGGTTACCAACGGCCGACTCCCCGGCGTCGAGTGTTGAATGGGCTTTGTTCCCATGGTTGGCGACTGACTTTCATTCATCGACCCGACCTATGGTTTCCGCCGTGGCCACTCCACGCACATACTGCTGGATCGACAACGTTTGTTCGAAGTCGAAGTTGTGTGGCTGCTTCGAAATTCCAATCAGACTTGCCACCAGTTCCGTGCGCTGCCAATCATAGAGATCTCTGGCGATTTGTGGTGCGAACTGCGGCCTATGCTCTAATAAAATACCGTAGCTGGCGATGATCCGTTCGCGCAACGGCAAGTCATCTTGCCCACCGAGCATCGAGACAGCCCGGAAGACCAATTCAAGCTCCTCCGTCGTTCTTTCCGAACAGGCAAAATAACTTGCATCAATCTGCTGCATGGATCCGATCGGGTCTAGTTCTATGGCGGCCGCAACCCAAGCCGAAAGATTGGTAACCAGGGAGCACTGCATCGAGTCCTGAAACGACTTCACAATCCGCTGCCGATCCAGGGCTGATTCGCTTTGAGCCAGCAGTAAAATGGCCAGTCCCTGCCATTCGATGTATTGGCGATTATCCAGGAAGGGAGCCAGCATGTCGCGCGAAATGGTACGGCCCATTGGTCGGATGACCGCGTAGGGGGCACGCCCAAGTTCCAGGTAGGCCAAATTGCGGATTCGCTCTTCCGTATGGCCGAACAAGGGCATGAAGAACTGCCATCGATGGGCTGCCGCTTCCTTCCCAGTCCAGCCGACACCCACGGTAATCAAGCGACGAACAACGGCTTCAAATTCTAGAGTGACGGTTCCTAGATTTAGCCACGGACCTCGAGCCGTTTCCTGGATTAAGAGTACCTTGCGATCCAGATGTACATCCAGCAGGCGGCGGGTCGCGCTATCGACCAAAAGATCAAAATTGGAGCCATCATACTCCCCTTTCAAGACGTCTTGCGGAGCATATTGAAAGGGATCCTGCGGATGAGCCCGCGCCAGCACCACACAATGACCCTCAAGCAAGTGATCAGCATCCGTCCTCTTGGGGAATCCAATACAGATTGGGCAAGCGGATGCCTCCGAGGCGACTGCAAGGCAGAAAACCAACCATGCGGCCACGGTGACCTTCGAATTCCGAAACGCAGGCTGAATCATCATTTGCTTTTCGGAGTATACCAAATTGGGCTCGTGTAGGCCCGCTCCTGGATGGACACAGGTACTTCAGGGCCGATCTTGATGCCGAAGTGGACGGCATCATAAACGTTCCAGCGAGGTGTCGGTATCTCAAGGACGCGAGCATAGTAAAAGGCTGATGTCTCCGGGTCGAAATCCGGATCAGACCAGACAGCAATCAACTCAGGATCTCCGATGGTATTGGTCCAAGTTGCCTTGCTCACATTGACCGTGTTTCCGACCGGCGGGAGGTTGCCTTTGGCATCGAGCTTGCGTTGATCTGCGTCCCCCCAAACAACATTGTAGATCCGCTCTTGTGCCTTACCTTGTTTGTCGAGCCAACCTTTGATGATTTGGACCCGATCGAGATTACCGCTTAAGCTGTCCTTCAATGCCGCTACGAGAAAGGTTGGAACTTTGCCGCTTGGCGCATTGTAGAGATCGCCTCCCATGGGGACTCCCTTTGTATAACCCGCCACCGCAGGCTGTCGACTTTGGGCATCTTCCGGCGTAAAGTCGAATCCGCCAAAGAAACGGACCGTCATACGAGGACCAGTGGTTGCATAGGTTTCTTTTCGATGGAGAGCATCCCAGATCGCTTCGCGTGAGTTTTGGGATGCCCAAACACCCGTGTACCCCGATGCGCCCAGCTCCCAACCTTTGACCACGCGACCTTCAAAATTAAAGGCGTCCTCTTCCCAACGCTCAGGGCTTGGTTCCGATGACGGAAACTTACCGTAGAAATTGTTTTCTTCCGCGGCTGTGAGCCCCGTATGTGCGTCCGTTGCACCCACCAAACCAAATTTGAAGGGATTGGCACCAAGTTTTTGTTGGATCTCCAAACCGTGCTTATAGGCTTCGCGCGCGTATTCAAAGTTCAGCATGCCTGGTTTCTTGGGAACCACATTCAGGTTCCCTTTGTCCCAGATTTCGAACTTGGCGAATTCGTCATTGGGCGACAACGCTGGGTGCTGCTCACTGGTCCCTTTGCCTTGAGTCACTTCGTAAAGTCGTTCCCATTTACTTCGGGTTTCGGCCCATTCTTTGGTCAGTGGCTTGCCGTCAAACGTCTCCACAGCAAACATGAGTCCATTGGAAAGATTTCCGTTGTGGGGAATCGCCAAAACATTCCCACCGGTCTTTTCCTCGTACCGTTCCATCCACTTCCACAACTCCTCAGGATTCTCCGTCTGGAAGGTGGTGAGCGGGAGCATCTGTTTCGCAATATCCGCACCGTCGCGGTAGATCACGTTACGGTGTAGGTTATTGCCTCCGCCATAGTTGGATGTCCATTCGTAGGCAATCAACGTGCTGAATCGTCCGGGGTCGTTGAATTGATCGGCGATGGCAACGTATCGCTGCCAGATGTCCTTAAACAATTTTGGATCCGTAAGCGCTTTGGGTACTTTGCCGCTGCTTTGCGCCGCGATCCCCTCCATCACCGCCGCCATCGCCTGGTCTTGTCCCGCGTTGAACATCCCATTCCAGCGGCGGAGCACTGGATCTTGCATCAATTCTGGGTTACCAGCAATCACTTCGGCCATCACCCCCATCACATCCGAGTGATCGGCGATCGCAAGCCAATCCAGAGGCCTGGCGAGACGAACGGTTTGGCCCGTGGACGAAACGACTTCTTCACCCCGCCCAAATCGATAGGCCGCTTCCGGACCAAGTCTCGTCCCACCACCGACTGCATCCGGTGAATAGGAAGTATGCAAATGCATTTCACCCCACAGCGGACGATCCGGAAAATTGCGGCCTGCATAAGGCGAGTAGGCATCCTCTTTGTGGTACTTCTTGGTCTTTTCAGCGTTGATCGTACCTGCGTCCGTGGTGACGCTGTCTTGCGCCATAGCCGCAGAACCAATCAATAAAAAAGAAAGGAGCCATTGCGCGGGTCTAAAATTCTTGTTCATTGGTGATCTTTCGAAATAAACTCAAGGGGTGTACAAGGCGGTCACGTTGACTGGCGAACCCGCGACGCGATTCTCACGGAGTATACCAGATAGGTGAGGTGTACGCACGCTCCTGCGTAGTCATGGGAACTTCCTTGGGCAGTTCTAGGCCAAATCGTTTTGCCTCGTAAGCCGTCCATCGCGGTGTCGGGATCTCCATCACACGTGAGTAATAAAACGCATTTTGCTTGCTGTCGAATTCGGGGTCTTTCCATACGGCGATCAACTCTGGGGCGCCGATGGTATTTTTCCAGGTTGCATTCTTAATGTCTACGGTGTCGCCGACCGGTTGTTTGCAGCGTCCATCCGCACCAATTTGTCGACCGCCAGAAACTGCCACATCGTAAATCTTCTCAGCCGTGGACCCATCCGCCTTGAGCCAGCCCTTGACAATCTGAATGCGATCCAAATTTCCGCTATACGGATCTTTAAGGGCTGCTACAAGAAATGTTGGCGACTTGCCTTCTGGAGCCTTTCGCAGATCCCCTCCCATCGGAACGCCCTTTTCATAACCGACGTTCGCTGGTTGGCGCGTGTTGGCGTCCTCGTTCAAGAAATCCCAGCCACCAAAGAAGCGAACCGTCATCCGCGAACCCGTGGTCGCGTACACTTCTTTCCTCTTCATGGCATCAAATACAGCATCGCGACTGTTCTCTGTCGCCCAGACCGCAGCGTATCCCGAAGACGCTTGCTGCCATCCGAGTATCGTTAAATTGGGGTCGAGTGAAGAACGGATGACCTCATGCTTCCAGCGGTGAGGCTCGGGCTCGACGCCAGAATGCTTTCCGAAGAAATTGTCTTCCTCAATTGCCGATAGACCGGTATGCACATCCGTACTACCGATCATCCCAAACTTGAAAGGATTGACTCCCAATTTGCTTTCCAGTTGCAACCCGATTTTGAGAGCCGAGCGGGCGTATTCGTATTGCAGCATCTCTTTCTTCTTGAGTTCCGTACCGTCCAAGTTGGCTTGATCCCAGGTCTCGTAATCAGCGAACTCATCATTGGGGGAAAGAAACGGATGCGCTTCGCCGTCTCCCTTGATTTGCGTGGCCTCAATGATTGGCTCCATGCGAGCTCGTAACTCAGCGATCTCGCGGGTGAGCGGATTGCCGTCGTTGGTCAGCACGGAAAACATGCGGCCGTTGCTGAGATTGCCATTGTGAGGGATGGTCAGTACTTCAGCCCCAGTTTCTTCCTGAAATTTGGCCAACGCTTTCCATAGATCTTCTGGATTCTGGCTATCGTACTGCGAGAACGGCAGAGTCCGATTGGCCACGCTCGCGTCACCTCGAAAAACCACGTTGCGATGCAGGTTAAAGCCGCCGCGGGTCGTGTATTCATAGCCGATCAAGGCTGTGAATCTACCAGGTTCGTTGTAACGATCGGCCAGAGCCGTGTAGGCTTGCCATGCCTTGCGCACAAGCTTGTCGCTCTCAATCGGAGGGTTCTTGTCTTTGAGAGTACCGATGATCTCCATGGCCGCGTCGAAGATTCGGTCTCGGTCGCCCGTCGAAATCATTTTGTGCCAGCGACGCCCTTTCTCGGTGGCCAGGATATCCGGATCGCCGCTTAAGAGCTGGGGCATCAGGCCATACATTTCCGCATGGTCGGAGATCACCACAAAATCCAAAGGCCGCGACAACTTGGCTCGCAATCCGCCCGTGGATGTCACCTCTTCGCCGCGTGCAAATCGGAAGGCATCTTCTTGACTCAGACGACACATCGTGCCAGCGTCCACCGATACAGCGGTATGCAAATGTGTGTCGCCCCACAATACCTTGGTTGGATAGCTGCGACCCGCGTAAGGCGAGAAGTTCGGATGTTCGAAACGCTGTCCTACACCTTCCTTGGTCGGGATTTGATCCTGAGCCAACGCAGCAGAAAGGCCAATCGACATCAGCAAGGAAAACAAAGCCAACATACTTCGCATCATGGAAATCTCCCCAAAATCAAGAATCTCTACAACTCTTCGCGCCACTAACGCTGCTTGCCGCTCATGGCTGTTTTCAAATTCCGGCCAGCTTCGCTTGGCTCTACTCCATTCGTTCGCATCCGCGCAGAACTCCAATTAGTCTAGCAGAAGTTCTTGGTGTAGTCACCAGAATAACCTGAGATTCGGGTCAATTCTATAGCTATCACGGTTACCGATCACGACTGGAATAGCGTCCACCCCATCGTGACCGCGCATTACAGTCATAATCGCCACGGGAGAACCCGAACTTCTCAGACATCGGACCTAGGGATCAATCTAAAGTCGTCGAAGTCCTGCGTCTACGTAGTTTCGGCCACTTGCGAAAACAAGCTCAGCTAGAATCGCGAATCATCGAATGCACTTTCACTCCATCTTCAGGAACCTTGCCTAGATTTAACATTTTATTTTGCTGGGGCCACGGTGACGTTCCGCATGAATGTGGTAAGCTATGGGCATTGTTAGAGGTGCCTCGTTGGCTTCTCTGAAGGTATCACGTTAAAGGAAAGGCCTAATGATTATCAAAAGACTCTTTACAGTTCCCGGGTTCTCCGGGATATCGCCTCTCATTGCTCTGACTGCCCTTTGGGGGGTCTTGTGGATGCCGATGAATGCTTCGGCCCAAGAAAAGAAAAAGCCAAACATACTCGTCATTTGGGGCGATGATGTGGGTGTACACAACATCAGCGCCTACAACCATGGCATCATGGGGTACAAGACTCCGAATATCGATCGCATTGCCCGCGAAGGGGCATTGTTCACCGATGCCTATGCGCAGCAAAGTTGTACGGCAGGTAGAGCCTCTTTCATACTGGGACAGCATCCTTTTCGAACGGGTTTGCTTACCATTGGCATGCCCGGCAGCGATCATGGTGCTCCGGACTGGGCTCCTACAATTGCCGACTTGCTGAAAGGTCAGGGCTACGCCACTGGTCAATTTGGTAAGAATCACTTGGGAGATCAGGATAAACATCTTCCTACAGCCCACGGCTTCGATGAGTTCTTTGGCAACCTGTATCACTTGAACGCCGAAGAAGAACCCGAAACTTACTACTATCCCAAAGATCCTGAATTCAAGAAGAAGTTCGGACCTAGGGGCGTAATCAAGTCCTACGCCGACGGTCGCATCCAGGACACAGGTCCACTAAGTCGAAAGCGAATGGAAACGGCCGATGAAGAATTCGCGGCTGCGGGTCTTGATTTTATGGAGCGTGCCCACAAAGCCAACAAGCCTTTCTTTGTGTGGATGAGCACCACGCGGATGCACGTGTGGACTCGTTTGAAGAAGGAAGCCGAAGGGCGCACCGGCATCGGGCTTTATCCCGATGGGATGGTGGAACATGACGATCATGTGGGCCTGTTCCTGGATAAGTTGAAGGAATTGGGAATCGATGAAAATACAATTGTCGTCTACAGCACCGACAACGGAGCGGAATCAGGCAGTTGGCCAGATGGGGGAATCACCCCATTTCATGGTGAAAAGGGAACAACCTGGGAAGGCGGTTTCCGTGTTCCACAAGTTGTACGCTGGCCAGGTGTGATCAAGCCGGGGACGATCTACAACGAAATGATTTCCCATGAAGACTGGTTGCCTACTTTCCTGCACGCCGCAGGGGTACCCAACGTCGTTGAAAAGGTCAAATCCGGCTATCAGTCCAATGGCAAGACCTGGAAAGTCCATTTGGATGGACACGACTTCTTGCCATTCTTTAAGGGCGAAGTCAAGAAGTCGCCGCGCGATTCGATTTACTACTTTGGTCAGGGCGGCGAGCTAAATGCAGTTCGTTGGAACGATTGGAAAGTCCATTTCGCTATCGTCAAAGGCAACATCGCGACCGGTGAGCGGATCGTTCCCAACTGGCCGGTGATCCACAATTTACGAGCCGACCCGTACGAAAAAATGCACGAAGAAGGAGAGATGGGATACTTGCGTTGGTATGCTGACAACATGTGGTTGTTTGTTCCAGTTCAGCGAAAATTGCGAGAATTCTTCTCCACCATCCCTCAGTTTCCCTTCCAGGAAGGCAACAGCCTGACAGCTGGCAATATCAATTACAATTCGTTAAAGGCGATGAAGGCCATGGAAATGCTGAAAGAAATCGAAGAAAAGTTTCCAGTTAATCGCTAGACTCAACGATTGCAACAACATACAAAAGCTCCGTCGATCTGGCGGAGCTTTTTTCGTTTGTCAGGCAAGACGCGGTTTGTCCAAAGCAGAGTTTCTCAACTGGCCACCTCAGCTCGCCAAAAACAAAACGGTTACTTGCGAATCCAAGGTATAGTCCGAAATCAAAGAAGCTTGCAGGCACTGCCAGGCTATGGTAGGCGTTCTGTTCGTGTTATGATCTTAGCGGTTCGGGAAACAGCTCAAGCATAACAGCACATTGAGGAAGCAAAATGGCAGTATCACTACAACAGGCGCGGCAAATTTGTAATTCGACTGAGCTGGCGTTGGTCATCGATAGCACTCCCAAACGAATAAAAAGCTTCGATGTTAAGCAGTTGAAATCGAAAGTGGCTCGTGCGAGAACTCTGCGTGATAAATGGCGAGGCCAATCTGAGAAGTTGGTTCGTGTTGCTAAGAAAAAGTCACAAGCGAAGTTCGATGCCGATAATGCAAGAACCGCGATGAAATTTGAATTGTTTTCTGAAACTCTCGATCGTTTTTCAAAGCGGCTCAAAACGCTTGAATCCAAAAAGTCCAGTAGTCCTAACAACGTTGCGACTGAAACATTGCCCTCAAAGTCAAAACCGACCGTCAAGGCGCAGCATCGGGCTCAGCGAGCCGACGTCCGGACTGTGCTGGCGGATGCGAAAGATCTAATGAACGTCGTGGCATCCAAGAGACAGTCGCCACCAACCAAGTCTGTTAGCCAAGCCACAGAGCCTAAAGTCACAAAGAATAAAAATAAGACCCCTAAAAAGGCGGCTCGTGTCGCTGCTCGAGCGACTGGCGCAGCGAAGGGGACCACGAATTCAACAAAGGGCATAGCGAGTCCCACAAAATCGCCCGCCATGAAGAGAAGTGCCGCAAGCACCTTCGCAAATAAAAGCGGTGTTCGAGTTCAGGCATCCGCTAAATCTTCGGCCTTTGTGAGGGGTGGAGTGAAGCCTATTCGCGCTCATGTCAGCGCAAAAGGCAATCTCAATCAGGCCAGGCGTGACAATAAGAGGTAAGTCGTAAACCTAGGATTGAATTGAAGTTAAGCGAAAACGGTTTCGGCTGGCTGGGTTTGCTGAGGGCCTCTACGTTAGGATGTTCCTCGAGGGCACCAGTGGCTTGTTGGGGAGCTGCTAAACGGTCCTTCGAGACATGGACTGTACCTACAGCGACCTATCTCTCTTATTATTTATTGACAAGAGCCTATTGCCTTGTCGATATGCGGGCTTCATACTCTGTGAGGCTTCCATGCAACTAAGCAACGGCAAGCTTGACCTCCCGTCGCATCATTTTGCGCAAGCCATTTGTCGTTGTTCCAATTTCGGGAGAAAGATTTCTGTCAGAAAGGAAAGCTCTCTATGTCGATTTCTAAAAAACTGTGGAAGATGCCTCACTTGTGTTGGGTGACGAAGGTTTTGGCGAGCACGGTCATGTTGGGACTGGTTTGTGTTGCAGACCTTGCCTCTGCCCAAGAGAAAAAGAAACCGAATATTCTCGTCATTTGGGGCGATGATGTCGGACAGTCCAACATCAGCGCCTACACTCGTGGTGTCATGGGATATCAAACGCCGAACATCGATCGTGTAGCTCGGGAGGGCATGTTGTTCACCGATTACTACGGAGAACAATCCTGCACGGCCGGACGATCCTCGTTCATCATGGGTCAGAGCGTGTTTCGTACGGGACTCTCCAAAGTCGGGCTTCCGGGAGCCAAGCAGGGAATGAACGCCTTGGATCCGACGATCGCTGGACTGTTGAAAGACCAAGGCTATGTGACAGGACAGTTTGGGAAGAACCATCTAGGTGACCTGAATGAACACCTGCCGACTCAGCATGGCTTTGATGTCTTTTATGGAAATCTCTATCACCTGAATGCTGAAGAGGAACCCGAGAACGAAGACTATCCCAAGGATCCTGAATTCAGGAAGAAGTTCGGCCCTCGCGGTGTCATCAAATCTTATGCTGACGGACGTGTCGAAGATACCGGACCGCTCACCAAAAAACGCATGGAGACCGTAGATGACGAAACGGTAGTTGCTGCGATTGACTATATCGAACGCATGACGAAGGCAGGCAAGCCATGGTTTGTATGGTGGAGTGGGACACGCATGCACTTCCGCACCCATGTTAGTGAAGAGAAGATGGCGGCCATTAAGAAGCAGTACCCCAATGCCGACGAGTACACTTGTGGCATGCTTGAGCACGACATGCACATCGGCCAGTTCTTGGATGTACTGGACAAACTGGGTATCGCCGATAATACGATTGTGCATTACTCGACCGACAACGGACCGCACATGAATACTTGGCCAGACG
Source organism: Aureliella sp. (assembly GCA_044234105.1). Lineage (GTDB taxonomy): Bacteria > Planctomycetota > Planctomycetia > Pirellulales > Pirellulaceae > Aureliella. Next base: position 1,331 of record JBIIJD010000017.1, on the reverse strand, counting down.
CCGCTTGGTCGCCGTTCCGCGGTGAGAAGAACACCAACTGGGAAGGCGGCTGGCGAGTGCCATGCGCTGTGCGTTGGCCTAACGTTATCAAACCGGGCAGTATCAGTAATGGGATAGTCCATCACATGGATTGGTTGCCTACTTTTCTGGCCGCCGCAGGCAAAACCGACATCAAAGAAGACTTGCTGGACGGTTATCGGTCGACAGCACTCAACCGCGACTACAAGGTGCATTTGGATGGCTACAATCTGATCAATCACTTGAAGGATCCCCAGGGAACACCCAGTCCTCGCAAAGAAGTGTTCTATTTTTCGGATGACGGAGATCTGACCGCCTTGCGATACAACGATTGGAAGTTGATTTTTATGGAGCAACGTGTGGAAGGCACTTTGAAGGCTTGGGCGGAACCGTTTGTGCCTTTGCGTGTGCCCTTGTTGTTCAATTTGCGTCGCGACCCCTACGAGCGGGCTAGCAAGACTTCAAACACCTATTATGACTGGGTGCTCGATCGAGCATATGCATTTGTTCCGGCTCAAGCCTATGTCGGCCAGTTCTTGCAAACGTTCAAAGAGTATCCGCCGCGACAGAAGGCTGCCAGCTTCTCCTTGGACAAGGTGATGCAGACGATCTCATCTCCCGGCGAGAGGTAAGCCTTTAGAAGACGGACGTATCATTAGAGCTGGCTCGGAAGATCCTGGTGTACTTCTAGGATCTTCCGTTTGGCCTGGATAGTAGATTTTATCCGTAGACAAAAGTCTCTCGGCAACTTATTTCAATTCGTAGAGTCTATCCCAGAACTATTCGACCACCTCACCCTGCCCTTTTCCCCGAAGCGGTGGATACGGTTCTGGGATTGGCTTTTCAAAGGCGCAATATGCTTCGAAAGCTCTTGGAATACAGTCGCTACTTAATGATTTTGCCCATCATCGGATCTTTGCTGCTGATGGTAGGCGTCGTTGTCATGGGCTTCGGCGTGGTTGTGGTGCAGGAATGGAACCTGTTTAGCAAGGGCCAGTTCTCTGCAAAGGATGCTAAGCTGTTGACACTGACGGTGGTTGAGACCATCGATATGTTTCTGGTGGGGGCCATTAGCTATATTGTTGCTGTGGGCATTTACAAGCTTTTCATCAGTCAAACTGATGAGCAGTTGCTCCCACGAGTGCGAATTGAGGGCTTGGCCGACCTGGAGACCAAAATCATTGGCGTAGTTATCGTTGCCATGTCGGTTGGCTTTCTGGGTAAGGTCACAGAAGCCGCAGATCCTATGGGCGTACTGCAAGGTGGTGTGGGCATTGCCGTGCTAATTGCTGCCCTATGCCTATTTATGAAGA
>JBIIJD010000030.1:0-57190 GCA_044234105.1 Aureliella sp. | reverse complement strand
GCGGTGTCCGTCCGCAATCTATGTTAGGGCACAGCGTCGGAGAATTCGTCGCGGCCTGTATTGGTGGCGTCTTCTCGTTGCCTGATGCGCTGAAGATGGTGGCTTTCCGTGCTCAGCAGATGCAGGCACTACCCTCTGGCGACATGCTTGCCGTGCGGTCTCCCGTAGCAACGGTGACGCAAATCTCGCAAGAATGCAGTCTGAGTAGTCAACTGGCAGTTGCTGCTGTCAACAGCCCTCAGTTGTGCGTGATCTCAGGTCCTAAGGATGTTGTGATCGCGCTGCAGAGTCGCCTGGAAGCCGACTCGATCGGCTGCATGCCACTGCACACCTCTCATGCGTTCCATTCGGCCATGATGGAGCCAGTGATCGAACCTTTTGCGAAAGAGCTTCAGCAAATTCAACTCAGGCCGTCAAGCATTCCTATCATCTCCACGGTAACCGGCAAGCCGCTTTCCGACAGCAATGCTTGTGACCCCATATATTGGGCCAGACACCTGCGTGAAACGGTTCTTTTTTCGGATGCCGCTCAGCAAGCTCTCCAGTTCGCCCCCGCAGTATTTTTGGAAGTCGGACCAGGACAAACCTTGTCAACTCTGGTCAGGCAACATCCCGATTGCAACTCCCAGCATGAGGTCATGGCGGTATCGCCACATGCTAAACAATCTTCTGAATCGATCGCTGAGCAACTTTGGGCTACAGTCGGCAAGCTATGGCAATCGGGAGTCAACGTTCGATTTGCCGGGGTCTATGATCAGGAACAACGCCGACGAGTCCATCTGCCCGTCTATCCGTTCGAAAGACAGAGATATTGGTTTGACCAAATGACGGGCAATAGCGTTAGCAGCCTGACCAGCTCATGTTCCAGTGATTTCACCCAGCCAGATCCTCAATCATCCGTCACCGCAGTCCAGACCAACCTCGCACCTGAAGGTTCTATGCTGCAAAGGGCTCCTGCCGCCCTTGCGTCATCCTATTTGCCTGTGGAGGCTACCGACTTGGAACTGGAAGATGAGTCCCTTCAGCGACTGATTCAACAACAATTAACTATCATGGAACAACAGCTCAACTGTTGGCTTGACCGCTAAGTAACACTGAAAAACCCAATAGAAATCGCCGTTATGAACAATACACCTGCACGAACACAAGCTGAGTCCCAATTGGCTCAGATCCTTCGAGACGCTTCCGGTTTCGATTTGTACGAACTGAATCCCGACGCTACCTTTCTCGAGCTTGGGTTCGACTCACTGTTTTTGATTCAATTCAGTCAAAGAATCAAGAGTACCTTTGCAGTGAAAGTGACTTTTCGACAATTGATTGAAGAGTACTCCACTATTCGCTCGCTAGTAGATTTTCTAGCCGCTCAGGCTAGAAATCAAGTCACTGCAGTTCAAACAGAGGTCACATCGCCTACATCCCCCGAAACAACATCTTCAGCACAAGTGCCCGAAGCTCTGCGAACAGCCAGTTCGAATTCCGAGACTTCTGAATCCATTGCTGCTGCAACTCCTGAGTCGCAACCCGAGTCGTCCGCTGCGACCGCTCCAACATCACCAGCGGTACAACTGGCTGCGCCGATATCTTTCGGCCTACCTTCTGTCGCGGTGACACCTTCGACTGGCACGATCCCATCGCCTGTCGGGTTCGCTCAGCCGCTAACTTTACCGCATAGCGTGCCAATGCAACTTGCCACGTTTGTTCCAAACTCAGCTCCGTTGCCAAGCGGATCGATGGCGGGTCTTGAGCAGATATTCTCGCAGCAGAATCAGTTGATGGCTCTGCAGCTTCAATTGCTGCGCGAGCGTCGCTGGTCGATAACCAACACGAATCATTCTGCCAGTCCCAATCCCTCGCTAGGCTCCAGTGTGACAGGGGCGGTCAGTGCTGTGCCGAATTCTGGTGAAGTGGTTAGCCCAACGATTGCTAATTCTGCAACACCTGCTTCACCGGCTGTGGCATCAACCACGCCAGCCAACACTACAGCGGTGCCAACTAGATCAAGTCCTGGCGATTCCAAGCAGGCTGCGTCTGTCGCTCAGAAAAAGATCTTTGAGCGCTTTGGACCTTACAAACCTGTTCGCAAATCGACGGCGGGCGGCTTGACGCAGTCTCAGCAACAACATCTGGACCAGTTCATTGCTCGGTTCACACAGCGGACCGCTAAGTCCAGGGCACATGCTCAAGAACACCGCGATCACTTTGCCGACCCTAGAGGCGTGGCCGGCTATCGCCGTATCTGGAAATCGATGGTCTATCAGATCGCGGTCGAGCGATCGGCGGGCTCCAAGCTTTGGGATATCGATGGCAACCAGTACATCGACATCGCAATGGGTTTTGGTCTGAATCTTTTTGGTCAATCACCCGATTTTGTTACGCAAGCTCTACAGGAACAGTTGACGCGCGGAGTCGAAGTCGGGCCTCAGTCGCCGCTTGCCGGTCAGGTTGCTAAGATGCTGTGCAAATTGTCTCGCATGGATCGTGTGACTTTTTGCAACACGGGATCAGAAGCTGTGATGGCCGCGATGAGAATCGCTCGCACGGTCACCGGAAAGACAAAGGTAGTTTTTTTCAACAAAGATTATCACGGCAATTTTGATCAGGTACTACTGCGTTCCAGTTCGATAGCCAATCGACCTGGGTCCAGTCCGGCAGCACCAGGCGTACCAGATTTTTACGCCAGCAACACGTTGGTTCTAGAGTACGGCACAGAAGAATCGCTAAACATTATCCAGTCCCAGGCAGACCAGATCGCAGCCATCTTGGTCGAACCGGTTCAAAGCGCCGACCCGGATTTTCAACCTCAAGAGTTCATGAACAAGCTTCGCGAAATCACGCGACAAAATAATATCGCAATGGTGATGGATGAAGTGATCTCCGGCTTTCGAGCTGCACCCGGCGGTGCGCAAGAGTATTTTAATGTCTGGGGGGATATGGCAACCTACGGCAAAGTACTGGGCGGCGGACTACCGATTGGTGCGCTGGCCGGCAAGAAGCAGTGGATGGATGCGCTGGATGGTGGAACATGGCGATACGAGGACGATAGCCAACCCGAAGCGGACATGACGTTCTTTGCCGGGACTTTTGTTCGACATCCGCTGGCGATGACAGCAGCCTACCAGATTCTACAGCGTATTGAGGATTCCGGGCCTCAGTTGCAACAGACTCTCAATCAACAAACGGAAGCGATGACGCGAGAAATCAACCGTTTTTTTGTTGAGGAGAAAATCCCCATCCGATTGGCTCGCTTTGCTTCCCTTTTCCGCTTTATTTTTCCTCCCGACCTGGAGTACGCGGATATGCTGTACTTCCATCTATTGGATCGAGGTATCTTCACGCGCGGCTGGGGCGATAACTGCTTTCTTTCGACGCAGCATTCTCAGGAGGATATTCAGCAAATCATTCAGGCTGTGAAAAGCAGTTGCATTGAACTGAGACAAGCCGGCTTTTTACCCGAACCTGGTGATGACCCGTCTGATCAGACGCTGGCTGACAATTGCACCTTCAAGTCCACACTTGCATCACATGCAACACACATACATGCCAGCACACCTGCAACCAAGAGTCCGTTAAAGATCTGTGCTCCCAGCCGAATTTCTTGTATTGAAGAGATTCAGGAAGAAGGTGACCTTCCTCCACTGTTTTGTATGCCTGCTGCCGACGGACTGACGCTGGTCTATCACGAACTGTCCAATTGCCTAGGAAAAAACCAACCCATGTACGGGCTAAATTCTCCAGGCGTATTTGGAGAGCCAGTTCCTGAAACGATCGAAGAGATGGCTGGGCGGTTTGTTGAGGATATTCTAGAAGTGTGTCCGGATGGTCCCTACCTGTTAACCGGGTACTGTTCGGGAGGCACGATCGCCTTGGAGGTCGCACAGCAGTTAATTGCACGAGGCAAGCAGGTAGCTTTCCTGTCAGGCGTGGAAACTTACAACTGGGGAACCGCTCAATCTTCTCAACTGACCAACTGGATTCGTTTTGTCTATTCTTGTCAAAGGTTTGATTTCCACTTCCGCAATTTTTGGCTCTTACCTAGGAGCCACAAGCGCGAGTTTGTGCGATCCAAATTGTCAGCTTTAGCGGTGCGCACTCGCGTATGGCGAGGCATGTTGGCCAACCTATGGCCAAGCCGTAAAGCTAAAGCCGCCTCACCGCGTTCTGCACCTACTCAGATCAATTATGCCGATATTTGGAGGCAACATGACGCCCAGGCCGACCGCTATCGTCCCAAAACTTACCCTGGAAAAATGTATCTATTTCGCCCCAAACAGGATTATCGCTCCTACGTTGCGAAAGTCGAGTTACAGGCCGAACAAGGCGTTGAGATCATTCGGCTGCCCGTTTATCCAGCAGGTCTCATGGTCGCACCGTTTGTTGCTCAACTGGCTGAGCTTTTTGAGCAAGGAATCCGCGAAGGATTGATGGAACTGGATGCCTATCCATCGGAAGGTTCATCCGACGCTTCAGGCGGCAAGCCATTGCGACTTCACGAGGCGGTTTGAGAAACACATTGGACCACTCGGGACACTCCTGCCTGATTACGGCATCCTACTTCAACTCAACCCAGACATTGTTTTGATGTCTTTTGGATTGCGTCTCGGCACTCCGACGGTTGAAAATTTCTGCGATCCGCTACGGCTCGCAAAATTTGTAAACGTTCTGATTGACCTGCATGAGTCCAAGCCGCTATCTCTGCCAAACTTCGCAAACAACCAACGCACACGCCGTCAGTACCCATTCGGCAAATTTGAATGCACGGAGAGGGTGCCAGATCTTGAGGTAATGTTGGCTGCATCGGTAAGTTTCCGTCAAAGAGAAGAGTGGTTGCTATACGATCGATTCGGAAAGCTCTAGGGAATGGTGATATTGGTCAATTGAGCTGCCAAATTGGACCGAGCCGATAAAATGTCCGCGACCAAGACGACTCCACTCTTATCGATATCCGCGACGCTGGAAGCCGAGACTTGCTGGGAAATTGCCGCCCGTACTCCAAGTAGATCGGCGATCAGTACGGTGTATTTACTATCGCTAATCACTCCATCGAACTCTCCTTGTAGATGCCCAACGTAGTACACTTGATCTTGATTCAATCCGGTATTGGCCGTAGCTCGAATCGTTATTCTTAGCCAACGGTTTTTGATTTGGTTGTTAGCCCATCGCAACTCAATACGATCGGTGCTACCCGACAATTGCAAATCGGTGATCGTTGGTTCAGGCGAGTCTTGCCAAGTGCCCATCGAGTGAGCAATCGGATCAAAAGCCCCTACTGGACTCCACTGGAACCGAAAGTCATTCACTGAAATGTCAGCAACGTTGCTCAGATTCTGAATATCCAAGACGACTGCGTTGATTCCATGAAGGGTGTTAATCAAATTTTGAAAGCCCAGCACCTGCGGCCCATTTCCTTCCTGTGCTAGGCTCTTGCTAAGATCCCTGGAAGTCCCGAGGCCTGTCCAGCCAGCGTGATTAATAAAGCTATCGACAACTGAGGCTGGCTGAGTCACCTGGTCGATAGCCACGTTATCGATTGCCAAATAACTGGGTGTATTCAAACCAAAGAGAGGATCAACATCCGATCCTGATAATTCAAAGGTAATTCGATTGGACTGCAAACTAGATAAATCGATTGTCGTCCATTGAGACATCAACCACAGATTGCCGTCGTGAACGGCCAGATCATACCAATTGGTCGAGTCCGTGGCCTGGTTATTTTCGTCCAGACTGATAAATCGCACACGTAGAAAGTCACCCTGCGCAAACGGGCTTGCTTGAAATAGACCATTGGTTACCGCGTGCGTGACTAGAGCTGTGTTATTGATTGTGATCGACGAAACTACTGTGGACTGAGGGGCAACTAGAATAAAATCTCCAGGACTAAAAATATAGGCTGTCAACCATTGATCAGACTGATTAGCACCACCGATGTTTACCGCACTGTCATCACCATTCTGCCAGTACAAATTGACGTTCTGAAGGCTAGTCTTCCTAGAAACTGCATAGCTGGCGCCCCACTGTGACGCGGAATCGACCGTCAACCCTTGAATCGTTGCACTGGTCAGGTATTGTGTTGGAGGCAACCCCACCGACTCGAAATCGACTGTGTAATCGGCCCTGAGTGGAGCGACGGCCAGAAAAAAGAAACAGCAAATGAACTTTTTATGCATGATAAACTCTCTTAGAAAATTGGCTGGGAAAAAACTATTGTTTGAGTCCTCTGATCAACTCCCCACCAGCTCTAGACAGCAACGCCGCCAGAACTTGAATATCGGATTGATCGCTTAAAAAGTGTGTAGAACCGTCCGCTAGCGAAAAATTGCTACCACCCGCGTGATAGCTATGAAACTCTTGTCCGAAATCGCAAAAATCGCCAACAGGACTACGAAAAGTCGGTTGACACGGGATCCAGCTTGATCCTGGCTTTGCACGTACATTCAGCGGTACGCTTTGATCAAATACATTTTTGTGACCGATCCAGATCGAATGCAAACCCTCTGGAGCTTCACCCACAAGAACCGTGTGTGACAATCCGTCAGTTATTTCCTTGACTCCGATATCCAGATCAGCCCCAAGCATCAGTGTCCCCCGACCGCCGCCACCAGGTTGATATCGATTGGGGCAATTCATCAGTGGATGACAACGCAGATCACGTTCACCATAGTTACCACCGTAGTCGGTGCGTGCGTAACGCTGAAGAGAGGTAAGTGCATCACCATTGGGGCGCAAGCCATCCTGTTTGGGTGCCGAGGGACACAAATAGTTGCTGACAGATTGCTGCCCTGCCTGCAAGTTATCTGGATGAATGAAGGGCAGCCGCTGGTCGATCATATCGTAGATGGCTGGCTGTTCGATGAATGGCAATATGGCAGCTCCCCATGACAACTGAGTGCGCGCAAGCACAGCCGGATTGCTTAAACTGACAACGCCTGATCCGCCTTTGGGGAATCGACGGTGAACACTTTCATAGTTGGCCAGTCCTAGTCCAATCTGCCGCAATTGATTCAGGCACTGTACCCGCCTGCTGGAATGACGAGCCGATTGAACCGCTGGCAGCAACAGGCCGATCAATAGCCCGATTATGACCATCACGACCAACAATTCAATTAGCGTAAATCCGGTTCTCTTTTCAGCCCAAACAGCCGTATACATCGACTGAACCCTAACGCCAAAGGCAAAATGCGCTGGCTCGCTTGCTGCGTTATGGCAACTCGAACCTCAAGTTGTTCCATACAGGCGCACAGTAACCCGCGATTGGAATAGACGCAAATCCCTAGCAACAAGGGGCCTCGACCCGAGAAGGCGATCCTTGTCTTGGCGTTTGGTAGGTCTTCTGACTTGTCGCTTCGAAAATACCCACTGCCTTCTCGTCTGCATCCGCAGACAATGGCACTTCCAGAGATTTCAAGAAGGGGTACTTCTGAGCATCCACTTCATGCGTGGATGCCATGCGACTTACAGCGGCGGGGCCGTCCCGGAGTTTCACCGGAGTTCCCTGTTCATTTCAAGCCCTTTGAATCATGGGCAGAAATCACCAAACACTGCCATAGTAACTCAAAGGTCCAGTCGGTCCTCCGGAAACGATTAAGTTCGTCTCTCGACACCACCAGACCTTATCTAACGGTATCTAAGATTATCTGCCCAATCTGCTTCTGTCAACTGGACAGCAAATCCGATCCCATCTTGGGGCATCACCCAATTAGTTACTCTTTTTCTGCTAACACGGCATCGCGTTCAATTTCGACGATTTTCCGAGTCATTTCCGGCAACTGACCTGGCGGTCCGCCCACCTGAATCGTCCCGAGACTTGGAAAAAATGGTGAGAGAACATACTGCCGTATGACAAACCAGCACAAACTTGCTTCATTGAGTGATGGATCGATTTGCCTTTCAATTTTTTGATGTGCCTCCTTGAGAGCACTCCAGTGAAGTCCGGGCCGTATGTGGTGCGCAGTGTGGTAACCGTTGTTGAAGAAGAGGTAGTTAAAACTGCGGCTCGTGAAGTTCCGCGAGTGATCATGATCAGACCATACGTCAGCATGGACGTGCTGAATGTAGTTAAACATCATGATGACTGTCGCTGAAGTAATTGCAGGAAGAATGAGGGCAAAGAACCAAACGTACAAGCCGGTCCCGTTTCGTAAGTCTTGATACAGATACAACGCCAACACCAACATGCCGGCATAAACACCGATCCAGAAAACGTACTGAAATACTATTCGGGAATGCAGACTAGTATTTTTCGCCTTCGCCCGACGAATGTACGTCTTAATCGGTTCGCTCTGAAAGTAGCCAGATACAAACGGATAGGTTAACACGACTAGTAGGTTATGCAGACTTGTATAACGCCAGGTGATCGTCGCATCTCCTGGCCGATTCGTAAAACGATGGTGATTCAGGTTATGAGTTGGAATCCACATCAACGTCGGATAGCCGTAAAAAATCGTCAGCAGATGGCCAAATCCATGATTCAGTCGTCTTACGGAAAATGTCGGCTGATGATTGTGATTATGCGAAATCACTCCGCATGCAATCGCCAGGTAACAGGAGGCCGGACAGAGGAAGACCACGGTTGATGGCCATCGATATTGAATTGCCACAAGCGCAACCGCCATCGCGACCCAGACTACCGTCCGATAGTCTGCTTTGTTTCGAAGAAACATATGAATAGGCGAGCCTGACGCTGTTTGAAGAGAGATGTAACCGAATCACCGACAGAGTGGTGGCAATGGTGCGGAAGCAATTTCTTGTAGCAATTTCAAAACCATAGTTTATCATAACTTCGATAGCATAATGGAACGATTACTCAAAAGTTAAGAATTTTGTGGCAAAGTTAACAATCGCTGATGTTCGGATTACCACCGGTACTTTCTACGGAAGATTGGTGCGACGCAACAAATAGTTGAAACTACAGTGCCAAACGAAAAGCTAGCTAGCCAACCACCGACGATCTGGATTGATGCGGATGCAGCTCCGCGTGATGTCAAAGAAATTGTGTTCAAAGCATCGGCTAGACTTCATTTACAAGTGCGGTTGGTGGCTAATCAATCAATCGGCGTACCTAACACAAGCGGCAGAGTCCAGAGCATTGCCGTGCCTCATGGCGCAAATGTGGCAGACCGTTATATCGTCGAAAATGCGGTGCCGAATGACTTGGCCATCACGGCTGATATACCCCTGGCGGCCGCATTGGTTGACAAAGGAGTTCATGTGATCGATCCGCGCGGCGATGTGCTTGATGGAAGTAACGTGAAGAGCCGCCTTGCTTCGCGAGATCTACTGGATGCGGCTCGCGGTTCCGGTATGGAGATTTCCGGACCAAGGCCGTACGGCACGAAAGACAAAGCCGCCTTTGCCTCAGCACTGGATAGAATCCTTACCAAATTGACTCGAAAGAAGGACTCTTCCCGCTGATCTCCACCAGGAAGAGGCAAATGACAAATCAAATTCAGCAGGCTTGTCCTGCCGTTTGTTCGGCTTTTTTTATACGAAACGCTATCTGGGCAAAGCGGCTTTCCAGCCTGCTGCGAGCTGTGAAGCGAGCTGCTTAACCAAGTCAGTATGTTCGGGGAGTCCAGCCAGATTCTCGTTCTCCTGCGGATCGGTCTGGTGATCGAACAGTTCAGTTGCCACCACACGCGAGTGGTCGTTGCGGTCCAACCACTGTGTCATGCGGTAGCGATCGGTACGCATCGAGTAACCCATCAGGCCTCCGTCCTGCGATCGCGGGTATTGACTAAACGCAGCCGTTTTCCATGGCCGATTGGGATCTTCCAGCAGCGACTTGAAGCTTGCGCCCTCCAGATGCGACGGCAAGGGTAGCCCAGCAAGCTCGGTAAGCGTCGGATAGATATCCACAAATTCCACAAGTGCTCTGGTGTGCCGCCCCGCAGTCGCCATGTTGGGCACCGAGAGTATCAGCGGCGCATTCACATCGTTCTCGACGTTACTATGTTTGCACCATGCATCGTGCTCGCCAAGCTTCCAACCATGGTCGCCCCACAGGACGATAATCGTGTTTTTTCGAAGATTAAGCTTATCGAGTTCATCCAACAGCCTTCCGACCTGTGCATCCATGTAGCTTATACAGGCGTAGTATCCATGTCTTAGTTGCCGCGCTAAATCTTCGGGAATCGAATCTTCGGGAATACCACGGTAATTTCGCAATTCGCCACCGGGCTGGATTGAATACTCAGGTGAATTCTTGGGGCGAAATTTGTTGGGTGCCAACTGAATTTTTGCCGGATCGTAGAGGTCCCAGTATCTCTTGGGGGCTACAAATGGCAGATGCGGCTTGACAAAGCCAACTGCCAGAAAGAACGGTTCGTTCCTCTGCTTCATCTGACCCAAAGCAGCGATTGCCATCTCTGCTACTTTTCCATCCTGGAACGTGTTGTCCGGCACATCAGCGCTTTCAAATGCTGGACCGCGTGCGTTTTTCGACTTCTTCGAAGCGCGATTGTTCTTCGCATTCTTGGTAGAAGCCGAGGACGACTGACCGGCAGCGGAGCTTGACGGTTGACTTTGGCTGGTTTCTCGATTCTCGGGAAGAGCATATCGGACTGCTTTGGGAGTCTGCCAGGGAACCGACCAAGTGGGCTCGTCATCAAAGCCTCCGTGGAATATCTTGCCAAATCCCTGAACAAAATAGCCGTTGTCTTTGAAGTGCTGTCCGAGTGTTACCACATTGGGGACTGCCGTACGGAAATGAGTTTCCAGATCCCAGACCTTGGTTGAATCGGGTCTCAAGCCTGTCATCAAGCTGGATCGCGACGGCGAGCAGACCGCCTGCTGGCAATAGGCTCGGACAAATACCATGCCCGAATTAGCTAAGCGGTCGATATGGGGACTTGCAATATACTCTTTGCCGTAGCAACCTAGCTCGGGGCGCAGATCGTCCACAGCAATGAACAGGATGTTGGGTCTGCCGGCTGCGTGGATCGGAGCAAGTAATAGATGAAATAAAATCAGTGGCCAAAGCATTTTCATCAGGCGGTTTTTCAGAGCCAACTTGTTATGATTATCGGTTATTATCATGGAGATCACTTGTTTGAAGCAGTCTATTGCATTTTCTTATTCTGGCATGCCGCCCTGATCTATCATCGTCTAGGGGAATTCGAAAAGTCGCGTCGCTTGCTAACTCGTTCCAGCGAGCAACTGTATTACCTAATTCAATAGCAAACAAGCCCGGAGGTGCTTCCGGAGTCATATCAAATTCGACCTTACGTACAGAGGATTTTCGAAAGATTTGACAAGGCTTTGGTCTCTTGGCAAGAGGACGTCCAGGTGTACCAGGAACGGGTCGCTCGGCTGAAGGCAAAGCCCGTCCGTCATGCAAGTTGTTCACAATTTGCGGGTTGGTTTCTATGGAGTGCTCTTTACAATTGCCCCTTCTGTCAGTAACAATGCTGTTATGCCACCCCGTTTAGTTCTTTCTCTGATCCTTTCTTTCACCGCGCTTCAGGCCTGTTGGTTGCCTGCGTGTCGTGGATACATCGCGCGGGCGGATGGTGCGGCCCAATCACCGCTGCTAACTGAATCATCCGACTTCGAGAAAGAATATTCGGAATTGGCCGAGGATGAAGACTTTCATCAATTGACCTTTGATAGTCCCCACGGTCGTGTGCTGGCAATATTCCAGCCGACTATCTTGATTGGGGCTGAAGCGCGAGTTGTCTGCGTCACTCACCTGCGCGGTCCTCCCATCTGATTGAAACGCGCTGACCAATTGAGCGTTCCGTAATGTCCTACGAGGATGATTGGCGCTCGATCGTAAGTGCATCTGACTAGCTCCTTTAATTTTTTCGCTTGAAGTCAGTCACCCAATGGAGTCCTGCGTCATGACCACGCAGATGACGGCTGCGGTGGAGCCATCAACCATCGCTAGGTCGATCGAACATGCAGCGCATCTACTGCCTGCCCAAGGCCCCATCACGGTCTTTGTTCATCACAACACGCTCCATGCGTTTGAAGAGATGAATTTTTACCAAGCCGTATTGCAAGGAGTCGACACCTTTGGTTGCCATCCCTATTTGTCTGAAGTTGAATATCGACGCGAATTGGATTTGGGAGCGATCCGCCAACAGGATTTAAGAGCCGCTTTGCTGGAAGATTTGGCTGACCGCGACGACCAGTTCATTGGAATGCTGGGTACACGCTTCGAGTTGCGATGGTCGATTTTGTCACAACCCCTGCACGTAGCCCCTGCAAGCCAGTTACGTTGGTTGGTATCAGAGACCGATGCGCTGCGAAAATTTCGGCGCGAGGTTGAGGCAGAAACCCGACAACGGATGATTGCATTCACGCGTCGATGGATTTTACAAGATGTCTCTAAGCAACTAGACAGACAGGAGCCGGTTCAGCATGTTCCGCCGGCCGCGACAGAATTGCTTCAAAAATTCAGCAGACGCGACCCAACAGAATGGAGTCCGGCAACCTGGGAGTCGTTTACGTTGCATTTGTTGTGGCGAGCCTGTCGACAAGGCGCTCATCATGTCGCTGACCAATCTCATTCCAGCCATCATGCTCACTCTAATTTGGCTGGCCAGCGGCATCGTGATCTGCTGTATGCCGCATCCGGCCAGGATAGCGACTTGGCGGTGCATGAACTGCTGATCCGATTCTGCGCTGCTTTCCTGGACCAAGGTTTGTCTCAATGGAGTCTGCCGGATCGGGAAGAGGGATTTTTTCAGTCTTTTTTGAATCTGTATAAAAACGCTCCCTTGACGTCGCTCTTTCCACTTGCTGGCCTGTCAAAGGAGCTGCGGCGAATTTCTGGACAAGGCTCCCAGCCCGCTCAATCGATCGTTGAATCGCTGCGTTTGATGGGAGTGACCGAAACAGAAATGGACCAGTTCATCGCCAAGACTTTGTTAGCCCTACGCGGTTGGGCTGGCATGATCCATCAAATGGAGACTCGCGGTGACCGAGTCGCCCGCGCCGCTCCGCCTGGCACCTTAATAGAGTTCCTTGCTGTTCGTTTAATCTTGGATCGCTTGGCGTTGCAACAACTGGCCGAAAGGCATATCGACCCCAATCTCCAACTATCTACGTTGCGGGCTGAACTGAAGAAGCAGTTGGCGGGAAGCGAAAATGATCCAGTTGAAAGTCGAGCCTTTTCAGTATTTCAACTGGCTCAAATTCGGGGCTGGACTCCTCAATCGCTGTTCTCGTTGCCAAAGTCCAGCTGGCAACAACTCATTCATGAGATCGAGGCGTTTTCGTCAACGGATCGAAGAAAAGTTTTTCAACTGGCGCTAGAACGCACTTACCGCCAGCAGGTCCTTAGCGCTTACGCTCAGCACACTCGTCGCTACTGGTTGCCACGTTTTGGTGACGATAGCCTAACCAACAGCAAGCAGCAAGCGCGTCCTAGCTTCCAAATCATCTGCTGCATTGATGACCGAGAGGAATCGTTCCGCAGGCACCTGGAAGAGATCGATCCCCAGTGTGAGACGTTTGGTGCTGCCGGTTTTTTTTCTGCGGCCATGTACTACCGGGGTGCCAACGACGCTCACTTCGTACCGCTGTGTCCGATCATCATGAAGCCTCAGCATTACGTGATTGAACAGGTAGATAGCCTGCAACAAGACCAACATGGTCGCATGATGCGAGTCCGAAGAAATCTGGGCAAGCAGGCCCATGAATTTCACACCAGCAGTCGCACATTCTTGGGAGGTTTGGGGACAGCCTTGATTGGACCTCTTGCGACCATTCCCTTGGTGGCCCGCGTATTGCTGCCCAGAAGTACTGCTCAGTTTCGACGATTGGTGGGCAAGGTCGTCCAGCCTCGACTGGCTACCCGGCTCACATTGGAGCGACAGGCCGCTGCTCCCGGCCAGCATCCCGAGGGACTTGGGTTCACCTTGGACGAGATGGTAGGCATCGTCGAGCGACTTCTGCGAGATATCGGCCTGACCACCAATTTCTCTCAGTGGGTGATCGTTTGCGGTCACGGCTCAGCCAGTCTCAACAACCCACACGAATCAGCCTACAACTGTGGAGCGTGTGGCGGGGGACGCGGTGGCCCCAATGCACGGGCTATCGCCGATATGGCAAACAGATCAGAAGTGCGCTCAGCACTGGCCGCGCGTGGCCTGAACATTCCTGACGACACGCTCTTTGTGGGAGCCTACCACAACACGTGTACCGATCAGCTTGAATTTTTTGAAACGTCTCGCATAGACGAAGATCGACTTGGTGATTGGCGACGACTGGTGGATCAATTCTATTTAGCTCGTCAACGCAACGCTCATGAACGCTGCCGCCGATTTGAATCGGCACCGCTTTCGATCAATGCTTCAGCCGCTTTGCGCCATGTCGAAGCGAGAGCTGAAGACCTGTCTCAAACTCGACCCGAGTATAACCACGCCACCAATGCCATCTGTACTGTTGGCCGAAGATCTCGCACTCGCGGGCTGTTTCTGGATCGACGTTCGTTCTTGGTTTCCTACGATCCCAGACAAGACGATGCCGAGTTTTCGATTTTGACTCGAATCCTGCAAGCGGTTGTACCTGTCTGCTCGGGCATCAACCTGGAATATTATTTTTCCAGAGTGGATGTGCCAGGTTACGGCTGTGGAACCAAGCTGCCTCACAACGTGACATCGCTGATCGGAGTCATGGATGGTGCGGCCAGCGACCTAAGAACCGGTCTATCGGCTCAGATGACTGAGATCCACGATCCAGTTCGCTTGCTGTTTGTTATTGAAACGACACCTGCAGCTTTTTTGCAGATCATGCAGCGTAATCCAGTGATTCAGCGCATCTGCGGCAATGGCTGGGTGCAAGTCGCCACGCTGGATCCTAATTCGGATGCCATCGATTTACTTCAAGGATCAAATTTCATCCGTTTCCACGGGGACACTCAGGCTTTGGCGCAAGTTGGCTGTTCGATGGATTGGTATCGCGGCTGGCGAGGCAATTTAGGGTTAGCTCATATTTTAGGCGGACTTTCGCCCACACGCACCACTCGATAATCAACCGCTGAAAATAGACAACAATGCTGCAACAACTGTTTGAAATCTTAGCTTGGGTGGTGATTGGCTGCCCGGCCCTATTGCTGTTGATCTTGGGACTACCGCCACTGGTAGGCAGACAGGTTCAAGAGCAGTGGATCGTACGAGTTACCAAGATCATTATATGCGCGGGCTTACTGGCACTGACGGGGATCGGCGTCATCGAGTGGATTCCCGCAGGTCGCGAGTTGCCGCTTGCGGTTCGCTTGGGCGACTGGGTGAATCTATCCGAGGCGCATTTTCATTTTCGATTGGAGTTCATGTTTGATCGTCTGTCCATACCTTTTGCCATGTTGGGCTACGCCCTGTGCGGATTGATCTCGGCATTTGCCGCCAACTACATGCACCGAGAACCCGGCGTGCACCGCTTCTTCATGCTGTTTGCTATGTTTCTGTTGGGGCTGATCTATGCGGCGCTAGCCGGATCGATCGAAACGCTGTTTTTTGGATGGGAGCTTGTTGGACTATCGTCTGCATTACTGGTCGCCTTCTTTCATGACCGCCCGGCACCGGTTCGAAATGGCTTGCGAGTGTGGTCGGTATATCGCTTTTCTGATGCGGCATTCTTGATCGCTGCCGCAACGCTGCATCATTTGTCAGGTGAAGGAGAATTTCAACATTTGACAGGCTCGGGTGGGTGGCCCATGGGGCAATCCGACATCGCTACCCACAATGCCACGATGGTGGGTTTGCTTTTGGTACTAGCCGCAGCCGGCAAGTCGGCGCTGATCCCTTTTTCCGGGTGGCTCCCCAGAGCCATGGAAGGACCTACGCCTTCGAGCGCCATTTTCTACGGAGCGCTTTCCATCCATTTGGGCGCGTTCTTGCTGCTGCGAATTGGTCCGCTGCTGGAAGCTTCACCAGCGTTGTCCTATCTGGTGGCTGGTCTGGGTCTGGTCACTGCGGTCTTCGCTGTGATTTCGGGCAGAGTCCAATCGGACATTAAGAGCGCTCTGGCCTTCGCCTCGCTGACTCAGGTTGGTCTGATCGTTGCTGAAATTGGACTTGGATTTCGATATCTACCTCTGGCCCACATCATCGGTCACGCCTGCCTGCGGACGTTGCAACTACTACGAGCCCCAACGCTTTTGAAAGACTATCAGGTGCTGGAAAATGCGATTGGTCAGCGAGTGTCCAACACAAGCAACTTGGAAGAGCGTATTCTACCGTTGGCTCTTCGAAGGTGGGTTTATCGCATCGGACTTGAGCGGGGTTATCTGGATGCTTGTCTGGATGCTTTGATCATACGTCCCTTTCTGTCGGTGTTTGTCTGGTGTGATGCAGCCGAACGTCGATGGACTGATTACTTGTCTGGCCAGCCATCTCGCGAGTCCGACCGGTTGAAGGCCACCAGTGAGGTCATGGAGGAACTGCTATGAAGGAACTCCATTTTCCCTGGTTGGAATTGAGCATCCTGATTCCCTTGCTGGGAGCCTTGGTGACCAGTGCGATACGACTTAAGCGCGCGGATCGCGCACGAACCTGGGCTCTGTGGACGACAGGTATCACTCTGGCGTTTTCCGTCGCGGCTTGGCGTGACTTTAATCTGCTAAAAACGTTTGAAGCGCATGATCGATGGGACTTGTTGCGTGGTCTGCGTGGTGCCGATGTCTTGGTGATCGACGAACTGAGCGCCCCATTGCTTCCGCTGGCGTCGCTCTTGTATTTTCTCACAGTGCTATCCACATTGCGAACCAAGGTACGTAGGATGTCCTTTGGCAACCTACTGTTTTCTCAAGCGATTTTACTCTTGACGCTCAGTTCCAAAGAACCCACAGTCGTTATTTGTCTGTTGTGCCTTAGTACTCTGCCACCGGTCATTGAATTGATCAGCCGTCGCAAACCGATTCGCGCTTACGCAATTCATCTGAGCTTGCATGTGCTGTTCTTGACCATAGGCTGGGGATTTTTCTGGGCAGGCTCTTCAGATTCCCAGTCAGAGCTTTCCCATCTTTCTCTAGCAGGAATCGTGTTGATGATGCTAGGGATCCTGGTTCGATGCGGCGTAGCCCCACTACACTGCTGGATGACCGATCTGTTTGAGCACGCAAGTTTTGGATCTGCGCTTTTATTCGTGACTCCCATGGCTGGAGCTTATGGAGCCCTGCGTCTGATTCTGCCGATAGCGCCCGATTGGACGATGCGCATTCTGGCAGTCGCTTCGCTGCTGACCGCGTTATATGCGTCCGGCATGGCGTTGGTCCAAAGCGAGTCCCGCCGTTATTTCTGTTACTTGTTTTTGAGTAATTCGTCGCTGGTGTTAGTTGGGTTAGAAACTGCCACGCCTGCGGCCCTAACCGGAGGATTGTGTGTCTGGCTTTCGGTCAGTCTTTCCCTGGCTGGACTGGGATTCACGCTTCGGTCAGTTGAATCACGCATGGGGCGACTTTCGCTGCGAGACTATCACGGCCTGTACGAGCATACCCCAACGCTCGCTTGGCTATTCCTGCTGACCGGACTGGCAAGCGTAGGTTTTCCCGGAACGATCGGGTTCATTGCAAATGAATTGCTGGTCGATGGTTTGATTCACCAAGTTCCTCTGTTTGGCGTGGTGGTTGTCCTGGTTGCGGCAATCAACGGCATCTCCATTTTGCAGGTCTACTTTCGCCTATTCACGGGCAAACGGCATTCTTCTTCCATTTCCCTCAAGATCCAGTTACCTGAACAGGTAGCCGTGCTGGTGTTAGCCGCAGTGGTGCTGGGTGCAGGCTTGGTTCCGCAGCCCTTCCTGTCCTCACGCTTCCATGCCGCTAATCAGCTTATGGAGCGTCGTCAGCCCGATTCTGTATCGAATCCGTCAAACAGCGCAAAACTTGACCAACAACATTTCCATTCCGAAACAGGTTCCCAAAAATAAGTGCAAAAATGAATCAAAAAAGTTCAGCCGAATCTGGTGAAAAAGCCTTACCGCCTTCTTCGATCAAGCCAGAAGGAAATCTGAGTGGTTTCAGGCAATATTTTTCGAAAGACTGTCTTGCCGGGTTCTTGGTATTCCTGATAGCCCTGCCACTTTGTCTGGGCATTTCCCTTGCCAGCGGCTTCCCGCCACTAGCCGGAGTATTCACCGCTATTGTCGGCGCTGTAGTTTCTACCATTGTTAGCAATTCGGAGATGACCATCAAGGGACCCGCCGCTGGTCTGATCGTCATCGTGCTGGGCTGCGTCGAAGCCTTCGGAGGCGACGGGATGACCGGAGGATGGCAGGCGGCAGACCAAGCCGCCTACCGCGCGACCTTGGCGGTGTGTGTGGTTGCAGCCATCTTTCAGGTTGGGTTTGGAATTTTTCGCGCAGGGATCATCGGCGAGTTCTTCCCAATTGCCGCCGTTCACGGCATGTTGGCTGCCATTGGCGTCATCATCATGTCTAAGCAGATCCCGGTTACTTTGGGCGTGACCGCCAAGGGGGAACCGCTGGAGCTGATCCGTGAAATACCTCAGTTCATTCTGGAAGCTAATCCGGCAATCGCCATGATAGGCATCACAAGCATAGCCATCATGTTTCTTTGGCCTAAAGTGGCCAAGCTTAACCGCTTTGCCAAATTGATACCTGCTCCGGTTGTGGTCCTGTTAGTAGCCGTGCCGCTGGGGTTAGCGCTGGACCTTCTACACGAGCACTCCTATCAACTGAGGAACCATCAATATCCGCTGGGAGAACAGTATCTAGTCGCCATGCCCGAACACGTCTTTGGCATGTTCAGCGAGTTCTACTGGCCAGACTTCACCGCTCTGCTGAAACCCGTAGCTTGGCAATGGATCTTGATGTTCTTTATGATTGGCACTCTTGAATCGATCTTGAGCGCCAAAGCGGTTGAGTTGCTGGACCCCTGGAAGCGCCGCGCAAACTTGGATCGCGACGTGGTGGCGATTGGATTGGGGAATTTTCTGGCGGGACTAGTTGGCGGTCTACCGATGATCTCCGAAATCGTCCGTAGCAAGGCCAATATCGATAACGGAGCCTGCACACGCTTCGCCAATTTTTGGCATGGCCTGTTTTTGCTGGCGTGCGTGGCACTGATACCCATGGTCCTGCATTTGATACCACTAGCCGCGCTGGCCGGAATGCTGGTCTATACCGGATTTCGCTTGGCTCATCCCAGCGAATTTTTGAACGTTTACCGTATCGGTCGCGAACAACTGATCGTGTTTGTCGTTACCATGATATCGGTTTTGGCTACAGATCTCTTGATCGGAGTTGCCATCGGCGTTGCGCTGAAAATGCTGATTCACGTCTCACGCGGTGTGCCCCTACGCTCTCTATTTCGACCGCCTTTGCAGGTTGAGGAATTGGACAATAGCACTATCCGAATCGGTGTGGGTGACTCGGCCATTTTTAGCAACTGGATTGCGCTAAAGCGTCAGATCGAAAGCCAAGGCTTGCTAGAGGGCAAGAACGTAGTGCTGGATATGTCTCGAACCAAGATCGTGGACCACAACGTGATGGAGCGGCTGCATGCCATGCAGCAGGAGTTCCTAGAGCAGCAATTGGAGTTGACCGTCACCGGCATGGAAGGCCACTTAGCCAGCGGCCAGCACTCACTAGCCACTCGACAACGAGGTTTGGCCAGCATTCGTCGGCTGACTGTGGTCGTCGAACCGGAAATTGAGCGGCAGTTGGAGCATCGGCTGATCGAGCTGGGAGCCACTGGCTATACAGCCATCGCATGCCACGGAATGGGGCGACACGACCTGAACGACGCCAGCGAGGTTCCCGCACCACGTGTCCGAATCGAAGTGATCGCACCACCCCGGGTCGTCGATCGTATGCTCGATTACCTGTCTCAGGAGATCATGCCAAAGCATTTCATCACAGCCTGTGCAGAAACAGTCGATGTCCTGCGACTGGATTCTTTTCTGACTTCCGAAAACTCACCGCGCTTGGGTGTTTCCCACAAGCCGGATTCTATTTGAAGAAATCTTTCCGGAATTTTCTTGACCAGGGTTCCAAAGCCGGATAGATTGCGCCACACGAGGAACACTCTCATGCTTAGCGTGGCAAGTCGAATCACTGATGCGTCGTGGCCTGCCATCCCGACCTCTCGGGCATCGCAGCTTCTAGCGGTCCAGTTCCAGCTCGAGCAATCTCAGTGGCTGCCAACCGAAAAGCTGCGACAGTTCCAGTGGCAACAACTCAAGCGCGTTGTCCAACACGCCTACCAGCACGTGCCTTTCTATCGATCACGGCTTAGTTGTAGCTACGAAGAAGGTAGCTGCGTTCGCCAGAATGTGGACCCTGACGCACAATCCCGCGCATCTCATCCAACAAGCCCCCCCCGTTAAACTGCGCATCCACGCTAAGCTACGAAAATTGGCTGAACATTCCGCTGCTTTCACGCGATGACATTCAAGCTGCGGGGACAGAGCTTCAATGCACGCCCATGCGCAGCGATCACGGCCTGATCTCCACGTCGTCAACGTCCGGATCAACAGCGACTCCTGTAGTGACCCTGGGTACCACCGTCACACGGATGATGTGGAGCGCCTGCACGCTGCGGCAACACTTGTGGGCCAAACGCGACTTTAGCGGCAAACTGTGTTCGATTCGCGCCTGTGGTCAGCAAGGCCAGTTCGCCAACGACAACTGGGGTCGTGGCACTCTGGACATCGTCCACACCGGCCCAGCAGCCACGCTGGATATCCATACGAACGTCGAACAGCAAGCGCGGTGGCTGGTCGAGCAAGACCCGGACTACTTGCTGACCTATCCATCGGTCGTCGTTTGCACTGATTGAGCACTTCCGCCAGCAGTCTCTCCCAGGTAGCTACGCTCGCCAGAGCGTGGATGGCTCACGACCGCTAACTCGCCTACGCGAAGTCCGTACCTTCGGCGAAGTGCTGGAGCCGCACGTGCGCAGGTTGTGCCGCGAAATGTGGAATGTACCTGTCTCCGACGTCTATAGCACGCAAGAGATCGGTTATATCGCTATCCAGTGTCCAGAGGTCGAAGATCACTACCACGTTCAGGCTGAAAACGTGCTGCTGGAAGTACTAGACGACCAGGGGAGACCTTGTGGGCCAGGCGAAATAGGTCGAGTAGTCATCACAACGCTGCAGAATTTTGCGATGCCTCTGATTCGCTATGACATTGGCGACTATGCCGAAGTCGGACCCCCGTGCAGATGCGGACGCGGCCTGCCCGTCTTACGCCGCATCCTGGGACGCAAGCGAAACATGTTCATCCTGCCCAGTGGCCAGAGGCGCTGGCCCTGCATGGACACTAGCGTCGAGGGCCTTCAGGAGCTGACCTGTGTGCGTCAGTTCCAGGTGGTTCAGCGATCACTGACCGAGCTGGATGTGAACCTGCGTGTCACTAGGCCCCTAACCGAAGATGAAGAGTCCATAGTCCGACAGACATTGGTCTCCGGCTTGGGCTATCCGTTCCAGATAACCATTCGCTACGTCGATTCCATCGCTCGCTGCCCCAGCGGCAAGTTCGAAGACTACCGCTGCGACATCAACACAAGTCTATTCCTACATTAACCAGCAATTCCCAATAACAGCCAATTACGAACATCCAGCGACCTCCAATAACCCCATCCAGGAGTTTCAAGATGACCAAGCGACGCCCGACCACGCGCAAGACCGCATTTTTCAACCAAAGACGCACACCCCATTTGGAGATCCTGGAGAACCGCAGACTGCTGACCGCCAGCAGCGAATCGCCCAACGTGGCGATCAGTTCGATCAATCAATATGGCACAGTCCTGTTTGGCCAGGACTGGCAAGACGACCTCGGTATCAATGCGGCTCAGATCCAGCAGCACATTCAGGCCGACACCTGGCGCTCGGCGCTGAAC
This sequence comes from Aureliella sp., assembly GCA_044234105.1. Taxonomy (GTDB): domain Bacteria; phylum Planctomycetota; class Planctomycetia; order Pirellulales; family Pirellulaceae; genus Aureliella. The sequence goes on along the minus strand of JBIIJD010000030.1, from coordinate 35,385 downwards.
GACAGTTCGGCAGCTACCATCAGCCAGATTCGGCAGGAGGCCCAGTATTTGGGAGCCGAAACGCTGCAATCGCAGATCGACAGTGCACTTGAGGCGGCCAATCTGCCGACAATCGACGTTCGAGAATTCGATTGGCTACAAGAGCGCAACGTCGGTCCGGCAGCTCAAGCCGACTATTTCGCAGACGGCGAGATACTTGACGAAATGTTAGCCGAAGGGGAAGGCGGTACCGAGAGAAAATTCTATATCAGATACCAGGAATACGATACGTACGAAGGCCACCTAATTAACGCTGGCCAAGATAGCACGCTGACGATTCATATAGGCTATACTGGGGATTATGTTGAAGGAGGCTTCTCGGTTGGTTGGAATGCCACTAACGGCACAGCATCAGCCGGCAGCGACTTTACTCCGGCAAGCGGTACTGTTAATTTCACCGACACGGCTGAAGGGGAACAAGCCGTCAACTTGACCATAATCAATGACACGATAGATGAGCTAGACGAAACTTTTACTATCCAAGTAGGCTCTCCAGACGGGGCGAGAGGATCGACTGAAGTGACCATCTGGGAAAACGACCTACACGTGGCAATTTTCGATGCCGATCCGGTGACGGAAGAGGATGAACCTACGCCCTGGGTAATTCAGATGCCCCAATCACGATTCCGAGTGACCATTTCCAGCCCGCGATCCGAGGCTGTCTCGATTCCTTGGAGAAGTACGGTTGCCGCTCCACCTTATAATGCCGAGCAATTGGCTTACTTAGGGCCAGACTACTATCATATGACGTCAGGTGTTCCTGATGTTCATCATTGGGTAACCTTTAATCCAGGGGAAACCGAGAAGTTTATTGAAATTGGAGTTGTTAGCGATCGCCTGTACGAATTGACGGAGTACTTCTTTGTCGACATAGCCACAGATTGGCTCCATCACATTCAATACACAGTGGACGACCAGCGTGCAACGGGCACCATCATCGACAACGATCCCTTTCCAGAATTGGCGATCGATGATGTGACTGTCGAAGAAACTGACGACACGGCTACACTTACAGTCACCATGACCAATCGCAGCAGTTTTCCAGTTACCTTCGACTGGGCACTAGCCGACCAATCGGCTACCCGGCCTGAAGACTACGATCACCATGCGGCTTCTGGCACTGTCACTATTCCTTCCGGCGGTGGTCCCGATCCGCACTTGGAGTATTTCACTTTCCAAATCATTAATGACTTCCTGACCGAACCCGACGAAACCTTCCGGCTGACCATCAGCAACGCGGTGAATGCCAATATCACCAAGGCAACTGGAGTTGTCACGATACTGGCCAATGATCCGCAAGTTGATATCGATGTCGATTCCAACAACAACGGAGCGATCACCCAAGCCGATGATCCGATTGAAACGGATGCTCCCGGTAAGTTTGTCCCGTGGAATCGAGATGACGACGACGATAATGGGCAGCCCGACTATCTGGACGCCGGACCGTTACAGGCTGCGGACAACGACCTTGTACCGGTCAATTTGGCCTTCATTCAGAACGGTCTTCCGCAGTCGAAGCTAGAAAAACTTCGAGTAAGGATTTCAGGCAATACCGGGCACAGCCCTTCGGGCTATTACTCGCCCGGTAGTATCAAGCTTTGGGATTCTGTCACCAAGAATAACTTGATTGAACCAGAGACTACTTGGCAGGCAACTGCGCTGCCAGGCACGCTCTACATGGAATCCGTTTCAAGTTCTGGAGCTGCCGGACTTGTACTCGTGCTGGAAGAAATTGAAGAAGAATCTGGGGCTCCAGGCTATTCAGTGTCTCTAGTTCACTTCGACTACGTGCAGGTAACGTCCGTGACTCCAACAGTCACTATCACTCAATTGGAGGTTGTTGATACGTTGGATCTCAACGGCCAACCAATATATCCAGGAAATTTGGATGAGTCGGAAATCCTCGTAGTGCATGGGATCATTCGAGGCGTTTGGGAAAATGACGTTGTCGGAGGATTTGTGGGTCTTGACCTAAACCTAGACGGAGACTTTGATGATCTGGATGAAAGAGTCGCGATCCAGGGCGTAGGACTTGAAACTTCGTTTTCCAAAATTTTCCATGTTAAAGATGACGGAATTGTCACGAGTGGACCAGGCAACTTAACTGAAATGGATCTACTTCAGATCAAGGTTGAAATCATCAGCCAATTTGGTGGCGAAGCGGAGACCTATTCAAGTATTGAAGTTCACAACATTGAAGCCAGTTTCGAGGAGTATCCACGTTTTGAGTTCGTCCTTGCAGCAGATGGATTGACTGTAGAGAGCGCAAAAATTACAGGGAAGATCTATGATCCGGGGTGGTTAGATTACCATAAGATTACCGTTGCATTGCCTTTCAGCTTCTTCCCGATAGCTCCCATAACATTGCATCCCTCAGTTAGAACTTTTTCTATCGACATCCCACTTGCGGGTACCCATTTAGTCGGCGATTTCTCTGGTATTCAATTGGCGATGGGGCACGATGACTGGGGAATCGATGAGTATGGACTCACCGCCGTTTCAATCACTGCTAAGTCATTCATCAATGGAAGTATTGGGGAAAATGGCGAAGGCATTGGATCGTTTCCAAACGGAGACAATTATCCTTCAGCGCTGAGTGCTTCAGCTAGATTAATTGCATTTGCTGGATCCGCGTCAGTGTATCAAGAAAATCCTCAGCCCCCCAACCTTTATTCGGGCACGTTATACACGGGCGAAAGCTATCGTCTGTTCTCGCGTGTTAACGTTCAATTTGGTTATCAGAATGGAAAAATCGTATCAATTGACGAAATCGGTGCTACGATTCTTGATGGTGGGTCTGAAGGGCCGCTTTTCGACGGTACCATCAATATTCGAGGCCTTCAATTCATACTAAACCCAAATGGAACAGCCAACGTTCGATGGATGGGATACGGGAGACCTGATAGTGACCTTGAGTGGAGTTTTAATCAAGTTGCGAATCGGAACGCGAAATATATATGGCATTTAGTTAATGTAACCGCATCAGTAGCAAATGGTAGTCTCGCGGTGATTCCACAACTACGTGGAAGCAAGTTTCCTAGTCACAGAATTTGGGTGAATACGGCACTGAGCAATAACATTTCGCAGTCTCAGCTTGTCAACCTCTGGGAGGAAATGAGACTTGGGACGATCCAGGAGTTATCGCAGCTTCTCAATGTTCCAATGGCGTCGTTTGCCGAGTTTGTGACCGAGGAGGAAGATGGAGACTACACTTCTCAAGCAACACCGGACGCATTTTTACCAGTTTTTGGTTCGTGGGATCCCGAAGGACAGTAGCGTACTATGTATTCAGCGTGCTTATAGAACACGAATTAGGTATTCGAATGATGAAGATCATGTATTACTTTATTCTTGGTCAATTAGTAGCTTTAGTTTTCTTGATTGTGTCAAAACAAAAAGGCTGGGGACTATTTTGGCGTCCTTTTTTGACAGCTTTAGCTATAGTTTCTGTAGACGTTTTTCTTGGAGGTTTAGCGACCGGTCCGAGCGCTTTTGAAGATTCTGTTAGCTGGATTTTATGGGCCGCATTCGGTTGCATACTCATTCACGGTTATTTGTTTCCCGTCATGGGGGGCCCAATTTTGCTTGGTGTTACGCTAGTTGGTGTATTTGCTTGGACGCTTCGAGAAGCAAGGTCGTTGGTGACGGGCAAGTGTTACAACCAAGACCCAGCGGCTAACCAAGTAAGTAAGTTCAGGTATTCCACTTTTCTGCTTGGACTCGTAGCGATTACCGTTCTGAATGCCGTTGCATCAGGTATTCTGCGTCAATTGGTTTAGCTAACCTCCGGTGAGCCTTGTGGGTTTTCTAATCATTAATCGTAGGGTGTGTGAAGCGGTTTGGGCAGCGTTATTGTACTGATTCAGGGACCGATCGTCCTGAAATGAAAATCATCCATGGCCGAGAGTCAAACCGCGCAACACACCTGTCTGCGGGACGGGTTTGGTCCGTTGTGTGTGTCACGTGCTATGGTGTGTTACACGATCGGTTCCATACTTCAAGCCAAGTACCCATGTCCTGCTGAATCGGTGATGCCAAAGTATAATTGATGTGAAAACGATCGTTTCACACACCCTACGACTGCTCGCCCCAAATTGAGCTCAACGTGACATCCCTTCAGATTGCAAAGTTATGAGACTCCAATGCAATATCGCCAGTGTTTCTGAACTTAAAATCGGCGACCGACAGAAGATGCTGTCGCTGATGCAGTGGCATTATGACAATGTTTGTCCACAGGCGTCTGAAGCAGATTTGAATCAAAAGCGGAGGATGATCCAGTTGCTTGAGCCGCAGTCGGGTGAGCTGTGTGGGTTTTCGACTCAGACTTTGATCGATGTCCAGGTGGATGGTCGCCCAGTGCAGGCTTTGTTTTCGGGGGATACGATTATCGATCGCTCTCAGTGGGGTGATAATGCGCTGGCCTATGCGTGGGGTGAGTTCGTGCTGGGGATGATGGATCGGTCGCCTGATTGCGAGCTGTGGTGGTTTCTGATCTCGGCAGGCTACAAAACCTACCGCTTTCTGCCGGTGTTTTTCAGAGAGTTCTACCCAAGGCACGATCAGCCGACGCCAGCCCATGCTCAAGCCGTCATCAATGCGCTGGCTGGACATTTATACCCGCAGCACTATGATGCAAACTCCGGCGTCACTCAGGCTCAATCGCATCAGTACCGGCTGCGCGAAGGAGTGGCCGACATCACCGCCCAGCGACTGCGCGATCCGCATATCGCTTTTTTGCTCAGAAGAATCCAGGACATGCCAGAGGTGATGAACTGTGCTGTGTGGCTCGGCTGACCCGCAGCAATTTTACCAGGGCCGCTGAGCACATTTATCCGATTCACCAAGCCGCTGGCGGGTAGCAGTACTTTGGGTCACGTTGGTAAAGGCCCGTTAAGGTCTGAATAGCCTGTGGCACTGCCCGCCCGTAAGGCGCTGCCGTGGCGTGGGCTTCCCCAGGCAGTGGAGCGACAGGCCGTTGGTGTATAGCCTCTGATGCGAGCAGCTCAGCAATTCGCTTTTCTGTGGTGGGCCAGCGGTCGCGGTGACTTTCGTGGCATATCGCTTGGTGGTTGGATTCCAAGACAGTCGCAATGACGCCGCGACCTGGCCCCAAATCGGAAAATGTCCGGCGATTGGATTGATTTCTGACCGGCGAAAATTACGATAAATCTGTAAAGCATTTCGCGTAGACAAAAATCTATGCCAAGAAGTGCCAAAAATTTTCGAAATTAGTCTTCCCCTGCTGCTCAGATCTTGTATTCTTTCACGCAATCCAAGGTCATGAGCAAGTCGATGGCAGCCAGCAGTGGCAGCAGTCGACCGCATGCGGAGCTAGTAACCGCCTTTTTTGAGAGAGGAGGCAGTCACTGAGGCTAAGCCGAAGAACTACCCATAAGAGGGATTTCCTCTGGGCGGCTCGGCCGAAAAATAGCAATTGGATTAAAGGCATTCGGAGAATGCCTGAGGGTGTCTGGGCAGCGGCCCTGACTCCTGTTGGTGGAACTACCAAAAGGTTTCCCAGTCGTTGAACGAGTCGGCTCAGGCCGACAGGTTCTTCTGGACGACCTACCGGTGTGTGTCAGACTGACAAACATGCTGAATCCGCAGCCAAAGCCCCGGAAGGCGAGGCGCCCCTGAAAGGTCAACGCGGTTAGCTGCATGAATGCGGCGAGATTACTGCTTGGAAAAGTCGGCCGACGGTCTTCGGATCAAGTTGGTTGTCGTTTTTTCATTGACCTTCTGTACATGGGGTATCACTATGATTACCGTCCAGGCTACTCAATGTCTGTCCGCGCGTAGCGCACAAAGTGTTCTTTCGTTTGACCAGGCTCGTCAATTGTCTGCCGTCCACGGAACTCCGTTGTTAGTAGTTTCGCGGTCCAAGCTGATCGAGACCTACTGGACCATGAAGCAGGCTCTGCCCGGCGTCGACCTGTATTACGCCGCCAAAGCCAACCCTGACTACCACGTGCTGTCGACTCTGTGTTCAGAGAACGGTTATGTGGATATTTGCTCGGCTGGCGAGTTGAAGCAGGCGCTTGAAGCTGGATTCACAGCCGATCGCATGCTGCACACCCACCCCTGCAAGACCGAAAGCAATCTGCTGGACTGCTATTCGGCAGGTGTCCGTTGGTTTGTTTTCGACAACGCTCTGGAAGCAGCCAAGATCGCTACCCTGACCCCTGACGTCAATCTGCTGTTAAGGCTGGCTGTCGCCAGTTCCAGCAGCAAGATCAATCTGTCAGCCAAGTTTGGTTGTGCGATCGAAAACGCTCTGCGACTGATGCGTGAAGCTCGTTCGATGGGGCTGAGCGTTCGCGGGTTCTCATTCCATGTGGGCAGTCAGTGTTTGGTGCCCGAAGATTATAACTGCATGCTTCAGCAGGTTCGCCAGTTGTGGGATGCTGCCCTTGAGCAAGGTTTTGGGCTGGAAGTTCTCGATATCGGCGGAGGTTTCCCAGCTCCTTACCGAACCGATGCTCCATCGATTACCGGCTTCTGCGAAGTGGTTTCGCAGGGGCTGCGTGAGTACTTTGGCGATCTGCCGGTGCGTTTGATCGCGGAACCTGGCCGAGGCCTGGTGGCCGAGTGTACCACTTTGGTGACTCGAGTATTAGGCAAAGATGTTCGATGGGGAATGCCTTGGTACATCATCGACGACGGCCTGTACGGATCTTTCTCTGGCAAGGTGTTTGATCATGCCGATTTCCCCTTGTTGTATGAAGGTGAAGATCGCGATGTATCGCCCTGTGTGATTGCAGGTCCGACTTGTGACTCTGGAGACATCGTGACCAGGGATCAAATGTTGCCTGACCTGGAAATCGGCGAGTTGCTGTTGGTGCCTACGATGGGTGCCTACGCAGGGGCCAGTTCCTGCCCCTTTAACGGCTTGCCAGTTGCCAACAGCGTTGCCATCGACTGAACCAAGCCCGGCTTGAATCCTTTCGGCCATATCGGCTCCGGCGTATGGCTCTGAAATCCGCTGTTCCAAAAGTCATTGACGAATCTCTGAGCCCTGCTGCGGACTACCGACCAGCAGGGCTCAATCCATTGATATAAGTCCCAACTAATGTGGCCAAGCACGGGAGTTTCCGATGCTAATACTAGCTATCATCGCCTACATGATCGCCACTATCGGCATTGGGCTCTATGCAGCAAGCAAGATCCATAGCTCCAAGGACTTCATGGTCGCAGGGCGATCCCTGCCACTTTACATGAATTTTGCGTGCGTCTTTGCCACTTGGTTTGGTGCCGAGACATTACTTTCGATCTCAGCTACTTTCACTCGGGATGGCTTGCAAGGGATCTCGGGGGATCCGTTTGGAGCGGCCACCTGTCTGATGCTGGTAGCCCTGTTCTTCGCTCGCGCGTTCTACCGCATGGAACTGCTGACAATTGGCGACTTCTACCACAAACGGTATGGCAAGTTCGTTGAAATCATCACCTCGCTGGCGATAACCGCCTCGTATCTGGGTTGGACTTCAGCTCAAATGACAGCCCTAGGACTTGTCATCCACGTGTTAAGTCCGGATATGTTGACGCTCAATCAGGCGATCATTTTAGGTGCCTGCATCGTCACGCTGTACACAATGTTTGGTGGCATGTGGTCAATCGCACTTACTGACTTAGTACAGACCGCAGCCATCGTAATTGGCCTTTTGATCGTAGCCTACTTCATTGGTGGCCAGGCCGGTGGAGTCGGCAATGTACTTTCTCACGCACAAGAAGCGGGCAAGTTTCAGTTTTTCCCTAGTACTGAGGGTGCAAACCCAGTAGATGCGACGCGGCAATGGCTTGCGTTCATCGCAGCTTTTCTTACTTTCGCACTTGGCTCTATTCCTCAGCAGGATGTTTTTCAGCGCGTCACCAGCGCGAAGAACGAGAGTACGGCTGTTCACGGAACTCTTCTGGGTGGTGCCTTCTATTTTATTTTCGCATTTATTCCAATGTACATTGCCTATTCAGCGGTCGTCATCGACACTTCCTACACAGAATTATTTCAATCGGATGATACGCGGCACATCCAGCGCATCCTACCTGACCTGATTCTGGGAAAAACGCCTGTCTGGACACAGATTCTCTTCTTTGGCGCTTTGTTGTCAGCCATTCTATCGACGGCTAGCGGAGCCATCTTGGCTCCCTCCAGTCTGTTCACCGAAAATGTGATGCAGCCCTTTCTCAAGCACCTGGATGATAAGACCTTTTTGTGGGTCATCCGATCGGTCTTGGTGATGTTTGCGTTAGCCGCAACTCTGATGGCCATCAACTCGAACAGCACGATGTACGAAATGGTTCAAAATGCCTACAAAGTCACTCTGGTTGGTGCCTTCACCCCGTTGGTGATGGGGCTCTACTGGCATCGCAGTTCGACACAGGGTGCTCTTTGCTCCATCGCCTTTGGCATCATCACGTGGGTGAGTTTGGAGGCAACTTTGCCAGAGGGCTCGCAGCATCCTTGGGCCATTGTCCCACCGCAACTTGTCGGACTTCTGGCAGCTTTCCTGGGAATGCTCATCGGTTCCTTGGCACCTCAATTGATCAAGACGCCAGTGATCGATGAAAGCAAGTCGCGACAACGTCCCCAGCGCGAGATTGGCCACTAGAACGATTGAGCCTCAATCATCATGGCAACCGCCTCGCCACCACCCAGACACAACGAGGCAATGCCTAATGTTTTGTGCTGTCTGGCCAGAGCGTGCATCAAAGTGACTAGCACTCTGGCACCGCTGCAACCGATCGGATGCCCTAAAGCGATAGCGCCACCATGAACATTGAGTCGTTCAGGTTGGATCTGTAAGGCGCGCATGCAGGCAACCGTCTGTGAGGCAAATGCCTCGTTGATCTCAAATAGATCAATATCACTTAACCGATGCCCGGTTTTTTCCAACAACCGCGAAATGGCTCCAACCGGTGCGATGAACAGGTCATTGGGGGCGGCGGCATGCACTGACGAACCAACCACGCGAAAGGCCAGTTTCGGCTTCCACTGACGAACAACCTGTTCCGAGGTCAACAACACTGCGGCTGCCCCATCGCTCAAACTGGAAGCATTCCCTGCGGTCACTGAACCAGCAGCATCAAACGCCGGCTTCAGTTTGGCCAGACGTTCCAGAGTGCTGTCTGCGCGAGGGCTTCCATCAACTGAGACGACTTCACCCTTTAAGCCCGGCACTTGAACGATCTCTGGCGTAAAAGCTCCGGCCTCAGTCGTAGCAATCGCGCGTTGGTGACTTTGCAGAGCCCAAGTGTCCTGATCTTGTCGCGATACGCTATTTTGCAGGGCGATTCGTTCGGCGTAATTCCCCATGGGCACCTGACCATGGGGGCAGGTCAGCCCATCCCACTCGACGGCATCCAGTAGCGGCTGCGCACCGTACTTCCAACCCGCTCGACCGCCGCGCAGCAGGTGGGGAGCTTGACTCATGCTCTCCATGCCGCCAGCCAAGACGATCTGATGATCACCAGCCCGTATGGCTCGATCCGCCAACATGGCTGCGAATAGACCCGAGCCACATACTTTATTGACAGACACACAGCCCGTTGAGCTCGGAATTCCGCCCAGCAATGAAGCCTGCCGAGCGGGGGCCTGCCCTACCGCCGAGGACAAAACCTGCCCAAAAATTACTTCGTCCACTTGCGAACCAGAGAATTCAGGGCACACCACCTGCGTCTTCTGAAGAACCGACTCGATTGTAAAACCGGCTAGTCGAGGCGCACTATGATGAGCCAATTCCCCCAGGTAACGACCAATTGGGGTGCGCGAGCCAGAAACGATCCAAGCTGAAGTCATGAACAATCTTTCCGAAAAAGGGAATGGCGAAAACAGGCCCTGAGCGCCCAATCAATCCATGGGACGCTTTGCCATGAAGTTGGTATTATCATAATCCAACTCAGGCACCTTTGGCTGCGCTACTTTTGCCTTCCTTTTCAGGTTGTTGCAATCAGCTTGGATCGATGAAATTTTCAGTCATATTTAGGCGAGCGGCAGAAAAAGATTTACCGTAGTGGGAGTCGCTAGAATTCCTTGCAGATACCGGAACTCTGGCGAGTTCCATTACGACTGGTAGAAATTCATCTGCCGCTCGCCTTATGACTACTTAGCCTGATCGACATTTTTCAAGAATTTAAAGATATCGCTTGCAGTAGTTAGTATCAGCATGCTGTCCTTGTCGAGCATATCAGGGTAGGTTTCCATCGTCTTGCTGAACTCATAAAATTCGATCGATTTTTCGTTTTGGTTAAAGGCACTAGCATAGATTTCGGTCGCCTTAGCATCGGCAACTCCACGAATTTCTTGAACTGTCTTATAAGCCTCGGACTCGATTTCAAGCAGATCTCGCTCTTTTTTACCTAAAATTTTAAGGGCTTCACCAGCCCCTTCACTACGAAATCGCTCGGCGATCTGCTTGCGTTCGCTAATCATTCGACTGAAAATCCGCGACTGAACGCTCGTGTTGTAATTGATCCGTTTGAACCTGACGTCCAATAGTTCAATGCCAAAGTCTTTCAACTTCCCTTCAGCATTTTCAAGTATTTCCTGTTCCAGCTTTTCGCGCCCAGCAGTGATCGGATAGAGCGTGCCGATACTTTCTGACAGCTCTCCCAACGAAGTATCCGTGGCAGGTTTTCGATCCTTGGTCGTGCGAATCACTTCGATCAGTTCATGCTTGGCGATTGAGTTACGTGTTTCGCTTCCCAAGATATCATCCAAACGCGATTGAGCGCTTCGTTCATCCCGCAGTCGCAGATAAAACTGTTTTGGATCAGCGATTCGCCAACGCGCAAACGAGTCGACTATGATGTAAGTTTTGTCTTTGGTGGGCATTTCATTAGGAGGGCCATCCCATTCAAGAAATCGCTTCTCTATGCGCGTAGCTTTTTGGATGAATGGAACCTTGAAGTGGATCCCGGCCTCCGCAATCGGCTCGCCTACTGGTCTTCCAAACTGTGTAACGATTGCTTGATCCGTTTCGGACAGTGTATACAGACCACCTCCTAAAAGAAAAACCAAGATTAAAACGCCAACAAGGACCAGCGGAAAAAATGTCTTGTTCATAATAGTTCTCAATTACTGTTCGGAATTAAGTTGGAGCAGCGGCAATATCTGGCTGGCCTGCTGGTCAATAATGATCTTCTTGCCCATTTTCGGGACGACTTGGCTCATTGTTTCTACATAGATTCGACGTTTGGTAACTTCAGGCGCTTTTAAGTATTCAGCCAATACAGCTTGGAAACGAGAGACATCACCCTGAGCTTCATTCACACGCTTGAGTGCATAACCTTCGGCGGCCTGAAGCTTCTGTTTAGCTTCGCCTTTGGCTCTTGGGACTACTTTGTTGTATTCGCCGTTGGCTTCGTTAATCAATTGCTCACGCTCTTGCTGCGCTTGATTGACTTCATTAAATGAAGCTTGCACCAACTCTGGTGGATCAACATCTTTTAACTGTACCTGATCGATGCTTAGGCCCAGTTGGTACTTGTTGGCTAGACTCTGTAGGCGATTGAGCGCTTCAATTTCGATTTCTTGTCGGCCAATTGTGATCACTTCATCGACGGTACGGTCACCAACCACAGTTCGCATTACGGATTCAGAAATGTCACGCAGTGTTTCGGCTGGATCACGAACGCTGAAGAGGAACTCCTTGGGATCGAGTATCCTAAACTGAATAATCCATTCGATGTTAGCAGCATTAAGATCACCGGTGACCATACTCCGCTCTAGCTCCCCTTCGTTGGAGAACTGCCATGGGTTGGTGGCACCTTCTGTTCCGAAACCAAACTCCTGCTTTAGCTGTCGCTTGACAGGCACGATGTCAATGCGATCAATGCCGAAGGGAAGTTTGAAACGTAATCCTGAGTCCACCGTTTTTACGTACTTACCAAACCGTTGTACAACTGCCTGCGATTCGGCTTGGACGGTATAAAACGATGTCAGCGCTCCCCAAACCAGTACCAGGATTGCCGCGAAAAGCAGAATGGCATGTCGATTGCGTTTTAGTGCATTAGGATCAAAGCGTCGCCAGTCAAAATCGTCTAGATCCCAAGATTTAGATTTCATGGTTTTTCACTTTCCAAACTTTGCGTATTCTCAATACGCCTATTGCTAGAAACCCTGCGAACGTATAGGCACATCCAGGGCGGTTTTTAGGCGCTGGTTAGCTAACCTAGGTCAGAAAATGACAAACTGCAGCTTGCGGCGATGAAAAACCGAACGACACCACCCATCGGCACATCTGCTGCAATCAGCATTTTCTGAATCTAGCGATTATTCGGGGCACTTGTGCATGGACGATTTATATTGGCTTGAACGTGTAAACGACACGCAGTGCATTGTCATCAGGCCTTAAAATACCTCTGTAGAAATCGTACCAACCATCACCCTGGCCGCCCTGCCCTTGGTTAATATGTACGGTGAAACGTCCATCCACATAACGGTAGCCATCCACCACCAAGGAATGACCAAAATCGGACAAATTGGTGAAGTGCAGAAAGACAGGACGGTCAGCATTAAGCTCTGTGTAAATGACTTTCTCAAGTTTCCCCAAAGTGCTGGGACCGATTCTACGCCAAGCGACATATCGATTGACACGAACCTTAAAATGACGCTCAAATAGTTCGTTGGAAGCCAGTTTGTTCATGTATCGCTCCGTTCCAAAATCTTTCTGAACGACAACCGCTGCCAACTCGTCTTGATCAAGCAATCGTCGTCGGACATCGACTTTGACTTGTCCGGAAAAAGGGAAATGATGTACAAACGAGAAGATAGGCAACAATCAGTGATCCAAGCACCAACAGAATCACCTTGTGTTTACGCTTCATGATGCCGCCTAGAGTTGCTTGTTGAAAATACTGTCAAGCTTCGAATAGTCCAAACTGCCAGACACATCACGGTTGACTAAGTAAAGCATCTTCGTAGTAAGTAGAATTTTCTTTGACCAAGACTTCGGAATAATTCCATTTTCGCTGATCGTTGCGTAACGAATTGTGAATAGCCTACGAATTTCATTTTCCAGTTGTAAACGTGATCGCAAGATTCTTAAGTCAGCGTGCCAAGGTTCAAGAGTAACGGGTCACTCCTATTGGTGACCTATTGAAAATTTATGTGAGTTAGCTTGTTGACTTGCCTTTAGTTCTATGTGGTCTATCGATCGCCGTCGTAGACAGCCGCAACCAAAAACCAACGCAAGCATGACATCATGCTCAAATAACACGTTGTTTTTGGTTTAGCGGTATCTAATTTTGTAGCAAATTGTGATAGGATATCTGCGCGCCGACAAATCAAGAACCCTGACGGGCCAGTCGCGTCGTGGAAACATCCATGGACCCACTGTCGTTCCATTGTCTATGTAACGGAAAATATCCGCATGAAAATTTCACAACTCATTCCAAGTCTCGCAATGTTGATCATGACCAGTACAACTACTACGGGGGAAGCTCCGCTGCTGAATCGAGAACTGTTCTTTGGCAACCCGCAAATCTCTGGTGGTCAATTGAGCCCCGATGGTCGGTTCATTTCTTTCATGAAGGCTTATAACGGCATCATGAATGTATGGGTCAAGGAATTTGCCGAACCGTTCGAGTCGGCTAGACCGCTAACCGATAGCCAGCGCCCCCTGTACGGATATGCCTGGACCGATGACGGTCGCTATATTCTTTATGTCAAAGACAAAGACGGCGACGAGAACATGAATCTATTTGTTGTCGATCCGGCTGCTCCACCCTCTGCAGATCGCAAAGTTCCCGAGTCCAGGAATCTGACACCATTGGACAAAGTGACAGCGCAAATCGTGCATGTTAGCCAGAAAAATCCCGACTTGATTTGGGTTGGTCTAAATGACCGTGATGAAAAATGGCACGATCTCTATCTGTTGAAAATCTCAAGCGGTCAGCGCACACTGGTCTATCAAAACGTCGATCGTATTTCTGGCTATAAATTCGACTGGGATGACAACTTGCGACTGGTCAGTCGCACGGATGAAAAGGGAACAACAACTTTGCTGCGAAAGAAAGGCGATCAATTAGAGCCCATCTACGAAACGTTGGTAACCGAAGGATCTGCCGTCTTGGGCTGGGATCCCAAGAATGAAAACTTCTATCTGGAGACCAATAAGGGCGACCTGAATTTCTCGACGTTGTTCCTGATGAATCCCGACACGAAACAGCTAAAGCTTCTGGAAAGTGATCCTGAGAACCGCGTCGACTTTGGTTCGTTGATGCTTGATCGAAACACTCGCGAGATCATCAACACAGAATATACAGATGATCGCACTCGAATCTATTGGAAGAATTCGCAGTGGGAAGAGAACCACGATTTCTTAAAGAACAAATTCCCCGGGAGAGAGATCGCTTTGCAGAGCTTCACCAACGATTATTCGAAGTTCCTGGTCGCGGTACACGGCGACAAATATGCGGCTGACGCATGGTTTTTCGATGTTCAAACGCGCCAACTGATTCATCAGTACACTCCACGTCCAGAACTGAAGGCTGTCGAAGAGCATTTGGCCGCCATGACGCCAGTTCGGTATCCCAGTAGCGATGGTTTAGAGATACCCGGATATCTGACGCTGCCGGTGGGAGTTGAAGCTAAAAACCTGCCAACTGTCATTCTAGTTCATGGTGGCCCGAAAGGACCACGCGACTTGTGGGGATACAATCCCGAAGCTCAGTTTTTAGCCAATCGCGGTTACGCAGTGCTGCAACCCAATTTCCGTGCCAGCGGTGGATACGGCAAGGAATTTCTCAACGCAGGTGACTTGCAGTGGGGCAAGTTGATGCAGGATGATATCACTTGGGGTGTCAAATATTTGATCTCTCGTGGCATCTCTAATAAAGATCGCGTGGCAATCATGGGCGGCAGTTATGGCGGTTACGCGACTCTGGCTGGACTTGCCTTCACACCCGACCTTTATGCATGTGGAGTCGACATTGTGGGCCCGAGCAATATCGCCACGTTATTGGATTCGATTCCAGCCTATTGGGAATCAGGGCGAGCCTTTCTGTACGGCATGGTAGGCGATCCCAACACGGAAGAAGGCGCCAAGATGATTCGTGAGGCCAGCCCTCTGTTCAGTGCGGACAAGATCAAGAAGCCTCTCTTGATCATACAAGGTGCTAACGACCCACGCGTCAAGCAGGCCGAGTCGGATCAGATTGTGATTGCCCTACGCGACCATGGTCATGACGTCAGCTACTTGTTAGCCGAAGATGAAGGCCACGGATTCGCCAAGCCGGTCAATCGCATGGCGATGTACGCTGAAGTGGAACGCTTTCTTGCCGACAAGCTGGGCGGTCGATACGACGCCGTTATGCCACAGGACGTCGCCGATCGACTGAAAGAATTGCGTGTCGATCCTGCCAGCGTAACGTACACCGACCCCAGCCAAGTACAGGTAGCCGAGCGACTACCTAAGCTGAATGTTCAGCTTCAGGAGACCACCGAGCAATGGGAAGTCATGCTGTCGGTTCAAGGACAGGAGATCCCCATGAAAGCTCAACGCACCTACGCGCAACAGGCAGACCAGTGGATCATCACCGATTCGATCAACGGCCCCTTGGGTAACATGCTGTCTGTCGGAAAATATTCGAAAGATCTTGCCCCCATCGAACGGACCTTTGAGCAGTCCGAGACGGTCATCAAAGCACAATTCTCTGACGGTGTAGCCAACGTGGAAATCGGTCCGCAAAAACAGTCCGTCAAGTATCAAGGAGCCTTGTTGTGCAACGGTCCCGGCCAAGAATCCATTGTCCGTGCCTTGCCTATAGAGCCAGGCTACGAGCTTGTCGTTAACATGATCGAGTTGGACTCCGTGAAGATCGAAAGCCATCGCTTAACGGTCGGAAGTCTGGAAAAAGTCGATGGCCAAGAATTGCTGAAAGTTACTATCAGTAGCGTCGCCAATCCGGCTCAAAAGACAACTCTTTGGCTCGATCCCGCAACCAAGATTACTCAGCGCAGCGATCAAGTGATTCCGGCGATGGGCAACGCCGTTTTGACTAAGAAGCTGATCCAGTAGCTGAAACCAACAATTATGTATCGTCTGGTTCAAATTGATTCCAACTTAAAGACTGCGACTTCAGGTCGGCAATTAAATCGCACTGGCAAAGTGTGACCGATTCCTCTGGATACAAACAGTGATCGCCTGGGATGAATTGGTACCAACCCTGCCGCATACCTTCTGTTCCGGACAGGTAGGAGCGGCGGCGGCAGGAAAGGCGGCTTACACTGGCCTCCATGCGTGTGCCCGGACAAGATGACTCCTTCCATTTGATTCCAATCCACCAAATCCACCACATCGGGATTGTGGCACAGACAGATGGACGCTCGCTGTCGTCCAATCCCTGCCAGTGTTTCCTGAGGACTAAACCTTGGAGACATGAAATCGTCGAGCCCCAAAAAATCTACTCCATCAATTTCAATCATTTCGTTGCGTAGCACTCGGATTCCATGTTCTTGAGCGATCTGGGTTACCCGGTCGGCGACCTGCAATTGCGACCAACCGGGACCATAGTCGTGATTGCCCAAGCAAGCCAGCGAAGCAATTCGTGCTGGCCTGAGTTCCTTCAGCACCGACTCCAGTTGCCCTTCTTCTAGCCGGCATGTCTCATCAACTAGGTCACCAGTGATCATCAGAAGATCGGGGTTTAGCTCGTTAACCGAACGAATCACCTTCTGAATATAACTGACCGAAGTTCGGCCAACGTGCATGTCTGAAAGATGCACCATCCGCTTGCCATGCCATCCCGAAGGCAGATTAGCAACCTGCAACGTACTCCGGTTGACCTGATACCAGTGCGGTTCAACCAAAGCCGCCCATCCTAACGTTCCAGCACCACCTGCTGCGGCTATCTTCAACAGGCCGCGACGCGAAATGCGAGCAGGTTTGGATGATTGGAGCTTTTCGGGAGAACTTGCGTTCGTATTCATGGAAAACTCTGGTACATTATGTCTTAGTTCGATTGATGGATATTACATGGGATTCCGAATATGGCAACTGTTTTCAGATATCTTGTTACCATTTTCCTGATACTTCAACTGAACGCTACAACCAGCTTGGCACAGCAACCGGGCCAAAACTCAGCACAGAATGGGTTGTCCGAAAGGCTCAGATCTCAAGAGGTCAATTCGCAGCTTCGCGCGCTGCGTTCTCTATTGTCTGAAGTGGGTGCAGGACATCCAAAGGTCCAAGACCAAATCCGACGCCTTCGTCTGCTGGAAGACGACATGAAGTTTGATCTTTCTGTCACTGATCGAGTCGCTGCGAAACTGCAAATCCAAGAAGTTGCCTTAGAGGAACATCGTCAGAAGGCTCTTGTTTCTCTGAATGAAAGAGCTAAACCACCGGCGACAACTTGGACCGATGTGCCGCCAGATTTGGATACGATCCAACGTTTGCGAAGCGACTGCCTGAGCGAGTTGCAGCGCATTGAATGGGACGAGACCTACGAAAAAGCACTTGCATCCTCGCAATCAAAGGCTATTGAATCGACTGCGAATCCAAAGACTGCTAGCGAAATGGCGAGCTCGCTTCTTGAAGCGCTTACCGCACGCCGTCACTCGGTTGAAAAGCGGCTACAAAGTCTGCAACAATCGCAAAAGGTGGCCGAAGAAATCGCTCCAGATCGCCAAAAGCTACTTCTCATGGAGCAACAAATCCACGATTTGCAAATGCAACGATTCCATGTCCAAGCACGAAAAGTGGAGATTCAGACTCTGCTGGAACTGATCAACGAGGCGACCGTCACGGTTCAGACTCGAGATCGAAAGATAAATTGACAATCGGTTCTATTACTAGTCAATTGCGCCAATAGGTCGATTCCTTAGGACCGTGATACACCACCTCCATATCTGGCGTGGGAACTTTGACCTGACCTTGATGCAACGAATCCACGGCGGCAATCACCATTCCCGACGTCAATAGAGTTCGCTGGACCGGATAAATGGTCGATCCTGTCAGTATCATCTGCTCGACATGGTAGGACAAAGGATTGAAAAAATCTGCCGTGTTGGCGCTGGAACCCGGCATAGGCAGCATCATCTGGCAGCCAACAATTTCGCCTGTGTCTGAGCGCAACCCAGCGTAATTAAAATCGCGGATGCCCGTCAAGAATATGGCTGTGCGGAAACCATCTCGATGTTCGATAAAGTAGCCAACGATATTGGGCAGGCTTCGTCTGGCCCAATCAAAACTCAGTCGCTCCGTCGGAAACCCGGTCTCAACTGGCAAGTAGTGGCTTCGGCTAAGTGCAGACAAGAACAATCGCTTGGTGGTCTCGCGCTGATCCAGTTCCTTCCAAAGCGCTTCATCCCGTAACGCATGCACCCGCTCAATCCCCACCTCGCCGCCGCGCCTCCTTTCCGACATGCACTGAGCTGTTTCTAAAGCATGGAAGTCGTAACTGTCTACACCTCCATAAGCCACACAAACGCTCTCCTGCAAGGGAACACCGTAGGGCATATCGATCGACGGCAATCGCCAAGTCACAGGCAGCGAAGAACCCGCGTACAGAGGGAACTTAAGTCGACGCGAATCTTCTACCATCTCCACACATTGCTTCCAGTCGGTCGAAAGATGTTTGTCATTGAAGACAGGAACGCTGCGACCACTTTCCTCAAAGACACGCACTACCTCCTTAAACCACTGGTATCTTGGATATAGCGTCTGACCTTTCTCGTTGACCGGATAGTTGCCATGTTCGCCAATAATCAGTACACCATCCACAGCTAGTTTGGACCCTCCCAAAGTGAGCGCCTGAGCAATTGAAGAGTACTGCTTCAACCGATACTTCTCGATGCGTTGCCGCCCGATATCGTTCTCGTTGAATTGATCGATAAAGACGGATGCCAAGTCGCAGGCAGGATTTCGCCACTGGCCACCCATGGCGTATCCTACTGCAAACCGATCCAAAAAATGCTGGCTGTGCGAGTGAGTAAAGACGGTGGTACCTAAAAAAGCGATCTTCTTTCGCGGCTGGCTGTTGTCGGATCGCACCAAAGCGGGAACCGATCCGGCAACTGCAATTGAACCCAAAAACTGTCTTCGAGAAACCATGAGTCTATCCTTCCCAACTAGAACCATCCCACTGGATCATTCGCTGAACGATCGATTGGACATCTTTACTAAAGACTGAAAATAGATGCTCGCCTTTTGCTGCACTGGCCGCTGCGGGGCTACCGATGTGCCCGATTTGCGAACGATCTTTAGTGATCCAAGCTCTTGAAGCTGGCAGGAATGGGCTTCCCGGCGGAATGTTTGGAGCCGATCGATAGTCACCCACCAGATTTGGAGCAAGTCGCAGAATCATGGATGTTTCCCACTCACATGCGTGCCCCATCTCGGTTTGCACCAGTTCTGGCATGCTCTGATCAGGCTGCCCCCCAAGCGACCAATAAGTGCTGAACAAAAGTAAAAGATCTTTGCGAGAGCGATACTGCTGACGCAACTCAAACATGGCTTGCTTCCCAGGAATATCATTACCGCCATGTCCATTCAGCAAGTAAATTCTCTTAAAACCATGCACAATCATGTTATCTACCAGGCCGACCAAAACATCCAGGTAGGTCCGTGGACTTGCCGACAACGTGCCAGGAAAATCCAGATGGTGATGGGAATTCCCCAACCACATCAAAGGAGCAAAAAGCACGCTGGAGCCCATCGCTGCTTCGACACGCCGCACGATTTCCCCAAGTAACATGCTGTCTGTAAACACAGGAAGATGATGCCCATGCTGCTCAACAGCCGCCACTGGAATAACCACCGGCACATCTCTACTCAACTGGCTAATATCTGGCCATGTCAACTCTTGCAGGTACATTGCTAACTTTCAGTAGTTCAATCCTTCAACTCGGTCCGTCTTAGTCCGAGTCCTGTAGAAACGGATTATATCGCTTCTCATTGCCAATGGTTGTGTTCGGGCCGTGTCCTGACAAAACGATCGTTTCGTCCGGCAACGTTAATAGCTTACGGCTGATGCTGGTCAACAACAAACGAATATCTCCCCCCGGCAAGTCGGTGCGTCCAATGCTGCCTGCAAAAAGTGCGTCACCGGCTACGACACATGGAGCCGAATGCTCTTGCATGCCACCCTCGTCGTGTAGAGTAATTTTTTGAGCATTAAAATAGACCGACAAATGATCCGGAGCATGTCCAGGCGTCCATAACGCTTGACCCGTTACTGATCCGACGGAGAACGCATCTCCATCATCAAGAATCACGTCAGGATCAGGGGCATCTTGAAACTCACTGCCCGCCAGTCCGAACATACGAGCCTGCTGACTGATACTGCCACGCAAGATGGGGTTGGAGTGTGCGTAGAGTTGCACAGTTCCATACTTCTGCCGCAAACGCTTCAAGCACTCAGCAGTACCGCCCGCATGATCAATGTGCGCATGGGTCAACAGGACCGACACGCTACTGGGCTTCAAACCATCCACAACGGCTAAAATCCGAAAAAGGTCACCGCCAGGATCAATCACACAGGCTGAATTGGACTGACTATCGTGCAGCACTCGCGCGTTCTGAGCAAACGGAGTAACCGGTATCGTGTAGACATGGAACAAGTGTAGACTTTCTAAAAAGAGGGACCCACATTTTTGCCGCTACAGTGTATCTACAATTTGCGGCAACTGCCATACTTATTGAAACAACTTACTTCCGCTTTTGTCGGCTTGATCAGGCTGTCCAGCGACATACGGCCTGCACATAACCACCCAAGCACAAGCTTTTGATTAGTATAACATCTGTGGCTAACGCCAAAGCGGCTGATTATTGCCAAAAACATTTGCTTGGGTGCTTACGAAACCAATTCGACGACTCCTTTCCCCAGCCATCTGGTAAGCAAAAATGACGTTCACAAAACCAGCCTCCGCGCCTAAGATGTTTCAAGTGATATGGCTCGCATACTGTATCTTGATCTACTTGGCTGATTCACCCAGTTGCCAAGCTCAAACCCCACGACAGTTTCAGGTCACGCTTTCTCCAACGGTAGTCGATCGTCCGATAAGTGGTCGCTTGTACGTTTTTAGTACCAACCATCAGCGACGAATGCCCATGCACGGTCCCGATTGGTTCCGCCCAGAACCCTTTGCGGCGATTGAAGTGACCGATCTTCAACCGGGACAGAGCATCACTATCGACGATCAATCCAATTGCTTTCCAACGCCGATCTCTACTTGGCCTGACAAGTCCTATCGATTGCAGGCCGTGCTGGATCACGATTTTGACTACCCATCACCTGCCGACGGCCCAGGTAATTTCTTCAGTACGGTTTATCACTGGCAGCGAGCAGATTCCGCCAGTATCCATTTGACTTTAGACCAGATTGTGCCCGAAGTGAATTACACAGATACGCAGCGAGTCAAATTCATTCAACGACCAAGTCAACTGCTAGCCGATCATTTCGGACATCAAGTGATCGACCGCGTAGCTGTGATCTTGCCCTACAGCTATCTTAGTCAGCCAGATCGACGTTATCCGGTTCATTACGAAGTTACCGGGTTTGGTGGCAATCTAAGAAGTGTTGCCAAACAAGGTCCCAATCCACGACTTGGCAATCAAGAAGAAGTCGAAATGATCAAAGTAATATTAACCGGCGAATGCAAAAACGGACACCACGTCTATGCCAACAGCGCTGCAAACGGCCCACGTGGTGATGTGATCGTTGACGAAATGATCCCGCACATCGATTCTCATTTTCGCACCATAGCCCAGTCCGATGCCCGGTTTGTTGGGGGACACAGCAGTGGTGGATGGTCCAGCTTGTGGCTGATGGTCAACTACCCAGACAAGTTTGGCGCAGTCTTCAGCACATCGCCTGACCCCGTTGACTTTCGCAATTTTCAAGGCACCGATCTTTATGCACAGCCCCCAAGTAGCCTCTACCGCGATTCAGCCGGAAAACGTCGCCCACTAGCCCGGCGCGGTCAGGAAGTCGTGTTGTGGTATGATGATTTTTGCAGAATGGATCAAGTACTCGGTCGTGGTGGCCAGATGTCCTCTTTCGACGCTGTCTTCAGCCCTCTTGATGACAAAGGCCGACCACGGCGCTGCTGGGATGCCACAACTGGCATAGTTGACTCTGAAGTAGTTGCCCACTGGCAGCAATACGATATTAGCTGGCTGATTCAGCAGCGGTGGGAACAGCTCAAGGATCGTCTTCCAGGGAAAATTCATCTTGTCATGGGCGAACTTGACACGTTCTATTTGGAGGGGGCCGCCCATCGTCTTGATCAGCGATTGAAGCAGTTGGGTTGTGATGCCCAAATTCAATTCCTACCTGACGCCAGTCACAACTTGCCCTCGTGGGTCTTCCAACAACAACGTCAGACGATGCGAGGACTGTTTCTGAGAAACTTCAACACGGATGGTAGCCGCAAGTAACAACTCCATCGGATTACCCTGGCAGTCTCTCGAAAGAATTAACACCCGATTTGTGGATCGCTAAAGCTCCACTGGCCGTTCTCGATACGCCCTGCAAATCGGCGTTCAAAATGCTCTGCACCATTGACTCGTACACTGACGTCGTACCAGCGATGGCTTGAAGCTGTAGAAACGGAAGCCATGGCGGTTGAGCTTGAGGCAATCTCGATTATCTGAGCCGTATTTCCATAAGCGTTGTCTTGAATACTGGCCTTTTGCGTTTCTTGGGGAGACTGACTTAGCAGTCGCAAATGGACCTCCTGCCCAGCATTACCGCCCAGTGGCAGCATAGACACCTCAAGCTGTGGGTCCAGTCTGTTACCACTCAGTACCCAAAAGTAGCCGTTAGGACCATGTATGTGAATTCGATAGGTTCCATCGCTAAAATCTTCCAATCGCCAATAGTCTTCGACCGACTCGCCGGCCTCGACCGCATAATTCCTCACCTGGAATTGGTTTCCCTGCGTGAACACGTAGGCAGTGAAAGCTGCACCCGCAGCTTGGTCTTTGAAGTAATCCTTACGAGCTTGCAGACGGATAGTCAAGCTGTCTTGCGCCACATTGATTGCCCCCGAGACACCCAAGTCGTATGGCAGCGGACAGGCGGGCCTTAGTCCAGGCTCCTGCTTGGGCATGGAAGGAATCAACTCGGGACCTTTCTTCAGTTGCAGTAACTCTTCGTCGCTCAGTGCGCGAAAATCGCTGGGAGGCTGTTTGAACTTGGCTTGATGGATCTCAGAAACAAAGACCTCATGATCTACCGGACTGAGCGGTGAACTAATATCTTGTGGAGACTTGAACGCAGCGGTTAAGTCGCCACACACCGTGCGGCGCCAGCGACTGATGTTTGGCTCGCGAACCGTCTTACCGGTTTGGTGTGATAAAACCTTCTCCATAAACTGCAACACCGAAGTATGATCAAACACCTGTGAACAAACCGCTCCACCACGGCTCCACGGCGAAGCGATCACCATTGGCACACGGTATCCCAATCCAATCGAACTTTCGCGAGCTTGAAACGGATGCCACTGACGATCTTGCTCCAAGGTTACAAATTCTAACGACGCATCAATTCCGGAAGACACGCTACCGGTTTCTGGACGGCGGGGATCCGGTGCAACATAAGGGGGCACGTGATCAAAGTAACCGTCGTTTTCGTCATAAGTCAAAATGAATACAGTCTTCTTCCAGACTTCCGGATTTTTAGTCAGGATGTCCAAAGTCTCTGATAGATACCAAGCTCCGAACCAAGCTGAACCCGGATGATCCGAATACCGCTCCGACGGCACCATCCAGGAGATGGTGGGCAACTGGCCCGATTCGACATCCTGCCTGAATTGGTAGAGTGAATCGCTTTTGGGGACCTGCAAACTTCGCTGATGACCTCCGTCCTCATATTTTAATTCAGTCAACTCTCTGTAGTCAGGGTCCAATACATTAGTAGTAAAAGCCCTTTGATGAAGCTGTCGAGCAAATTCCGGCAGAGTGGCAAACTTCTCAGGCGTATACGTGTCGAGCTCTGCCTCGTAACGTCGGGCCAACTTCTGCAAGTCGTCAATCTCGCGTTTCAAGCGCCGCTGTTCCTTGCCCGTTGCCGAGCTGAGTTCTTCTTGCTTGGCACGGATCTGAGCCGGAATCTCTTTTGTCAGTTGTTCCCCGATGTACCGATGGTGCGAAGCAGCGTATTGCACTGCATACTGCTGAAACCATTCCAAAGGATTGTCAGTGAAGTTCGCTAGCCAAGCTTCCTGCTCACCCGACAAACCCGATTTCAGGCTCAGTTCATTCTGATAGACTTTCCACGACACGCCCAATTGCTCAAGCCGCTCAGGGAATGTCGCCCAGCTTGCCCAACGTCCGAAGTCCACGTCGGAGTTCAAAACTTTGGCCGGAGATTGTGCACTTTGCTGAGCGCGAATCGTGCCGGTCCAAAGGTGCAATCGGTTGGGAGTTGTTCCCGTCAAACAAGAGCAGAAGTTTTGGTCGCAAACTGTAAATGCATCGGCAAGGTCGTAATAAAAAGGCAAATCTTCGCGCGAGTAATACCCCATAGTCAGTGGCATCCGAGCATAATCCTTGTTACCAGAACGCTTGGCGACCAACCAACGATCGTACCGGCCTTCGTTTCTCGCGTCCACTTGGTCAGTCCACGAGTGCGGTAGTGACCCCATCCAAGTGGCATTGGATTCTCTCAGATTCAGCCTAAAAGGAAGATAACGGTTGCCTTCGCTGTCCGCTTGAGCCCAGACTGGACTACCGTCAGGCAGCCGAATAGCTCGTGGATCGCCAAACCCTCGCACACCGCGCAGCCCGCCATATACATGATCAAAGGAGCGATTCTCCTGCATCAATACTACGATGTGTTTAGCATCCAGATACGATGATCCTTGCGAAGGTTCGATTGCAACCGCTTTTTGAATCGATTCGCTCAGTAGCCCACTAGCGCCTGCGCCAGTTAGCATGGCCGCTTGTTGAATGAACCGCCTACGTGAACTAACCATCATGACTCCTCAAATTTTCTCGCTCAGAATACTGTTCTTTACAACGCTCTTCAAGATGCTCGCTAAGTGCGCTAGTTGAATAATACGTTTTGAAGAAACGAGCCAAGTCGGCTTGAGAGGACAATTCTGACATATCTCGCGAGTTAAAAGTATTCCAAAACAATGTCGGCTCGTCTGTGGTCGCCTGAATCGCGAAAAATGCGGCAGCAGCTTTAGCCGTGTAAGTGGATTCTAATCGAATACCGATTTTCTCGAACTGACTGGCGGCATCCCGCGCCTGATCCGTCTCGTGACCGTATCCATTTCCGAAATAGTCGTCAAGCAAAATTGGCATAGCTTGTTGCTGACCGAAAGTAGACCGCCCATATTTTCTTAGGAGCCGCTGAGTCTGCAACATCAGCTTCAGTTCCGTTTCTCGCGTGCAGGTCGGAAGCGGTCCCAAGTGGGATGGCGCAACGCGGATTCCAACAACTTCGATTGGCAAGCCTGCCATGGACATTCCCAGCGATAGACCCGCTAGGGTAGCTCCCGACCCAACCGGGCACACGATCCGTTTTGGCTGCGGCAGTTGGTTCTCGGCAATTTGTTGTCGCAATTCAAAAGCAGCGTTTACAAACCCCAATGTACCAAGTGGGCTAGAACCGCCCGCAAAAAGAAAGTAGCTTTCGCGCTTTGCGCGATCGGGATTTGCATAAAAGGCCAACACAGTCCTGGCAAGCGACCCGCAATACCGAAGCTCAGCACCTAGCGCCGACATCAACTTTAAATTTTGACACACGACACTGGTTACAGGCTGGTCAAATAGGTAAATACGGCATTTCAATCCGACCTGACGACAGATCATGGCGGTGGCTACACCATGGTTGGTTCCGATGGCGCCAAATGTCACAATTCGGCGGCTTCCACGCGCAATCGCATCAGCGATGACGAACTCCAGCTTCCGTAACTTGTTCCCGCCATAAACCGGATGTGAAAGATCATCTCGCTTGATCCAACTATTTTTCCCGATCGGCAGGGGCTCGACGTGAGTGGGCAGGCTGGCAATTTCTTGATGCGCAATGCCGCCGACCAACTCGGGAAACTCACTAAACAGAGGGCGCACTCGACTGCTCCTCGATCGCGCTGTCCATTTCACAATGCAATTGGTAGCCAATTTGCTCTAGTACACCAGGCAATTGATTCCCCTCAACAGGCAAGCCCGAATAGTAGAGACTCATCACCAACCCCTTGAATGCCAGATTGACCAGGCGCAAAGGACACGCCACCCATTCTGGATACTGTTCGTGGTGATCCATCATGCTCATCAATTTTCGAAGCATGAATTTTGGCACAAACCGAAGAGCAACCAGCAACAATCGCACGCCGGCAATATCGTCGGGATGCAGACCATCCATGACAACATCCAAATGCTGAAGGCACTTAGACTTCGAAAAGCAAGGTAGCTTTTCAGTACCTGGAATGTACAAGTCACCCAGCCGGATCAAACTGGCCAACTGAAAGCGAGATAGATGTTTCGTAGAATAGGGCATATCGGTGGATTTTGTCGAAGTCGAGTTAACCATGATGCGACTCCTGTCGAACTGAACTTGTTGGGGCGGCTCCGAATTCTTCCAGTATCACCTGACTGGCTCGATGTCCATGCGCCATGATGGACAGGGCTGGATTGATTCCCGAGGAAAGTGGGAAGACTGACCCGTCGGCAATCGTCAGATTCTCTCTACCAAACACTTGAAACCGCTCGTTGACGACGGCCGTTGCCGGATTAATACCAATCGCACAGCCGCCCATTTGATGCAAACTGAAATTGAAATTCGAAGAAATGAACTCGCGAGCACCAACCGCCTGGTACAGTTCGCGAACAATCTTCACACCGGCTAGGCCACGTTTCAGGTCCTCGCCTTCAAGAGGTTTGGTGATTCGCAGTCGGCCTTTGCGATTGACTCGGATGGTTCCCGGCAATACGTCACGAATACAAACTTCCATACTGGCCATGTGCCGGTATCGCTCCATCAATTGCTGATGCCGCAGCCCGTGCGAAGGCATCAACATGGTGATTCCGATCGGACCAACAAAGACGTTTTCCAGCTTAAAGCCCATGGCTCGAAAGCGTGGTTCATCCGACTTGACAGCTTGCAAGGCTCCCTTGTGAGCGTCGACCACTTGATCAAACAGTGCGATGTTCATCCACTGGGGATGCCCGTACAAACCCTTGCCCAACGCAGGTAGATCGGCGCCAAAGCCACTGCGAAGCATCAACTGATTGGTACCCAAAGTGCCTGCCGCTAACACGCAGCGCCGAGCCGAAATCTGTTCTTCAACTCCGCTCCGACGTCCTAGGATCTCAACGCGGTCTCTGTGATGAATGATCCGCTCGGCCATAAACTCAGTTCGCACTTCAAGTCCATGTTGCCTAGCTTTTCTCAAGAAGGTAATCAACATGCTCTGCTTGGAGTCTCGACGACAGCCACCCAGGCATGCCATGCAGTCGTTACTCTCCGGCTTGCAATTCGACTGACCTCGCCTTAGCGCTCCCCAGCGATAGCCAAGCTTATCAAAGCCCTCGACATAAAGTTGCGCATTGCGATTCCATTCTGGTCGCGTCAAGGTGTGCAGCGCCAGGTTCGATTCGATCTCCGCATAGTGTCGGCTCATCTCTTGGTCGTTGTAGAATTGAATTCCACTCTTTTGCCGCCATTCATCCCATACCGGCGTATCAAATCGATCCATCAATGCTTGATTGACTACCGTTCCACCTCCTAAAACTTTGCCGCGCAGAAACAGCAGGTTCGCACTCGTGGTGGCATCCATGCTGCCGTTCCAGTAGAGACTTGAATTGGCCAGCAGTTCATTGTGTGGAAAGGTACGAGCACTGAATTCACTACCCGCTTCCAACAGCAAAACGCGAGCGCCTGCCTGAACCAGATAATTGGCGATGACACTGCCAGAAGCGCCAGAGCCAACAATTACTACGTCATAGAATGTAGACACGGTTACCGCCAGAAATACAAATAAATGAGACGTTTTCAGGGCATTGGCCTAGCAACAATTGACTGCGTAGCACCCCGTAAAGTCATCCATTGTAGCAGTTGGTGGCCGTAGATCACTACTTTCCTGATCAAACAACTGACTATTTCCAACAGATTCAAGCGGGCCGACAGGACGTTTCGCTGTCCTATTACTATTGCCCCAATTCCGAAAATTTCTTTCCAGAATCGGCCAGTTGCTTCAAAAGGGGCGCGGGGGTCCACAAGGCACCGTGCTGCTGCTGAAACTCACACACCTTTTTGTAGACATTGGCCAAACCCAGTGTGTCAGCGTACCACATCGGCCCACCGCGATAGGCTGGGAACCCGTATCCATAGAGATAGATAACATCGATGTCCACTGGCCTCAGAGCGATTCCCTCTTCAAGAATCTTGGCCCCCTCGTTGATGAGTGCAAAAATCGTTCGCTGGACAATTTCCTCTTGAGAGATGCTACGGCGCGCGATGCCAGCTTTGGTGGCGCACGTTTTTATAAGCTCGGCTACGCTCGAATCAGCCACAGGAGCACGACTGCCTTCGGGATACAAGTACCAACCTTTTCCAGTCTTCTGACCATAACGGCCTTGTTCGCACAAAAGGTCGCTGACCAGTGGCTGCCTGATCCCCGGCGCGATCAAGTGCTTGAACTCCTGACGAATGCGCCAAGACACATCCAGACCCGCCAAGTCACCCACAGCCATCGGTCCCAGGGCCATACCAAAGTTGGTTAGGGCCGCATCGACCTCTTGAACGCTCGCCCCCTCCTCCACCAAGAACTGTGCTTCCCGCATGTAGGGGTCAAACATTCGATTGCCGACAAAACCAAAACAATTTCCAACCAGCACGCCAACTTTTTTAAGCGTTTTGGCTAAGGCCATCGACGTAGCGATCACCTGCGGGCTCGTCTCTTTTCCACGCACGATTTCTAGCAGCCGCATGACATTCGCTGGGCTGAAGAAATGATGGCCAATGACTTGCTTCGGCCGGCTAGTTGCCTGGGCGATCGCATCGATATCCAACGTCGACGTATTGGAAGCTAGAATTGCATCTGGTTTGGTAACTTTGTCCAGCTCGCTGAATATCTGTTTCTTTAGCTCCATGCCTTCGAAGACCGCTTCGACAACAATGTCGACTTGATCAAAGCGATCGTAGGTCAAAGTTGGCTGAATCAGGCTGATTCGCTGGTCCATCTGCGCCTGAGTCAACCGTCCCTTCTGAACTGTCGCGGCGTAATTCTTGCGAATGATGTTCAAGCCTCGATCCAGCAGTTCCTGCGACGCTTCTTTCAGCAGCACAGGAATTCCGGCATTGGCATAATTCATCGCGATGCCACCACCCATCGTACCGGCTCCAATGACTGCCGCCTGTCGAATGGTCAGCAGCGGAATGTCTGATCCGATTCCTGGGACCTTACTGACCTCTCGCTCACCAAAGAAGACGTGGATCAGAGACTTGGATTGGTCCGAGTAAAGGCAATCGAAAAAGATCTCTGCTTCTCGCTGCATCCCCTGGTCAAATGGTAACGTCGCCGCCTCGACGGCCTCAACTGCCTTCACGGGTGCCAACAGACCGCGTGATCGTTTGACCACAGCCGCTTTCAGTTCAACCAGTTCCTTTGCGTCAAAAGCAGGCAGAGGCAAATCACAAGTCTTGCGCGGGGGATGACCCGAGGCGATGATCTCGTGGGCAAACTCCAAAGCTCCTGTCAGCAAGTCGCCTTCGACGATGCGGTCCAAAATTCCTGAAGCCAACGCTTCTTGAGCAGAAATCGGATCACCGCCAGCACACATCTGTGCAGCCTTGATGACGCCTGCCAGACGCGGCAGTCGCTGAGTCCCCCCGCCGCCTGGGATCAAACCAAGTTTGACCTCCGGCTGACCCACCTGAGCCGATCGGGCGGCAACCCGGTAATGACAGCTCATCGCTGTTTCGAGCCCACCGCCCAGCGCCGTGCCGTGGATGGCCGCAATGACCGGCTTGGGACACTGCTCCACACTCGGTAGCATGCTCTTGAGAGTACCACCCGTTTGTCGCTGTCCTGAAGTGATCTTTCCGAACTCTTTAATATCGGCTCCAGCGATAAAAGTACGACCTCCCCCGATCAAGATCATCGCTTTGATCGTCGAATTCTCGCAGCACTTTTGGATTGCCGCATCAATGCCATCCGGCACACCTGGGCTGAGCGCATTGACTGGAGGATTGTTGACGGTAATGACACCTACATCACCATGGATGGTTAGCTCTATCAACTGATTCACGATGACCATATCCTGTCGAAAATTTTTGGTTTTCAGCCGTCTATGCTGGACAACCTGAGGTCGCAACGACCACTCAGAAAAAGTGCAAACAATCGCACTAAAAAGAGCTACGAGGATACTCGAACGCGCCGCAATTGGCTACTCCAGGCTACCCAACGTGGTGGAATTCGTCAGAATTCCCGATCAAAATTCTCAACCTGAATTCCCACAATGAGAACACCACTCGTGAATTTCTCAATTGTTCATGTGTTCCCTCTAAGATACCGCCGAAACTAGATCTGCGGTACAATCAAGTTTGAAAAGCCAAGCAAAGTGAAAACGAGACTACTGTTTTTGATTTACTTTCTCGCTCTAATCTTGAACCGAGAATGCTTGATGAAACTTGCAAGTCCTTTGCGGGCGTGTGGTCATTCTTTATTCATTTGAGATCTTATGTGGACCTTTGAACTGGCAATCATGCTCTTGATGATTGGCATGAACAGTGTCTTTGCTGCTTACGAGATTTCCCTCGCCTCTATTGGTACTGGCAGACTCCACTCGCTTGTTGACGTAGGAAAGCGTGGATCGGAGGCCGCTGTTCGAATGAAGGAGAACATTGAAGGCAGTTTAGCCGTCGTTCAGTTAGGCATCACTCTAGTCGGAGTCATTGCGGCTGCGACAGGAGGTGCAGGGGCGGAAGAGACGTTCGAGCCAATGCTGCTTGGTTGGGGAGTCCCCGAAAGCGTTTCTCAGATAGTCGCCATTGTATTGGTCGTAGTTCCATTGACGGTCGTAACAATCGTTTTTGGCGAATTAGTTCCCAAAGTCTTTGCACTACGAAATACGGAATGGGTGTGCTTGACCTTATCGCCGTTCATGGAGTGGTTTGCAGTCAGCGTTAAGCCGGCGGTGTGGGTTCTTGAAAACGCTGTCTCATGGATCATGCGTATCAGTGGAAGCAGCAGCGACGATGCGGAAAACCAAACCGTCATCAAGGACTTGCACGGAGCCGCTGCGTTTGCTCGTATCTCTCGGCTGATCGGACAGCGCGAAGAAGGCATTATCATGAGTGCCTCGCGTTTGTCTTCCACCCCCGTGAAGAAGATCCTGATGCCCGCTGAGTATATCGATATGCTGGTTGCAGACCAGTCGCTTTCCGACGCGCTTCTGGCAGCCCATCTCAACATGCACACTCGGTATCCAGTGACTGAAGAGTCAGGGAACGCTCAGCGGATAATAGGTTACGTCAATTTCAAGGACATCGTAGCCAACATGCGTTTGGCTCCCCATTTAACGTCCTTTCGTAAGTTGATTCGATCCATGGAATCCTTCGATATGGATTCGCCAATTTCCGAGTGCCTTGAACGGCTGATCCGTGACCGTAGTCACATCGCGCTGGTCAGAGATCGCGCTGGGGTGATCTTGGGCATGATCACGCTGGAAGACATCATCGAAGAACTGGTAGGCGAAATTCATGACGAACTGGATCGAATTCCTACACACCTAATCAAGACAGGTGATGGCTGGATCGCTGGTGGTTTTGTCTCATTGAGTCGCCTTAGGGAAGTAGCTGGCGTCGAGCTACCGCCCATTGGCGATAAGCCGCTGTACACGCTAAATGATTGGGTCTTCGAGTCGCTAGGTCGCCCACCCAAAGGTGGTGATTCGGTCCAGTCGGATACTTGTAATATTGTGGTGCGTAAAACTAAAAATGTAATGGTTCAGGAAGCGTTCGTTTCAACTAGCCAAACAAACGATGGATCGTTCATCAATGCCAGCAATCGGTTCAGTAGGATTGTTTTACTAGCACTTTTGATTGCCTGTTCGGCAACCTGTTTCAATAGGTCTCTTCGAGCCAAAGAGCCAATTCCAGAGAAATTGGTCGTACTCACATTCGACGACTCGGCAAAATCGCACTTCACCGTAGTTCGACCACTACTGCTGACCTACGGCTTTTCAGCGACATTTTTTATTACCGAAGGCTTCGATTTTAATGAGAACAAGCGCGACTATATGACCTGGGAGGAGATTGCTCAATTACATCAAGATGGATTCGAAATAGGCAATCACACTCGTGATCACTTAAGCATCAACGATAAGAATTTTGACAAGTTGTCTGAGCAGTTGGAAGGAATTAACCAAAGGTGCGCCGAGCATGACATACCTAAGCCAGTTAGTTTTGCCTGGCCGGGCAATTCACTGGCGCCTGCCGGATTAGAAGTAATGGCGTCTGCTGGCATTCGCTTTGCCCGACGCGGGGGTGCCCCCGAGTTCGAATACGAGCGGGGGCGTGGCTTCGCCTACGAGCCTATGCTGGATCATCCGCTTTTGATTCCCTCGGCCGGCGACGCGCGACCGGACTGGGAATTGGATGATTTTGTCCGTGCCATCGAGCAAGCCAAGTATGGACGTATCGCCGTACTTCAATTTCATGGTGTCCCCGATACCGCTCACAACTGGGTGAACACACCCAAAGCCAAATTCGAGCAGTACATGCGTTACTTGGCCGTAGAAGGTTACCAGGTTGTCGCTCTTCGCGATCTAGAGAAGTTTGTCGATGCGTCAGTCCAGCCTAAAGATCCAATGGGCGTGATCGAAGACCGCAAAAATATCATCGCCAAACAAGGCGAATACGATGATTTTCGAATGCCGAAAAACAATGGAGAACTTGAGTTCTGGCTGCGGAACATGTTGGTCGATCATCACTACAGCCTATCTGAAATTTCGGCAGTTACAGGAATGAGCGCTACTGAGATTCAATTGGCTGTAGAGCGACTAAAGATCGATAGACGCTACCAACGAATTGGCTGGAAAGTAGTTTGTCTAATCTTGTGGCAGACCACGATCATCAGTTTCGCGAAAGCAGACCTATTGGCTCTGCGTTCAATCGAATCGCAACGACAGTCGGATGTCGATGCCGACCTGCTGCCTGGACTCGAAGAAGTCAGAAAAGGGGACTCCAGGGTCAAGTACTTTTCAAGAATTGATTGTGACTCAATGGGGAGTGAACCTAAAGCGCTCGCCGAAAAGCTGAATAGTTTTGGAAGACTTTATCTAAACGAGAAACATCCCTTCATGCGGGAGTGGTGGTTGCTCGGTCGCTACCACGGGCAATTCTACTAGGCAGACGGCGGCGGCAACCAGGAAGATGACTGGGAGAATCGCCGGTTTCGCATCGGCTCACAAGCCAGATTCTTTAAGAAGCTGACTTTACACTCTCAAATGGTCAGCGGCTTTGACTTGGATCCGTTCTACAATGGATTCACGGAGCTTTGGTCACAGAGGGCCTTTGACGACAGTTTCATCCTTACGGTTGGGCAGCAAAAGCATAGGTTCACACACGACCGTAATGTTTCAGGTCGATACATCAACACGCTCGAACGTAGTATGTTGCTCAATATGTTTAATGCTGATTACACGCCTGCAGTCACGGTTGCAGGGGAAATCGTTAAGTTCAGTTACTATACCGGGATCTTCTCCAATGCCACCGGTCCCGATGTTTGGGAAGCCTTCACTCAATACGATTCGGGGTATTCTTTTTTGGCCTCAGCCACTTGGGATATCCAAGATCATATTGATCTAGATGAGGCATACTTCAACATTTGCTATCTGCACAGTGATGCCAACCAGAACGCCACCAACTTAAATCGCTACTCCGAGGGGCTATCTGCTGCGTGGATCTTCACCGAAGGTTCAGGTTCACTTGTTTCGGAAGCTTTGCTCGGACTGGGCAGTAGCAACGGCAATGCACTGGGCATCAACATCCAGCCAGGATATTTTCTAACCGAGAAGCTCCAACTGGCTACTCGCTACCAACTGGCAGTTGCAGATCAGGATGACGGCTTGCTGGCGCAGCGTCGATACGAGCAAACGGTGGGCGTCAGTACCGGCGATCTCTATCAAGCTGGATACGCGGGCTTGAACTATTACGTTGCCGGACATCGTATCAAGCTCATGAATGGGATCGAGTATGCCAATATGAACGGTCAAGATGTGTGGACCGCTAGTGTAGCCCTGCGCATCTTTTGGGGACCGGATTCCAATGGCCCATTCCGCATGGCAAAAATGCTGGGACAGCGTCCGTAGCTTGTTTAGAATCGATTAAAAACCAACTAAATTCTGCCTACTGACAAGATCTGGTTTCGCCGATTAGATGTATTTTTCCTCTCGGACAACCTGAACTTCGCTCAAATAAGCGATGACGGCATAGCTAGGAAAAAAATGCATCTGTAAAACGGCTAGGATTTCGTCTGCGATCTCCTGTTTTGCGATGACTTCAATCTTGATATTGTCGCCGAGAATCTCGCTAACTCTCCGTTGTCGGGAGCCTTCGCCAGCCACCTCGGATATGGTGAATCCTTTCGCTCCTGCTTTTCTAATTTCATGAATTAATCGTTCCTTGAGAAGGGATTCAGAAATAATGGTCAGTAACACTAGGGTATGAGTGTTCATGGGTGTCTACCAGTCATCATGTGAAAACTGGACAAGCCATTTATTGGCGATTTTATTGTCCGGCTACCGCAGTGGCGATTCGAAAGTATATGGGAATTCCAAGCAATAGGTTAAAGGGAAATGTAATTGCAAGAGCAGCTGTCAAGTAATATGTTGGGTTTGCTTCTGGCAACGTCATTCTAACTGCAGGCGGGGCCGCGATGTAGCTTGCACTTGCCGCCATCGTTCCTAAGACAGTACAGCTTCCCACTTCAAGTCCTGACAGCGAACCCAAGTAGACGCCCAAGGCACCATGAAGAATTGGCATGGCAATTCCAAATGCGACGAGGAAAGCACCGGAATGCTTTAGGTCAGACAGTCGCGATCCTGCAACCAATCCCATCTCAAGCAAAAAAATCGTCAAAGCGCCTTTAAACATCCATTCCCCTTTGTCAAAAAATGGCTTTACTGATGCAAAGCCTTCGTAGCCGATAATGAAGCCAATCATCATGCCTCCCACAAGCAAAACCATGGAACGAGCAGTTAATAGTTCATGCCAAATCGCGGCAATCGATCGATTTGATTGAGATGATGGCGATCCCGACGAATCATTTGTATTCCCGGCGCTAGTTTTAGCCAGGCTCAGAATGCCGATCGACAGTGCTATTTGAATCCCTGGAATTTCGAGTAGTGTCAGTAATGTTGGCATAAAAGGAGCCACGGATTGCTCGCCCAAGCT
>JBIIJD010000085.1:0-19043 GCA_044234105.1 Aureliella sp. | reverse complement strand
TTTGAATAACGCCAAGATCCTGTCGATTTCTAAGCCAGCCTATGATGCCTTTCGAGGTCGCAATGCGATCGACAACCAGCAGTTCGTTTCCTGACGCATCAACCAGCCGCAAATCTGAAATTGCAGCTGGTGACAGCCAGCCCATCGAGAAGTCGCCCATGCGCACTTCCAGCGGCTGCAAGCCGCCTAATTGATTGACTAGTCGACCGACAAGACCTGGTCCCAGCAAGAAACGGGGGGCAAGGCCTGTGGCCAGCAGGACGACTCCGATAGTTACGATCAGTACTCGCTTGAACCATCCGGCCGGGCGTCGCGAACCTGATTTGCTGGGACGCTGGTATTCGTCAATTTCACGGGATTTACGAGGCACAGGCGTTGTCCTGCAAGAAAATTGTTTTGCAAGTAGCTGGAATCTCGGGCGCGAAACTGCCCGACCGTTATCAATCACGGAGGGAGTTCGCCGGGATTGTTGCAAACCAACGCCTGGCGAAGCTAGATTGATTTATTAGGATTTTTTCGGTGCCCAGTGCCATGGCTTGTCTTTATCGAGGTTCCCGATTCAGAGCTAGCAGGACGTTGGCGACAGACTCGACCTAGGGTCGCTAGAGTGACATGCTTTCGAGCAGATCTTGAAGATTGTATTACAGAAAGATGCCTCGAATCCCCCCTATCGACTTGCACAGACCCACCCTGTTCGGTACATTGTTGACCATTGCAAAATGGGATGCTGTCATTCTATTTTTGCAGTTCAGGATTCTGCTTTTGTTCTTCGAAAGGATAACAGATTTGGAATCCTGGTCCGTGTGCAGTTGGGTTGACATGTTATCTGGCAGTTTGCGGCTGCATTTTGCAGGATAGTATTAATAAACAAATTCGACACCCCGCAGCGCAGTAGAATCCGATTGGCTTCTATGTCCCGGAATGAATCAGCTTACTCAGGTATTTAATTAGTTCTCATACCCAAGTTGTTTGCACAGCCGGTTCAACTGGCCAGCTACAACACTTGCGGGGCTTTTCCAGATGCACCTTGGATTGTTAGTTGTTGCAGTGAGCTTCCTGGTAGCCATTTTGTGGCTATATGGGATTTCTATTGCTAGCTGGACTTTGCCAAGCATACATCGCTTGCGACGACTTGCTGTTTGTCAGGCTGACCATAGCCTGCTGCCAAACAGTGATCATCGATTTAGCAAGCGAGGGTGTGAGCGATTCTGGCCGCCGAAAGCTCATGGGCCAGTCGGCTTGGAGTTGGAGATCCCTAGGGATTTGCAGCACCATCGGCAGTGGCTTCAGCGGTTTTCAGTGTTTGAGAAATGGGTTGGGTCGACCAGCCAGCATCTGAACGCGAAGTAACAGATTCATTCTATGGATGTGAAAGTCCGTGCTTTAGGGCCGCACTTGGCCGACAAAAATTCTCGCTTTGTCGACCGTTGGTGGCCCGCACGAAAGGGGCTTCGCTTAGCCACCAGGATCTCTTGCGCCGGCTGAGTGTCGGATCATGATGATTAGAGGAGGTGTCTGTGGAGGCCTATTTGTCTAGAGTCTATATTCTTCAGTGGTTCAGCGACGGTTGTTACCAATCACATGCTTCGATCAGCATGTTATTAGGGCAAGCTGCTAGCCCACTGCCTACGCCAGCCTGGGCAGCAATTGGTGCCCTGGTGGGTGCCGTCTTAGTTGTGCTGTTCTACTTCATGC
Organism: Aureliella sp.; assembly: GCA_044234105.1. Taxonomy (GTDB): domain Bacteria; phylum Planctomycetota; class Planctomycetia; order Pirellulales; family Pirellulaceae; genus Aureliella. Next base: position 17,348 of record JBIIJD010000085.1, on the reverse strand, counting down.
GCGGCAAAGATCTTAAGTCTCAATCTCGAAGTATTTTGGATCAGGCACGTAACGAATCGGAGAATCTGAAGCGTCGTGCCGAGCTAGAAGCTAAGGAGTACGAGCTGAAGCACAAGAGCGAACTGGAGGTCGAGGCCAATAAGCAGCGCGAGCAGTTGCAAAAACGAGAGGCAGCGCTGGATCGCCGCGAAGATACGCTGCAGCAGTCAGCAGACGGCTTGCGTAAACAGGAAAAGATGGTCGAGGCCAACCAGCGTCGCTTTGCCGAGAAGGTTCAGGAAGCCAGCCGAAAGTCGGAGCAACTTGACCAGATTCTGAAGACTCAGGCCAACGAACTACAGCGACTATCTGGGTTGAGCAAGGAGGAGGCCAGCAGCCGATTGCTAAAGACGCTTGAAAGAGAATTGCAACAAGAAATTGGCACGCGACTTCTTAAGCACGAGCGAAGGGTGGCCGAGATGGCCGACCAGAAGGCGCAGGAAATTCTATTAACGGCTATGCAGCGTTATGCTGCCGCTCACACGGCCGACAGCACTACCAGCACGATTGATATACCCAGCGACGAAATGAAAGGTCGCATTATCGGTCGTGAAGGTCGAAATGTTCGAGCCTTTGAAAAGGCAACCGGCGTCGACGTGATCATCGACGACACTCCCGGAGTGGTAATCGTCAGCGGCTTTGACCCGGTGCGTCGCGAAATCGGTCGCAGATCGCTTGAAAAGCTGATCGCCGATGGACGCATTCACCCGACTCGTATCGAGGAGATCGTAGGTGAAACAACTGCCGAAATCGAGAAACTGATTCGACGCAAAGGTCAGGAGGCGGCCGAAGAGGTGGACGTGGCTGGGTTGCACGAAAAGGTCATCTACATGTTGGGGCGACTGTACTTCCGCACCAGTTACAGTCAAAATGTTCTGCAGCATAGCATTGAAGTTGCCTTTTTGTCCGGCATGATGGCAGAAATGATCGGACTGGACCCTGAGCTGGCCAGACGATCTGGATTACTGCACGATATTGGCAAGGCTGCAGATCACGAACTGGAAGGTGGCCATCCCAAGATCGGAGCTGATCTGCTGAAGCGCCACGGCGAAAAGGAAATTGTCGTGCATGCAGCGCTAGGTCACCATGATCAACTGACCAGCGACTATCCATACACTCTACTGGTTGCCACGGCCGATGCATGCAGCGCGTCACGTCCCGGTGCGCGTCGCGAGTCGCTAGAACGGTACATCAAGCGTATGGAAGAACTAGAGGCGATTGCTAGGGGCTTTGAAGGCGTCGAGCAGGCGTTTGCTATCCAGGCCGGTCGAGAGCTACGCGTGATCGCCAGTTCGAGAGACACCGACGATGCAAGAGCTGCTAAGATTTGCCATGACATCGCAAGAGCCTTCGAACAGCAATTGACTTACCCAGGCGAGATCAAAGTCACTGTGGTCAGAGAATCCCGATTCAGTGAGGTTGCGCGATAAATACAGAAGATTGATCGCTGGAGATCCAAGAACGGGCGATTTGAATTAAGTGTTGCAAGATCGTGATAGAAACCCAACTTTCGGCACCCAAAGCCAACCAACTTCGTATCGTGTTTGTTGGCGATACTGTGGGAAAGCCAGGCGTCAAGGCTGCCTGTCTGGCAGCGGCATGGTTTCGTAATGAACTGCAGGCGGAGTGCCTACTGGTCAATGCAGAAAACGCGGCGGACGGTTCCGGAGTGAGGATGGCTGACTACAAAAGGCTAGTCCAAGCCGGTTATCACGGAATCACGCTTGGGGATCACCTGTACAAGAAGCAGGAGATCTTGGAAGTGCTGAAGTCCAGCAGTAATATGGTTCGCCCCTGTAATTTGCCATCCCAAGCGGTTGGGCCAACGCACATGCTACTTGCGCCAAGGCCGAACATCCGAGTGGCCGTGATCAGCGCTTTGGGAAGAGTGTTCATGAAACCGGTCGACTGTCCTTTTCAGGCTGTCGAGAATGAACTATCAAAATTGCCTCAGGATGTACGTATTCGCTTTGTCGACTTTCACGCAGAAGCCACCAGCGACAAACAAACGATGGGGCGATTCTTGGATGGCCGCGTTAGCGCCGTCTTGGGGACACACACCCATGTCACTACGGCTGACGACCAGATTTTCCCTGGTGGCACTGCGTTCCAGTGCGATGTGGGAATGACCGGTCCGTTTGAAAGTATCATTGGACGAAACATACAGGCGGTAACCGAGTCGGCATTGACCTCCTTGCCGCTACCATTCCATGTGGCCAAAGAGGATGTTCGGGTCAGCGCTACATGGCTGGATGTCAGCATCGAAAGTGGGAAGTGCGAAGGCATTGGACGAATCAGTCTGCGAGCCGACGACCTGGAAGAATACTCCAAACGATGAGACCAGAGCAAATTTAATAACGTTTGGGTAAAAGAGAATTGCATTTTGCAATATGAAAGAAACCATGGAAATAATTCGAAACCCAATCCATCTGGCGGTTGATCTGGGAGCCTCTAGTGGTAGAGTTCTTGCGGGATATCTTCAGGATTCGGCAGTGGTGCTGGAGGAACTGCACAGGTTCGAAAATGGACCACGGCAACTCGGCCGCCGACTGGTTTGGAATCTGGTTGGGCTGTGGGATCAAATTCAGATCGGACTGCAGACCGCTGCTCAGAGATTTGGTGACCGGATCGCCAGCGTGGGCGTCGATACCTGGGGCGTGGACTATGTACTCTTGGATCGCAATGACGATTTGGTCGGACCTGCCTTTAGTTATCGTGATGCCCGAACACAAGGCATGATGAATCAGGCCTTCAGGCGCATGAGCCGGCAGGAGATTTTTCATCATACCGGTCTGCAATTTATGGAACTGAACACCGCCTATCAGTTGCTGTCCATGCGCATCGATCGGTCGCCGCTGCTGGACATCGCTGAACACTTTCTGATGATTCCTGACTACCTGCACTTTCTGTTGTGCGGTCAAAAATGTAACGAATTTACCAACGCTTCCACGACTCAACTGCTCGATCCGCGCAATTGTGATTGGTGCCAACCAGTGATTCAAGCCTTGCAGATTCCCGCCAAGATATTCCAACGTCCGATTCAGCCGGGCTCGGTTCTTGGAACGCTGACATCGGAAGTGTCGCAGCGGACACAATTGAATCGAAATGTGAAGGTTGTGGCACCAGCCACACACGATACCGGTTCGGCTGTACTTGCCGTTCCCGCGCAATCATTCGCTCAGGCAAGATCTGATTGGTGTTACATCAGTTGTGGCACGTGGTCTTTAATGGGAATGGAACTAGCCGAACCCAACTTGAGCCAAGCTTGTCAAAAATACAATTTTACTAACGAAGGCGGAGTGGCTGGAAGCGTCCGCCTATTGAAGAATATTTCGGGTTTGTGGATTGTGCAGCAATGCCGCGAGCAGTGGCGTCGCGAGGGACGTGATCTTGGGTGGAGTGAACTTTCTCGCATGGCAAGCCAAGCCACCAGCATGACTGCGGTTATCGACCCAGACGACCCGACCTTTAGCGCTCCGGCGGACATGCCCAAAGCAATCAGACAATTCTGCAAGCGAACCGGCCAGCGCGAACCACAAAATGAAGGCGAAGTCATACGATGTGCTTTGGAGAGCCTTGCACTTCGTTATCGGATGGTGCTGGAGATGCTGGAAGAGATCGTGGGGGTGGAGTTGAAGGTGGTACACATCGTTGGTGGCGGTGTTCGTAATCAACTGTTGTGTCAATTGGCTGCTGACGCTTGTGGTCTACCAGTGGTGGCAGGTCCAGTCGAGGCAACTGCACTGGGCAACATTCTGATGCAAGCTGTGGGGTGTGGAGAGTTGCAAGGAGTCGATCAGGCTCGAGCCTTGGTACGTGCTTCGCCTGATATCATCCATTACCAACCCAAGCAAGACACGGCCACCGTCGCCCTTTGGAAGCATGGCCTAAATCTGCTAAAGCAGTTGACTGAAGGTAAATAGAAAGATGACAACCCACGATAGCCTCCGAGTGCAACTGGCTGAGCGCAGCTACTCGATCCACATCACTGACAACACCGCAGACTTTGCATCTTTGGTGCGTCAAGCTTTTCCTCAAAACAAGCATGTTGTGGTCGTCTTCGACCAGAATGTAGCAGACTACGCTCAGACCCATTGTCGTAGCCTAACAAATCAGGGAATACGTATCACCAATATCCCCGTCGCCAGCGGCGAAGAAAGTAAGAGCATCCAGGTGTTGGCAGATCTTTGGCAACAGATGCTCCAAGCTCACACCGACCGTGGCAGTTTGTTAGTGGCTGTGGGTGGTGGAGTGGTGGGAGACTTGGCCGGTTTTGCGGCCGCCACATTTGCTCGCGGAATACCGCTTGTTCAGGTGCCAACCACGTTGCTGAGCCAAGTTGATTCGAGCGTTGGAGGAAAAACGGGAATCAATCTGCCAGGAGCCAAGAATATTGTAGGATCGTTTTGGCAGCCTGGCTTGGTCTTCATCGACACGACAACACTAGATAGTTTGCCGAGCCGGGAGTTCGCTTCCGGATTAGCTGAAGTTGTCAAATATGGCGTGATTTTGCTGCCCGAAGTGTTTGACTATTTGGAGCAAAATTGGCAAAGCGTCCTCCAGCGTGACTCAGCCACTCTGAACTGGATTATCACGCAGTCGTGCCGAGCTAAAGCCATAGTTGTTCAAGAAGATGAAAGGGAGATCACGGGAAGACGGGCCATTTTGAACTATGGACACACCTTTGCGCACGCCATTGAAACGACTGCGGGATATGGTACTTGGCTGCACGGCGAAGCGGTTTCGATGGGGATGCACACGGCTGCCCTATTGGGAGAGATTCTGGGACGAGTCGACTGTCGGTTTGTCGCTCGACAACAAAGTTTGCTTGAAAAGTTAGGGTTGCCAGTCGTCTGGCCACAAACAGACCCCAAAACAATTTGGCAGGCAATGCAACATGACAAAAAGGTTCATCACGGCACCCTACGGTTCATCTTACCCACGCAACAATTAGGGCAAGTCGAACTGGTTGCGGGGGTAACTCAGCAGCAAGCCTGCAAAGCAATTGAATTGGCGATGAAGTGACAAAGGCGAGCCTGTTGATTGTTTGCCTTCATACCGGAGGGCGACCACTAATCTGCTCTCTTAAAGACTCAATCATCACTTTCAGTTCCTCCAGGCTCTTGTCTGCCAACTCATCATCGGACGATTCGGAAAGGCACAGAATCGATTGAAGGATTCGAATCGTATTGGCACTTGCCCTAGCTTCACCACGTGCCTCACCACGTGCCTCACCACGTGCCTCACCACGTGCTTCACCTATTGCTATGCCCTTGGCTTCGCCCTTCTTGATCAACTGGTCGGCAACCGAGCCGGGTTCGGGCTGGACTGGCCAGAATTCGGATACCAATTCGTTCATCTTCTGTTCCCCCACAATTGGACTGACCGACATCACGTATACTCGGATCGTATCGAGCAGACCTTTGGCCTGCTGTGGACTGATGACTTGAGACGCCAGATCAAACAGCCAGCGAAGTACTTCCTCTAAATTGGCCTCTCGACCATATTTTAGCAGCGTCAAGGTAACTTGCAAATTCAGATTGCCAGCCATGGCATCATCGTCCATTCGGCTAATGTCTAGAATGGGCACTTCCAAGGCCGGTACGTACCGTTTCCAACTCTCAGGCACCGGAATCAGTTCTGACAAGCTCTTGCTGGCTCGCCAAGGACTAACCCCGTTGTAAATCACCCACGGAAGGATCGGGACCAGCGGCATCGAGTTGCTCATGGCCCTTTCCCAAATCCGAACGATATAGCCCAGCATCTGGATTAAAGTGTGAGGATCGTCGGTACTCTTATGATCAATCAGGACAAACACGTTGACATAGCTGGTCTTCATTCCCAGACTCTGGACGACTTCCCGGGAGACCTCGACCGAAAAGAGTCGATCGGCAAAGCGACGCCTGAGACTCTGGTCGATGAAGCTGGTGTCGACCGGAGCCAGCGTCTGAAGTTCCAAGTGCTGGACCACTTCGCTCGGAAGATGCTTTGCCAGAAGTGTTCGGGCGGCTTCGATTTCTTGTAGCGTTTGATTAACCAGTCGATCATGAGGCGATTGAATGGCTTCGTCTCGCGCTGGCTCAGTGGACTGGGCATCAAGCGGTCGATCGGATTCTGGGTTCACCTGCGTGTTCATGACCAGCGATTTACTTAATCCTGACTTCAGCGATTGGCTAATTCAATGGCAATGATGTTCAAAATGGAGTGCATGTATAATGGCGATTGGCAAAGGTGTTTATCCTATTGCAAGAAAACAGGCTGCGTTCTACTTGCTTTGCTTCTTTTCCGACTTCAGTTTCTCCAAGAACTCTTTCATTTCACCAAGTTCCGGATTGAGTTCAACGGCTCGAGTCTGCACTTCGATCGCTGAATCCAGATCTTTCTTCAAGTAGTGCAGGTGCGAAAGCGTGTCCAAAATGGTGCCGTCTTTCGGCGAAAGATCGATAGCCTTCTTGGTGGCTGTAACAGCAGCATCGATCAATTCGTTACTGATTTCGTATTGATCGTTAGAAGCAAGTTCAACAATTGTCCAAACTATACCATTCAGCGTTTCTGCGCTGTCTAGTCCAGCGGTGATCTCGTTGAACTGACGTACCGCTTTGGAAGCATCCAGTTGTATCAGCAACTCCAACTTCATCATCTTCAAACCCATGTTCATATCGCTGGCCTGAGTTTGCTTGATTAGGTCGTCCATGTTACGCATTGCTTGGTCGTATTTTTCGGCCTCTAGCAGTCTATAAACCTCCTCAAGCGATTCCTCGACAAACTTTTTCTCGTTCCGTGACTTCAGAAAGGCTTCTCGATCCCAGCGATCTGCGATCAGATCGGCCAACGGTTGATCGATCTCCATCGGATGGCCAATCCATTCGATAATCCCCTGTTTACCGACTAGAAACGAGGTTGGAATGCCACCTTCGGCCGATGCTTCCATGTAGTCTTTATAAGTCGATTGATCGGGATCTGTTGTTAAACAGTAGGCGGAGGTTAACTGCTGAAAGGTCATCGCCTTTGGTTCGCCCTGAGTTGATGGCGCGAGTGATGGATCCGTGGATTCGTTTGCCGCTTGCATGGATCGCAACATTCCGGCGGGCACATCACTACCTAGGAACTCTTGGACGGTCTCCAGCTCCTCGTCGCTGACGCTGATGATTTGAACTCCCTGTTCAGCGTGCATCTTCTGCAATTCAGCCAAATGCGGCATGCAAGCCTTGCAAGGACCACACCAAGTTGCCCAGAATTCAACCACATAGATCTTGCCCGGCTGAAACTCTTTCAGCGGCTTGAACTTTCCGCCTCCGTCACTCAGCCAATGCTCGATGTTCAAATCTGGCGCTTTGGAGCCCACAGTCAATCCAGCACCTTGAGCAATCGGGATGCTAGCTGCCGATGTGAACAAGCAAAAAGTTGGGATCAGTATTAGAAGCGTTCGAAAGTGATTCATATCGATATTCGTTATTGGAAAACAATCTTGGATTTTCGCTACAGCTACGAATCTAATCGGATGGGGCGTATCAAGATACCCTACCAGCGGCAAAAGCATAGAAGAATAAGCTGAAAAGCAGACGCTCGCCACACGGGGCCTACTTAGTCGATAAAGCGGCGAGCGAGGTCACCGTAGGCATCGATGCGGCGGTCTCTCAGGAATGGCCAATGGGTTCGAATGGAATCCATCGAATTCAAATCGCATCGAGCAATCACGATTTCTTCGTCCAATTGGCTGGCTCGATGTAGCAGTTGTCCGTGCGGATCTGCGACGAAAGATGCACCCCAGAACTGCAATCCACCCTCAATGCCAACTCGATTGGTCGCTCCTACAAAACACCCGTTAGCGATAGCATGGGCCCGCATGGAGGTTTCCCAGGTGTCGTGCTGCACGCGCCCAAGTGACTCGCGCTCCGAGTGGTGCCAGCCGATGGCTGTTGGGTACAGCAGGATTTCGGCTCCCCGCAATGCCAGCAGCCTAGCGGTCTCCGGGTACCACTGATCCCAACAAACGCCAACACCCAGACAGCCATATCGCGTTCTAGCGACGGTAAAACCCAGGTCCCCAGGAGTAAAATAAAATTTCTCGTAGTACAACGGATCGTCGGGTATATGCATCTTCCGATACACGCCTACCAGTTCTCCATCGGCATCGTAAGTAAGAGCAGTGTTGTGGTATAGGCCCTGCGTTCGCCGCTCGAAAATCGAACAAGTGATCACAACACCATGCTGCTTTGCCACCTTCTGCAAGCTCTGACTGGTCGGCCCATCAAGCGGTTCGGCAAGGTCAAAATTCGTGAAGTCTTCGCTTTGGCAAGGATATTGAGTGTTGAACACCTCTTGCAGGCACACAATGTTGGCTCCCTGCTGGGCAGCCTCTGCAACACGGTCTAGTGCCTTGTCTACGTTCGCCTGCTTGTCAGTCGAGCAGCTCATCTGCACCAATGCCAATTGTACGACGCGTTGACTTGACATTTTCCAAAGTTCCTTAGACTGGATCCTGCGTTTCCAATAGTTTTAGCGAATTCGATATGTTTGCCTTGGCAAGAATGGTTAACCTCTAGCCATCCGTCTACAATGCTAACCGCAATCAGCGGGAGCAGGCAAGCCACCCCACCAAATTCACTTTTAATTCCAACAGATCATACTCTGGTCGGCAGTGCGAAGCGTCGAGAACAAAAAAAGACAAGAGTCTTGCGCAAGCCAATGGCCTACCGGCCCCGTGGACTGGGAACTATGAATAGACCAATAAATGAATTGCCTGCAGGACTATTTTTTGTCGGCACTGATACAGACGTTGGTAAGACCTATTGTGCTGCTGAGCTGCTTGAAATCCTTCAAAAACGCGGCCTGAAACTTGGAGCCTACAAGCCCTGCGCAAGCGGAGTCGCGGTGCAAATGCCATCCCAATCGATCGATAAGAGCAGCGATGCATTTTTGTTGTGTCAAGCTGCGGGCCTTCATCTCAGCTTGATGGATCGAGTGTGTCCGCAAAGTTTTCAAGCGCCGCTGGCACCACCTATCGCAGCAGCCTTGGAGGGACGCACCGTTGATCAGGATCGGCTAGTTACCGGCGCTGCCTGGTGGAATGATCATTGCCAGTTTTTGTTGGTCGAAGGGGCGGGCGGCATCCTATCGCCCATCACTGAAAGTTGGACAGTCGCAGATTTGGCAGTGCAATTGCAACTACCGTTAGTCCTTGTGGCAGCAAACCGCTTGGGCTGCGTCAGCCAAGTCCTGGCGGCTGCCGAGGCGATTGCCAGTCGATCATTAAGGCTTCAAGCGGTGATCCTGAATGCTTTTCACTCGGGAGCAGTGCGACCGACATCCCATCACCTGACTACAGAAGCCCAGACGTCCGAGAAACTGCTCGCCATTGATTACCTTGAAATCACCCATCGCACCAATCATCAGCTTATTGAGCAGTTCTTACCCGGCATACCAATCTTTAAATCAGCGCGTCAGTTGGCTTCCTTGATCGAAAGTTGAGCTCAACGAAGTACCGGTTTGATCATCCCTGAAATAGCAGTCTGCCAAATTGACAAACTACCTAGCCCCCATTCTGGGAACGGAATTGCACCCAGGATTTTATTAGCTAAAGCTGCCAAATTCAGGGGAAACGGATTCTGTTTCTCAGAGAACTACGACTCGATTCCCAACCCACCTAGGGCTCGTTTCCGGTTTAGTTGCGCCGTGGCACGGATTTTGCTTTCTCGGGGAAGTAACCGCATTATTGCCGTTTTGACCGGCTGATAGTCTATTCACTCCCCGGTGGGAGGGATGGCTGATGGCTGGCTCAGGATGGTTCTAGATAGACTCGTCGGGCTCAAAGGGTTTGGGCTCGATTTTGAAACAGTCCCGAAGTTCATAATGGAGGAGTGTCGTTCATGGCGACGGCTACAAAAAAGAAGAGTACCAGTCAAATCAAGCTTCAACCCCTTGGCGATCGTTTGGTCGTGCGCCGCGAGGATTCTGAGGAACGAACCGTTGGGGGCATCTATCTGCCGGACAGCGCCAAGAATAAGCCCACTCGCGGTACAGTGGTCAGCGTTGGCGACGGAAAATTGTTGGAAAATGGAAATCGAGCTTCCATGCAAGTCAAGTCTGGCGATCGCGTCTTGTTTACCAGTTATGCCGGTGAAGCGATCGAAATTGGCGACGAAGAGTATCTGCTGATGAGTGAAAACGAAATCCTGGCCGTGATTGAATAAGCTAACAGGCCTGTTTGACGGCACTGGAAACGCGACCACACAACTTAAAACACTTTGTAATTTGGAGTTAGAAATAACATGGCGAAGATTATCATATTTGAACAAGAAGCCCGCGAAGCCATTCGTCGAGGCGTCTCGAAGTTGGCACGAGCCGTTAAGGTCACGTTGGGGCCCAAGGGACGCAATGTCATCATCCAGAAGAGCTTTGGAAGTCCGACCGTTACCAAAGACGGTGTGACCGTAGCCAAAGAAATCGATCTGGAGGATGTTTACGAAAACATGGGTGCCCGCATGGTGCGCGAAGTGGCCAGCAAGACCAGCGATGTAGCTGGCGATGGCACTACGACGGCAACCGTGATGGCCGAGGCGATTTTTAATGAAGGGCTGAAGTCGGTTGTGGCTGGCGTCAATCCGATTCAAATGAAGTCAGGCATGGAAAAGGCCGTTGCCGACATTACCGAGAAGCTTAAGAAGATGTCCATCAAGATCCGCGACAAGAGCGAAATGGCCAACGTCGCATCGATCGCTGCTAACAATGACCGTGAAATCGGTGAACTATTGGCCGAAGCAATGGAAAAGGTAGGTAAAGATGGCGTAGTGACCGTTGATGAAGGCAAGAGCCTGCATACAGAACTGGAATTTGTTGAAGGTATGCAGTTTGATCGCGGCTACTTGTCGCCCTATTTCGTAACGGACGCTTCCAGCATGGAAGCTGTTCTGGAAGATCCATACATTTTGGTTTTTGAGAAGAAGATCTCTAGCATCAAGGACCTCGTGCCCGTTCTTGAAGCCGTGGTTCAGCAAGGCAAGCCACTGCTGATCATTGCTGAAGACGTCGACGGCGAAGCACTGGCTACTTTGGTGATCAATCGCCTGCGAGGAACATTGAATATCGCTGCCGTCAAGGCACCTGGTTACGGCGATCGTCGCAAGGCTATGATGGAAGACATCGCCATTCTGACCGGTGGAACAGCCGTCTTTGAAGCCCTAGGTATCAAACTTGAATCGGTTGGCCTGCCTGAACTAGGACGTGCCAAGAAGGTGATCATCGACAAAGATAATACCACGATCATTGAAGGTGCCGGCAAGAGTAGCGATATCAAGGCTCGTATCGACCAGATTCGTCGAGAAGTCGAAGTTACCACTAGTGACTACGATCGCGAGAAATTGGAAGAACGCCTAGCGAAGCTGGCCGGTGGTGTAGCCAAGGTCAATGTCGGCGCAGCTACCGAAAGCGAAATGAAGGAGAAGAAGGCTCGTGTCGAAGACGCTCTGTATGCCACGCGTGCAGCCGTTGAAGAAGGCGTATTGCCTGGTGGCGGTGTGGCCCTGTTGCGAGCCAGCGCCGGCCTGAAGCCAAGTACTGAACTGTCGCCCGATGAAGAAGTGGGCTTCAATATCATTGTACGATCATGCCGAGCACCTCTCACGATGATCGCAGAAAACGCTGGTAAGGACGGCGGTATTGTGTGCGAGAAGGTCGCTGAGTCCAAGGGTAACCAAGGTTACAACGCGCTCACCGACTCATACGAAGATCTGGTGAAGGCCGGTGTTATCGACCCTACCAAAGTGACTCGTACCGCCTTGAGCAACGCGGCCAGTGTTTCTATTCTGTTGCTGACCAGCGATGCGCTGATTGCCGAAAAGCCTAAGGACGACAAGGGCTCCAAGGGACATGCTGGCGATCACGACATGTACTAAGTGATTGTTACAATAAGTCAGCCGCAACTTTTTGAGGCGACTAGAAAATCATCAGAAACTGCCGAGCCTTCGCTTGGCAGTTTTTTTGTTGATGGACTGGCGAATTATGCTTCAGTTGGCTGTGGTTGGCTGTTATTTGTTGTGTGTGGGTGCGGTTGACTCGATGAACCGATACAAAAAATCACTGCTCTGGTGTTGGCAAACCCATCGCGGTTTGCGGCGAATCAACCGGGTACTTTCGACGAGTTTTGTCCATCTTGGCTAACAGCGATCCGGTCAAGTCGATATCCAGTCGATTGGCCAGCGCCAGCACGTAACACAGCACGTCTACCAACTCCTCGGCGACCCCATGTAGATTGTGCGGCTCCCCCGACTCTACCTGCTGGGTGGTCAGCCACTGCGTGTGCTCCATTAATTCTGCCGCTTCGATGGCGATAGCCATCGAAAGGTTCTTCAAGTTATGAAACCTGCGCCAATCTCTCTCGGCGACAAACTGGCCGACGATTTCCCGCAACTGGCTGACCGACGTGATTTGGTCGCTCGGTAACTGCTCTGAATGATTCATTTCCTGTGTTTCATAGTGTGAAAATCAACTCATCCAACAAGAAGAATTCGCTTGCGGCTTCATTTTGCGCTCCCCAACCCCTGGACGATGCGTTAACATAAAGCATCAGAGTGTCAGCTTTGCCTTGGTGCATGTCAAGCGGAGGGGTATGCACCAGCCTAAGAAGAATTCTCGGCTGATTGCACGATATCCAGGCACAGCTTTGGCTTTGTGGCGCACCAACAATGCGCTTTGCGTGACCAGTCAGGTTCAGTCGTAGACATAAAACTTATGCAGGGTGATAGCCTTGCAATTACAAATTTTGATCAGATTAAGAAAGGAATGAGCGATGAGCACTCTTGTAACCAAACCAGCACCGGACTTTAAAGCTGACGCCGTTATGGCTGACGGCAGCTTCAAGCAGATCAGCTTGAGCGACTTTAAGGGCAAATACGTACTGTTGTATTTCTATCCCTTGGATTTTACTTTTGTCTGCCCGACTGAGATCATCGCCTTTTCTGATCGAGCCGACGAATTTGAAGCGTTGGGTGTTCAAGTGCTGGGAGTAAGCGTCGACAGCAAGTTCTCTCACCTGGCTTGGCGTAGAGTACCGCGAGACCAAGGCGGATTGGGCGACATCAAGTATCCGCTGGTTGCCGATTTGAGCAAGAAAATTAGTCGAGACTACGACGTACTGCTCAATGACGAAGTCGCACTGCGCGGATTGTTCCTGATCGACAAGAACGGGGTCGTCCGACATCAAGTGATCAACGATCTACCTTTGGGCCGCAGCGTCGACGAGGCACTGCGCATGGTACAAGCACTTCAATTCTTCGAGCAGAACGGGGAAGTCTGTCCTGCGAACTGGAAAAAGGGTGCCCGGACCATCAAACCCAGCGTCGAAGGTAGTCGCGAGTTCTTTGCAGCCGAGTACAAAGGCTAAGCGTAACCGTTCACGCGATTTGTAGGGCAGGACAAGCGGGGCCAAGTTAAATCGGCATTTAACTTTCAAGTTTGTCGATTGATGACAAGCCTATTAACACAATAATCCCTTCGCCCCGCGCCGGCCCACCTCGGGGTGTGAACGGTTACAGAAATCCTATCTCGCTACCAGTTTTACGCTGGGAGCGACCAGGAATGAACCAAGGGGAAGTACCAAACGGAGCAGTCAACAAAAGCCCTAGACAAAAATTGAGCTTGGCCTTTTCGGGTATTCGATTACTCGCTAAAATCCTGTCGGGTCCAGTTAGCCCTGGAAGTCCACACTAACCTACGGCCACGGATCACCAAGTTCCGAGCAGCGAATTGATCGTCACAGACGATTTCCCTGGGGGATTAGCTCAGTTGGTAGAGCGCTTGCATGGCATGCAAGAGGCCACGAGTTCGAGTCTCGTATCCTCCACTTCAGAGAACCCTGCAATTCCGAGCGGATTGCAGGTTTTTTTATTATCGCTGATCAACTGGTGATTTTTCACTAACCGCTTTTGGGGCGATTGCGTGCTGGCGCCTCGTTGGACGCCTGGTCGCACTGTCGGATTCGTGGCGAGGTGCCCATCAGCCGTTTGGGAAACTAGTCTGGCAAGAGATAGCAGCTGCCCTGGTGGCTGTTGCGGCTTGTGAAGGTTTCTATCAGGCGCTGTTTGATGGTGCCTTTTTGGAGGCACCACTGTGGAGCGATTAGGCTGTTGGGTGGTGCGTCTCCCGAGATGCGTTCGATCACCATCTCTGGCGGCAAGAGTTCGATGAAGTCGGCTACCAGGGCGATGTATTCGTCCAATTCTAATAGGCGAACTTGCCCACTTTCTACCTGTTGAATCATCGCAGTGCGCTGGACGACATATAAATTATGAATCTTGACGCTTTGTACATTCCACGTAGCCACTTGGCGAGCCGTCTGCATCATCATTTCGTGGGTTTCGTCAGGCAGGCCCAACATGACGTGCAGCCCAACGTGAAAGTCACGACCTTGGCAACGTTGCAAGGCATCCACCGAAGCGTCGTGGTGGTGACCTCGATTCATCCAATCCAGGCTTGCGTCGTGGATGGTCTGAATGCCCAATTCTAACGACACATAGGTTCGCTGAGCAAATTCGTCGACCAGATCCAAAACCGAGTCAGGCACGCAGTCAGGTCGCGTACCGATCACAAGTCCCACGATGCGTGGGTCCTCAAGTGGTATCTCCCACAAGGCCCTCAGTTTCTCAAGCGACCCGTAGGTGTTGGTTGCAGGTTGGAAATAGGCAAGAAATTTCTCCGTTTCATAACGCCTGGCAAGGCCGTCAATACCTCGCTGGATCTGAGCGGTTATCGCATCCCTGCGCACTCGCCGACTGGGGCTAAAGGCTCGATTATCACAAAAAATACAACCGCCTTTGGCAACCGTGCCATCCACATTGGGACAGGTGAAACCACCATCCAAGCTGACTTTTTGAACGCGGCAGCCAAAGCGATGCTGCAGATAGCGGTTCAACGAGTAGAAAAATAGCCCTTCAGCTCGCCAATCCGGACGACTTTCTTGCTCTAAAAAAATTGACCTTTTCATCAATTGAGCTTAAATTAAGAGAAAGATGATTGTTTTGGCAGAAAAAACTGCTGAGACGCGGGATAGATGTCGTAAGATCATAACTGGAAGCTGCGCTCAAGGACAGTCGCATCGTAAGGCAAATGCCAGTTGAAGTGATCGATTCTGTGGATTTTTAGGGAGCTGAGCGATGGGCGATTTTGGCCAGTTGGTACCGAACGGTGGCGGCGATCCAATTCCACTGAACAAGGACCGACTGCTTATCGGACGGCGCGAGTCCTGTGACATCGTTTTACGATTCCCTAACGTTTCCGGCCAGCACGCTCGAATGAGTCTGGAACAGGGATATTGGTTTCTTAAGGATCTTGGCAGTCGCAACGGAACCAAAGTCGAAGGCTTCCGAGTCGATCGAAAGCGACTGGACCCGGGTGTTAAAATCTCTTTTGCTAAGCATCTTTACGTCATCGAGTACTCGCCTGAGTCGCTGGGAGCCTTTGGGCCCCCGCCGCCAGACGACGATCAAATTGAACAGTTGCTCAAGCGCGGCTTGATGGATCGCGCAGGACTGAATCGTCGAAGCGACGAAGACAAGTACAAAAACCGCGACTTGGCCGAAGAAGAATAACTTTCTTGTTACCGCCACTATTCGATAGGTAGTTACGCTAGGCAGTAAGTTTGCTTTGCGTTCCAAGCGAACTCCTACCCGACCAGCGCAGGAGCGCGCGTCCGCATTCTCGATACGATCGGCATGACCGCTGCATTGATCACAAGAGTTATCCATTATGGTCTCAATCCCTTTCCCACACAATAGCCAGAGACTATTGGAACGATTAGCTTAGCAGTTTAATTGGACTCAAAGAATGATAATCGACACTTGTCTTCAGCACCAGAAAATCATCAGATGAAAGTTCGCTGCGCACATAACGAAAAAGTTCTACTGCTGGGGGCGAGTGGCTATGTGGGAAGCGCCTTCCTGCGATTGCTGAAACTAGAGCGGATCGAAGTGGTTACCCTCTCGCGCAGCGATGTCAATTATTACGAAGCCGCCGCGTTAACTGAATTAATTCGGCAGATTCGTCCTACTTTCCTAATCAATGCAGCGGGTTACACTGGAAAGCCCAATGTTGATGCCTGTGAAGTACATAGGTCAGATTGCTTGCTAGGTAACGCTGCTTTGCCGGGTGTAATTCGCCAAGCTTGTGAATCGACTGACCTGCCATGGGGTCATGTATCCTCAGGTTGCATCTATCAAGGCACACATTCAGATGGAAGCGGGTTTAGCGAACAGGACCCCGCCAATTTCGATTTCAGGCATAACAACTGTAGTTTCTACTCGGGTTGCAAAGCATTGGGCGAAGAACTGCTTGAGGGGGCACAACAAGTCTACCTGTGGCGACTGAGAATCCCATTTAGTCACCTGGACTCGCCTCGCAACTATTTGTCCAAGTTGCTGCGCTACGAGCGTCTGTTAGAGGCGCGGAATTCCGTCTCGAATCTGGAAGAGTTTGTGTCGGCATGTTGGGCCTGTTGGTCGCAACGCATCCCGTATGGGAAGTACAATGTCACCAACCCAGGATCGATTACTACAGGTCAGATCGTTCAACTGATCCAGCAACATTTGTGTCCTGAAAAAAGGTTCCAATTCTTCAGCGATGAAGCTGATTTTATGACCAAGGCTGCCAAAACACCTCGGTCAAATTGCGTGCTGGACACAAGCAAGTTAGAAGCGGCCGGTATTTATATGCCAGCAGTACAAGACTCGATCATAGCAAGCTTGAAAGCGTGGACCTGGGCGGATTCGATCTAATTGGTTTGGAAGATAGTAGGGTAAAAGCATGAAAGGCATCATTCTGGCTGGCGGCTCGGGAACCAGATTATATCCGCTGACTCGCGCGATCAGCAAACAGTTGCTACCCGTTTACGACAAGCCAATGATCTACTATCCGCTTTCTGTTCTGATGTTAGCCGGCATCCGAGAAATTTTAATTATCTCCACACCAGATCATTTGGGTCTATTTCAGCAGCTACTTGGTGATGGCAGGCAACTGGGCTGTCGTTTCGAGTACCGTCAACAACCTGTGCCAAACGGACTGGCTCAAGCATTTGTCATTGGTGAATCTTTTATCGCCGGCGACAAGTGTGCGTTAATTCTTGGAGACAACATCTTCTACGGATCGGGCTTAGCCAAAATGCTTGCTAGTTGCAACAATCCCTCGGGGGGTATCGTATTTGCCTATCGAGTCGCCGATCCGCAGCGGTACGGAGTGGTTGAATTTGATCAGAACAAGCGAGCTATCTCCATCGAAGAGAAGCCATCGCAACCAAAGTCCGATTTCGCGGTTCCAGGAGT
>JBIIJD010000143.1:0-5616 GCA_044234105.1 Aureliella sp. | reverse complement strand
TTGATCAGCCAGCATCCGCTGGCTGACTGGCAATTGGTGGGCTTAGGACTAAGTCCGCTTTGGAAATGCGACGGCCAGCTTCTTGCTTTTTTCTTCGAACGTTTGGACAGCCAAGTTTTCCATCCTTCAACTCTTTCCGTCTTGTTGGATCTGGCCAATCACGGCATGCGCTCAAGCCGACTGGAACATCATCCATGGTCGACACAATGCGATCAGCTTGCAGCCTTGCTGAAACAGGTGGTCATTCGACTGGAAAAACTGCAACGTGACCCCAGTCAATTCGGGCACGATGTCAAGCAGGTACAGCAGATCCTAAACGATGCGGTGGCGCTCACTATTTCACTGTGTGACACGTTAGGCCAGATCGGCTGGCCCGCTGCAATACCAGCGCTTCATGAGGCGTTAGAATTAGCTCACCGGCGCATCCAGTGCGAAGCGGCGGCCTCGCTGGCAGGCATGAACGATCCGCGCGGTCTTCAGAGACTGGTCGAGCTAGCTCTGGACCCTGTTGCCAGAGTCCGAGCGGTCAATTACGCAGAAGAACTTGGAGTAGCCGATCAGATCGACCAGCAGTATCGCTCACCGCTGGCACTTGCAGAATCCGAGTTGGCAGGGTGGCTGGCAAGCCCTGAACAATTTGGCCTGCCGCCCAATCGGATCCAGTCACTAGAAACCCGGACTCTCTATTGGCCTGGGTATGAAGAACCGCGAGACTGCTATCTGTTTCGCTTTGAATACGATCTGCCGCAGGGGAAGACCTGCAACATCGGTATCGCCGGTCCGGTTACGCTGGCGTTTGCCACGAACCTAAATCATTTTCCACTAGAAGATGTCTATGCCGCCTTCGCAGGCTGGCAATTAGAGCATGAAGAGATTTATGAACTGCCTATTGATGAGCTTGCTGCCCAGCAAGCGCGCTGGGTAGATCAGATGATCGATTCAATGCGTGACGCTGGCTACGAAGAGATCACTCCTCAGATGTTAACTTTTCTGCTGGGTGAACCCGCAATGCTTACCCAGGCCAGACTAGGTTCATCGCGTGGAATCGCCATAGCTCAAGAATCTGACATCAGCTTTTTCCCGACCAACAGCCAACCAGACAGCATGACTCCCGCAGTAGCCCTTAGCATCTTTCGCGGGCGTAAGCTGCTGCAAGCCTTTAATGGATCGCTGTAAGTCGGCGAACGAAGATGCCGGTAGCTACTGTCGCCAGACAGTGGGAATCTTGCTCAACCACCGTCTGGCGACGGCAGCTACAAACAACCCTTCCACTGCCGCTTTGTGAAACAAGCCTCACGCGCTGACAGTTATTCAACTTTGCCACGACCAATGGAATGGACCTCAAAGCCGATCTTGGCCAAATTTCCGTTGTCCAGAATGTTGCGACCATCAAAGATGAAGGCGGGTTTGGCCATCACCTGATAGACGCGTGAAAAATCTAACGATCGGAATTCATCCCACTCGGTCATCACAGCTACAGCATGCGCCTGATCGGCAACTTCATAAGCATCTTTGCCTACCGAGACGTTGGCTTGCAACAGCTCTTCGACGTTGGCTGGGATGTGCCCAGAAGCGTCGCGCAGCACTGATCGTAGATCGGACAGGATCTGCTGGCGACTAACCCGAGGATCGTAGATTGCCAGCCTTGCTCGTTCGTGCAACAGATCGCGACAGACATAAATAGCTGCCGATTCGCGTGTGTCGTTCGTATCTTTCTTGAACGCCCACCCCCAAAGTGCAATCTTCTTGTCAGAAACCGTGTTGAACATAGTTCTGACAATATTCTGAGCGAAACGGCGCTTTTGGTAGTCGTTCATGACCACTACTTGCTCCCAGTAGTCGGCCACTTCCTTCAGTCCAAAATGCTCACACAGATAGACCAGGTTCAAGATATCCTTTTGAAAGCAACTACCTCCAAAACCGACCGAAGCCTTTAGGAACTTCTTGCCAATGCGAGAATCAGTACCAATGGCCCGCGCGACCTCGTCCACATCGGCACCCGTGGCCTCACACAAGGCTGAAATGGCATTGATCGAAGAGACACGCTGAGCCAAAAAAGCGTTGGCAGCCAGCTTGGACAATTCACTGCTCCAAACATTGGTTGTCAGAATACGATCCCTGGGTACCCAGCGTGCATAGACGTTCACCAGCGACTGGATAGCCACAGGCGATTCGCCGCCAATCAAAACGCGGTCTGGACTAAGCAGGTCTTCGATGGCCGATCCTTCGGCTAGAAACTCGGGATTGCTCAACACATCAAAAGTGCCACCGTTGCCAGACGTCGACAGAATGCGCTTTACCGCTTCGGCGGTGCGCACCGGTAAAGTTGATTTCTCGACAACAATTTTGTGCCCATGCGAGACGCTGGCTATCAAGCGAGCGCACTTTTCGACATACTCCAGATTGGCTGCTCGCCCAGCACCAATCCCAAAGGTCTTGGTAGGTGTGTTCACGCAGATGAAGATCATATCGGCCGCAGCAACAGATTTTTCCACCTGAGTAGAAAACTGTAGGTTACGATCTCTGGATTCTGACACTACTTCCAACAGCCCAGGCTCGTATACCGGTAGATTATCCGAGTTCCATGCGTCGATACGCGCCTGATTGATGTCGACGACATGCACATGAATATCGGGGCACTGTTTGGCGATCATCGCCATCGTAGGACCACCCACGTAACCAGCACCAATGCAACAGATTTTCATTTGAATATTTTCAATTAGATGTAAACATTAGCCGAAGGGCGTTAGCCTCGGCTTTTCGTTGAAACGGATACTTCGCCATCAGTTAATGTTCGTTGAACCGGAAGTTGACGCGGTATGGCTAATGTCCGTTAAATCGAACACTACGGCGATGCTGCTAAGGCAAGCCGCAGAAATGTAGCTACCGTCGCCAGACGGTAGCTACGGTAAAATTGCAACTGCTGCTCGCCAGATTACCAGTTTAGTTCGCGTCTGGCTGTATTTTCAAGATTGCCAAGAAATTAATTGGCTGGTAGTGCCGTAGCCTCAGATGAATCTGACGGCGCAGAAGTGTCAGCAGCATCTGGCAGACCGCTAGCAGGGGCATTAGCACCCGCTGCAGCATCGCCACCAGCGGGCGATGAGTCTGTCGCTGCAGCGGCCACGCGACCTTCCATCAGCGCGCGAGCTTTTGGCAGTAGAGCATCCTTGGCCTTGGCCAGAATTTCTCGATAGCGTTTCTTGTCCTCCTTTTTCAGCGCACTACCATCAGATGCTAACAACTGAAGCTGGAAAAGTGGACCAATCGACCTCTGAAAAACGCCTTTATTGAAGAAGGTCGTTAGCGAGAAAACTTCGATTCGCTCCGCAGATTGACCTTCGCTATTGAATTCGGTAAACAACAAGTATGAGTCTTCGCCAAACATATCTTTCAAACTGACTTCACTGGTATATTGCGGTAGACCGTTGCTAGTACTCTCAAGCTGGAGAATCTCACCAATCACGGTTGAGCCAGTTGAAATGTAACAGACCTCTAGTGGGTGAAACACTGAGAACAAAAAGTCAAATGATATTACAATTTCACGCGACTGATCTTGGAACATCCAAGTTGCAGAGTGAGCGCCGAACATACTGTTGGTCTCACGGTGGGATATTTCGAAATCTTTCAATTTCATCCCACCAAGATCTGCTGGCAAGTTATCAGCAGCTAATGCTAAATCAACATCACCGCGATCAAACAGTTTTGGGCCCTGAATCTTATTGGCACCAAAACCCAGAACAGGCCCAGCAGTCATGGCTGCCGCTCCTAGAAAAATCAACATAGCAGCACCTGGCAATATCCATCGCAGAGTGGCTGGACGTCCTGCCCCAACAGGCGTTTCAACTACCGGTGCATCTTCACCTACTAACTTCTTTTTCAGTGCCGCTCCCTCATCCATTTCTGAATCCGGCCATGACACAACAACGTTATACAACCAGTGTGCCCAGTCGGTATTCACATCGCCGCCCGGCAGTGGACTAAACAACCGAGTTAGCGCTTCCATCATGGACAACAAGCCGCCAAACGCTAAGGCAAAGATCACTAGTCCAAGCGCCGTGTGCTGCCAACCTTCCGTTAAATTCAGACCCCAATTGTTGTACAGGTAGGCCAGCGTGTACAAACGCAAAACGTTTCCGAACCAGGCCCACAACGGAACCGCCGCCAGCGTCAACAGACTGACTACCAAACCGCGCTGCTGCCAAACGCACAACATAATTGCGACTGCCATGAGCGCGTAGAAGCTATCCACTCCACTACAGGCCTCTTCGACAAACAGCTTACCCGGCTTGATCTCGATGACGTTACCCGTCGCCAAATGTGGAATTGAGGTCAGGTCAAGCAGTGCGCTTGCCGAAGATGACGATCGAGCCTGCAAACCATGAATTAGCTGCTGATCCAAGGTAACTGGCAATCGAACTGTAACCGCCAACAGAAAGATCCATGCGATGCAGTGATACCACGGGTTCTTGAGCCTCAACAACATCCAGCTCAACACCAAGCCGATCGCTGAAATCTGCGCCAGTTTTCCGTAGCTCATAAGGGCCGCTAGTATGGTCAGAGTGACAGTGAAGGTAAGCCCAAGGACCCCCAAATACCATCGCCAACGATGCACTGTACCGCCCAGTTCACCTCGCATCAGTAGGATGCCAACAAACGCTGCCCAAGCTAATGGGAAAAACTGGTAGTGCTTCATGTACCACAACGCGCGGGCCTCGGCATACACCAAAGGCAAAAGGCCTATCAATCCGCAGATCAACACCCAATCAAGAGGCGAGCCCTTCAAGAACCCGCGCCAACGTTCAGCAAAGGGGCGCTGCTCAGCAGCTTCAATCGGAAACTCTGGATTAACGGTACTCATTTCTTATGCTCCGCAGATCAACAACTGCAAATAATCTATCTTTACTGAATCCCAATCAACCGCTGTGCTTTAACACCCGGTTTTCCAATTAGCCGCAGTGCGTTAGCACCCGGTTTTCCAATTAGCCACAGTGCGTTAGCACCCGGTTTTCCAATTAGCCGCAGTGCGTTAGCACCCGGTTTTTGCTCGAACCGGACGCTAACGCTTTCCGGCTGATTTTCCGTCTGATTCCGGCGTATCCCGCCATTAAACGGGAATTCTGGCGAATCCCACTACGCAATCATTGTCCTCGAATCCTGGTAATTGGCAACAGCGCGGCGATCTGCCCGAATAAACATCGCCAGGGATCAAACTTTCCCGCTTGATACAATCTTCACAATCCGATCAATCTGGCTGGGCTGAAGCGAGCTTCCGCTGGGCAAACAGAGCCCCAATTGGAAAATTTTCTCGCAAACTTCCCCCCCTCGGCTGCGGCAGTCTCGAAAAATGGGCTGGCAGTGCATCGGCTTCCAGGCGGGCCGCGACTCGATCTGCTGGCTTTCTAGCTCCATTCTAATCGCTTCACGGTCACGGCCATGCTTCTTGGGGTCGATTAAGGCTACGGTCAGCCAACGAGTCGACCTGCCACCGGGAATTTCTGGCATGAACTGGATTCCAGGGCTATCCCCTAGCAAATCTTGATACCTTTGGAAATTCTCGCGTCGACGCCTAACGTGCTCATCCAGAACCGCCAACTGCCCTCTACCGACCGCCGC
>JBIIJD010000084.1:0-19384 GCA_044234105.1 Aureliella sp. | reverse complement strand
CAGATGTCAACCGCACGTACCTACAACTTGGTGACTTGGAGGTACGAGTCCTAGGGCGAGGAACCGCCTGGCTGGACACCGGCACCTTTGCCTCGTTGCTACAGGCCAGTGAGTTTGTACACGTAGTCGAACAGCGCCAGGGTCTTAAAATTGGCTGCATCGAAGAGGTGGCGTGGCGCCAGAAATTCATTGATGACCAACAACTGCAAGTGTTGGCCGCATCCGCTCAGCAAAGCGGCTACGGACAGTATCTACTGTCGTTGCTTAGTTAACCAAGCCTTTCGTGACCATCATAAAGACATCCTCTAACGTGGGCTCCTTGTCGTTAAAGCTGTGCATGGGCACGCCACTATCTAGCAACTGCTTCATAATGCTTGACAAGTCTTGATCGGAAGCCTCAAATTCTGCCTCCACTCGATTTCCAGAAACATCCAGGGCTCGCAGTTCTGGCCGTGATCGTAGAATTGAAACCCCTGAATCAACTTGATCGTTAAAGCGAATCACCACTTGACGGTTCTTGCGAATCTGGCGATAGACGTGGTCGATGGGACCGCTCAAGAGAAGTTGACCACGCTCGATGATCCCGATCGACGAACAGCAGTCGGCAAGTTCCGACAGGATGTGAGAGCTAATCAAAATAGTCTTACCCATTCGTCGCAGCTCTTTTAACAGTGCTTTTACTTCGATTCGGGCTCGCGGGTCTAAGCCGCTGGTAGGTTCGTCCAAAATCAGAACGGGAGGATCATGTACCAGCGTTTTAGCTAAGCACAAACGTTGTTTCATGCCTCGGGACAATCCGTTAACGTAATCATCTCGCTTATGAGCCAGGTCTAGCAATTCCAAAACATCTTTGATAATTTGTTTGCGCTGGCTGCGACCAATCTTGTAGGCAACTGCAAAGAAATCCAGAAATTCCCAGACCTTCATGCCATCGTAAACACCAAAGTCATCAGGCATGTATCCAATACTGCGTCTGACCGACATAGGATCTTGATTGACGCTGAATCCATTAACCTTCGCATCGCCTCTTGTGGCGCGCAGTAACGTCGCCAGATAGCGAATGGTCGTACTCTTGCCCGCTCCATTGGGACCGATGAACCCAAACATTTCACCAGCTTCAATCTTCAGATGCAGCTCTTCGACGGCTGTGAAGTCTCCATACTGTTTACCAAAACCGTTTAGTTCAATCATCTAGCGGACCAACATGTAGGAGGAGGAAAGTGGATAGTCTTAGTCTGCTGCAAAAAAGTCAAACGCAGGGATCGGACTGAATATCATGGCAGTTGGGCTGGCGTGTTTACACCTGGCAGATTCTGATCACGGTCGGTTTCTGAGTCTTGGCGCAGTCGCTGTTGGGACAGAATGTTGACATCAGGTTGAATCGGGCTAAATGCAGGTGGTGACAAATGAGCGACCAGCACGCAGATGCCATCGTATTGATCTTGACTAGGTTGGATATTGATCGCTCCTAGCCGTTTATCGGTATAGCCAATCATCACCGCTTGACCAGCCGTCAGTGGAACTCCACGAGCAATTTGATCTAGCAATCGGCCAATCCACCTTCCGTCTGTGGCCTGAAGCTGTTTCACCGTTGGTTTTTCGGCTTGAGTCAAAAGCTGGTCGTTCCACGGCTGCAAGGCGTCGTCCATGGTATGCTGATTCCACACAACATTCGTCTGCTGACCAGCAGCCAGTTCCCCAAGCCAAGCAGACTGGTATCCGCCTTCTGGGTGCTGGCGCAGTAGAAGCACGCTCTTTAGCGGTAAATCACTGGAATTCTTTAGCACTGACTTTTCTGAATCAGACAGCCATCCGATCGGCGTACTAAGGTTGATCATTTGCTCGCCATGCAGCATCTCGGTTGTATTGGAATAGACCGTTAAGGGCTCCAAAACTATTCCGTTGCTTACTCCAAAATGAGTTTGCAGGGTCCGCTGGCCCGCTTGTATCCTTTTCGCTTGTCGACGCGAATCGCCTAGTGGTAATGCTACGCTATCTTTTTCAGGCATCTCAATTGAGTAGTTGGTAGAAAGCGAAGTGTACAAAGCCGCGTACTGAGTGATGTGCCCTCGGTTGTGATTGGCGTAAAGTTCTAACACGGCGACTTCATTCGCGCGACGCGCGAAACCAATATCCAATTGGGCGACTTTGGTGACAACAAAGACACCGACGATGGCCATCAGTGGAGCGGCTATCCAAGCGAATTCCAGTCGTCCCATCACACGAAAGACCAAATAGTTGAGCGGAACCAGGCACAGTAGGTAACCGCCTATCAACTTGATTATTGTATCCCAGGAGGGAAGTTCTATTCCAGAAGCGCTGCGCAAGGATTCGATCGCAGTTGCCGTAACACCTGATTGATCGCTTAGAGCCGCAGCACCTCCCCAGCCAAGCGGTTCATAACCTTCTGCCTGCGTGACAGGTTGCTCTAGAACGCTGACTGAACTGTCGAGCGGAAGATCTCCAAAATTTCCATTGGATTGTGAATTAGCTTCAGTTGTCTCCTGGGCGGTTTGACCATCGGATTGGAACCTCGCTGCCTTGATGTCTCGCGTTAGTATCCGCAAATTAGAGTGCATTCTCGAGTCCAAATTGGCGGTCGCCATAGGCTGCACCCAACGCTGCTGAAGTCCGGCACTGGCACTGACGGGTTTGAATTCGCGTGGCCAGCGCCGAAGCAACCCTGTCGAAAGCATGCTCGAGAAGTAGGGCCAGCGATAGACCTGTGGCTCACGCAATGAAAAAGCGGTCAGGACGATGCGCCCACGTCCCAATTGCCGCTCTGCGACTAACTGTCCCGAGCCAGGGAGCCAGCTACTTTGGTCGTTCAGATTCAATTGCAATCCGCTTAAAGGTACTCCAACAATCTCAATCGGTCGCCGCGCGTTTTTGTCGCTGATATCGATCGTCTGCCAAGTGCTAGACATCTCTGCAAAGGATTGGCTATCTAGTTCAGTGTTTTCTGCGGTTTGCGCTGGCAAGTATGCCGACAAAAACGAGTCTTTCAGCCGTGCCCAACTGGTGGGGCCGCTGATAATCAACTGCCCGCCCCAGTAAATCCAATCAACAATTGCATTCTGCTGATCCAGCGATAGATCGGCAGGTGCCACATCGTCCCACAGCATGACAGCCACCGATGTCATCGTCAGCAGGCTGCTGGGCAAACTGTACTGATTATCCTTAGGCTCAAGCAAAGTCAGTTCATAACTGCGAACTCGATCCGCCGAGAACAGATCATCACTGACGATCCACTGGACGGCATCTTGGCTGGCCAGATACTGATAACTGAGGGCTCTTGGAGACAATATGGAAAAAAGAAACTCATGATCGTGCAGTTTGACAACAGCCGTCCTCTTGGCGCTTCCTACAATAGGAGTCATCAGCGGGACGGCTAGCAGTTCCGTGTTGAGCGTCACCGCAGCACGAGTTGCGTCGGCAAAAGCATCATCTTGATTGCGAGTCTGGATCCGAGGCACAAACATGCTGATCTGAACGGTCTTTTCCTGTCCTTTAGGCAGCACTGTTCGACGCGTAAACTCGTTGACTATATTCGTCGCTGGAATGGTGACAGGCTGTTCCAGTCTTTCCACTCGCCCAACGCTAGCCACCTGCATATCTTCGCGATTGGCTTTGAATCGCTGAGCCGTCTCGACCCAATGGCCCGACTTGATCGTAACGATCGATCTCTGGGAGTCGGTAGGTAGGGATACAATGTCGCTGGCCTGTAGCCTATCGAGTTCTTCGAGTCGCTTACGTTCGCGTTGCTGATCCGTTAGATCATCCTCGGCTCCGCGCCGGCAACCTGAGTAGAAGGGTACAAACATGCAGATCAGCAAGAGACAGCGAGTGGCCGAAATCATTTATCTTCTTCAATGGTCGCGTCGGGAGATGATTGCTGTTGGCGAAGCGCCGCTTCGATTTCAGCCAATTGAGCGTTTAACATTCGGTCATGTGGAGCCTTCGCGACGGCCCTGCGCTGATAGTCAACCGCCTCCTTTAGCCGCCCCGCAGCAAATTGACACCGCGACATAGTGTCTAAGTAGGCGTATGAATCTGGGTCGATCTCAAGCGATCTTCCGCTCAAGTAGATCGCCTCGTCTAGATGAGCGTTGCAATTGGCCAACAGCCACGCCAATTGATTGCAGGCCTGCGCCAACCCCATGCCAGCGCTAGCAGATCGCGAGACATCAAAATTAGCCAATCGAGCTTCTTCAGCAGATACTAGAGTTCTAAAGTGGCTAACCATTGCGTCAAAATGCTCTTCGAAATAACTTTTTTGTTCGTCAGTTCGAGCGATCTTAAAGAGTCCAATCAAAATATCCGGATTCTGAAGCGAAGCTGATCCATTGGCATCAATTGCCTTCTGGAAGAGACCGAAGGCGTCTTCCAAACGATCTTCCGAAGTGGCGTGAAGCGCAGCGTACCAGTAGTGCATGGCAACGACCGATGCGTGATCGTACCTGGTCGCTGGAAGGTTGTGATCCACCGGTGCCGACTCGACTAGAGGTTCCAAAGTGTCTGCCGCTTTTTGAAATTGGCCGCCCTCCCAGTAGAAGTGTGCCAACATTTCACGCAGCTCTACTTTTATTCTGCTATCAACCTTTAACCCTTCCAGGTATTCGGCTTCAGCCCAATCAAACAATCCTCGATCTCGCAGTTCGTGGGCCTGCACATATCGCTGGCCGGCTTCGATATCACCAACACCCCCAGGTGCAAACTGACCTAGCATGCCAGCGCGATTCTCCGGTAGATGCAGCGCTTTTTCCGCCAGTTGTTTCGCTTGCGGCTGCTGTCCCAGTTTCAGATGCGCCTCGGCCAATAGGTAGGCAACCTTGGGGTCGCTGTCAAAAAGTTCGCGATATACCGCAGATAGCTCGACGACCAGTTCCGGCAGTTCAAAAGAAATCGCCCAATGCCCGTATTCACGAATCGACTTGGATGTTGCTTCAACCAGTTGCATGCTCGGTCGAACCATCTCCAATGACGCTTGCTTGCCTTGTTGTCGCTCTGCCCAACGAGTCAACCATTCGTAATATTTCAAAACCTGTTGTCGCTGTTCGGGGCTGGAATGAGCCTGTCGGGATGCATCCAGGTTCAGATCGTCAGCAAACTGTTTCCACGGCTGCATATCGATAGGCTGCCGAGCCAGAATTTGGTTACAGAAGGTCGATAACCATACGGTCGCTTGACGTTCGGACTGCTGGCTGATCAACAGAATGGATTGCGCTAACGCTACCTGCCTGTCTTTGTCGCAATCCAGGACTCGATTCAGCAGATTCAGACCCGCGTTACGCGACAACCATTCGTTGTTTTCATATTTTGCGATTCGACATAGCGCTAGTAGTGCATCATCGGTTCCCAGAAGCGCCAGTTGCTGCAATCGAGTCTCCCGCTCAACTTTGGGCAGACTGCTATAGTCGAGCAGTTGCTCGCGGACCTCATGCGAGTCCGTATCCAACCACCAAACTACATTCTGACTCAGCAGCAGGTACTCGGCGCTTCGCGCCACTTGAATATTTGAATGATCTCGCGCTAGACGCAGTTGTTCAAAAGCTGGCAGTCCGATCTTTTCAAGTGCTTCATGAGCGTTGGTGCGTACGCGGAAATTTTCGTTCCCCAATTGTTCGATCAAGCTGGACACTACGGCTTGCAACTGGGCTCCCGATTGTGGCTGCGACGTTTGCTGTGCCACAATCCAATTGGATATACCACTGGATGAAAGAAACAGTATCGCGGTCAAGCAGAACCGACTCAACCAACCTGGATTCAAAAATTTTTTAGTACACTCTTTCCAGCATACGACCACTTGGCTGGGAACTGGGGCTCGTCGGCCTAGTGGTAGGCTCTTCGAGAAATCAATGGCACTGTTCATTGGAAGCACTCGCTACGACTATTTGAAAACAACCGAGCCGATACACGACGTTGTTGCAGGCATTATATCGTTAGTTGTAGCTTCAATGCTACACCACGTTGGCCGTTGAAAAGTTCAGCAGATCACCACGATTCTAGCGAATATTACGGAGAAACGTCATGAATGCTCGATCCAATTCAGCGGGGTCGCCAAAGTGTTTCTCGAACATTTGCAATCTTTTCTCCTGCGGTTCTTCGGCCAGCGGCCGCAACTGGCTCACATCATGCAGGTAGGCAGCAAATTGTTTCCCTCGCGCCTTCATCAAAAAGTAGGTAAGCGCCCAACTCTCCGGATAGGCCTGTCGAACCGTTTGAGCATCTTTGAATCGCGCATCGTCGCGAATCAGTGTTAGCAACGAATCGCCGGGACGCTTGGGCAAATAGACGGCGAGCAAGTTGAAATTGTGGTAGTTGACATTACCGATTTTCCAACCCTGAGGGCTTTGCAGGTCCGGTGCCTCAAAGAACATGGCTAGACCTTCGCTTAACCACAGCGGGTTGTCCGCCAAACGTACCTGAAGGCCCGAATTAAACGCCAGTTGATGAACGGCCTCATGAACGATCGTTGCCACCGTTCTTTCGGCTTCTGGCCGCGACAAGATCTGATTGATGACCGCCTGGGACGACACCTTTTGACTGGCGGGTACCAGTCCGTCAACTCCGGTCAGATCGTACATGAACATGCGATTGGTGTTCATGTTGTAATAACCAATCATGGAGCCAGCAGAATCACCGATGTCGCGTTTCGCATGCAGCAGATAGCTCTGCTTGTCACTGAAGACCACGGCTACCAACGGGAATCGGGGTTTCGTCAAGGGAACTCGTCTGGTGTTCCAATAGTTATTGAAGCCGCGATAGAGTCGCTCAAAAAGCTGCCCAATCCACTGAGCATAGATGTCGCTGGTGTTGTACGCGATAACGTAGTTTTTGGTCTGATGGTATTTGAATTCGGAACCCAGTTCTGGCTTGAGCAGATCGATTACCTGCGCAGGATTCATCGGCTGCAAAGGCTGGCCCGTAGCTTTCTGTTCCACGATTTCCTGGCTATGCAAGGTCAGCATTCGACCGTCTGCAGCCAACAACAGTACGCTCCCATCACCATATTGGCGCTCCACCTGGGCAGTGACACTTTGCTGCTGTCCAGCGGCTAGGTAGGTTACCTGCACAGCTTCCAAATCACTTGCTGGGACGCTGGCCACACCGGTAAGAAGCAACACATTAGTCAGCCAGAAAACCAGCGAACTCGGGCGACAACTGCGATCCAATGCGATTTCCTTTGACTTTGCAAATCACCCTTTGCCGACCTGCCAGACCAAGCGCCTGAACGACGCCAGTCGACTTGTACAGCGATTACCTGCTGCAAGCCAAGTTTTATTCTAATCTGCATTAGTGGCAAAGATCAGTCGTTTAAAAAGGCGTCGAGATCGCAAATCCGAACAGATGGCTGGGCCGCTGAGGGTCAAAATCATTGTCGGTGCTGATTACCAGCAAACGCCGTCCGTCCTTCAGATTGGGACCCCAAGTGATCCCTTCGACCTTTTCCAAGCCCACCAAGTCCCGAAGCCCATAGGATGGATCCAACAAATCTAAGAAAGGCCTCTTGGTTACTGGCTTTATGCCGCCTGGCAACGGTCCCTTGGCAGGCAGCGCTTGAACAGCGCTGATATCTGTTGCTGACTTGCAATCGATCAGATACAGAGCTTTGCATGTCGACTGGGCTCCAGCTTCACTGTCGCGCTCCAACACCAAAAATCGGCGTTCATCGACCGACAGAATCTCGCTGATTCCAAAGCTAGCATCCTGCATGGGGTAGGCCCATTGCTCGATAGGCTGGCCGGGTTTGATCGCATCAAGCAATAACAGCCTTGCATAATCTCCCAGCCGCTTTTTACCTTTGGACCGACTATCTTGCACTAGGGCGCTTTGATAGGCAACTACCATTTCCTTGCCGCCAGGCACTAGGGCCAAGCCTTCTAAGCCGCGATTGGGTACCGCACCGACGGTTGCAGTTTCCAAATCCTGACTTTCGGTCAGACGCAGTGCCGAAGGCAGCGTCCAAGTGGCTTCCATGACGCCTTGACCGGAGAAACGGTCGATCCATGGTCCGTACTCATCGGAGATCAACAAGCTTCCATCTGCGGCGACTCTTACGGCTTCTGGATCATAGGCTCGACTTCGCGGACTGGAACTGCTGGTAACTAGTTCAAGCGATCCACAAAGCGCATCTCCAGACTTCTGACGAAGCATCTGAGTTGCCACGACTCGCAGGCCAACTGAGGAGCGATCGGCGGTATGCAATTCGACTTGGTGGATGCGACAAAGATAGTCGGTCGCTCCATCTAAAGGCCCGCGGTCAGGAATCACCCAGTACAGGTGTCCCTGCCCTGAATATTCGATGGCCGAGAAACCACCCAAACTGTTCTGCTGCAGTCCGTTGCTCAGCAATCCACTGTTGCCGCTCAAGTCCACGCTGCCGGCAGGTACGGTGATTTTCCAAATCAATTCTGCATTGGCCACTGCCCGATCAGTTGGCTCAGTATTGTCTTCAGCTATAAGAAAGTTCCAATTCAGGCTACTGAACGTTAGAACTGACAAGACAATTCGTAGTACATCCGTGTGGCTGAGCATCGACAACATCCAATGACCACTTTGTTTTGAGACTATGAAAAAGTTTGTAACAACGTCTTTTGAAAAAACAAGCAGCGAATGTCGGTCAGCCACTGCTTGGATTGATTTCAAAAGCACTGATTCGCCGATGAGCGATTTACCCATGCCAACCTAGTTGGCCGGAGCAATATCACCATGTTCGCGTGTGCAAAGCGCAAGGACTACTGGATTGTTGGTTCCAGAGGAGATGAATTGAACTGAACCGTCTCCCAGCAGGAATTGTGCTCCTCCAGCATGGAAAGCATAAATTTCGCTGTCGTTGACACAGTTGATCAAGCATGTACCTTGATTGCTGGTGACGGTGCCCGTATCACTGGTCTTGTTGGCCAAGCCAGCGGCCCCTACTCCGTCTATCGAGAAGCCGGCATTGACATCTGCCCAGCCCCAGCCATCTTTGGTGAAAGGTCTGCCATTGTCAGGGTTAGTCACCTTCTTGCCCTTGAGATAGAAGCCTGGTCGCCCAGCGTCCTCGCTAACTATAGCCGTATTGGACAATCCATCGGTGAAGCTAGAAAGTTTCACCCCATTTGGACCTCTTCCCAGCCCACCCAGAGTTTCACGACGACCTAAACTTGGCAAACCGGATAACGTGAAAATTGCACCGCGAACAGCGTTGATCGAACCATAATCTGCATAACCCCAAACCGGCTGATCCGCGCCACGCGTATTCTTCGTTATGGAAGCGTATGCAGCCGCGTTCGGCTTCTCACGGTCAGATGGTGCCGACGGGCATAAGAGAGACGGAATGTTGGTTGTGGTCAATGGATCGTTCACAGCAGCAAACCAATTGGTTCCATGAGTGTACGCGGAGTGTATATTTCCTTGCTCGATGTAGGGCAAAATCATCGATACCCAGGACTGCTGAAATAGCGGACTGCTACTGTCTATTCTGCTTGGTGGAAAGGAGCGATGGGTGCTCTCATAATTATGGAGCGACAAGCCAAGCTGCTTTAAGTTGTTGCTGCATGACATGCGTCGTGCTGCCTCACGAGCGGCCTGGACGGCTGGCAGCAACAGGCC
Organism: Aureliella sp.; assembly: GCA_044234105.1. Lineage (GTDB taxonomy): Bacteria > Planctomycetota > Planctomycetia > Pirellulales > Pirellulaceae > Aureliella. The sequence continues at coordinate 9,787 of JBIIJD010000084.1, read as the reverse complement.
GACTAAAATTCCAATAATGGCAATGACCACAAGCAGTTCAACAAGCGTAAAAGCGGTTCGATCCTTGCGAAAATGCATCTTTGCTCTCCTAAATTCCGGTGCACAGGTGCGAATGTTCCTCAACACGCATAGGCCCATCGCTTGACCCTGAAAGTAATCCGGGCGTTAGGTTACCCTGCAACTATTAAGATTTCGTGAAGTAAATATGAAGTGCAAGCAAAGATTGAGTCAAGATTTCGTGCGGGACGACGATTTACACGAACGCCTTTGGATGAATAGGCAATTTGCGTTGACTGGATAGATTTCGACGATTGTCATTAGTTGGCTCAATACAACCAAAAGATGTGAGCCAACAAGCAAGAGGCTATCCGGTAAGCAGGCACCGATGAAATTCATCGGTGCCCGCCACCAAGCAAATCACCAAAGTAGCAGGCACTCTCGGAGTGCCGTCCGCTGATCGCCTTTTAAGTACTTGACTTAGCCAGCGGGTTATACACACCGGGAACCGGTACCGGATACAAACCGTTGGCATCCGGCAAGGTTGGCGGCTGGGACTTGAGCGTATACTGATCGATGCCTGGACATAGATCCTGTCCTGAGTTCATCAGGTCATCCCATTTGAGTACTTTGCCAGAATAGCAGGCTTCGCGACCCAAGATGGCACAAAAAGTTGAGTGAGCACCATACTCGCCTTCGTTATAAATTTCGCCGCGCATCAGTGCTTCGATCAGATCATGTTGCTCCTGCTGGTGACCGCCTAATCGTTGGCCTTCGAATCGCCATGGGTTGGCACCTTCGATCACGCCGTCGATTTTGGATGTTCCCTTAGTCCCATGAGCGAACTCATCCACGATCGACCAACCACCAGCCAAGTGGCGCCCCTGACTGTACATCTTAGTTCCATCCGCAAAAGTGTACTCACAAAAGGTGTGGTCGAATATCTGAGAACGAGTGCGGTCGCCACCTTCGCGCTGCTCACGACCTCCCATCCCATTGCACTCGACCGGGAAGCCGCCCTTGACCCAGCAACCGACATCCAGATTGTGGATATGCTGTTCGCAGATTTGGTCTCCGGACAGCCAATTAAAATGGTACCAGTTCTTGCACTGATAAGCCATTTCCGTCAGTTCGACACCTTCGGGCATCAGTCGCTGGGCAACCTGGCGACCATGGTTCCATATTCCGCCACCGTTCCAGTAAACTCGCATCAATAGAACGTCACCAATCGCCCCATCATGAATTCGTTTGATCGTCTCGATATACTGAGGCTCGTGGCGGCGCTGCAGGCCAATAGCCACCATTCGGTTCTTCTTCTTGGACTCCTGGACGGCGGCCAGCACCCGCCGCACTCCAGCTACGTCGGAAGCTACCGGCTTTTCCATGAACACGTGCCTTCCCTTGCTGATCGCGTATTCGAACTGTTGAGGCTTGAACGCTGGTGGAGTGCCAATCACAACCAAATCGCAATCAACGTCGATAGCCGCCTTGTATCCATCCAAGTCGCTAAAGATTCGGTCCTCGGGAACGTCGATTTTTTCCGCATACTTGCGCAGCAAACCCTTTACGGCGCTTTGAGCCGTCTTGGCAAACGCGTCATGTACAGCAACCAATTTTGTGTTGCCTTTGGTATTAAATATCTCCTGAGCGGCACCCGTCGATCGTCCTCCGCAGCCGATCAATACAAATCGGATCTCATCACTGCCCGCTGCATGAGCTGTTCGAGCGATACTGGAGGCGGCAGCCAGTCCGGCTGTAGCAACCGAGCCGGTTCTGAGAAATCCACGACGGTTCAAAGAATTTGATTCCATGTTAAGTCCTTGTTGAAAATTGGGTGACTGCTGAAAAATGGGTGACAGATACCTAGGCTAAACCGCAATGCCAAACCAAACACAGCCAGACACGACCGGTGAACGTGGCGATGCGATTCAGTCCAGTTCCGAAAGGAAAGCGGGTTCTCTAAACTGTAATATGTTACTCGAATTCTCACCGTACAACCACCTGGCGACACAATAATCCACCGTAACGAGAGGCTATCCGGAAATATGAGCCGAAATGCGTTAGCGTCCGGTCTAACACCAATAACCGTTCCGGAAACAACAGCCGTAAGCGAGCTAGAGATCGTCCAGTTAATTCCCCATGATTCTCATGAGTTTGGGAACCTGTGTTATCAGGGTAGCTAAACATTACAATTTTGTGTTTCACACCAACACTCAGCTTGATCGGATAGTTAATGAAGTTAAAGGAAGAATTGTTGAAGATTGCGGCTTGTTTCGAGCGATCCGGAATAGACTATGCACTTTGCGGTGGGCTAGCTGTAGTTGTTCATGGTTATCCCAGGTTGACCAAGGATATCGACGCGTTGGAACGGATGAAAAATCAATGAGCCGCAATTCTAACCAATTTCAACCGCAACTCGCCAAAGCACAATCGCGGGGCATCAGTTGCGACATGACACCTGAGGCGATCGTTCGGCGGCTGGAAATCGTCGACGAACTACGGGAGCTTGCGCGAGAGCTACAGAACGCGAAACGTCTGGATCCCGTCAACTTAGATTCGCCGAAAGCAGTGCCTTCCGCTCCGAATATTGCAGTGCCTACGAATGTTTAATTGGCGCGCTCCAAGTCCGGCCCGGTTCATTCGGCTTCGCCAACACGAAAGCCAAAGCCGCGAAACGCCCCTTCGCAGTGCTATGGTTATGTGAACGAACTAAAAATCACCAGATCCCTTTCCTCTGTTGACTCTCGTAAAAATCTTGCTTTCTTTATGCTTCAATCCGCAAACGCTTTAGCGACGGAGAAAGAAGAAATCGAACAGAAGGCAACTGAGGTAACAGAGTTAAGTTCATCAAAATTGCGTGGTGGTGCCGGTGGTGCGTTGCGAGATCGCTTTGGTGCTGCCGACATCAGCGGTGATCGAAGTTTATGAACTGTGCGAGCTCAACTACTTTGAATTGATTCTGGCGAGGGTGGCTTCGATGGCTTTGAGCATGGCACCGGATTTGTTTAGGGTTTCTTGATACTCGGCAGCTGGGACACTGTCTGCTACGATGCCCGCACCGGCTTGAATGTAGATCTTGTCGTTGCAAAACACTAGGGTGCGAAGTGCGATGCAAGTGTCCATGTTACCGGCATAGTCGATGTAGCCTACCGCTCCGGCATAAGGTCCGCGACGATGGGGCTCCAGTTCGTCGATGATTTCCATGGCTCGCACCTTGGGGGCTCCTGACACAGTTCCGGCTGGTAAGCATGCCTTGAGTGCGTCCATGGCGTTAAGCCCTGGTCGAAGTTTGCCCTGCACACTGGAACTGATGTGCATTACATGACTGTATCGCTCAACCACCATCACGTCGCTCAGCTCAACTGTTCCATACTGGGCGACGCGGCCTATGTCGTTGCGTCCAAGATCGACCAGCATGACATGCTCAGCCCGCTCCTTGGGATCGGCTAAGAGTTCAGCGGCTAATTCGCGATCTTCCTTCTCGGTGCGACCTCGGCGACGTGTGCCTGCCAACGGACGTACTGTGGTCACTCCTTTGATGACGCGGCACATGATCTCTGGCGACGATCCCACAAGCGTCACGGCTGGAGTGCGCAAGTAGAACATAAAGGGACTCGGGTTGACCATGCGCAGCGTGCGATAAACCTCAAACGGGTCGCACGTCTGAGGCAACTCCATACGCTGACCGATCACCACTTGAAAGACGTCGCCAGCTCGAATGTACTCCACACAGCGCCGGACCGCTGTTTCAAATTCCTCTTTCGTAAAATTGCTCTTCGGAGCCAGTTTCACCTGCTGGCCGGAATCAAAATCAGATAGTGCTAACGAAGTAAGCGGTGCCTGGAGCCGACTGGCCAGCGCTTCGACTCGCGCGGTACCCTGCGCGTATGCCTGTGCAGACGACTTATGCTGGCTTAGGTGTACATGCGCAATCACGAACAAAGATTTGTCCACGTGATCAAAAACGATCAAATCGTCAAACAACGAGAAATCAAGATCGGGAAGATGACGATCATCCGCCGGTGCATTAGGCAGGTGCTCGACATACCGCACCACGTCGTAACTGGCATAGCCAAACGCACCGCCAGTCAGCGGAGGCAGTTCAGGCAAAGTGGCCACGCGACAACTGGATACACATTCCCACAAGGTGTGAAGCGGGTCCGCCTGCTGCCGTGTGTGAGACTGGCCATTTTCCGTCCAGGTCAGTTGATCACCCGTTGCCGATAGTCTGGCGCGAGGCGACACGGCGATAAAACTGTAGCGTCCAACTTTCTCGCCACCAATCACGCTCTCGAAAAGAGCGGCAGCCGACTGCCCGTCGTCCAGCAGTCGAAACGCCGACACCGGGGTCAGCGTATCACTGAGCATCCGTCGATAAACGGGAACAACATCGTGGCTCTTGGCCAGTTGTTCAAATTGATCAAGCTTCGGGAAATAACGAGTCATCGTCCTGGTCGTCGCCGTACGATTGTTCCGAGGATGAAAAACACTCAGGCATAAAATAGCATTCGCTGTCGGTTGCCGGATTGACCAGCAGGCCGATCGTTTCAGGCAAGCCATCCAGCAGTTCATTGCCATCCAAGATTACTGCGGGCAGTCGCTTGCCACCGGTCAGATCGTTGCCAATCGTGTCCATAAAATTTTCGGCTGCCGAGTAGCTAGAAAAGCAAACCACAGCCAGATCGTCATCCACTTCGGCCAGCACAACGCTGAACTGATCCTCCTCGTCCACTTCAATCTCGCCCGTTTCCAAGTCGATTTGCTGTAGAACAATGAATTCATTAGCCCGTATCAGTTCCTCGGCGCGCGCCGGGTCGTTCGCCTCGGCTGCGCTGGCAATGTCTTCCCCAAGCTGTTTGTTCTCAGGGTAGTTCCAGTCTCCAAAGTCAGACTGACTCATCATCGCTGGCCCTCCTTCACTTCTTTATTTTTAGGTACAGTTCGGGCTGAACTAATTGGATTGGCAAGTTTGCGCCTAGCGACCAACCTTGCATATCAGACTGCTGATCCAATCAACCGGGCCGAAATCGTAAACGATAAGTGTTAGCGGTCCCAGTGGCTTTTCCAGGGTTTCCGTCCTATTTCCGCAAATATTCGACGACTACACGATTTATAGCGATTCTTCGGCAGGAATCTTCAGTATTTTACCTTGGCCGCTACTGCCGTCTCCGACCACTGCGACAATCAATGCCCCTTCGCCGTCAAAGACCATCGCGGTTGGACCAGGCAGCCAGGCCACGCGATCAGCTCGCATGCCAGTTGTTCCAGTCTTGTCGGCCAGCACGCGAAACAGACCAGCTTCTGCCGAATTGGCCTTTGCGCGATCCAGCACGTAGAGATGCTTTCTGGCACTGTAAGCTACGGAACTTACGTCATACAGTCCTGTGGGCAATTTCAGAAGCGGTTGCTTGGTGGAAGTGTCGTAGAACACCAATAGGCTATCGGTTGCTGCGTTAGACTGGCCAGCTTGCCCCACGACCAGATAGCCGTGCGGGCTGATGGTCGCTCCCGCCGGATTTCCCACTCCCACGCTTGCTAGAGTATTGATGAAACGATCCAGCGCTGAAACGTCCAAATCGTTCCGAGTGCCACTGGCAATCCAGGACTCGGACGGTCCCCCGATGCAAGTGGCGTAGATTGAATTAGCGCTAGTTGCCAGCGCGTAAAAATCTCCGGTAGGCGAAGCCGATTCTATCGTCGGCAGAGTCAACGTTGTTTTAGCGGCATCCGCTTTAATTGGCGCATTGTCTGCGGGCAACGAGTAAACCCTCAGCGAGGCAACTCCGTCGACACCCGCCCCGCAGCCAACCAGCAGTGTCTCCCGGTTTAGAAACAGGAGACTCAAAGGTCCACCAGGACTAAGCGAGGCAGGATTGGCACCGTCGGTAATTGAATTCCCAGAAGGAAATTCGGTGATCACCGGTTCGGCTTTGTCGCCGCTAACGCGAATCACTTGGCGATTGCCCGAATCGGCTACATATAGAATGCTTGTCTCCGGCTGAATCGCTAAGCCCGTTGGATGATTCAGGCCATCAAGAACTTGGACAATAGGTCGGCCCGATGACAACTTGGGTTCCACCGCTGGTGCAACCGCAGGCTCTGCGGGCGCCTGCTCTGTTGCCGCTTGCTCTGCTTTTGGGCCAGTGACAGGAGCGTCAGAAGCAGGCTGCGCGGCCTCTTGAGCAGTCGGTTGCGACTCCTTGGGCTCTTCAGTCGCAAGTGCGCAAGTCGTTCGCGACCCAAAGCATAGTAAAAGGGCAAAGCATAACCAACGGTCACCGCATCCGTTCCACAGTTTAGTCATCTTGGCAGGACTCCCCAAAAGTCGAAGCAATCTACATAAGAATTAGTGTGGCCTTACAGTTTTTAGCCACCCGGCTTGGTCCGTGAACGCATTGTTAACATTCTAACGCGCCTGTTGCTTTTGGGCACTACGGCTGATGGCAAAGTCCGAAGTATATTTGCGAACGGTTACGAAGCAAGCATCGACAAAATGCGAGTGGTTTGTTATCAATTCTCCGCTGGCTTGCCCGAACTACCCAACGATTCGTCAAAGAGATTTTGATGGGGTTCTGGCTTTGCCAAAGCCCATCGACAGACAAGATCGGGGCACTGCCAAACAGGTCGGACTCTTTACCGAAAGTCACGGAAGTATGATGCCGTTTAGAAGTATGTTGGCAACTTGGAGTCTGTTTGCCGGTGTGATATTTTCTAGCTGCACGCTCATTGGTTGGTGCGACAGTGCTGCCGCTCAAGAAACGACAGAAGCCATCGTGCCGCGTTTGCGTCAGGATGTCAGTTACCTAGCGGATGACCAGCGCCAGGGTCGCGGACCGGGATCCCAGGGGTTGAACGACTCGGGGCAGATGATCGCGGAAAGATTCGTGGAACTTGGGCTGACAACACAGTTGTTCAGCGGGACCCCTTTCCAAGACTTCTCAATTGACGACGGTTTCCAATTGTCTGATTCGCAACAAACGGAAGCCCACCCCAAGAACTGGCTGCGACTGATCGTACATGGCCAATCGGATCAGGCGAACAAAAGTCTTGGTTTGAGCCAGCAGTGGACTCCGCTATCACTGGGAGTTAGTGGACAATTCAGCGGCAAGCTGGCGTTTGTCGGTTACGGCATCACTCACAAGAGCTTTCAATACGACGATTACGCAGGCATCGATGTCAGCGGCAAGATTGTCATCGTATTGCGCAAACAACCTCAGCAAGCTGAAAAGAAGAGCCGTATTGGCAGTCGGAACTCAAGATATTCCTATTTTTCAACCAAAGCATCCAACGCTGCAGCGCATGGTGCTGTGGCCATGATCGTGGTGAACGATTTTGTAACTGCCCAGTCGCAAGAGGGTGACCGACTGCTGGGAATCAACGACGGAGGTCGTGCAAGTGGTAAGTCGATTCCGGTCATGCAGTTGCTGCGAAGCGAGATCGAACCGATCATCCATAACTCCACGGGCAAAACCTTGCGAGAATTGGAAGCTCAGATCGATCAGGATCTGCAGCCGGCCAGTTACCTGCTTACGGATGTTTCAGTGGATGGAGCGACGGCAATCGAACCTAGAAAATCTAACGTTCGAAACGTTGTGGGACTACTGCCCGGTCGCGGCCAATTGTCAGACCAATACATTGTAGTCGGGGCTCACTATGATCACGTCGGCATGGGTGGCCCCGGCTCGTTGGCTCCCGGAACCATCGCTGTGCATAACGGAGCTGACGACAATGCATCTGGTACCGCCGTGCTGCTTGAAGTCGCTCGACAGTTATCCTCAGATGATTCGCCAAGCCGCCGGGGCGTCCTGCTGATCGCGTTTTCGGCTGAAGAGCGCGGACTACTTGGCAGCAAGCACTATGTGCGACATCCGTTGTATCCCAACGATCAGACCAAGACCATGATTAACCTGGACATGGTTGGGCGCATGCACGACGGCGACTTGGTCGTCTATGGCACCGGTACCGCATCCCAGTTCCCAAGTTTGCTGGACGATTTGGCCAGCAGTTGGCAAGTAAGCATCAGTCCGCAATCCGCTGGCTATGGCCCCAGCGACCATCAGAGTTTTCATGAAGTGGGCGTTCCCGTACTTCATCTTTTTACAGGGCTTCACAATCAGTATCATCGGCCCAGCGACGATATCGATCTGCTGGACTTTGACGGTATGGCCAAGATCGCTCAGTTGAGTACCGATCTTGTAAGGCGATTGATGCTTGCAGACCAGCCGGTTACTAGCCTGCGCAACGCAACGCGAGCGACCATTAGCAGCAATCCAGGGTGGAGCAAAGCGATATTAGGTGTGACGATGGTGGCCGATGCTGCAAAGTGCGTCATTGCCTCGGTCGCCCATGAATCCGTCGCCCAACAGGCTGGTCTTTCGATTGACGATGTAATCGTTCAAGTCAACGAACACGAAATCAGTTCCAGTAGCGATCTGGTGCAAGTGATCGGTCGTTACCGGCCGGGTGATGAAATATCGATCCAACTGCTGCGAGGTGACGTGCCACTAGAAATCACCATGAAACTTGGTGGGGTCAAGAACCAGTAGGCTGAAGCGCAAAAAGCTACGATTCATTAGTCCAGCGGTCGGCCGTAGAGAAACAGCATCAAACCTAAGAACGGGCCCAAGATCAAACCATAAGGCAAATAGCCCGACAGAAATTCGCTGCGCGACTCTTGCAGTGTAATCGCATGATCAGGGCTGGAGGGCAAGTAATACAGTTCGACGATCTGACCAATTTCTCGCGCACCAGTAAACGTCGACAGCACTTTCGCACGCTTCGTACTCTGATCGGGAAGCGCATATTGCACCAACAGGTGATCCACAAACGGTCCGTCATAATGCACTTCAACCACTTGCCCTTCGACACGAATCGGATTTTTCCAATTTTGATAACGCATGAACAGCAGAATTGGCGGAGCGGTGCAGGCGGCCAAAGCAACCAGCGTCACTAGGGCACTCTGCAAAAACCGCTTCGCACGATGGCTTAACCAGGGGGCACTGCGGCGCTTGGTATCATGCCTGGTGATTTCTTGTTCGATCGTAGGTGAACCAGCTGAAGTAATCGTATCGGGATCCAGCGGCCCACATCCGACTTTGGGTATGTCCGATTTGAGCCGAAGTGCAATCGCATCGACTCGCCCCTCGCCCATGTAAAGCCCCACACCCAGACTCTTGATCCACAGGGTGCCACTATCCAGCAACTGCATCGGCTTAGCTGTCGTAGGTCTTAAAGAATCCGCAACGGGACAGCCCCGGTCATATTCGCTATCGATATCGACCATAGACCACAAAGTGTCGTCAAATGATCGTACACCTAAAGCTACAAGCGCCTCGTCCAGACTTAAGTCAATAACCGGCATGCCATTGACGCGAACACGACCATCGCTCATCACAATCTGAGCCAGGACAAGCGATGACTTACCAGTGAACTGAAGCGTGCAGTAAGGCTGGTCGATCTCGAAACAGGTAGCATCCAGTGAATTGTCATAAGCAATACCCATTTGCTTTAATGCGGCCTGGACCTCTGCCTGAGATTCGCCCAAGCGGACCGACTGCCAACCTATATTGGGCAACAGTTCAATTTCATCTCGGTGGTTTGCCGGGGACATAAAATGCTTTGTTCCTATCTATCGCAACGATGAACGCTCAGTAAGAAGATCACGATATTGATCGATCACTCGTAACAACGACTGATGAGCCTGAAAGGAAATAAACAGGCCGATCAGCGTCAGCCCAACGAGCAATACTTGCAGGTAACGCAACAGCGTATTGGCACTTTCCGCTCGATT
>JBIIJD010000083.1:0-19404 GCA_044234105.1 Aureliella sp. | reverse complement strand
CTGATTTTGTAAAGTTTCCAAGGCTACGCGGTCTTTTTCCGAATCTCCTGACTGGACTAGAATCCATACCGCAGAATCGCCAGAGGTCAAACGTCGTACAATTTCTTTTCGGGCTGGTGAATCGATCAGACTCGTGACATTCTCCCGGTTGAGCGGGCAGGAATAGGCTACACCGCTGACTGACGAGCGCTTGGGGTAGGTGATTACGATCTGAGGTTGCATCGACTGGGAATGGATCTGCTTTACCGCATCCTGCACTATCGGATCCTGTATGGCTTCTGAAGTAGAGACTTCGATCAACTCCAATTCCAATGGCGATTGACCTCCAGAAAGCTCTTTTAAGGGCTCAAGCCAAGAACTTTGCTGGCTGTCGAGCGGACCATGTGTCACAACACAAACGCGGTAACTGTCTGGCTTCCATCGTTCCAGGGCATAGCGAAATACGGGAACTTGACAGGCCCAGGCGATGCTGACACTGCTCAGTGCAACAATCAAAGTCAGAATCAGTCGCATTTTCATGACATTCACGTAGCACCTATAAAATATCGCTGTGTTGGATATAGCCGTTACATGGCCAATAAAAGGCTTCGAGATATCGCCTTACGTTCCGCCTGATTATTGTACTCACCATCACAGGTGATGGTACCAGCAAATAGTCGTCCGAGACATCGAAATTCGGCAGTTTGAAGCTCAGGCGGTGTTCCGGATAGCAGTTGACCGCTAGCCGAATCGCGAGTAAACCATTTTAGCCTCAGGTCGCCCCACCATTCTTGGCTTGTGCGACAATGAAAAACTATCGAATCAAGATCAGCAGGAAATAAAGATGAGCGATACACCGTTAGGCCGCTGGGTCGAAGTAACCTTTGATTGCCTGCCGCTGCGCACGGTCCGTGCTGCACCAATTCCGCTAGATGCTTCACCTAAGCTGGCCATGAAACTGCAGAGTATTCAGACTGCGATCCAGACACATGGAACATTAGGAACCTACTACTTGCACAATGCGACCTGCACCTATTATCTGACCAACAATCCACTGGTCGGGATGTGTCAATTCTCATTCGAAGGCGTCGTCTTGACTGACAACAACGACATGCATGCCAAGAGCTGTGATCTGAAAATCGAATTATGCAGAGACACTTGCGATTGGCTACAACAATCGGCAGTCGCCTGGTTGACGGTAGCGGTGCAGCGTGCTGTGCTGGTGGAATTTGATCGCTATGTACAAGCAGGTGATTTGACTAAGACGATCGAGCGACTTGAAGCATTGCAGAAGGCCAGCGACGAATCAGGTGGATTTGTTGGAATGTATCTCTAGCTCGCGTTTGAGTTCCATTTTGTTGACTTTTCCGTTGGGTAGCAGAGGCAACATGGGGCGCAGGTCAAATGTCTTGGGAACTTTAAAATTGGCCAATCCGGCTTGGCAATGCTCTTTGAGATGTTCGCAAGTGACAGATTGCCCCGGACGAACCAAGACAAAGGCGTAACCAACCTCTTGGTACTTGGCGTCGGGTACTCCGATCACAGCCGCCATGGCAACTGCGGGATGCTCGCACAGCACCTCTTCGATCTCGCGGGGAAAAACGTTTTCACCACCTGATTTGTACATCTCTGACTTGCGACCGCTAAGAAACAGGGCTCCATCGGCATCCAGATAGCCCAAGTCGCCTGTGTAGTACCAACCGGAAACGTCGATAACCTGCGCAGTGGCCTCGGGTTTATTGAGGTACTCTTTGAAAAGGAACTGGCCTCGAATCGCCAGTTCACCGACTTGACCTGTGGCTAACGGTTTTCGCTGATCGTCCACGATTCGCAGCTCAAAATTCTCTGGGGCTCGCCCAACTCCATTAGTCAACGACTCTGCGTCGTCTGAGGGGCTCGTGTAAGTGATAAAGCCGCATGCCTCGGTCGATCCATAGCCGGTGATCAGCTTGGCACCCGTGGCTTGGCTGATACGCTTTAGCCCGCGCAGCAAGCTAATCGGAGCGGCGGCCCCACCCCATACGATGACTTTTAGACTACTGAAATCTGTGTCCTTAAAGCTTGGCAAGGCAGCCTGCATCAGAAACATGGCTGGTATCTGGCCAAACATCGTGATCTTTTCTCGCCCCAAAATCTCCAGTGTGGCGGCAGGATCAAACCGGTCCATCATCACCAGCGCTCCGCCGGCATATACAGTGGCAAAACCGATTTCCACGTCTGCGGCGACATGGTTGATTGGAAAATGTAGCAAAGCACGCATCGATTGACTTGCGAAAAAGTATTTCGACTGCTGCCGAACATTTTCAAGAATACTGGCATGCGTTTGTATCACTCCCTTAGGCTGACCGGTGGACCCGGAGGTATACATCAGTAGAACTTCGGACTGCGGATCAACTTGGGCCGCTAGCTGCTGTAGCGCAGACTGGAACTCTGGCAACTGCGCGCTGGTGGCCTCCTGGTAGCTTTTGGTTGCCGTCCAAGGTTGGCCAAGCACAAGCACCTGCTGCACTCCGGATGCCATCAAGTCGACACGAGCAATTTCGTCCGCCAGAGACTTGCCCATATAGCTGTCCAGCGTGATCAGTACCTTGGGTCGACAGTCGCTAAGGATGTAATTGATTTCTCGAGCGCTAAACTTGGGATTCAGCCCCAACCACGAAGCACCCACTTTGCTGGCCGCCATAAAGCTGATCAAGAACTCAGGGCAGGCCATGGCCATCATTGCCACACGATCACCCGGCTGAACGCCCAGCGCCAGAAATGATTTAGCTGTTGCATCTACGGCTTCAGCAAAATCGGCATAGGTTAGTCGCCGATCTTCAAACACAATTGCTTCTGCAGTTGGAGTTTCCCGGGACCAGTGGTCGACGTAGTCAAAGATTCGATTGAGTTGTTGCATGGGAAGGTGGGCAATGGGAATGGGGAGTTGGGAATTTGGTAGTGCGGAGTGCGGAGTTTATGTCTATGGTAAAACGTCAGGTGCCGTGGATTCTCAGGCAAGCATCGGCTATGACGGGCTTTTGGTTTTGATCGAGTACATCGAAGTGAAGGTCGGTATGGTTCTGGTTGGGTTCTCGCGCCAGCAAGCGTACAACAACTGGATCGCCGGGCATGACCATGCCACGGAAGCAACAAACCAGCGATTGAACTCGGACCGGATCATTGTCGGCTTGCCGACGCAGCAGTTCGCTGAGCGCATAAGAAAGCGTCGCCGTGCCGTGAAGAATGGTGCCAGGCAACCCGACTGATAAAGCAAAAGCTACGGAAGTATGAATCGGAAAGTGAATCTGCGCGCATGCATCGTAGAGATGAGCCGACAACGGATGAGTGGAAATCGTCGCCTGCCATAACGATCCGTCGGCCCGATGCGATGTTGGATGAGGCAGATTTTCTGTGCCTAGTCCTTGGTCAGCACATCGTACACCTCGCAACATGGCTCCACTGTACTCGGTGAACACCGGATGCCCATGCGAATCAGTTGCCTGATAGCGGACCACCAGATGCGTGCCAGCGCGGTGCGGACTGATGGCAGCGATTTCACCATCGATGGTCAATCGATCACCCGATCGCAAAGCACGATGCCACTGTAAGCTTTCGCTAAAATGCACTTGCTGTTTTTGTAAATGAAAAGGAAAGTCTTCTGCGATCAAGTACTTTGGAAAATCTTTGGAGATGTCCCATGTAATGGCACAAGCCAACATAGGGTGGGAAAGCAGTTTTGAGGCTTGGCTGTCGTCAAAGTACAACGGATTGTCGTCAAAGATACCCGCGGCAAAGTTCATAACCTGCCGATCAGAAATCTGAATGCTCAAGGGCCTAATTTTGGAACCCACAAATCGAGAACTAATCTCCATCCTCGTCTCCGCTTAAGGCCAATGACTCACTGAATGTTCAGCTTCATACCAGGCTGACTGAGTCCTAAAAGTCAGTCCATGGGCTTCTAGTCCAGATTGTAGTCGAATTGGCGAGCGCTGGCGAGCGACCAAGAGAGACAATGCGTTGGCGAACTCGAAACAGCCTATGCATTTCAGATTCCGTTTCCTACCCAAACCTAGTGACTGAAAATGCTTGAGAATTGATCCATACTCTAGTTGCAGTTTCAAAGGATTTGCTCGATCATATCAGATCCTCGGCAATCTAACCGACAATCCATTACTCTTGCTACCGGCTAACGGCGCGAATATGACAGCTCGGCGATCCATCCAGTATGACGTAGTTTATGGTCAAAATTGCTCGTCCCAACTGGTTGATTTAGCTTCTGGCCAACGCACTTTGCTGGTGACGGACCCAGTTTTATGGGAAAAGTACGGTCAGCGTTTTTCGCAGCTTGATCCCAGTGTGATCATGACTCGCACGATGGAATCCAGTGAATTGGAACGTGAGCACGCTAGCCTTTCTGAATTTGATTTGGCGATCGGACTCGGTGGTGGCATGGCTCTGGATATCGCCAAGTACCATGCCTGGAAAGCCGGTAAACCCGTCTATCAAGTACCAACAGCAATCTCTGTTGATGCCATGTTTTCCTATCCCATCGCGCTGCGCATCGATGGCAAGGTACAGTATGTCGGTGAGATGATTCCTAAGAAAATTTATTGTGACTTTTCGATTCTGCAATCAGCTCCTCCAGTCATGAATCGTTCGGGGGTGTGTGATTTGTTAAGCTGCCACACGGCGTTGTTTGATTGGAAACTTGCGGTCGCTCAGGGTCGCAGCACCATAGACACTGAACTGTATCAGCAAACAGCGGCTATCCTTCAAGATGTCAAAGACAATCTGCAGGAAATCTATGACGTCACGGAAAAGGGTATCCGGCTAATGATGGAAGGATATCGTTTTGTGGCTGTGGAAAATTATCGCGTGGGCCACTGTCAGTACGAAGAGGGCTCGGAACATTTCTTCTACTATTGCCTGGAGGCTCAGACGCGAAAACATTTCCTGCATGGCAAGGTAATCAATCTGGGAATCTTGCTAATGAGTCTGTTGCAGGACAATGACGTGAAGGCGATCAAGTCGATCATTCACCGAGCGGGAGTGCCCATCGACCCACTATCGATGAATATCAGCTACGATGATGTTCGACGGGCTTTGAAGAGTTGTAATCAATACGTCCGAGACAAAGGCTACAGCTATTCGATCTTGAATGAACGCGAGATCACGGACGATTTTGTCGACTTTGCCATCGATGTCTTGCGTAATCAGTTTGATCCTAACCTCGCTGCCTGATAACTATTGATGTTAACACTCTCACAGATCTTTTTGTACTTTCGCAGTGCAGTCTACTTATACTGGGCAATGTCCGCTGCTCTATTGGGTTACTGGGCGGTTTACTTTGAAGGTGAGAAAGGTTTTGCGGTTGCGAAAATCGGCCTGATGATGTCCATGTACGTTGGGGCAGCGCTGATTGGCCAGTACTTTTTCGGATACCTATGTGACAAACTGCAAAGCATCCGTATCCCCGTGTCGCTGGCTGCCGTTCTGTTCGCCTTGCTGGCCACTGCTATTCCAACGCTGTCTGACAAGGTTTGGATCTATCCGTGCATGGCTTTGGTTGGGTTCTTTCAACAGCCAATTGGTCCTATGTTAGATTCCTGGACCTTGAAACATCTGAGCCGACACGACCAGCGTACGCTCTTTGGAAAGATCCGTGGGTTTGGATCGCTGGGTTGGGCGACTGTTGCCCTACTGACGGCCTATCTGATCTTCTACTACTCGTGGAACATGATGTTTATCGTGTCTGTGCTGGCAGGTTTGTTGCTGAGCGGATTGGTGCTGTTGATTCCAGATGTTGGCGAATCGAACTCTGGCCTGACGCAGGAACAGAGCGAGACACCAGAACACTCTGGGCTGACCATGCAGCGAGCGCTTTTTCACCTGTTTGGCAATAAAGCCTACCTTTACATCTTGGCGGTTGTATTCCTGATGTATCTGGGGGTGCAGACGACGTTTAACTTTCAAGGACTGCTGATCAAGGGTACTGGAGGAGGTGTCAAGGAACTGGGCTGGACTTACTTTTTTGGCGTAATGAGCGAGATGCCCGCCATGTTTCTGTCTGTTTGGCTCTTGCCCAAGATGGCACCCAGGAAGCTAATGCTAGTTGCAGGCGGCTTGTATATGTTACGGTACGGATTGATCATCTATTTTCAAACGTCTTGGATCATCATGCTGACAGCCTGCCTGGAGGGCGTTGCCTTTGGTGTCATGCTGACAGCTCTGCGAAACTATGTGTTTTCGGTGGTAGCCGAAGATGTTCAGACATCAGCAATGACGCTGGTGGACGCTGTGTTTCTAGCTTTAACGGTGATCGTGGGCGGAGTGGCTGGCGGCTGGATCATCGACACCTACTCGGCGATGCACATGCTGGCCGCATGCGCCTGTTCGACGGGGCTAGCGGTAGTCTTGCTGCTTGGTGGCAAACGATTTGATAAGCATCATGCTTTGGCAAAGGCTAATCAATCTACTTAATCGAGTTGCCGCTTTTGGTACGCTTCGGCCAGTGAAGTTTTCATGTCCATCTTCCAACGCACTCCATCGGACTCCAACTCCACATAGTCGCCCTTGACATGTATGCTGATCACCTTGGCGGTCACAGAGCCGATTTGGATATCAGCACCTTCGTGGATACCAACACTCAATCCGTCAACCTGCGAGCGAATCCAGCCTTGAGCACCAGATCGACCTGTGACCAAACCTGTTAAGAAGGCTTGTTGTGCTGGGTCCACACCGATCGGAGCGACCACCTGCGCAGCCTCGTCGGCCGTCAAAACCAGAGTTAGCTCCGTGTGCCTCTGAGGCCAACCGTCATCGATCGCGCGTACGGTCAGTCGCTGCTGGCCTTTTTCGGTGGCACGCCATTTTAGCTGACCATCCTTGAACGTCATGCCTTCAGGTAACGGAGTATCCTGGACTAATTCATAGCTAACTGCATGCCCCTCTGGGTCTGTGGCTTCTAATTTTAATTGCCAGTTTTGGCCAATCGTGACCTGTTGAGATGGGCTGGTCTGGAAGTTGGGTGGTTGGTTCAACGGTGAAAATGGATTGCGTTTCAAAATGCTGCTCTTGTATTGGTCAATCGACATTGCCAGTCTACCTGATGGTTGAAGCGGCGGCACATAATTGTCCCCCGCGCGCGGCAACGAGATGACTTGCGATGTCAGGTCAATTTCAACTAAGTCTGCGTCCCTAGCGGGCTTGAGATTCAGAGAACTGATCCGGTGCAAATAATTGCGATCATAGTAATGCCCCAACAATTCGATCGTTTTGTCCAGACGACATCTTCCCTTCAACTTGAAGTCGTAAAGAGTAAACGCGTCTGGTGCTTCGTTTGGTTGATTTTTGGGCCTAACTCGACGACTGACCAGCGAGGTAATTTTTACCTGCGTGAGCCCACTGGTCGCAGCCAGTTGATAAAGCCATTCCTTGTACTGCGCTTCTGCGATCTCCGGCTTGCTGGGCAGTGACTTGATCCTTAGTTGAGCAATCTTTTGTTTAGCCCTGTTTCCCATGTTGATCGCGTTGTTGAGCGATTCCAGTTCAGCGTAAGTTGCATCCAGGCGATCTTCCTGAGTTCGCAGATTGCCTACGATTTTCTTGAAACCAATGTTGACAACCAGCAGTGCCAAAACAACACCTACCGCTATAGCCAAATATCTTTCGCGTTGTGACATGTTAGTTTGGCTCCTGCTCTCTGTCATCAGCATCTGCATCTGCCGCGTCGGTCACACCTTCGCCAACAGACTGTGATTGATTTGATTCTGACGGCGGATTGACGACTGAGGCTGGCGTTTCCGATGACGGCTCAGCTGTGGCCTTGGATTGATCGTTGGAGACGGGTGTGCTGGAAGTTGCAGAAGCCAGTGGCCAGCCACGTCCCGTCAATCGAATCGTAGTATCTGCGGCCCAGCGATAAAGCTGGTCGCCAGAAGCCAATTCTCCTCCGCCAGCACCGCTAACGATATGCTGTTCGTCTCGAACTGATTCTTCAAAATCGGCAAGCGAGTCGGAAGTGTCGGCTTTGACGCCGAACTTAAGAACGCCTACGCCATCCATGACAGAGAAAGTAGGATAGTCCAGCTTGATCTTCTCCGCCCCAGGCATCCGATCAGCTACATAGACCAGTTCGTCCAGCCAGTTGGGAGCGCCACCCAAAAATGCTTCGATCTCTTTCAATTCCATCAGGCTATTCTGAGCGGACTGGCCGATCTCTTTCTTGCTGTTGATTTCCGATCGATAGCCGTCGGCTTCTTGTTTCAGGTTACTGAGAGTAGCCGAATACCAAAAATAGCCCATCAGAAATATCGAAGCCGCCGCTGCTCCCGACAAAATCCACGTGCGTCGGTGGGATTTGGCTGGTGGGCGACGTTTGGGGTTTTTGAAATCGATCACCGCCTGTGCATCAACAAACGGAATGCTCAGCGCACCAGCCATGCCGGTCAATCGCGTGGCGGCCTGATTGGCCAAACTACGATCATTGGCAGGTAACAGGATGTCTGGATGGAAGGTAACCACTGCGGCCCGAGTTGCTTGCTGCAACGTGGCAACCAGATCTTGTTCTTGTTCCTGTGCGACCACCAAGAGCACTTGATCGATAGGTTGGTTACCCAGCTCTGACGCTGCTGCTAACAAACTGCGGCGCACTTCGGCCTGTAACGCAGCTTTCCTTGGATTGTCTTCGTGGGGCAAGTTGGTCGAACGCACCATGACAACTTGGCCATCTCGCACCAGCAACAAATCAGCTTCGTTATCCGCGACACATACGATCATCGACCGGCCACCAGCGGGCACAAGCTGGGACTGGGTCGCCAGACGCACGATCTCCAGTGGACGAAAAGCGATTTGAGCAACGTTTAGTCCGGCTGCTGAACAGGCTGTTTCGATTTCACTCACGAGCCCCGGTGGCATGGCAGCAACCAAAGCGGTCTGTAGCTCCTGCCCTGGAACCGGCGGCAGCAGCACAAAGTCCACTGCGCAAGCGTCCGACAGATTAGCGAACTGTCGCTGAGCCTGAAAACGAATTACGTCGGGCAGATCATCCTGATCGATGAATGGCAATTGCAATGTTCTCAGTTCGACTAGCTCGCGGGCCACCAGGACTGTCACGTCGCCCTTCTGACCAGTGTGCTGCACAGCACTGCGTACCGCTTCCACAGCGGACACTGAACGATTGTCTGACAGCTTGCCTAAGTGCTGCACGGACGCAGCAGTCAGCTTGGCGTCTGTACCGGAACCTTGCGCGCGTGCAAGAAGCAACGAGTCTTTTTGCCAATCTAGAATCAACCCTGGAGAAGCTCGTCGCCCCAGCGTTTTATTGCCAAAAGGCGTACGATCCAGCCATTGCTGACAGGTCTTCTGGAATTGTTCCAAGCTTGCGATGGACTGAAAAATTTGATTCATCAGCGAAAGTAGTTTCTTGCTATGTCAATGAAGTCTTCTTGGCTGTTACCCGCGATCCGATTCCGGCAGACAGCACCTCTCTATCTTAATTCGAGACTGGTCAAAAACGTACTGAATGCCCTGAGCTACCGACAGTCTAAGGGCCGGATATTCCGATTATGCCGCCGGCATCCGGACGCTGGCCCAAAACAGGTATGCTAAAGCCACGGCCCAAGTGATCCAGCCTACGGTAAAATCGTATTCCTGGCGGCGTGGCCGCAGCGTCGATGATCGTTTCGATCCTGGAAAATGCGGCTCTGCCCTCCATATATCCAATGATTTGAGCCTTAAATACATCGCCACCACAGGTGATCATTGGCTGAATGCCTCGCAATTGATCCAAAGTCAAATAACCCTCAGAGACCAACCAAGTCTCAACACTGCGCGCTTCGTCAAAAACGCCATAGTTTCGTGTGGCCACAATCTGATCCACGATGTCGACTGTCAGCCCTGGAATGGCTAGCAGTACCTCACGAGGCGCCTCCAGCAGGTTGATTCGCCCTCCGATAGTCGCCGCATCCACCGTGGTCAATCGGTCGAGCAGGATCGAGGCTGTGCCGGAAAGATCCTCGGGCAAAGAACTAAATGGCGATGCGTAGATCTTGGCCTGCTGTCCGTCGCCAGAAGTGACTACGGCATCGTAAAGATCCAAGACCTGCATGAATCGCACTTTGGGTGTTGTCGACAGGTCGAAACCGCTCAGCGCGTCTGGAGTCCACGGGACACTGGAGGTCAATTGACCAGCCGCCTCGGCAGTCTGTGCGGCAGCTTCTTGTTGACTATCCAACTGGCCGTCCGTTTCTCCCTGCGGATAAGTTAGCGCAGTTAACGAGGCCAGTGGGTTACCGTTGGGATTGGATGATCTGCCGCCCATTCGATAGGCTACGATAAAACCCGCCCAGGATTCATCACCCAGAGCTTCTGAAAGATCGGTGTACAGTTGCTGCAAGTTGTCGCTGTTGATATTGATCCTTGGCGAACCGTCACGAGCCATATTTCGCTCCTGTGAGTGCAACGTCAGATAGGCGGCCAACCCCAAGGGAGGCGGTGGCACATAATTGGGGTCCATCGACTGTGCGTTGATCTGACCAGGCTGCCCACCCGGTGACAGCCCAAGACTCATCTTATTCGCTTCGCCAGGATCCAGTACACCGTTGCGATTTTCGTCATAGCCATACAACAATTGTGGCGTCACACCGCGCACCAGCAGCAACTGTTCGATCGATTCGATGGGTTTATTGGCTGGCTTGTAAGCGGGTTGCTGAGTCGCATAATAGGCCGACTCTGCTCCGTAGGTGCGAGCCGTGTCATCGCTATCGATCCAGTCCAGGATGGATTCAGCTACATCCTGTGTCATACCCGGAAGAGCCATCAACATTTGAACGGCTACCGGAGTGATTGGTAAGGCCGATTCTGAACCTAAACCCAAGGAGTCTAGACCACCGGCATCACCCGACGTACTAGGCCCTGTCGATGTACCAGGTGATTGCAAGACACCATCCAGTTCCACCAGCATATTCAGGTTCAGCTTGGCCGATTCATTTTGCAATCCATATCGAATATCGTTGTAGCTGCCTGACTGATCGAAGGACGGAGCAATCACAGAAAAATTACCGCGACGCTCGGTAAATGGACTTGAGACCACATTGCGAGCTTGAAACTGAGGGTTCATCCAGGTGCCGCCATTGGCTAGCCGCTGGTCTGGCGTGTAGGACAGAAGAAGTCTTGCCGACTGGACACCTGATTCAGCGCACATCCTTGCCTGAAGTTGATGGCTGGAAATCTGTGACGACTCATTCGAAATCAGCATCGACCGGGAAAAGCTGAGCGTGGCCAACGAGGCCAGTGCGATGACCAACATGACTAGCACCAGTAGAAAAGCGCGGCGGCCACGGGGTTCATTCGCTCGAACACCATCGGAATTGCCGATTTCACGCGCCAATTTGCCCGATCCAGTATTGCCAGCAGAGCGTTTCACGGTTCGCGTTTTCATAGTCCCAGCGACTCCATATCGGCACTATCAATCGAAACGCCACCCAAGGATTGCAGTTGCGAGCCTGGAATCGCCACAGTCAACTCATAAACGGTTACCCCGGCAGCGCTGATCTGATCGCTGGAAATCGCAGATAGCGAAGAGCCAACTTGCAGTCCACCTGCCTGGGAGTCAGTGGTAGACTGAAGTGCCAAAGTTATGTTGATCAGCGCTGGCAGTCCCTGCTGCATGGAATCCCACTGGTTGACCCATTGAGATCCATCAAAGAAAGTAAACTCCAGCGACACGACCTCCGAAGCAATCAACTGGCCGGTGGTCATCAATTGATTTGACAGACCATTTTCTTCTGCAAAGCTGGATATCGATCGGTCCAGTTCGCGTCGGACCAATCCGCTGGCATAGCCGCTGGACTTATTGGTGCTAACTGTAGCGATCTGTGACATGATGTCTTGAACGCCCAGCGGAGTCGCAGCTTGCACATAGTAGGTTACGCGTTTGACATCGGCAGGTAGGTCAGTCATCGTCCCCAAAGCTGCCATCTGAACTTGATATTGATCCGCTCGGGGCACGCGACTGATATCTACCACCAACTGTCCTTGGCTAGCGTAGATGCCTGGCGGCAGCGTGGATTGCAGGGAGGACGAAAGATTCGTTAAGTCCGATGTTGGCGAAACAGTATCACTTGCCGCTGGATCGCCATCGGTTGGATCAGGGGTTGGGCTCTGGCCTGCTGGTTGACTTGGGTCGTACGTCCCAGGAGCGTATGCTTGAGATAATGCTGAAGCATCAAACGCCTGCTCAGTAACGACTGAACGGATGTCTTGAGCGATCATCGTCAGAATGCTTCGGGCCAACTGCTTCTGACGAATGTCTGCTCCACGCGAGGAAAACGACTGAGAATACAAGTTCATTACCGCGCCAATCAGCGCCGTAGCAACTACGATCAACGCCAATGCAAGAACCAATTCAAGCAGAGTGAAGCCCGCACGGGTGACGACAGCTCTCGAGTTCATAATCCACCTTTGCTTCCCATGGTGGATAGGTCAAGTGGCTTGTCCAGTCCAAGCTGCGGATCGATCATCCAGCGCTGAACATATAGGTCAGCTTGATTTCCCAACTCACGTCCCGGTCTCGCCTGGATGACTCCAACTTGCAGGTTGATCATGCCGCTAACCTCAGTACCAGCAATCTGAACCTGATACATCCACTGCGAATCGGATGGGCTGCCAGCCGACAATCGGTTCATGGCGTTGGGAGAGGTGTAGTTGGCCCACGAAGCTGATTGTGCGGGTAACACTCCGGCAATGATCTGATTGACCACGCTTTCAGCAATAATCTCAGCATGGCTGATCGTCCGGGCGCGGACCGCGTTTTCCGTAGCCAAATGAGTTGCCTGGGACAGATAGGCGGTAGCTACAGCCAGAATGGCCAACGCCAACACAACTTCCAACAGCGATATAGCGCTGCGACTAGTGGCTGTGACTTGCTTGCCAATAGCGGTGCAGGGCATCAGCGCAGCCCTCCCAACGCTTCCAGAGTCGTCAAGCTGATATTCTCGCAATGCCCCGTTAAACCTCGCAGGTGAACCCCGCAAACTTCGTCGCGAGCGCTCTTGATCAACAACTCGGCGGTGCTGGTTGTCCCATCCGTGTAGAACAGAACTGGCTGTCCCGCATCAGCGCTGCCTGCGCCAACGGAAGCGGACTGCAATGTCAAAGCGGCTCGCATATCGCTGGCCGCATTGCAACTCAAGAAAACAAGCGTGGAATCGATCTGCAGGGATGCTGGGGTTTCAGCGTCGACGGCCTGGGATGTGAGTCCCAACGAGCCCGAAATTGATTGAGCAGCCGCGCCGCTGATGACTGTCGGGTCGTCGACCGCATTGGCCATATCGTCGGGCTGAATCAACGGCTCAATGGAATAGGTGTTGGAACCAAGTTGACAGCGAAACACTTGAGCTTGACCGGTTCGCATGGCTGTCAGTCTGGCACTTTGCCAGGCCATACGCAATTCGTCTGCAGTCGTTCGTAGTTTTTGACGCGCAAGCACGCCGTCGACGGCCGGCGCGGCTAGCGACCCCACGACCATGATAATCGTCAGCACTAATATCATCTCAAACAGGGTAAAGCCCGAGCGCAGAACAGAGTTATCTCTGTCCCTGCATCGCGACCGAGTGCTTGAGATGCTTGTCATTATTCCAGCCGCTAACCTGTGATGTCGTCTTCGCTTTGCTGGCCATCAGAACCCAGGCTGCGAATTTCGTAGCTGGCACCCGATCGAGTGTATTGATACTCTTTGCCCCACGGATCTAGTCCAACCGGCTCTTTCAACAATTGCATCCACTTGGATGGATCGGCCAAATTATTAGGCCGCTGATACAAGGCACCCAAGTCTGGAGGCAATTCATTCATCTCCATTCGATAGGTGTCAACGTGCTGTTTCAAAATGTTGATCATGGCTTTCGCAGCGCGCTCGTTGGCGCGTTGCTGAAACGCTCCAAGATTGGTAATCGCCAGCGCGGCAATCGCCGCAATAATTACCAGTACCAACATAACTTCCACCAAGGTGAAGGCAGACCGCAGCGGTCTTCGATCGATTTTTCGTTTCATTTCAAGTTCTCCGAACAAAAGTGTAATGTCTCCAAGAGACGGTGTAAGCCATTAAATCGTACTGGAACTATTCAATAGCGGAACCATTAGGGCCAGCACGATAAAAAATACGACTCCGGCCATCAGTAGCAACATCAGCGGTTCTAACAATCTGACCATAACGTCCATCCTGCGAAACGTTGTGCGTTCCAGGCTGTCCGAGATCTGAACCATGACTTTTTCCAAAGTATTGGACTCCTCGGCCACCGAGATCATCTCCACGACTTCAGCCGGAAAATGTTTGGAAGCGGCCAAAGGAGCGGCCAATTTTTGACCGGCCGTGATGTTCTCACTGGCTTTCATGATCGATGCTTCCAGTATGCGATTCCCGGCTGCTCGGCTGCTGATTTCCAGCGACTTGAGTATCGGGACGCCATTATTCAGCAAAGTCCCCAGCACTCGACAAAAACGAGCTACGGCCAAATTCAAAAAAATGGAACCGAACAAAGGCACTTTGATCTTGATGCGATCCATCCAGTATTTGCCCGACTCTGTCTGGATGAACTGAGCCAATGCCAACAATCCAAAAACCAGACCGCCGGCGATTAGCCACCAGTAGGATTGTAACAACTGGCTGAAACCCAAAAGCAAATCCGTGGCGGCAGGAAGTTCTCCTTTACTACGCAAGCTGGCAAACATAGGTTCGAACTTAGGCACGAAGAAGACGATCAAGACTGTGACTACGACTGTTCCGACACTGGCCAGAAAGATCGGGTAAGCCAGCGCTCCGGCGGCTCTGCCCTTGAGGTCTTCCTGCTGTTCGGTGAAGCTGGCTACTCGTTCCAGCGAATCCTCCAGAAAACCTCCTTCATTCCCAGCGCGAACCATATTGACGGCCATGTCACTGAACACTCGGGGGTATCGAGCCATGCAGGCCGGCAATGGCTCTCCTTCTTCAACCTTGGCTTTGATTTCCTCCAAGATGTTTTTTAGCGCCGGCTTGCGAGTCTGATTGGCCAGTACTGTCAAACTGCGAATCAGCGGTACACCGGAACGCAGTAAAGCAGCCAACTGATTATACACGTTGGCCATGACCTGGCCGCTCACACGCTTGGTCTGAAACATGCCAGCAGACTTCGAGATGGCAATATCCACTGGCAATAAGTTGGCTTTATCCAACTGCTGCAATACGTCTTGTTGCGAGACAGCGCTTATGGTGCCAGTCTTTTTCTGCCCGGTGCGATCCCGAGCAACATACGTGTATTCAGGCAAGGCGATCTCCCTTCGTGACACGCAGTACCTCATCAACACTAGTTTGCCCCAAAATCGCTTTGTCCCAGGCGTCCATTCTCAACGTGCGCATCCCAGCTTTTAACGCACATTGTTTGATTTGCCACGTGCTGACCCTCTCGTGAGCCAGTTCGCGAATCTCTTCGTTGGTCACCAGCAATTCGTAAATACCCATTCGACCGGTGTAACCTAGGTTGCGACAGTTCCGACACCCCACAGCCCGATACAATAGCTGATCGCCCAGTTTTTCCCAAGGAAAATCGTTTGGGATATCGGCATGAATGGGCTGATATTGCTCTTTGCAATCGCTGCACAACCGTCGGAGTAGTCGCTGTGCCATAATGGCTTCGACCGTGCTTGAGACCAGGAATGGCTCGATGCCCATATCGACGATGCGTGTGAATGCGCCGGCCGAATCGTTGGTGTGTAGAGTACTAAAGACCAAGTGCCCTGTCAGCGATGCCTGAATGGCATTTTCAGCGGTTTCCTGATCGCGGATTTCTCCGATCAGCACGACGTCTGGATCATGACGAAGAATACTGCGTAGGGACGCAGCAAAGGTTAGCCCGATCTTCGGATGAACTTGGATTTGGTTGATGCCGTCCAGTTGATATTCGACGGGGTCCTCCGTCGTGATAATTTTGGTTTCCGAACTTCGAATCTCCAGCAACGAACTGTAGAGTGTTGTCGTCTTTCCAGAACCAGTTGGGCCAGTCACCAAAATAATACCGTGCGGAATACGAATCAGTTGACTATAGATATGGTAGGTATCCGCATCCATCCCAAGACCGCGCAAGTCGAACTTCATCGAGCCTTTATCTAGGATACGTAAAACTAGACTTTCGCCATGGATCATGGGGATCACGGACACGCGTATGTCGATCTCGCGACCATGGACTCTCAATTTAATGCGACCGTCCTGTGGCAATCTTTTTTCGGCGATATTCAATCGCGCCATGATCTTCAGACGACTGATGATGGCCAACTGGAAGCGATTGATTTCTGGCGGTACTGGCTGCTCATGCAGAATCCCATCGATGCGGTAGCGGATAACAATACCGGTCGACTGCGACTCGATATGGACGTCGCTAGAACGTGAGTCGATAGCTTCGATCAAAATTTCATTGACCAGACGCACGACGGAAGCTTCCTGAACCATTTCGCTCAGTTCACTGCCATCGGTTTCGATGCGTTCCAACAATTCAATTTCGTCAGATTCTTCACGTGCCGCGATCAATCCTTCGACCGTTTCAGAACCAACACCCAGGTGTTTTTTGGTCAGTCGAGCAATCTCAGACTTCTCTGCCACGACAGGAACAATGGTCAGACCGGTGGTTGCACTGGCTTCGTCCAATGCATAAACATCTAAAGGATTGGCTGTGGCTAGAGTTAGCGATCCATTAACACGGCTAAGCGGGAACAGCAAATGCCTATAGATCAATTTCTGAGGAAAGCTTCTCAGAACATCCTCATCCACTTCCACGGTGCGTAGATCCACGAACTCCATCCCCAGTTCATCGCCCAAAGCGCGAAGTGCGGGCTCTTCGGTCACCAACCCTTGCTCGACGGCTGCCTCTAAGAACCGTATGCCTACATGTTGCTGCTGGCGCAGGATGTCCAACTGATCCTGTTGGAGCAATCCGTGTCGATGCAAAATGTCGCCAATTTCAAACAAGTCAGTACACTCCCCAATTGGTCAATTGCGACTGGAACGACTGCCGCCGGTGCCACGCCTTGAATTTCCTGATCCTGCTCCGGAATTACCGGCGCTTCCACTTGAACCGCGTCCTTGCAACATCTGCATAAAAAACTCCGCGCGCCGTCTGGCGGCGTCAACGTCAAATTGCCCAGCGCTTCCAGAGGCCGATGCTCCAGAACCTGAGGATCTATTGGAACCGGTGCCAGAACTGCCCGATGAACCACCAGAGACGTTCGTCTGTGCTTGCTCGCCCAGCATGCGCTGCAGGCTGGTTGACAGAGCGTCCGATGTAATGGCTCCCATTTCTACGACGGCCACTTCTGGCTGCTCACTCTCACCGGCTTCGTCCAACATGCCCACTAACTTTCGGACCTCATCGATTTGATACGGCTGTGCAATGACCACCAGTGTATTGGTATGTAGGTCGGCACCGATCGAGATCTTCGGCTCACTTAAATCCACTTGAGCTGGCTGAGGCTGACCGCGAGAGCCCCCACCACCGCCGAAAGCAGAACGCATCGCTTGAAAGAATTCGCCTGGATTGGATGGAGCACCACCTGCGGGTGCGCGATTGGTACTGGAGGCATTGCCCACAATACGCTCGCCAAAAACCGACTTTACCGTTGTCAAAACATCGTTGACATCTTGAGTTAACACGGGAATCAACTCGGTCACCCCTTGAGTCTCGACTGAAAATGGGCTTTCAATCTGATCGATCACGCGCAGTAACTGTTCAATCAGTCGCATGTCAGGTGGCTGAGCCTTGATGAACAGTGCGTTGAGTCGCGGGTCTGACACAATTGCATACTGACCGGTAGCCATGCCCACACTGGACACTGTGGCTGACGCACTGCCACCTGCGCTATTGGCACCACCACCTAGCAGGGAACCCAACATGCCACCGCCCAATCCACCCAGCAGGTTGGAAGCCATGCCGCCCAGCAGTCCACCACCGCCGCTTCCACCACCACCTTCGCTGGCTTTCGCTGGACTGCCGCTTAGAATTTCGCTCAACAGTTGCTTGGCTGCTGCCGCCTTAATGTTTTGTAGATAGACAACCTGCGGTTCAATATCATTCAGTGCAGATTGCTCCATAATCATTCGCAGTAAGTTTTCAAAACGATCCAAAGCTGCAGTATCTTCGCTTGTTACCATTAAACCATTAGGACTCTCGCGAACCACAATAGGTGCGCCACTGGATTGGCTGTTGGGGTAGGGTGGAGTCGTGGACGCCGCGTCTATTTCCGTAATTTCTGAGCTATCCGATGCCAAAGAATCAGCACCTTGCTGCTCGTTGGCTTCTTGTGCCGAAGCCACCAGCCGGCCCTCGGGGACAGACTGTACTGCGGCCTCGGTCTCCTGCTTGATCTTTGCCGATCCAGCCTCTTCCTTGCTTTCTCCCGATGGTTTGCCTGAGGATTCGTCTCTAGACTGAGTGGACTCTTCTGAATCAGAACTGGCAGGAGCGGTCGTCTGTTTCGATCGCTGCGGAGCAAAAGACTGGGACTTTAGCCCACTGGAAGCTACCCCGCCGGCTCCTCCGATAATTGGATTCTGATTCCCGTTGATCTGTTGCCAAACGATCTCCGCTTGTCGCATGGCATCGGCAGTTCCACTGCCACCACCAGGTAAAATACGCAAATGGTCACCCCAAAGACTCTTACCAGCCTTGGCAGTGCCTTCTAGTTTCTGAATCAAATCCTCGATCTGCTGAACCTGCGAAGCCGAACCCTTGACCCACAACTGTCTAGCCACGCTGTCGCCATCGATCACCGGTTGGCCGCTGGCCGCATCGGGTTTGTCGGGTAAGCCAAAGAATTTTTTGACTGCGGCAATAGCCATCTGTGTATCAAGATTCTGAAGCGGGATGACCTTGAAGTCGGACAGCTCGCCAGCCAACGAATCAAGCGTCTCTTGAATCAATTGATGGTCACCTTTGCGGCCCATCAGCACCAATTGCTTTGCGGTTTCATCCGTAGCCAGCTTGACATCTGGAGAACCTGCCAGCAACTGAGCCGCCACTTCGTATGCCAGCTTCAGATCGATGCCTCGAACCAAATGGCGACCCACATAAGGCGTTTCATAGGTGATGGGCTTGTCCGTCGCATCGGGTGCCTTGTCCATCTGCTTTACTAAATCGCGCAAAATCTGGATCTTGTCAGCCTCACCACGTGCAAAAATCATTGTGCCAAACGTATTGGTCGACAGCTTGATGCCTTCGCTGACGTTGCTGTCAGACTCCAAGTCCAAGAGTGGTCTGGCCACCGAAAGAACCTCTTCAGCCGTAATGCTCTGCAGGACAAACGACTGCACCGCAGCTCCGCGTGCCGACGCAGGATCTTCAGCTCGTTGCAAGAAATCAGCTACGTTGCGAACATTGCCAGCCATATCGGTGACCAGCAATTGCCCCGAAGTGACCAAACTGA
>JBIIJD010000142.1:0-5682 GCA_044234105.1 Aureliella sp. | reverse complement strand
GGCGAGAAGCCAATCGAAGAGGTTGAGGCGGCGTTAACGCATTATCGTCTTCTTCGCCACTGAACACTGTCAAATCAACAGGTATCCAATCTACTGTAATATAAGGATTATGTGTTTCATTCCAGGGTTTGTTTGGATCGGCCAAACGCTGTAGATAAGCTGTACACCAATCCAGCGCCGTTCCTGGTTGAAGGACATCGCGAACGTTCTCATCTGCGCCCACCTGAATCTTTTGAAGAGAACCGCCGGAGTAAGAGGTTACATTGCGCTCCCACATCTGAAGCGGTCCTCGAGTACCATCGTCTTGCGGAGACGTACCCGGCGTAGGTCCAGCTCCGCTTGTGTAGTTGTGGTAGCCATCGAATATCGAACTAAACCCAGGAAAAGGAGCCACTCCATTGTCATTTGTATTGATCCTATTGGTAGGCTCCGGATAATAGCTGGATCGCAGTGGTTCGGAGACCGAGATCCCAACTTTGAAGTTTTGAGTCTCAGGCCGGCTCCAACCGGCAGGCCGATCGGCAGCGGCAATCATCGAGACCGCACCACGCACCACCTGCCCCTGACCTGCACGACGGAATTGTTGACCATTTGCGGTACCATTTTCTGCGAACATGGCAGGCCATCCAGTGGGAGGACTTAGATTAATCCTATGACGGCTCGGACGGTTTACCGGCGGGCTGCCCTTGGCCGTAGTCAGCGAGCCAAGATGGGTTACAGAGCGCGGTCCAACCACCAAATACTGATTGCCTCGCAAATAGAGAGGATTGTTTCCAGATTGTTGATTGACAAACACCTGTGAATCGGGAGCTGCAATCCCCGGTGTATTAGCTCGAATAGGTTGAAAATCTTGTTCAGGCACAAAAACAATTACGCGTGCCTCGTCCGGGTTTGGCTCAGGCAACCGCTCATTGTCGTCATCCAAGCCAGCGCCTTGCCGACTATCACGCACCAGACCGGTATGGTCAAATACCAGACCGCTTGAATGCGTCCCAGCCGGACTTACGGCGGTTCCACCTGGTCGGTTAGATCTTGGCAATTGATACGTCAAATCAAAGCGGGACTCGGTTGTTGACGCTGGCACATTCAACAATCGCTGATTTGGTGTCTTGTGCCGACCGCCTGTCGTTTTGTCAATCGGTTCGCTGATGTATAAACGCCAGACAGGATGCCGGCCATCGGGGGTCAGTTTACTTAGATTGAGCGCAATATCTCCACTTCCTGGGACATTACTGTATAGCGAACTGGATACGCCTGGAAGTTGAGCCGAGTCTCCGGAATTGGCACCCTGGAGCGTTGTTCGTGGACAGTAGAGTTCCAAAAATAACGACCCCTCGGGTGTCCTAAATTGATCAAACCTCTCGGGACTAGCCGTCGGGTCTTTACGAATACGCAAATCATGAAATGCCAGCGATTCCGTCAGTAGTAGCTCAGGCTGTTCCATTCCCCACACTACCGGAGCGGACTGAGTCGCACTCCAGCGTCGAAGATTCCAACCGGGCGTGGCAGAATTGGATTCTAATTCCTGATTCAATTTATCTAATGGATCCGGATCATACGGAAAGCGAGTCATCGACGAATCGGCATCTCGAAAATCAACCACGTTGACAGCCCACTGAGCTAAAATACGCGAGCGAACTTGCAGATATCGCTTGAAGTCATCTGGAGTGTTAGATCGATCTCGGAGAAGATTTTGCCAATATTCTGGTTCGATATTGGGAAAAGCATAATCATCCGGTACGATCAATTGAGCTAAACAATATAAGTGTCGTGCAAACAACTGGCGACCTTGTAGACCAGTAGGAGCATTGTCCAACAACTGATCGTCAAAGCTGGTTGAACCTTGTACATAATCAAACGCGATCGAATTTTTGTACGAAATGTTCTCAACATCAGTGGCTTGCAGAGGCCGATCCATCACAGCCTCGACGGGTTCATCTATTTCACCATTATTATTGTCGTCTATCCCGTTTCCAAATGGTCGATTGAGGTTCATTGACGACGCTCGCGAGAACTCCAGCGGAAAGAGTTGGCGGAATACTGCAGGATCCAAATCAGCTATTACGCTGGCATCTTTGAACTTGCGAACCGAGTTGATCAGTTGGTAAAACGACAATGGAGCGGGATCAGTGGCCTGACGCGTTCGTGAGGCTAGTTTCGGTGTTAATAGATGCCGACTGCGAACGGTGATTTCCCTGGGCAAAGTGGCATTGGCCAAACCGGTATCTAACTGCCCTAACCGTTCTTGTAGTCGACTGGGTAGAGACGAACGGTCTCCATCGGCCCAGCGATAAATTCTTTCCCATTCTGCTAAATCAAACGGCGAGTCGCCATAGCCACCACTGATCAAACGAGCTTCATACTCGTTATTCTTGATCCCAATCTCATTGCCGCTGGCAAATCTAGTCGAATTACTGTGATTGTGAATGAACGGATTTCCCATTCGATCCAGCATCAACGTCTCTCGACCTCGAATACCAACAGGTAAACCTGGCAGCCGGTCATGGCGATGTTGAAGTTGAACAATGTTTCCAGCCTGAACTCGGTTGGGGAAGTCCCGCAAATGGAGTAGCTTAGAAGGCGATTCCCACATGGCAGCACCTGGCGAGCCATTGCTTGCGGCAGACTTAGGGCTGTATCTCGCCAGCATCAATTGCTTGTAAGCTTCGTCAGCAGTGATTCCACCAGGGAAGGTACTGGGCAATAGGTGACGGAATGAAATCTCAGTCGGACCATATCCGACTCCCTGGGGCAATGGAAGATTGGGCGAGACAGCCAGCGAGTTCTGCGCCACAAGATCGCTCGCGATTGGGCTAGAGAACGGTTCTGAATACCAGTTCGCCTGAGCGTTACCACCCGCAGCGTTCACGTCGATCTTGCCATCTAGATCCTCGACATAGAAAGACGCCAACGCTTTGAGCAATTTTCCATCGGCAGTTCGTTGTAGCGGCAGACCGAGGTCCATCCAAACACTGTCGGAGATTCCGTCACCAGTATTGTCGACGTCCCATGGACCGGCTAGTAAAGCGTTGACCCAAGTTTGAAAATCATTCGGACCAGTGTTCAAAAGAATATTTGCATCCCATGAAGAAGGAATAGTCATCCGCAAGACGGGAATCCCAACGCTTGAAAGTTGCGGATTGACTCGGTATACCCTGGTGCTTGCAGGTACACCCATAAATAGCGGTACATCATTCGCCGAGGTGATGTCAATTGCTAACGGTCGCATCATTGCCAGTTCGATTCTTCTAAGTGCCGCCCAGAATTCCTGTTCCGTATATTGTGCAAGCGACTTGAAATTGACGATGTAATTGATCAGCGCCGCGCGATGGAAACTGGGGATGATTTGAGACGAATTTGTGGCGGCCGATTGTCGATACGACAAGTACATCGTGTTGTAGTCGGCAGCATCGATGGGTTCGTCTGAGTCGCCTAAGATTACTGTTGCATTCGAAGGATCTATTAACTGTCCTGAATTTAGTAGCTTTCTTGCCCTGGGTTGAAGGGCAACCGGGAAACGCCCAATGCCCGTTGGGGAATCACTTCCGGCTACCAGTCGGTGATCCTGGGAACTGCCATCGTTGGAAATCCCTACCCCGTGTCCATTCAGTGGCACTGCGTTGATAAACATGCGGTAGCCTGACGGCGGATTGCTCGTTGGAAGATTGGCGTAACAAAGGGCATTCACATTTGTTGTTGCCCAATCGCGAATTGAACCGCTTACTGACACGCCATTAACGATTTGCGAGTGCGTTCGATCGAGGTCAGATTCTTGTAGATCGATGGTGATTGAATACTGCGATCCGGTAGTAACAAGATCGCCTGTTGAATCCGAACTACCATCTCCAATGTATCGAACGATTCGAAACGATTGCCCTGCCAATGGCCCTTCACCTAAGTAAAAGGTCACGATGCGACCAGTTAATACGTCGTCGATGTCACGAACCATTTTGGGAGGTACAGTGCTGGTGGCTGCTGGTTCAAACTGAATCTGATTCGGATCAATTGGAATTCTTAGAAAACGCCCTGAAATGACAAGAGGATTGTCGGTACCACTCGAATTGCGAATGCGCAGATCTCCCTTTAGCGGACTCGAAGCAGCGTTTTGCAGAGTTGACGTTTCATTCGCTCCATATAAGTCACCCAAGATATCATGTCCCCACATCGCCGATTCGGGGTTGGTGGTACCGCGAATCAACTGCTTGATGCTCTCTTCTAACATCGGTCGCGTTTCGGTCTCGCGGACCATGCGGCGGCTGAAGGCGATGTTGGTCGATCGGGACTGAGACGAAACCAGCACAAAGGTGACTGTCAGCAGACTGAACAGAGTCAACATGCCAAGAACCACCAGCAGAATCAGTCCGCGCTTCTTGTTTTTGTTATTCTTCGTTCTCATCTTTTCACCTATTAAATAGCAACCGTCGCAAGACGGCCGATTGCCTTGGTAGCTACCTTCGCCAGAAGGTGCACGGGCTACCGAATGACTCAATTTCTCTTCGCCAAGTCTCATTATGTACGCCGCTTCAACGCTCAGACGAGCGTAGCTACGTTCCTACTGCAACTTCACTTGCCGCTCGACAACGGTGACTACGCCACCAAGCAGAGTGCCATAGGTGGGATACAAATCCGGATTTGGATTCGGATAGGCATCACGGAAAACTTGAAACATTGCTTTTCCTGGACTACCTGGGTCCTCTTGCACCCTTGTAGTTGCAAATCCAAAATCTGGACCCTCCAATACCACCTCTCTACTCCAGGACAGATCGGCTGCAAGTAGTGGTTCTGAAGATAATCCTATAACTCGGTACCAGCGAAAAAAAGTATATCGACGCGGAGTTGCTGACCATCGTTCTTCTAAGTAATAACGACCGAGCATAATCCAATCGCCAACAGCCAATTGAGAGCTAGTTTCAACGCCACCTTCCAATAGTACCCGGCCACCAGCGCCGCCCACAAAATCTCCAGACAATGGTCGCACACGGACAAGTCTTTCGCCATTTGGCGATGGAATATCAGGATTCAACGTGGGGAAATGATCATGACGGTGTAGAACGAGTATTGAAACCAGACCATGTGTAGAACCATTGCTGGCGGTTTCAGTTGCTTTAGCAGCTGTTCTAACCTCATCTAATGAAGGCTCTAGTCTAGAAATGGTTGCCATCCACTTATACTGTCCGTTCGTAAGTGATCGCAGAGGTACATTGGTTGGGCTTAGAAATAAGCGCCGAGCCGGTAAGGCATCGCGATCAGGACCGGTCAGATTGGGATCAGTGGAGTTTGGATCCAAGTAGTTATCACCAACCAGTTCATCGTTTGAGCTAAATAGATTTGAAATTATCTGTTCCGAAACTGGGCTAAGTCCTGAAACATTATTCGCCATACCAATTCTCAGCATGCGCGGATGTGGGCCTGATGGATTCGATGGAAGGGTGTCAGAGAAATAAGGAAATACCGCAGATCGATATGGCAGGACGGTTAGGTTGGTCGCGTTTAAGTTTGGATCAATACAAACAGATACATATCTCCACGGTGTGCTATGATCACGTTGTCCCAATAAGTTACCTACGGGAGGCGAAACCCTGTTGTTGAAAGCTCGCCATCCGGTACCTCCCTCCTCGGACCGCCAGACCCACGTAAACTGACCTTGATTGGAATGAGCTGTCGGTTGATGTAACCCCCTGA
>JBIIJD010000029.1:0-59100 GCA_044234105.1 Aureliella sp. | reverse complement strand
CTTGCTTCACCGCAGCGGGCAGTTGGATCAAGCGATCAAAGTCCAGTCCGAAGCGGTCAAGCTTGGCGATGGACAAAACGAGGAACACGTTGCTTTCCTGGAACAATTGCAAGCGGAGCAGGCCGAAAAGAAATAGTCGCCAAGTATTTACTATGCCTTTGAGATCAACGTCGCTGATGAGAAATCGTTGATAGACGCTGAAGAGTCAGTTGCGCGTCACCGCTGTCAATTGCCTTAGCGATATGACCTGCACAATCTTGCAGTGTTCGACCCGGGTTGACCAGCCAAAGTCCGGCGGCAGCGTTGATGATAACCACGTCGCGGCAGGGTCCGCGCTGTCCGGCCAGCACTTGCCTGATGCAAGCTGCACTGGAAGCGGGATCGTCCGCCAGCAATTCGCTACGGTCTGAAGCGGTCAAGCCAAACATATCGGGGGTCCATCGATGCTGCACGATGGCTTGTGGAGTCACCTCAAGCACGCGAGTAGCCGCCGAAATTGAAATTTCGTCTACGCCGTCTTCGCCGCATACCACAAGCGAGCGCTTGGTGTTTAGTTGTTGCAGCGCGCCAGCTAACAAGTTTTGCAGTTCAGGATTGCCGGCGCCAATAACCTGGCATTCGGCACCTGCTGGATTAGCTAGCGGTCCAAGCCGATTGAAAATCGTGGGATGTGCCAGTTGCCGCCGCACGGTACCCACATGTTTCATGGCAGGGTGAAACAGCGGTGCAAAGCAGAAACATAAACCGGCCTGCTCAAGGCACTGCTGAACAATGTCCGGAGGGGCCTCAAGGTCGATACCAAGTTCGGATAACACGTCTGCCGAGCCCGTAGCACTGGTGATTTTTCGATTGCCGTGCTTGGCAACGCTCTGACCGGCAGCAGCCAATGCAATCGCGGCGGCTGTGCTGATGTTGAAAGTTTTCGAGCCGTCACCTCCTGTGCCGCAGGTGTCAAGAACTGGGCGACGAGTCGACTGGATTCTTAACATGGCCGATCGCAGCGCACTGGCCGCTCCGGCCAATTCTACGGAGGTCTCGCCTTTGGCATGCAGTCCAGCGAGAAATCGATGCACCAGTTTATCGCTGGCACCGCCTGACAACAGGTGTCCAATGGCTGCCGACATTTGGGCTCCAGATAGGTCCTGGCCGCTTTCAATGATCTTGAGAATTTCGAGAAAATCGTTCATGAGTATTACCAACGGTTGTATGGCGGTCGCGTCGGGCGGGTATGCTATTAAAGTCAGGCCGAGGCCCAGCGGCCGATGATCAAAAACGGAGAGGATCAAACAAATGACTCGGAAGTTAATCATAGACTGTGATCCAGGGATCGACGATGCCCTGGCACTTTGTTTAGCACTGTTTGATCCAAGATTGGAGGTGCTAGCGATTACGCCTTGCGCTGGAACGGTGGACCCTGAGCAGGCAACGGAGAATGTCCACAATCTGGTAGAGCGCATCGACCCGCCTCGAATGCCTCGAATTGGTGTTGCGGTTTCCCCAGAGCGCGGAGCGGCCGTCTTCAATCAGTCTCAGTTGCACGGTGAGCGCGGCCTGGGAAACGTTCACTGGCCCCCTGTATCCCGACAGCATTCGATCACCAGCGACAAATTGATCGTCGATCAAGTTCGCGCCAATCCGGGCCAAGTGACCATTGTCTGCACAGGACCTTTAACGGGTCTTGCCAAAGCCCTTCAGCGTGACCCCGCCATTGCGGGCATGCTGGACCAAATCATTATTTGTGGCGGCTCAGTTAGTGGTGTTGGCGATGTGACGCCATGCGCAGAGTTTAATATGCACTTTGATCCCGCCAGTTCTCGCAGCGTCTTTCATTCGGCAACGACCAAATCGCTGATACCTTTGGAAATATCACGGTGCCTTAATTTTGGCTGGGAATTGGTGGATCAATTGCCAGATCGTTTTACGTCTGTCGGAGCTGTCTTGCACGATCTGATCCCATATTTGCTGCGTACCACAAGGCAACAATTGGGTCATGAATCGGTTTCTTTCCAGGCGATCTTGCCAATTCTAATGCTGCTAGATTCCAGCGTCATGAAATTCGAAGGCATGGCAGGAGATGTGGAAGTGACTGGCGAGCTGACACTAGGCGCAACGGTGTTTGATCGCCGTGATCCACGCAGTTGGCGAGACAACATGGAAGTAGCCTGCCACATCGATGTAGATAAGGCGCTGGAAGTATTTCATCAATCGCTCAGCGCTTGCGGCTGACACTTCATATACTGCGAAACCCTTCACGATGCTATCTTGGCTGTTTCGTCGCAGACGCACTCAATTACTTGGCATGTCGCTAAGCCCACTCTGGCAACAATGGGTTGCGGCCAATGTTTGGCACTGGCATGTCTTGAATCCAATGCAACGTCAGCGATTGTCTGGGCTGATTCATCTGTTTGTTAACGAAAAGAACTTTGAAGGTTGCGATGGCATGAAGATCACACCGCAGGTTAAGGTGACCATTGCGGCGGCTGCCTGTTTGTTGCTACTAGGTTTTGACGACTCATACTGTTTCGATCAGGTTCGTAGTATTTTGGTCTACCCCCGCCCGACCGTTCAGCGCAATTTGCGGCGTTCTGATGGGGTTGTCGACGAGTCGAAATGGCTGTCAGGGATGGCGCAACAAGGCGGACCCATCGTGCTTTCATGGCGAGATGTTCTGATGGATAGTCGCGATGATCAGCGTACCAGCCATGTAGTGCTTCATGAATTCGCGCATTTGATCGATGGTCTGGATGGGGCCATGGAGGGAGTGCCGCCGCTGCCGACTGAGCCGCAGAAGGAACGCTGGAAGGAGGTTGCAAGTCGCGAGCTGGATAACCTGCGACGCAGCGTTCGGTCTGGCGAGAGTACCTGTTTGGATCTGTATGGAGCCGAAAGTCCCGCCGAGTTCTTCGCGGTGGCCACTGAGGCGTTTTATTGCAATGGGCGTCTACTTTCGATCGAGCATCCCGAGCTGTATGAACTTCTGGCCGAACTGTACAAAATCCAAACCGCCCCCTGGTTTGAAAGTTCCCCCCCATAGTCGCTGATCGCTCCGTGATCCGAAAAACAAAAGACCGCTGTTCGCTCAGCGATCCGTAAAGTCTCCCTATCCACTCCGCCTCTCCGCAATCAAACTCATAAATCGCCACGTTCTTCCATTCCTGTGATCCGACGCTTTGCCACTAACCAACTGATGGCCATCGATGAACCATTGTAGACACAGATCTTTGCCGCGACTGATCCCGATCCTTGAGCTAATGTCATTATGCCAAGAGCAACGCCGGATCTCAGGCGGGGCAGTTTCGATCCATAGCTGCTTGCTAGTAAGCAAGTCGATTCCGTCCATGCTTCGATCGACGATAAGGTTGCAGTAGGTAGGTCAATTGTGCCTCTAGTCCAGCGCCGCTTGTTCGCCGGTCTTTAGTATTTCGAGCACCTCCGCTGGACTTTCTGCACTGAGTAGTCGATCCGGGATAAACTCGCTTTCATCCATAATAGTCGCGATGACCACCTGCAGTCGCTGGTGAGTTCGCGGCTGTCCGGCGGGGCTAATCAGAACAAACAGCAGATTGGCTCGCTCGTTAGTGCCTCGGTATGGTATGCCCTGCTGCGATCGAATAAAAAACACCATAGGACGAGAAATACCTGTGATTCGCGCGTGAGGCATGCCAAGTCCATTGCCAAGATAGGTTTCCACGACCCGTTCGCGTTCATTGATCGCTTTGATGATCGATTCTTTGCTGACCGGCAGCGGCCACTGTTTCATACTTGCAAAGGCCAAGCGTACCGCCTCTACCGAATCGGCAGCCTCGACATCCAAGAAGACTTGATTCTCCGCGATTGAATCTGACAAGGTGATATGTTCTTCGTCTTCAAATTCATCTCGGATCGTTCCAATGATCTCCTCGATCACATCCTCCAATGTGATGAAGCCAGTCCATTTCCCTTGGGGATCATGAACGATGGCAACATGGATACGCCGCTTCTGCATTTCAGCCAACAGCGATTCTAGCAATGAATTTTCCTGAACCACCAGATAAGATCGGCACAGCTTGGCTAAATCCGGCTCGTCATCATCGGTCAGGAGCAGATCCTTGATATGCACAATACCAACAGGATCCTCCAGCTTGCTGGACAGCAGAGGGTAACGGCTGTTGCGAAATCTGCGTAAGACTTCACGATTCTCGCTCCACGTCCGGTCTACTGCCAACGTGTGGACTTGAGATCGTGGGCGCATGGCATCTTTGACTTTTAGCTCACCTAAATCAAAAACGTTTTCTACAAACAGCAGTCGCCGGAATGACATGACTCCGCCAGTTTGTGACTGGCTGAGCAAGATCCGAAGCTCGTCTTCGCTATGCACTTCATGGTTGCCTGTGTCGCCCAGGCCAATCCACTTCAAAAGAAGGTTCGCAGAGTAATTTAGCGTTTTCAGTGGTACATAAAACAGCAGGCGGAAAAGATGCAAAGGTCGTGCAGTCCAAAGCGAGGCCGCTTCGGTCAGTCGTATGGCCGCGGATTTTGGAACCAGTTCCCCAACCAGGATGTGCAGGAAGCTGACCAGCATGTAGCTGATTACAAAGGCGATCGAATGAGTCGTGATCCAGGCTGATTGAACATCGTGAGGAATCAGGCCCAGCCAACCTATAGCCGGTTCGACCAGACGTACAACGGCAGGCTCTGCGACAAACCCTAGGCCGATTGAGGCGAAGGTGATTCCCAATTGGCACACGGACAGATATTCGTCTAGCTTGTCTTGTAGCTCCTGAACCGCTAAAGCACCGGGCACTCCATCGTCCACCATCTCTTGCACACGCGAGGGCCGCATTTTGACAGCAGCGAATTCAGCGAGCACAAAAAAACCGTTCAGCGCCAAAAGAAACAGGGCGATGATCAAGTAAAGGATAACCATTTCGGTAAGGAAAACAGGATATTGTTAAATCGAATTACCATGAAAGGACCAAGTGTATCAACTTTGTGGTGACTATTCCATTGGTTCAACCACCACAGTTTGACCACCTTTTCCCGAGGAGATACCCAGGACGATGTACTGTGCCTCTTGGTCATTCAGGTTGGTCATCTGGTGAACTTCGCAAGGCTCGATAACCACACAATCACCATCGGAAAGGACTACGGTTTGTTCGTCAACTTTCATTTGCACCTGCCCACGCAGGATCAAAAAGATCTCCTGCATGTCTTGGTGGTAATGTGACTGAAACGAGGACCTGCCAGGCAGTGTGGCCCAGTTGAGCATCTGCATTTGCCCAGGCTGAACATTGGCCTTGGTCAAGATTACCTGTTTCCAAACTCCAGGTTGATTAGAATCCTCATGGGAAGCTGGAATTTTGGGAAGGTCGGCAAGTTTGACAACGTGCATGGTGCTAATTTAGTATCTGGGAACGTCAGTATCCACTTCTTGAGACCAAGCATCGATTCCGCCGGTCATATTTTGTGCGTCTGGGAATCCGTTTTGGCGCAGCCACTGGGTAACACGCAGGCTGCGTCCTCCATGGTGGCAGTGTACCACCAACTGGCGTCCCGCGTATCGCGCCAACTGATCCACTGTCGCCATCCATTGACTTAAAGGCATCAGCACAGCGCCTTGAATCTTCGTCAGCTCCCATTCGTCGGGCTCGCGACAGTCGATCAGTACGATTTGCTGGTCTTCCAACAACTGCTTTGTATGATGAACGTCGATTTCAACAGGCAAGTTCACGCCAGTGTTCCTTCACTTGACTGCAGGGACGGTAGAGAAATGAAATTCGGTGCTACTGGAGAACTCTTTGCCAGGCTCTAGAATCGTGGACGGAAAATTGACTTGGTTGACTGAGTCAGGGAAATGTTGCGTTTCTAGGCAGATTGCAGACTGATGCGCGTAGCTCTTGCCGCCTTTGGCCGTTTGACCCATCAGGAAATTGCCAGAATAGAATTGCACGCCAGGCTCCGTTGTCAGCACTCGCATCAAGCGACCTGACTTGGGGTCAGTCAATTCTGCCGCTAGTCTTAGGTCCTGACCATCTTGAGGGGCGTTCAGCACAAAGTTGTGGTCGTAGCCTAGCGTTGCTGTCGGCACTAACTGTTCAATTCGCTCGCCAATCTTTCTTGGTTGCCGAAAATCCAACGGGGTATCCTTTACGGATTCGATCTTGCCAGTGGGAATCAACGTCTCGTCAACCGGCGTGTAGTTGTCCGCATTCAACTTCAGCAAGTGATCGAGTACCGTGGAAGCACCGGCACCAGAAAGATTGAAATAAGAATGATTCGTCAAATTGACGGGAGTTCGTTGATCGGTCTTCGCAGAGTAGCTTATCTTCAAGACAGCTTGATCTTTGGGAACAAAATAAGTCACTTGAACGGTCAGGTTCCCAGGATATCCCTCTTCTCCGTCAGGGCTCGTGTAGCTGCACTCCAAGCCTTGTCCATGTTGGTTGCTGATAGGTTTGACCGACCAGACAACCTTACTAAGACTTTTAGTCACACCACCGTGCAAATGATTGGGACCGTTGTTGACGGCAAGCTTGTGGGTCTTTCCATCCAGAATGAAGCTGGCTTTGGCAATGCGATTGCAGACCCGTCCTGTGGTGCAGCCAAAATACTGATTTTGATCCGATTCGTAACCGCTCACATCATCCCAGCCCAGAACGACATCGTCCATCTTGCCCTGACGGTCTGCGACATGTAGCTGAACCAGTGTGGCACCAAATTCACTAATAAGTGCGGTCAGTTTGCCGTTGCCAATGGTATGCAGGTTCACAGCTTGACCAGACCGGGTCTTCCCAAAGGGCTTGGGGCTGTTTGCTTCGGTCTGCTGGGCAATTGTCATGGAAGTAAGAGTCATCAAAGCGAATCCCCAATTGCATAGTCGAAACATGACTGATCCTTGCGACTAAGAGGTACAAAGTTCTAGCGGTGCAAAGCCAATATCTTACCTTGCCTTGCTTGGTTGAGCAGTTGAAATGCGAGTCCTTTGAAAAAGAACTACAAAAATTAGGATTCGAGCCAGTTAGGCAGCCGCCAGGCAAATTCTTTCTGCCCGAACCATTCGTTTTAGGTGGAAAAGCGAATCCAACTGCACTAGTTTGTCAAGTGTTTTGTGCCAAGTGTCAAAATGATTTGACATTTTTTTGTTTGGGACTGTGAATTGAACGGAAAATCCATTACAATGAAAGGCATGACATTGCGGTGACCTTCCATGAATTCTTGATTAAGTTTGCTGAGCGATATCAAGCCAGGCGGTGGTTTTGGGGATCGTTAGTGAATTGATCGTGATCGCTACGTAGAGCGACTTGGTGAAGCGATTGTGGCAGGCGATACATTGGACCTGCAGCCTATGAGGGTGGTCGTGTCGCGTTTTTGAAATGGGGTTCTTGAACGATGCCAACCCCGTTCGAATTCTTTGTCGCGTGTTCTTAAATAAGAATCGAATTTTATTTATACAGTGATAGACCAGGAGAAGACATCATGGTCGGACGCGCTCCAAGCGCCTCACCCAAGCCAATCAAAGTACGTTCGGCTGCCAAATCTTCCAATCGCGTGAAAGCTGCCAAGCCGGCTGCTGTTCAGGCAACTGCCACAGGTGTTGTGCCTGCTCCCAAAGCACCTACCAGACGACGAGTTAAGGTTGAAACTCGAACGCGGATCTACTGGGCGGTATTTAATCCGGATTTGAAGCGAGTCGCTGTTTTTGAGTACGACCAAAAAGTGGAAGCAGACAAACGAGCCCAAAAACTCACTGACGCCACCGGTGGAGCGCATTTTGTTCAAAAGATTAAGGCCACAGTTAGTGTTTAGTTCGGGCCAGTGATTGTGAGTTCGCTTGCCAAACGACTCTCGTAGCGGGCGTTTCTTTGTGCACTGAACATTGCATCGGTCTAGCGGCCAGCAGGGAAGTGCAATTGCGACATGGCGAGTAATTCGACGGATGATAAGCTAACCGCAGGCAGCGAAAAGGTTCAATCTCAGAGGCTGT
The DNA here is from genome assembly GCA_044234105.1 of Aureliella sp. GTDB lineage: Bacteria > Planctomycetota > Planctomycetia > Pirellulales > Pirellulaceae > Aureliella. The sequence continues at coordinate 51,137 of JBIIJD010000029.1, read as the reverse complement.
CAATTAATCCGATGGCCCCGTTGTCTATCAGGACTTACCGCCACTTCTGGATCGCTGGACTATTCTCTAATATCGGCACCTGGATGCATGAAACCGGCGCGATGTGGCTGATGACCGATCTTCGGCCTGATCCCGAAATGGTTGCTGCAGTACGCGTCGCTATGGCTTTTCCGGTGTTCTGTTTAGCGCTGCCTGCAGGTGTCTGGGCCGATCGATTCGATCGCCGCAGGTGGCTTTTGTGTACGCAAAGTCTACTCGTTTTTGTCGGTCTTTTGATGGCCGGCATAACGATGCTGGGCTGGATGTCGCCATTTTTGCTGCTGGTGCTGACGGCCGTTATGGGCATCGCTCTTATACTGAATCTTCCTGCTTGGCAAGCGCTGACACCAGAACTGGTTCCGGCGGCGCTGATCCCTTCGGCTATTCAGGCCGGTAGTGTGTCGTTTAATTTAGCGCGTGCGGTTGGGCCAGCTTTAGCAGGGCTAGCTATCGCGAATTTGGGCGTAGGGGCGGCATTCTTGTTCAACGCGCTATCATTTTCTGGAATCATGTTGGCATTGGTACTGTGGCAGCCCACTGCGCTTCCAACTAAGTTCCGTCGGACTCCGTCCAGCTTCAAAGATGATCTATTGTTGGGCATGCGCATCGTGGCGACCTCGCCCTTCATCCGCAGCACTCTGATCCGAGTTGTTGCGTACACGTTTACCGCCAGCGCCTTGTGGAGCCTGCTGTCGTTGGTCGCTACTGACAAACTGGATTATCGCGAGCGCGGTTTCGGGCTATGTCTGTCTTTGCTGGGGGCGGGAGCGGTCGCATCGGCAGCGATTCTGCCTTGGATTCGGCAGCGATTTTCTAGCGAAAAGATCGTCTTTGTGTCGCAATTGTTAATGGCTTTGTGTCTTGCGGCCATTGCGGCCAGCAGTTCCAAGGCTGTGATCATTCCGGCGCTCTTGATGGCCGGTGTAAGCTGGATGTTCTGCTTGACGACGCTCAATTCCACTGCGCAGGTGCGATTGCCGCGCCAGTTTCGAGCCAGAGGAATGTCTGCCTTTGTGATGTCCTTTTCACTTGGCATGGGCTTGGGGTCGCTGGTATGGGGCGCGTTGGCTCGCTGTATCCAGCTAGAGCCAGCCTTCATGATAGCGGCTCTTGTTAGCATTGTGCTGGCGATTGCAACATGTCGGCTGCCTTTGGGGTCGCTAGCTCCATCAGACTCGTCGATGGCCTAGTCGTTTGCGCAGGTCACGGAATTCTTGTGGCCAGGGTGCCGCCAGTCGCAATAATTCGCCAGTCACTGGGTGCAAGATGCTCAGAGTTTCCGCATGTAGGGCGATCCGCTTGTATGGCCAAAGGGCGTGTTCAGCCTGCTCAGGTCGATAGCGGGGATCGCCAAGGATTGGATGCCCCAAATCAGCTAGGTGGACTCGAATTTGATTGCGGCGGCCCGTCTCCAGACGCACCTGTAGGAGCGAGACATCCTTCCAGCGCTCAGTAGTGATATAGTGCGTGATCGCCAGTTCTCCCGCCGACGGATCCAACGAACTGACTCGTGTCAGTTGCTGGTCGGTCGAAAGGTAACTGCGAGTAGAACCGCTTGGTGGGTCAAGATGACCGCTGACGATGGCTGTGTACCGACGTTCTGGCTTGCGCTGTTCGAATTGCCCTCGTATCTGATCTGCCATTTCAAAGCTCTTGGCAAAGACCAGCAGTCCAGACACCAGGCGATCGAGTCGGTGGACGCAAATCGCTTGAGCCCCCGGTTGTTGCCTAGCCAGCCACTTGCGCAATTGTCCTTGAAGCGTATTGGATTCGCGTTTGGGAGTCGGTACGGTCAGCAAGCCCGCAGGCTTGTTGACGACGATCAAGCTGTCGTCATCGTACACGATCTCGAACCGCTGGCCGGCGCCGCTATCTACTTTTGCTGCTCGCACGGGCTGTGGTGCGTATTGGATCTCGACGCAGTCTCCCACTTGCAGGCGGATGTGAGATTGCAAAATGATCCGGCCCGAACAGGTGACACAACCGGAATGGATCAACTGCTGAGCCGCTGGGCGCTTGACCCTTAAGGCAGCCTGCACCACGCCCACAGCGGTGCGAGCTGGCAGCGGCAATTGTTCAGTGACTGAATATCGAACTAACAAGGTTAAACTCACACATTCATACCCGATCTACACGCGCGGGGGCTATCGAGTATAATAGCCCGAACCGGTTCTGTCAGAGACATCGACCCAGCAATTCAGTATTTCTCCAGCGTTTCCCACGAAGGACCTCGCATGACATACAAAAGACTGATGATAGCTGTAGCCACAGTCATCACAACCAATTGGCAGTTAGACCTCTTGACCGCGCAGTATGATGCCGTGGCCGAGACGCATCGCTTGATTGCTCAAATGCAGGTCAAGCCGGGAGACTGGCCGCAGATGGGTGGTTCGTCGCTTCGTAACTCGGTTAGCGACGTGGCAGATATTCCGACACAGTGGGATGTTGAGTCGGGTGAGAATATTCGCTGGGCGGCTGATTTGGGCAATACCACTTACGGTAATCCAGTTGTGGCCAACGGACGAGTTTTTGTAGGTACCAACAATGGGGCTGGCTACATTCAGCGATATCCAAAGACGGTCGACTTGGGGGTCTTGCTATGCTTTCAAGAGAGTGATGGACTGTTGTTGTGGCAGCATTCGAGCGAGAAACTAGAATCAGGTAAAAAGCATGATTGGCCCGACCAGGGGATCTGCTCGACGCCACTGGTCGATGGGGATCGGTTGTGGTATGTGACCAATCGCGGCGAAGTTGTGTGTCTGGACGCCGATGGCTTTCACGATGGTACCAACGATGGGGACAAGACCGAGCCGAATGAAGACTCGCAAGAAGCAGATGTTGTTTGGACTTATGACATGATGACCGAGCTTGGCGTTTCGCAAAGATACATGGCAAATTGTTCGGTTACCTGCTCAGGTGATCGATTGTTTGTCTGCACTTCGCAGGGAGTTGACGAACAAAACAACACGACGGATGCTCCCAGCTTTATCTGCCTAAGTCGCAGCAGCGGTAAATTGATTTGGGCTGACAACGCCCCCAGCTTGAATGTTCTGCACGGCCAGTGGTCCTCGCCTGCGTTTGCTGAACTGGCCGGAGTTGGACAGGTTATCTTTGCAGGTGGGGATGGCTGGCTGTACGCTTATGACCAGCAGGGGCAGGACGGGCGCGGCATGCTGCTTTGGAAATTCGATTGCAATCCCAAGAGTACGTTGTATAAGGTGGGTGGTGCCGGTAATCGCAATCATATCATCGCTTCACCAGTGATCTACGACGGCTTGGTTTATATCGCCGTAGGTGAGGATCCTGAATTTGGCGAAGGCCCCGGACATCTTTGGTGTATTGATCCCTCACGTCGCGGTGATGTCAGTCCAACCTTGGTCTACAATCCGTCCAGCCCCGATCAGCCGATCGCTCATAAGCGCATGCAGGCTTTGGTGGCCAGCGAAGGCGATCTCGAGAAAGACAATCCCAATTCAGCGGCGGTTTGGCATTATCAAGGAAGCGACCCGAAGGAGTTTGAATCGACGATGCATCGTGCTTGCGGTTCGGCCGCTATCAAAGATGGTCTGCTTTTGATCACCGACTTCAGCGGTTTGCTGCATTGCCTGGATGCCAAGAGCGGTAAAGCTCACTGGACCTACGACATGTTTGCAGCCTGTTGGGCTACGCCACTGATCCTTGGGGACAAAGTGTACGTGGGTGATGAAGACGGTGATATCGCCATCGTCCAGTTGAGCGACCAGTTCAACTTGATTTCTGAAACCAACATGTCCAGCGCAGTCTATTCGACACCGACAGCAGCTAACAAGACATTGTTTATATCGACTCGTAATCAATTGTTTGCCATCGAGCAGGGGGCTCAGGCAGCAGGTAAATAGTCTAGCAGGCGGTCGACAGTCATGTCCGATACAACCAGCGGTTCAGTTCAGGGGCAGCGACGCCACTTTCTGCGCGATTCGTTGTTGCTGGCTGGAGCGGTGCCAGCGGCGCTGGCTGGATCGCTGGGCCAGGCGATTGCCGGTAGCTCGTGTCAGGCTTCGCGGCCAGTAAGAATTGGAGTTCTAGGCTGTGGTCGGCGTGGCCTGCAGTTGGCAAAGTTTGCCTTGGCTGCCGGACCACACTTTGAACTGACCGTACTGGCCGATCTGTTTCCTGATCGCGTTCAGCAACTCTATCGCACCTTGAAAGGGCAGTTCCCCGACCGAGTGACGGTAGCTTTAGCCAGCAGGTTGATCGGAACCGAATCGGCTGATCTAATTGCTGCGACCGACGTTGACGCAGTGCTGTTGGCCACTTTGCCAACTTGCCATGCTCGACAAATTCAGAGGTTGGTTGACGGTGGCAAGCATGTCTACGCGGAAAACCCTGTAGCCACTGATGCGATGGGGTTGCGGAAAGTTCAGGAAGCTAGCAGGCTGGCCGCAGAGCAAAATACATGCTTGCAAGTTGGATTGCAGCATCGCTTTCAAGACTTTTACACACAGGCTGTACAGCAATTGCACTCTGGCATCATTGGCACTCCGGTGCGAGCGGAAGTCTTCGTGACTCGCGCACAGCTTCCTGGATCGCGGTCCACTGCTGTTCAGGCTGAGCGACTGCGTGATTGGCGTTCCGATCCAGGACTAGGTTGTGCACTAGAGCTAGAATCCAGTGTCGGCAGCTTGGACCTGATCCAGTGGGCAATTGGGTGCAGTCCGCATGATGCTATCTGTGAAATAGGTGCTGGAGGCTTAGGTAGTCATGATTCGGTTGTGAATTTCCGATGTCCAAACGGATTCACTTTGCGGTATCACGAAATTGTGAAGCCTGGCGTTCGTCATCAATCGCGGCACTTGGTGTATGGTAGTCATGGATGGTGTGATCTGGATCGAAGCAAGATTTTCGATAAGAACGACCGCTTGATCTGGGCCAGTGGCCTGCAACTTCCCGACTCTTCGGCAGCCATGGAACAGTTCTGTTGCTGTTTGGCTCAAGACATTTCTCAGTCTAGGCCAACTGTACAGTCGGGCCGTGTTGAAGGAGCGTTCAGAGCAACCTCTACCGCGCTTCTCGGTCAAATGGCTAGGCAGCGTGCGGGGCAAGTTGTTTCTTCGGACGAACTGGTTGCCGGGTTAGCTTAAGCCAACATCCAGGCACATCATGATGATAAATCCGCACATGAACCCCAAGGTGGCGATGTCGGTGTATTTGTCACGCTGAGTTTCCGGAATGACCTCTTCGACCACAACATAGATCATAGCTCCGGCTGCAAAGGCAAGGGCGTAAGGCAGGACGGGGCGAAAGAACACGACCGCCAGCGCTCCACAAACGCCTGCCAGCGGTTCGACCATCGCACTCAGTTGCCCGTACCAGAAGGAGCGAGCGCGGGATACGCCTTGCCTGCGAAGAGGCATTGCCACGGCCACGCCTTCCGGGAAGTTTTGGATCCCTATGCCAATGCCCAGCGCCACAGCCGCTCCCAAGCTGGCTTCGGGTAATCCTAAAGCGGCACCCCCAAAGAGTACACCCACGGCCAGTCCTTCCGGAATGTTGTGCAGAGTGATCGCCAAGATCAGCAGCGTCGTGCGATGCCAATTCGTCTGAACGCCTTCCGCATCGGATGCTGGAAAATTGACGTGCAGGTGAGGCAACACCTTGTCCAAGCCGTACATGAAGATAGCGCCCATTGCAAAGCCTACAGCGGCTGGTAGCCACTCAGGAATGCCAAGTTCCTCGGCCATGGAAATCGCCGGGGCCAGCAGTGACCAGTAGCTGGCTGCTATCATGACTCCTCCAGTGAAGCCTAGCAGTCCGTCAAAGACATCTCGGCGCACCGACTTAAAGAAGAAAACTAACGACGCGCCAAGAGCCGTCATGCCCCAAGTGAACAGAGTGGCCAACAGCGCCGCCACAACCGGGTCTTGGCGTCCCATAAAGTCGATAATGGTCTGCATGATTTGCTCTTAAATGTCTACAACACAGCTTGAGTCGCCTGAGGTCCCAAAACGAACTGTCACGTGAAATCTTATCGCCCCGCGGACGATTCAATCATTCAGTTCCCCATTTCCCCTAAATGACTTCCCCCCTCAGGACTAAATATTAGCCTATGCTAACTTTCACTCTTTGGCAAGAGCAGTTTCACCTAGGTCCCCTCCAAGCGACTGCCTACTGCCCAGTGACTAATCTCCCGGATCTCCCAAAAGGTCTAACGATCCCGTCGGCTGCTACTGTCTAGGGCTAAAGGTGACTGGGGGAGCGAGTCGGAAGGCGAAAGCTCCAACGGCAGCTCGCCGGCCTTTAAGACCTGATTTCGCAGGTGTTTATCGCTATCCGTCATTGCGTAGTTGAGTATTGCGTCGCCCAGACGACCGTTGAGAATCTCCGCACGGATCGGTCCTGGGTCGATCCAAAGCCCGTCGGAATCAACTTGCATCGTGCCCAAGTTCAGGTCCAGCACTCGGCGTAGCGCTTCATAATTGACAAAGATACCAATCAGTTCGCTCTGGGTGATCAACAGGTCATTTAAAGCAGTGATCGTATCGCGGGCTGCGGTGGGCGAGACGACGCCTAATGTTTCGTTGATTTGCCGTACGTCCTCGTTCACACCTATCTGAAGGGCCGCCGTTTGCACCGCAAAACGCTGGATCTCAAAAGCCAATTGCCTCTGACGAATGGTTCGTAGCGTACTGCGCATCGACTGCCAGACCGAGTCTTCGTAGCGATAATAGTTGCGCTTGGCTCGTTGGTACTCAATCAAAGCCTGACGATAATTGTTGCGTTCCTGCAATCGCGTGATAGGTGCGTCCCATTGTAGCCCCATGGTCATGCGACCAGTCGAGCCGCGAAGGGCAAGAGGGTTCGGTCCGTAGTTCTGCAAGTCTCCGCTGACGGTCAGATCCAAGAACGATTCCAATTCGTCAGCCACTACTTCGATCACCCGCCAGCTATTGACCAGGGCCGCTCGATTATTCAGCCAGTCTTGTCGATTCACTCGAGCGATCTCGATCGCATCGCGTGGTTCGATGTCCACCTCTGGCAACTGAATCGATTCGGTGCGAGCGCGAGCCTGCAGCAACTGCAAGGCTAGCACGTCTTCGTTGATTACCGCGACCAGATCTTGTGTACTCAAGATGACATCATCACTTATGGCTTGGAATCGCTCTCGATCGCTTTCGAAGGTATGGTTGGGATCTTGCAACTTGGCTATCGTGTCCTGCAGCCGTTTGAGTCGCTGAGTATGCTCTGCGAATCGCCGTTTCAGTCGTTCGGCCTCCTTGCTTAGCTCATCGGGCAGTTCCTCTAAACCCAAACCTTCCAGAAACGATAGATTCAGAGTGCCGGTGGGTAACAGACCGCATATCATTCCCTCTTCCGACTGAACAATCTGTCGCAGTCGTTCAAGCTGTTGGCGTCGGCCTGGCACCGCAGAACGCAGTTGGACCAGATCTTCAGTAACTTCCGCCAAGTCGCGCTGTACGATCGTCTCTTGTACCTTTGTAAGCGGTGCTAGCTCGTCGCCAAGCTGTTTCAAAAAGGCTTGCAACGATTCGCTGGTTGGTAAATTGCGATAGACGGCTCCCGAGTTGGAGTCAGTCTCTGCTCGGCTCAACTCCAGAATCTTTGTATTGGTTTGACCGATGTTGGCTCGCAGTGTTGACAGTTGACTTCGGCGATCGCGCAGCTCCTGCGAAACCAGCTTAAACCGGTCCAGCAACGGATCATTGATTTCCACGCACAGATAGGGAGGAAGTCCCAGGACTCCCTTAAAATTGTCCAGCGATTCCTGAAAAGTAGCTTGGGCCTGCAATAAATTGGTTTGCTGGTTGTAGACGTTCTGCAATGCCTGAACCACCTGCAGCTTTTGTTGAGGGATAGCGCTCTGCGAGTTTGGGACCGTGGTCAAGAGTTCGTTGTAGTTGTCCAGCAACTGCAGGTAGACGTCGGTCAACTGAGCTACCGTTTCCTGCTGGTTGGCGATCAGCAACTGTTCCTGGAGTAGGCCCAGGAAGCCGCGTGCCCCAGGAATGTTTCCGCCGGTTAGGCCTCCAAGATTGGAGCCCGCAGTGCCTCCTGTGCCAAGAGTACCAAAGCCGCCGCCAAGACCAGTGAAGCCGCCAAAACCGGACGCACCAAAGACACCTCCGCGGCGTTGCGGCTGAGTATCAGGTGCGATCCCTGTGGCGACTTGTACATAAAACGCGCGGCGATACCTTTCGAAGGCTCGAACGTTCGACAGCAGTGTTCGCTCTGCCAGAGTCAGTCGCTCCAGCACGATGTCGCGACCGGCTTGTCGCAGAAGCGGTTGGATCAGTGAAAAATCCAGCACTGTTCGCGAAGTCTGAGTGTTTGGGCCAGCGATTTGCCAGGTGATGTCGTTAGCAAGTCCAACCACCAAGTCCGCACCGGTAGCAAAGCGCTTTTGCAACGCAAAGTCGCGGCGACCTGCACTGAATGGGCCGGTGGACCAGGAACTGCTGCTTTGCGGTACGACCGCGTTGTTGCGAAATGGACCAGTTGTGTTGTAGCCAGCACTCCAGCCACCGAAGAACTGAGAATCAAACCGAAAACGTTCACTGGAAACGTCCAGTGCCGATAGGTATAGCTCTTCGAGATTGCGTTGGTAGATGGGTGAATGCAGTAGTGCCGTTCGAACTGAGTTCTCAAGATTCAGAACCAAGACCCCACGTTGGTCTAGCGGCATGTGGTGTACCCAGTCGGGGTTTTCTGCATGGTTGGTGCAACCGTTTGCCTCCCACAGCGGGTAGCCCTGCTTGTGGTCGACTTGGTGCATAAAGCGATTGGACTGCGGATCATCCTCGGGCATCGGCGGTCGGTCCGGGTTAAATGGATCGAACATACGACTGCTGGGATCGACGCCAATCCGGTAGTTGGCCGGATTCGCTTCACAGCTCTCGAGCCGCTTTTCGTCGAGCAGGTAATGAATCTCGCGGTCGGTTCTGGCGCGATGCCCTGGGCGGCTACAGCCGTCGGCCACCAACAGAATCGCAGACAGAAGGCATAACGCCCAAAACGGCAGATGATGAACTTTCTGCAATAGGGCTCGATACATGCTGACTGCCTGACTTGAAAATGACTCTCCGGGAAAGTCTCTGTATGACTTTCTTACTGAAAACGAGCATTCCACTGATAATTCGTCTTTTGACGACATTGACGGTTAATTGCGGTGCCCGAATCATGCCAAATTGCCATGTTTTGCAAGCCTTGGTCCTGTTCATTGCCGTCATTGATGTAGTAGGCGTTAGGCTTTAGGCAGTGGCGGTTTGGGCGGCTGTGGTCGGGTTGCCGACGTAGTGGTAGCATTCCAAGTGGATTCCATCGGCAATCCGCCTACAGTCGAAAGTCCTGAAGTCTGGGGCATGAGAGGGCTCGGAAGAAAGGGATTAAATCGCCGATGTGGAATTTCTTTTTCAGGGTAGCGGAAAATTTTGGGTAAACTGTGTAAGATTTGCTTTCAGCAATTAGACTAGGGCTGGAACCGTCCCCGATTTGTCGGCTGCCAAAGTCAAAAGGCCACAAAAAATTAGACGTTCCGCCTGGTCGTCTACACCTATCACTTGCTTAAACCAGTATCAGTAGAACTTATCGAAACTGAAGGATTCAAACAACATGGGGCTAGGTGCAATACTATTCCTGCTACTGGTGCTGGTCTGTTTGACTTTGTTCATTGTGTTCATCGTCAAGACGGCTCGTATGTGGGGTGCTTTGCATATTGTCCTGCTGAGCATACTGTTCATCGAAAGTTGGGTATTTTTGTACTTTACCGCCGGTGTTCAACACGAACGAGTTCGAGCGACCAAGGAGGCGTTTCAACAGACCAAGCGAGCCAAAGATGTGGTGGCTGCAAGCTGGAAGCTGCGTTACGGTAGCGTGGACGCTCCGGTTGACTCTCTGGAAGCGGTAGTGCCTGTTCAAGGAAGGCTAGAGCGACTGACGATCGATCGCGGTCGAGTCTGGAGGGAACTGGCGTTTGTCGATGTGCAAGGGGAAGTCGTGCGACTGAATGTTCGCCCGGTCACTCCACCACCTGCTGCCGACGACTTGGGGGCTCAGCCTGCCGCACCTGCCAAACCGATTGTGGAAGAAAGCCTTCCTGAGAATTTGGTGGTCTATGGATTTCAGGAGCAGCGAGATACGGACGGCAATCCACTGCCAGTCTTCTATTTGGGCGAATACCGAGTGCTTAAGAATGACACGGCCGCTGGCGAGATCACGCTCCAGCCAACAACACCGCTGCACTCGGTTCAGAAGTCACGAATGGCGCAGGGGGTCGACAGTTGGACGCTATACGAACTGTTGCCCATCGACAGCCATGTGGCTTTCTCTGCTGAAGGCTCGGAACCAAGTGACGAAGCCATCTTCGGGCGTCCCGATGAAGAAAAGATTCGAGAACTGCTCAGCGATTTGCCCGATTCGATTGTAAAAAACTACCTACGTGACGGACAACGAGCGTCGGAAGAGGATCGCCCCGAAACGATTTGGGAGCAAATCAACCTGCTGAAGGACTTCAGCGTCGACGTAGATAATCCCGATCCCGCTGATGCAACAGTTAGCGGCTATTTTGATTCGAACGGTCGCAGCGTTGACACTCGACTGAACCGTGGTGGAGAAGGGAAGGTCGAACTCACAGAGTCCGAATTTAAGGACAATCGTATTGTCATGATCGAAAGCGAAGCTCGAAAGCTGATTGGCGAAGGTGTGGCCCAAGGTGTTCAGAAGATTTTTGTGCGTCCACTGAATGACTACCTAGGGCTCTTCAACGCCAAGGCTTCCGCCGACTTCGAATTGAAAGAACGCATCGCCTATTTCCAGCATCAGAATCAACTGATCGAGGGGGCCAACCAGACTCACGAGAAGATGTTGGGCACTCGCCAGAACGAAAATCAAGGGTTGAATTCCGACTTGAAAAACTATTTGCGTGAAATTGAGGCGCTAGAGGCGACTGTCCAGCAGGCAACCGGCGATCTAGCTAGCTTGAAACAGGAGCTTAGCAATTTGTATCGTAAGATCCAGTCACGGCACCAGCAAATGATCTCATCGGGATCCTAGCGTAGCACCAATCGGTGCTGGGCTGCCGCAAACCTACCTTCAACATTGAACAACCAACTTTCGCCAGTCACAGCTTGAAAAATAATCAGTTCAGGAGAAATCGAAAATGCATTCCAACCGCCTGTATCTAGTTGCCGCAGGAATTCTTGTGACACTGCATCTCGTCTCGTCAACCAATGCACAATCATCGGTGTTAACCGAGTTATATGGCCAGGGTGTACACAAATATTTTTCGTGTGACTACTTTGCTGCAGACACTCTACTTTCGCAGGCAATTGACAGCGGTTCCAAGGACCCAAGAGCCTACTACTTTCGTGGATTAGCTCGAGAGATGAATGGCGGCGGTGGTGACATCGACTTCGAAGAGGGCGCGCGGTTGGAGGTAGCCGGTTCGGTAGGCGTTAATGTGGGTGTCGCGCTCACTCGAATTCAGGGGCAGGTGCGAGGCAAAATCGAAAAGGCTCGACAAGCCGCGCGCCTGCAAGCCGCCCTTCACCGTCAAATGACTCAGCCAATGGTACCGGCGATACCGCCTGCGCTTACACCCCTTGCGGTCCCGGTCCCCGCACCCGAGAACACCGATCCATTCCCTGGCGAGGGGCTGCGATCTGAAGAGATTCAGGCGACACCAGAACCAAGCGAGTCTGAAACAATGCCTGAGGAACCTAGCCCGAACGCTGACGAACAGGTCAATCCGTTTGATGACGAGAAGCCTGCTGAATCGGCCGCTGGCGACGACATTTTAGGCGAGCCAAGTGAGACGAGCAGCGATGCACCTGTGGCTGAAGACCCATTTAGCGATCCCGCAGCCCCAGCCGAAGTCGATCCACCCGCCGCCTCCGGCGACGATCCCTTCAGTGGCGACTTTTAAGAACGACTAGTGCAATAGTCTACTGCGACGAATTAGGGACAGAACATCACATATTAGATTGGCAACATTTCCAGTGGTGATCGAGCGTCAGTACTTGGTATTCTAAAGCGACTTTCCCAAGTGAAAGCGATCAACCGCTGAGCTTTTGGGGCAGCTTCCTTCAATGGTTTATCTGCGTTTGGTCTCTATGCCTGTTGCGATGATCGTGTCTGGGTGGTTCCTTCCAGCCTTGACCGTATAAATCCTTTTTTGTTTCAATTCCTTGTTGCGTCATGGCGACCAGTGGCGTACAATCAGCTTTGCTAATAGTCATCGTGAGGGCTGCTGGGATCGTTAGGCCGCCTTTAGCTAAGTTTCATAGGTCAGTTAGTTCACGTTGGAGGCTACCGATGTTAAACAAGGGTGTCCTTTACTTGCTGTTAGCGGTGCTGCCTACGGTTGCTCTCGCGGAAGCGAATCGTGATGCAGCGGCAAGTCCATCGCTGCTGGGACGCCAAATCGCAGATTTCACTCTGAAGGACTTTCGTGGCAAAGAGTACTCGCTTGGTGAATTGACTGAGAAACCGTTGGTGGTCGTCTACTTCTTTGGCACTGAGTGCCCGCTAGCCAAGCATTACAGCTTGCGTCTTCAACGACTGAGCGAAGAGTACTCGGGTAAGGGTGTGGCGTTCCTTGGCATCAATAGCAATGTCCAAGACAGCATTACCGAAATAGAGCATCATGTGCGACAACATGAAGTTCAGTTTCCGGCTCTGAAAGATGTCGGCAACGTCGTGGCGGATCGGTTTGGTGCATCGCGTACGCCCGAAGCCTTCTTGTTGGATGCTCAGCGAAAAGTTCGCTATCACGGAAGAGTGGACGCTCAGTACACGTTCGGATCGGGTGTAGGACTAGCTGCGCCGGCGGAGAAGCGAGCAGATTTGCAGATTGCCATTGATGAATTGCTCGCCGGTCAACCTGTGTCGGTTGCGAGTACCGAGGCCAAGGGTTGCATCATCGGACGCGTGCGGCCTCAACAAACCGCAGACGTAACTTACTGCAATCAGATCGCTCGCATCCTGCAGAATCGATGCCTGGAATGTCATCGTGAAGGTCAAATCGCTCCGTTTGCTATGACCAACTACAGCGAAGTGGCTGGATGGGGAGAGATGATTGCCGAGGTGGTCAATGAGCAGCGTATGCCGCCTTGGCATGCAGATCCTAAGTATGGACACTTCCAAAATGATGCTCGGTTGAGCGACGACGAGAAGCAGCAGATCAACACTTGGGTCGCTGCGGGTTGCCCAGAAGGTGACTCTAATGATTTGCCGGAACCGATTGCGTTCAATGAGACGTGGTATCTTCCCAATGGACCAGATGAAGTCTTTTACATGACCGAGCAACCGGTCTCGATCAAGGCAGAAGGAAGTGAGCCCTACCGATATTACGTAGTTGATCCTGGGTTCAAAGAAGATAAATGGGTGAAGAGCGCAGAAGCCAGGGCCGGGAATCCTGCAGTTGTCCATCACATAATCGTTTTTATTCAGCCTCCAGGCGGTAACTTCCGTGATCACGGGGACTCAAAACTCTTGGTTGGATTTGCCCCAGGCACTCGACCAGGCGAATATCCGGAAGGTTGGGCCAAAAGGGTACCGGCCGGTTCAAAGCTTGTCTTTCAAATGCATTACACGCCGATTGGTTCAGAGCAAACCGATCGCAGCATGGTGGGCTTGACTTACTCCGACGTATCCGAAGTGACCCATCAGGTGGTTACCACCAATGCGATTAGTCATAACTTTGTCATTCCAGCCAACACGAAGGACTATGCCGTCCAGGCCACCAGACCGCACAACCGCGATGCCTATTTGATGTCAATGTTCCCACATATGCACATTCGTGGGGCGGCTTTCAAATATGAATTGGAGACACCGGAAGGCAAAGTCGATACCCTGTTGAATGTGCCATTCTACGATTTCAATTGGCAAAATCACTACACATTGAAAGAGCCCATGTTGATTCGCAAGGGTTCGAAAATGGTATGCACCGCATACTATGACAATACGATTGGCAATCTAGCCAATCCGGATCCAAACGTCAAAGTGCGTTGGGGAGATCAGACGTGGGAAGAGATGATGATTGGCTGGCATGATATTGCCTATCCGATGGAGCCCAAAGATGAATCCGGCCAGGCGGAGAAGTCTTGAGCCGGAGTGCGGTAGCACCCGGTTCTAGCAGTCTAAGGTTGCCAGGGGGCGGATGGCAAAATGAGCTAAGGGTTCAGCGAAGTTAGGCTGGCCATCCGCTCATCAAGAAAATGGTAATTACCGAAGATGGAGCCGTATAACCACGCACGCGCTAACGGCTTGTCAGGCAAATTTTCTACGAACGTTTACTTTCAAATGTCTCGGCCAATTGTTAGTCAGTGGATTTGGGACCCGCAAAGTGAGGCGACATGAAGTTCTTGGCAGTGGCAGTGATCTGTTTGGTAGTCTCAAGCACAGCGTTTCGGCAACCGGCCTTCGGCTTCCCTCCGGTGGATGACAACACAGATCCAAAGTCAGTCGAAAAAAAGGGCCAGTTGGAATCAAAGGTCGCACAGCAGGCTGACAGCTCAGGAACAATAGCACCAACAGCAGGACCAACTCAACCGGGCGATTGGGCTTCATACAACTACAGTCCCAACGGTTGGCGACTGAACGACCACGAGACGTTGCTCAACACACAGTCCGTCGGTCGTCTTGAACTGCATTGGAAGTTTCCGGCTGACGGTTCCAGCGATTTTTGTGGTGTGATTCACGCTACGCCATCGGTAGTCGATGGCTTTGTGTATTTCGGAACTGCGACGGAACCTAAATTTTATTGCATCAGCCCTCAAGGTCGAAAGGTTTGGGAATATGACCTGACTGAACATCGTAGGCAGCGCGGTCGCGATATCGATGATTCTAGCGGCCACTTAAATCCGGAAAGCGGAGTCTATGTTTCGGCTCTTGTCACTGAAAAAGGTGTCTATTTTGGCGATGCGGCCGGTGTCATGTATGGACTGGATCGCGTAAGTGGGAAGGAATTGTGGGTAGTCGATTCCCACTCGCCAGATTTCCCGGGGGCTCATCGAGCAAACATCGTGATGGGGTCACCGACTCGGGTTCAGGATAAAGTTGTCTTTGGTGGTGGTGCGTTCGAACATGCTGGAGGGGTCATTCCGGGATACGAATGTTGCAATGGACGTGGATTTGTCATCGCCATCGAGCTAGATAGCGGTCAAATCGTTTGGAAGTACGACGTGGGGCCCGAGCCGCAGAAATTTGATCCGCCACTTGTGGAGACTGACTCGCGAGGTGAGCATGTGTTTCACTATGGTCCATCAACGTCGAGCGTCTGGAGCCCCGTGTCATTTAACTCTGACAACAACTTGGTCTTCTTCGGAACGGATGTACATAATTCGCCTCGTAAGCCAACGGAAGATGACCCTCGCAACTACACACCGCACTCTGCTGCGGTGATAGCCGTTGATGCGTCAGACGGCAGTCAGCGCTGGGTCAGTCAGGTGAATCCCGGAGATGTCTGGAATTACTCTCGCCCGGACTGGGATGACGAAAGAAGAATTTACAAAGACCAATCGATTGGTGATACGCCTAAGATCTATTCGATCCAGGTTGATGGTGTCACCACGCCTGTTGTTGGAGCTGGCTGCAAAAACGGCGGTTACTACGTGATGGATCAGCGCGACGGTCGGATCATTCACCACACACCGCTTTACTTGGAACCGCCCAATGACGATCCACGCCCGGATCCAAGAGTACTCGCGTTGCCTGGAGTCATGGGTGGATTGCAGACGGGGTGTGCCACTGATGGACGACATGTTTACACCAATGGCATCGATAATTTTCGTGGCATCAACCGGCCACGAGTGCCGACGGGAGGCCGAGTGACGGCGATTTCGCTTGATGCCACTAAGGAGTTTTGGCGGCACGAACGTCCGAAAATTCCATGGATGGGTGGCAGTCAGGAGAATCCTAAGTTGACCAACGTGGGAGACCCTGTCATGGCGGGCATTTCGCTTGCCGGTGGGTTGGCCTTTTTTAATACGGTCAGCAGTAACAAGCTGGTTTGCTTGGATACTCAAACAGGCCAGGTGCTGAAAGAGATATCGATCGGCCCGGTACTCTCGTCGCCTTCCATTTCACATGGTAGAGTTTATGTCGGCGCAGGCAACTCCCTTTTTGAGTCAGTCTTTATGCCCAATAGCAAACATGGACAGTTGTTGGTATTTGGATTGCCGGACTCGGCCGCTAAGTAGATACACGATAGCTTCTAGCTTCACAATAAGTTTCGTTATTACCTTACACTTTCAGACGTCTAACCCATCTCAAAGAAGGAATATATTCATGTGGGTCCCCAAATGGCAACGCGACCAGCAACAAGGCGTGGACTCTCCCATTCCTACTCAACCTGTCTCGAACGAAGAGTTTATTCCCAGGCCACAGACTAAGCAGCAGAAACAGTGGGAGTCGCTGATTGGCCAGATGTCTGAGACCAACGCAAAGCGAGTTGGCATGTCACGGCGCGATTACATGCGAACATCGATGGGAATGGCCACAGCGTTTGTCGCTTCCAACATGGTCTTTGGCCCGAACTGGGAAGTTGACGCAGCCGAGACGGTCGAGCCCGAAGCCACCGAAGAAAAATTCCCCAAGGGTGAGTACTTCATTATGGATGTGCAAACTCACTTTACCGATGGAGTTGCCATCGGATTTCGTAACATGGAATTTGTCAAAAATATGGGGTTCGACCTGAAAGAATCGCCAGATGCGTACAGCTTTACCAATTTCGTCAAAGAGATTTTCTTTGACAGTGAAACAAGTATGGTGGTGATCTCAGGCGTGCCAGGCCGCGAGACCAACAAGAAACACGAAGGTGTGGAGGTTGAGGGGCGGGCTCGTGGTGGTGGAATCCTGCCCAGTTGGCTGATGTCCCAGCGCAAGAAGGACATCAACGAAATGGCCGGAGGTTTGCGAGCCTTTTGTCAGGGTAACTGCGCGCCCAATCATTACTGGAACAAGGAAACCAACAAACCTGACTTTCCAGCCCTGTTTGAACAGATGGAACGAGAGGTTAAGAAATACGGGATTGATAGTTGGAAGTGGTATTGTCATACCGATCCTGGCCGAAGCGGTGACGGTTTTCGCATGGACGACGAGTCGATGGCCTATCCGTTCTTTGAGAAGTCGAAGGAACTGGGTTTGAAGGTATTCAGCGTTCATAAGGGGTTTGCATCACAATCTCGTACCTTAGGCCACTTCGCGCATCCAGGCGACATCGAAAAAGCTGCCAAGGATCATCCGGATATCAGCTTTATCATCTACCATTCTGCGCTCAAGCATGGCCCCAACGAGCCGCAGTTTACGGAAGATGGATTTTATGACCCAGAATCCGGAGATTTTGCATGGCACTCGGATTTGATGAAGATCAAGCAGCGTAATCCTGACTTGAACAATGTTTATCCGGAGATTGGATCATCCTTTGGACTGCTGTCCATTGTTCATCCAGAGATGTGCCAACATTTGATCGGCAAAAACGTCAAATATTTTGGTAGCGATCATGTCGTGTGGGGAACCGACTGTCTGTGGTGGGGAGCACCGCAGTGGGTGATTGACGCCATGAAAAGATTCCAGATCAGCGACGAACTGTGCGAAAAATTTGGCTATCAGAAACTGACCAAAGAAGACAAGGCTAAGATATTTGGGCTCAATGCCGCTAAGATCTACAAGTTTGACGTGAATCAACAGCTCAAGGCGTTGCCCGTGGATTCTCTAAGTCGCATTAAGACCAGCTATCTAGAGAACGGAGGTCAACGCGATAACGCGGCTGCGGGGTGGGTCCGAGCGGACGTATGAGTCATAGCAGGTGCGAGTTGGTGGCCTGGTTGCGAGCTTGCCAGATGGCTGTCTTGGTTGCATCTTTGGGAGTGCCTGGCTTTGGGGTATTACGAGCCGACCAGCCGGCTTTGGTGCAGTGGGGCAGCAATCATGTGGGCCAGATGCTTCCTGAATATATGACTGGCGATGAGTGCCTATTCTGCCATCGCGACATCGGACCTACTTGGCCTGAAAATCCTCACCAAGCAACGCTCCGACCGGCCGATCCTGGGCAACCAGAAATTCAATCGCTCTCCCAGCTCGCGCAGGATATGGCTAGCGAGGTTGATTTCCTGCTTGGGGACGAACGCTTGGTGCGGTACTTAAAACGTTCGCAGGCATACGGACGTCTTGACTTGCTATCCGCACGCTATGTTCCGGAAGCTCCAACCAAAGATGATCCTGGGCCGCACCTGATAGACTCAAAAGAAATTGACTGGAACGGTCAGACATTTGGCGATCGTTGCGCGGGCTGCCATACGACTGCTGTGGACTCAACCCGGCGAACCTTTTCGGCTACTTCGCTTGATTGTTATGCTTGCCACGGACATGTGGTAGAAGAGCATACCACCGATACTACCCAAGTTCTACTTTCCAAAGTGCCGCAAAATGCATTAGTGGTCAATTCGATCTGCGGTTCATGCCATTTGCGCGGTGGAGCATCGCGAAATAGCAAGTTGCCATATCCAAGTTCGTTTGTGCCTGGAGACAACCTGTTTCTTGACTTTCAGGTCGATTTTTCGGACGCAGCCATTGCCAGGCTGCCTCGGATGCAGCAACATATGTACGTGAATGCTCTTATGGTGGGCAGCGGGTGGGCGGAACCGACCTGTATCGATTGCCATAGCGTTCACCGCAATAACAGCCGCTCGCATACCGATTTGCCATCAACCAAAATCTGCCTCTCGTGCCACGTCCCAGAAACGGACAATAGCCAATTGACTGAAGCGATTCAAAACTACGACAAATCCACCGAACGAAACGCCACCTGCGATTATTAACTTTTTTCTAAGGAACCTTGAATGAACCCAACCGATATCGAAATTCCGGTCGACCACGTGCCAGATGAGACAGACATATCGGTACGAGCCTACTTTAGCCGCATGAGCGACGATAAGCTGCGCGAGTACCGCCGTGACTGGAGCGATGAACAGGTGATCCAGTGGGATGGCAACTTTCGAGTAGATGGAGCGCTGATGCTTGTTTGTTGCGAGCGAGACATCCAGATCGACGAGTACCGCGAGGTCCTTCAAGAGCACATTCAGCGTCGCGGCTTGTGATGAATGAGGTAGCTAAGACCTTCTAGACTGCGCATCAAATTACGATTTTCATCCACCGATACTTCGGCACCATGGGTCAAATCATACTGTTTCCGCTATGGCTTCGGCAAAAATGGGTTGTCTAGATCTGCAACCTTCTGATTGACAAAGTCTTGATCGGGCTTACTAAGCCGCTCGAGCGGCAACTGGATTTCCTTGCCGTCTTTAAGTTTTAGGTGAACTACTTTTTCTTCCAGGCGAAGAAAGGTCGCCTGAGTGCGATGCTTTCCTGTTGAGTCGGTCCACTCTCGGATTTGTTCGGATTCTTTAGTCGGTTCCTCACTCTTAGCCAAATCACTGCCATTGGCAACCGCTGGTTTGACAAGCGAAAGACGCTCACGAGGCAAAGTTTCGTCTGAGCTGCTGGAGTGTCCGTCATAACCAATTCTAACATTGCCGTTCTCTTCAACCTTAAGGACGGTGGCAGGCCACCAGGAACTTCCCCAACTGGCTAGAAGTTTCTGACCTACTCGCAACGGTGTGTCTTTCTTAACTGGATACTTTGGAGCTTCGCCGGAAATTCTCATGCGATGGCTTTCAATCTGAGCCCGCATACGTTGATGGGGCAAGCGCTGCTCCAACTGTGCAAGGTCCTCTTCATACTGCTTCCTAATTTCGGTCCGCTTCATTTCTTCAAGTGTATCAAGCGAGATGAGAATTTGTGACCGCGCCGCCTGGCCAGGAATCGCCATGTGCCCAGTCGCATAAAGGTAGCTTATACGGTTCGAAGATTCTTCAGATTTCGCTAATGCAGCCTGCCAAGAGTGCGAGAAACCGGGGACGAGAATCGGCGTTCCAGGCACCAGATTCCAGTCCTCGCCAAGTGGTTGATACTGTTTTGGATCGTATGGAGTGCGCCCTTCGGGCAAAACGGTCAGACTAGGCCGAAAATGGTTTGGCTTGTCCTTGCCGAGCTTCAATTTCTTAGACTCAACTGCGATCCAATCACGCTGTAGTTCGATAAGCGATAGATGTATCGGCGTGTCAGGGATAGCGTCTTCGAATATAACCAGAACTTTTCCACTGGCCCGCAGATCAATGACTTCAGCATCAATCCACTTGTCGTTCCGCGCGGCATAAATCGGCATTCCTCGCAACAATTCCGTATGCTGATCGACAAGTTCATAGCCGTTTGGCACTTCCCTAGGTGGCGAGAGTGTTGCCAGCAATTTGTCGAGCTTGTTCAACTCACCTTCGGTCCATTGACGAGCTGGAGTGGGTTTTTGGATGTTGCCCATCAAAAGCGAATTCGAGATTTTGATCCGTAACGTCTGCCCATCTACTTGTATGTGCTGCTCAATCCACAACTCAAAATCTTCCGCCAATATGCCCAATGGGAGGTTAAACGTGGAAACCGCCAACATTTTTCCTAGATCTTGATTAAAGACGGTTCCAGTAGTCTGAAACGGAGCGTTGTTTGAATGTTGATAGTACATGCCAGTCGATCCGTATCCGCCGTTCCTCCCGCTGGGAAATTGCCGTCGGCCCTTGGCATTGTTGATTATCAAAACTTCGCGGTAAGAAAATTTAGCCCTTTGCTTTACACGATAGTCGAAAGCCAACTCAAGTTTTTCGTTTGCTGCTTCATCCTTACGTATATTGCTCAACAAGTAGTATGAACTATGGTCGTTGGGTGCTAGAGGTGAGTCTACCTGAGCCTCGTCAAGATCTAGAATCGGCTCGTCTGCTTTCGCCGGAAGCACTACGATGGGTGCAAATATCAAGAACCAACCAATGAAAGCTCCACGCATGATTCAGAGGCTCCAATTATTGGAAGTCAGCAAGCTACCGACTGCCCTAAGTCGTTCTATTTGGCAGTTCCAGAAAGTGAAAACATGAAGGAATTTATTATCCTATAGCTTAAGCCAGTTCAATTGCGTTTTCAACTAGTAGGTCATTCAACGGTAAATTGCGAATTGCAATGACATCTGTACTTCTGGCGATTGCGAAAGATTTCAGACAACTACCCCCACGAAAGGTCGTGGTCTGAAATGGGCAGGTCGCGAATTCGTTTTCCGGTGGCGGCAAAGATGGCGTTGCATAGGGCAGGGGCGAAGGAGGCGATCGCCGTTTCGCCAACGCCCGCCGGTGCTGCATCCGAGGCTACGATGTCAACAAAAATCTCTCGTGGCGCGTCGTTCATCTTGCACATCGGGTAACTATCGTAGTTCGATTGTTTGGCTCGACCATTCTCAAAAGTGATCTTGCCGTACAGGGCTTGAGTGGCTGCCATGACGGATGCGCCTTCGACTTGCGCTCGAACTCGATCGGGGCTAACGACGATACCAGCGTCGATCGATACCCAGACCTTTGGAATACTGACTCTACCCTCCTTGGTCACTTCCACTTCGATGACGTGTCCTGTGTATCCCAAGAAAGATCTTGCGCAGGCAATACCCAGGCCACGTCCATTGGGTAGTCCAGCGGCGCGCTTCCAGTCGGCTTGCTGGGCCGCTCGATTCAGCACATTCTTTAGGCGAGCGATATCACATGGGTACTCTTTCTCGCTCGCACCGCGATTGCCCAGCTTCAGGGCTTTCATGTCCATTTGTCGATCAGGCCCAAGAAGGTCCAGCAGGTAATCGTACGGATCACGCCCAGCGGAAATCGCCAATTCATCGGCAAACGAACTGACCGCAAAGTTCTGCTGAATGTGACAAACAGAGCGATACCAGCCGATGCGCACATGCGCCTTGGCTTTTCCTACTTCTAAGCAAATGTTAGGTATTTCAAATGGCAGATCGGTGTGCCCCATCTCCGCTTCACTCGCCGATGGCATGTCTGCACCCGGCATGAAAGTAGAGCTGATCGTTGGATAGGCCGCTCTTTGCAGCCAGGCAGTAGGTCTTCCTTTGTCATCCACTGCGGCTTGGCAGTGAATGGCTGACACGGTGTGGTAATAATCGTGCTGCAAGTCATCTTCGCGCGTCCAAGTAACGTGCACTGGACGTTTGACCAGGCGGCTTAACATAGCCGCCTCGACGCAATAGTCAGGTTTGCTCTTTCGGCCAAAGCCGGAACCCAACAGCGTCACGTTGACTAAGACGTCAGCCGCAGGTATTCCCAAGGCCGGTCCCACCGCTTGCTGTACAGCTTGCGGATTTTGAGTGGCCGCTACGACGTGACAAGAGGTGACTTTTCCTGATGCATCGGTCTTGACGTCGGCAACGGCACAAGTTGGCTCCATTGAGGCATGTGCCAGATGGGGAACCGAGTAGTCCGCTTGGATGACTTGATTGGAACGCTGGATCGTCGAGTTGGCATCACCGATTTCACGCAGAACCTTGCCTGGAGTCTTAGCAGTCTCTAGGAGTTGCGCAGCGAAATCAGCAGAGTTGTACATGGCATTGGCTCCATTATCCCACTTGATTTGAAGCGCATCACGGCCCTGCCATGCCGCCCAGGTAGTACCGGCCAAAACGGAGATTCCACCGAGTGGCTGGAAACCGGGAGCGCCCTTAAATCCAGGGATTTCGATTACATCGACAACGCCTGGCACCTGCTTTGTCTTGGTCGCATCAAAGGAGACTACTTTGCCGCCTACGACTGGTGGTCGGGCGATCACAGCGAACAGTTGATTCTCCATCCGCGAGTCGATGCCAAAAATTGCCTTGCCAGTAACGATATCGTCCTGATCGGTGATCGGCACGTCTTTGCCGATGTAACGCCATTTTCCGCTTGGTTTGAATTGCAGTTCGCGTTCATCGGGAACGTCCAATAGCTTGGCCTGAGCGACTAACTGGCCGAAGTCCAGCGCGCGATCCGTGCCTTTGTGTTTGATTTGATGATTCTGAGCGTAACATTGGCTTGGATCGACATTCCACGTTTTCGCTGCGGCACGCTCGAGCATGGTCCGGGCCGTGGCACCGGCAACACGCATGCGGTCGAAGAACAGTCGTATGCTGTTGGAACCATCGGTGTTCTGATCGCCCAGTCGCTTGTCGCCGATGGCTTGTTGGATCACCACTCGATTCCAGTCAGCCTCCAGTTCATCAGCAACAATTCGGGGCAGGCTGGTACGAATGCCGGTTCCCATCTCCGAGCGATGGACCAGAATGGTAACACGACCGTCGGGGGCAATGGCTACAAAAAAATCGGGGGCGAAATCATCCGCATTCAGCCTGCGGGCATCCTGCAGTCCAGCTTCCTGTCCGTCCGCAACGTGCCCAATCAGGACAAGCGAGGACGCTGAAAGAGTTGCCAGAAAATTGCGTCGCGTAACATGGATCTTGGCAGTGGTCATTGTCGCATCTCCTTGGCAGCTACTTTGATTGCTTCGCGTATCCGCGGATAGGTCCCGCAGCGACAGATATTCCACATCTGAGAATCGATGTCCTGATCAGTCGGATCGTTGTTGGAATTTAACATGGCAGAAGCCATCATCATCTGGCCGACTTGGCAATAACCGCATTGCGATACATTCTGCTGCTTCCAAGCTTTTTGAACCGGGTGTGAGCCGTCAGCGGAGAGCCCTTCAATGGTGGTAACTTCGCTTTCGCCAACTTCGCTCAGTGCTGTCACGCAGGACTGAACCGCTTTACCGTCCAAGTGGACTGTACAAGCGCCGCATTCCGAAACGCCACAACCATATTTCGTTCCGGTCAGCCCAAGATTATCCCGCAATACCCACAGCAGTGGTGTGTCCTCAGGCACGTCGGCCAAATCATAACTTGTACCGTTGACCTTGATTCTAATCATGAATCGATTCCTGTTGTTTGCAGCGCATCCGCGAAAAGGAAAAAGTTGCAGTCAGCTATTATATGGACTTTCTGTTTGATTGCAGCATATAGCGAGTAGCAAAATATTGACCTTGGAAAGAAAATCGTCCGGATTAGACTAAAATAAATTGATCCAACAGGTAATGAGTAGGGCGTGCACCCACTAAGCCATTCGACCGCCCAGCCCGCAGGTATCTCGAATCCCACTATGGGACGCGTGTGGCGCGTGCATAAGCCGATAGGTAATCGGCTGGTGTGTCGATATCAGGTATCGCCAATTCCGGTGGAAAGAGTACGAATTCCTGAGCTTGTCGCTTGATGAGTACGTCGACCCCGTGCTGGGGCTCCAGCGAAAAGATCTCACCGATCCACTCCCACGGCACCAGCGCTGGATGACCGGTGATGGAAGTGTCCAGAGTCGTGCCAAATCGCGGCAGGCGGATGGATCGAATTTCGGATCGTGCATCGATCAAGGCATTGATCACTCGACTGGTCAATGTGGGTAGATCCGCAGGAGCGATGAAGCAGCCCGCGCCTGGGTCGATAACATTTCGGTCAATCAGAGCTTTTAATCCGATACAGATCGATTCCTTCATGTCCCGGGTAGGTTTTTCCGGATGCACGATGGTTACCGGCCAGCGTCGGCATGCTTCACAAAGTGCCAAGTCTTCGCTGCGAATCACGATGATCGTCTCGGCCACGCGGCTGGTTGTCCAGGATTCCAGGACACGATCGATGACCGTACGTGAGGCGGAAACGGTCTGAGTACTGGGTACAGAGTGCTGAGTACTCGGTTCTGAGTACTTAGTACTTGTGTCTAGTTGTTGACCACCTTCAGGCCACGGCAACAACAATTTGTGTTGTCCCATCCTGCGACTGCTACCCGCCGCTGGAATGATCGCATAACATGGGTTCACAGATTTGCATCCTTTAGGGTAACCGTACCGAGTTCAGACTTAGTGGCTAGAGTCTCACTTTTAATAACCAGTATTGAAGAATCGCAACTAGCGTATCATGACCCACAATATCGTAGACCATCATCGACTTGTGCAAAAGCTGCTTGACCAAGGCGAATCGTTTGTAACGGTCACGTTGGTCGATATTCGTGGCAGTGCGCCGCAGATCATTGGAGCTAAGGCGGTGGTGACTCGTTCAGGTATCGAAGGCGGAACCGTGGGTGGAGGCAAGATTGAAGCTGCTGCCATTGAGTATGCCTTAGAGTTGCTCGCTAATGAGAAGCAACATGCTGAACTAGTGACCTGGAATCTGCAAACGGACATCGGCATGACGTGCGGCGGCGAAGTTAAGCTGTTTTTCGATGTATATGCCCAGGCAGCTTGGCCGATCGTGATTTTTGGAGCCGGTCATATCGCTCAAGCGTTAGTCCGATTACTGCTAAACCTGGATTGTCTGATCACCTGCATCGACACGCGATCCGACTGGTTAGGCAAATTGCCCGACGATAACAAGTTGAATAAGATCTGTACCGAAAACCCGAGTGAGCTTGTAAGCATTCAACCACAAAATGCTTATTTTGTTTTAATGAGCAAGGGGCATGCCACTGACCTGCCGGTGCTGGCGGAAATACTTAGCAGTCGCAATGCACCTTATCTAGGCGTGATTGGCAGTCCGCAAAAAGCTAGTGTCTTACGTCGCGACCTGAGTAGTCAAGGTTTGACAACAGAGAAAATTGAGTCGTTCTACTGTCCAATTGGACTACCTATTGGTAACAATACGCCCGCAGAAATAGCCATCAGCATCGCTGCTCAGTTGTTGCAGCAGCGAGATAAGAAGCTCATCCAGAGCTAGTCAATGGCTTGTTCCCTATAAACTTGCGTAACCGAGAATCTGATCACGAACCGCATCTGCTATGCGTTGCCTAGTAGGGCTAGAACAACGGTGCCTTCCCGGTCGCTCGTCGCCAGGCAGACAACTGCCCTAAATGTAGTGAAGTGTGAACCAGAATTAGAAAGGTTGCCATGTCGCCTACCGTTGGTAATTCCGCTTCAAAAAATCCTAGCTTCTGCGGCTTTTTCAAATCCTCGTCACTGGCTTTCTCGTAAAGCTCTGCGGCGTTTTGAAAGGACCTCTCAAAAGTCTCCAAAAGTTCCTCTTTGGATGGGTAATCGGCGCGGACTTGTGAGAGCGGCCTTTTGGTGTCTCCCATAGCGCTCCAACTCTTGGGGCACACCCCGGCACCTCCCAGTAGTTTTGCAGCGTAGTCGGCTGCCGTCGAGAGGTGAACTAACAACCAAGCGGGGTGATTCAGTCCCGCCGGTTGCTGACACATGCAGGCGTCATCAATATCAGCCACAATCTGCTTGGCGTAAGTGATCGAGGCGGTTGTGTTGGTACCAATTGCTGTCATCCGTCGGTCCTTAAGTACTATAGATTGTTCAAAGGAGTGTGCCGCGCTTCAGATCGATAATCCCAACTGCAGCAATTAGCCATGATAAATTTGAAGCGATTTATTGCCGTCGACCACCGGGAGGACCACCAGAAAACATTTTCATGATAGTGGTCAACTCATCCAGAGTTACGCCACCGTCTTTGTTCATGTCGATTAACTTGAAACGCTGTGCCATGCGCTCTGGCATTTCTTCCTGAACCAACTTGCCGTCGCCATTTTGATCCAATGCCTTAAAAATATCCTCTGGCTCTGGCGGCGCTCCAAAACTGCCCCCAGATGGTAAGTCAGGTACCTGGTCTTTAGGGTAGGTGGCCACATAAAATCCGATCATCATCTCCTCGAACGTCTGCTCGCCCCAACTGACGGTTACTGTGGGATCAGGGTTTGAAAGATTTTTCTCTGAGTTGTCCCAAGCAGCAGTACAGACCAACTTGGTTCCTTTGGGCATCAACTTGGGTTCTTTCAGTACATAAGTCGTCTGCCAGTTAAAGTCATAAGCCGGAACATCCAGCAGCGTTTCTTGCCGACCGTCCGGATAGGTGACATCATAGCGGAATGATTTGCCGCGAGTATGCATGTGAGGTGTGAAATTGACCAGGGTTGTGTCTGCATGGAAAGTGGACTCGGCTGTGACCTGATGGTTGTCGGCACCCGGTGGAATCGAGAAGAACGGATTGATCGCCGATTCGCTGCGCGCGACGTATTTGACCTTTTCTGGATCTGCAAATACCAAGCCTAGGTAGCTGCGATCTTTTTGAGGTGTTCCGTTGGGAGTGTAGTGCAGTTGGAACAGAAGCTTCGAGCCTGCCTTTACGTGCATGGCAGTCGTACTATCAGAGGCAAATAGAGGATTCGCACCTGGGGCGTAGCCCGCAATCAAGTTGCCTCCGCCAATGCTAGATCCCTCACTGGGGCCTCTTCGGCCACCCTCACCACTAAACCTACCACGACGCTCGCGCCGATCTCCGGCACCAGTACGTTCATCGGTTCCGTTGGGCCGATCGTCGCTTTGAACATTCGCTTCACTGCGTTGACCATCTGGTCTGCCGCGACGGCCGCTACCCGAGCCAGGTCCAAATCCACCAGATCCAGGTGGTTGTACGAAAACAAGGATGTGATGCACCGTTTCCAGGCTGCTAGGCTTGGCTTCGGCAGCCATAATCCACTTGTCTTCAGTCCAACCGGGATCAACCAAAAAATGGTAGTAATCGATGACTCCCTCAGCCGGAACGTCGACCGGATCTTCGCTCATGTAAATCACCTGATCGGGCTGGCCTATACTCCAACCTTCGACAAAGGATTGTGGAGCGGGTAGATCGGCTGGATCACCTTCGGGGCAACCATTTTCGACCCAGGTGGCAATCAGTCGCTTTTCTTGTTCACTCAAACGGCTGTCATTCAAAAATTCACCGTGCGTTGGATTCGCATGCCACGGCGGCATTCTTCCCGCATCGACCACTTCTCGAATCATCTCGCCCCACCCGGCCACCTCTTCGTAACTGTTCATCTCGAAGGGACCGATGCGTCCCGCTCGATGGCATTCAATACAGTTCTTTTGGAAAATCCTTGCGATCTGATTGCTGTAAGTCACTTCGGAGGTTTCATTTGCTTCTCGCACACGACCAATGTGGCAACCAATGGCCTTCGTTTCAGCCAGAGTGACCGGTAGACCTGCCAATACCTCGTTGATAGCTTCTTGAAGGTCGTGTCGAGTCGGCTCGGGGCGCTGGTAACCGACACTATCACGAAAGCCGTATTGATCATCGATTCTGCCTCGGTATCGTATGACTCGCTGCTTATCTAGAACAAACACTTCCGGAGTACGAACTGCGCCAAATTGATCCGCAACTGCGTTGCCAGTGTCCTTCAGGATGGGGAATTCGATCTGATGTCGCTGGGCGTATGCAGCTATTTCGTTGATAGCATCTTGACGATTGGACATGACGCCAAGAAAGGCAACTGGCTTGTCCTTGAGCTGACTAGACAATTGCGAAAGACGCGGACCATAAAGTTTTGCCAAGGGACATTCGGTACCCAAAAAGGCAACCACAACCACTTCGCTGTCGCCAATTTCCTGAAGAGAATATTCTTTGCCGAATTGATTCTTGAGCGAGAAATTTGAAATCTTTGTACCAATCCGATTGGTATCTTCCGAGCGCAACTGGTTAGCAAATGGTACCGCACAGCAGATCGCCAATGCTGCTAGCTGAGTGAACGTAAACATTTTGCGACGCATCGTTGGAACCCTCGCCCGAGTGAAAGGAATAGAAAGTAACCACTAGTTCGTCAAAAAGCAGCCATTCTTGGAAAAGCAATTGATGCAATGTTCTACTTAAGGAAGTGACTTGATGATAGCATGTAGTAAAAGGCGTTTGAACAGGAGTTGATCAAAAATCGCAAATAATTCACTAACGATTCAATATGAAATTCAGTTGAATATCAAGCGACTAGTGTCAAATCCCAGATCAGAGGCTTGCCGTGTCAATTGACTGACGATATCGCTTGGAAGCTGGGGTGTCCGAGACAATATCCAAAAGAATTTTCGATCGGGTGTGCCAACCATTGCCCAGGAATAGTCAGGCGCGATGTCGATGATCCAGTAGTTGCCTGCAGATCGCTGAGCAAAAATCGTCGACAGTCGTCCGAATCCCACCCGCAAACGAGCGTTGCCGCTGCCAGGTACAGTTGTGGCTCGACCTACCACCTGTCTTTGTCGGCCACGCGGTGTCGTACAGGAATTGATCACTGTCACCGAGCCATCTGGGTCTGGAACGTATTGAGCGGTAGAACAGCGACAGTTGCGCTGGAATATATTTGGAAGCCTTGCGATTTCATACCAAGTGCCTGAATAACGATACAAATCGACGCATGGTACGGTGGGTAGGCATTGATCGACCGCCAGCGCATGCCAGGAAAATTGAAAGAAGACGACTGGGATCAAGGTCAGCCAACGAAACCATCGTAGAAGATGGCCTGAACGGCGACAAACATTTCGTTGTCTTAGTTGACAAGCAAGAATGTTAGAAAGCATCAAAATTCCTGCTGTGGCAATTTTTTACCGCCCAGTCGCTAGGCACCGGCTGGACTCGCTAACTAATAACCGTTGCCTAGCGGCTGGGCGGTAAACGAAGCTGATCATTCTAACAAAATAGGATGACTACTTAGCCAATTCCTTTTCGATCGCCGCGATTAGCTCAGCGTCATCCGGCTTGGTCCTGGGTGAAAAGCGTGCTACCAATTGCCCATCGCGTCCGATTAGAAATTTTTCAAAGTTCCAACTGATATCGCCCTTTCCAACGGGCTGCGTATCAGCAGCGGTCAGCATCTTATACAGTTCAGCAGCACTTTCTTTGTTCACGTCGATCTTGGCGAACATGTCGAACTTGACGCCGTAGTTCTTTTCGCAGAAGCTAGCGATCTCCTCTGAAGTCCCCGGCTCCTGCTTGCCAAATTGATTGCATGGAAAGCCTAGAATGGCTAGGCCCTTCGATCCGTACTTTTCATGAAGAGCTTGCAGTTGCTTATACTGCGGAGTCAATCCACACTTACTTGCCACGTTCACCACCAGCACCACTTTGCCATGATAGGTCTTGGCTAGATCCACATCTTGGCCATCCAGAGTCTTCATAGTAACTTGCAGCGGCGACTTGCCTTCTGCTTTCGCCTGATTGGTTATCATTGTCAGCCCTATCCAACTTGCCAAGCACAACCCTACGAACATGCGAACCATTTTGTTTCACCCTGTATTTCGATCCGAAACGTGTGCGAGCCCGTCCCGCAGTCGGCTTATTCTAGCAGATTGCCAAGCAGCGGGGGGTGGCTAAGCAACTGGCCAGAGGCTAGATTCAGGAATTAGTTAGGAATCTTGTGGTGGGCCGACGCGGGGTGAAGGAATTTCGGTCAGTAGTCACAAAACTTGATGGAGAGTTGGGTTGAAGGTTTGCGTAATCAACGTAGTGGGTTTGACACAACGCCTGCTGAAACATGCGCGTGCGATCTCTGCAGTTGGCATGGCAAGGCCATGGCAAAGTCCCTATCCGGCGGTTACTTGCACCAGCCAGGCGACTATGCTGACAGGCCTTTTGCCCCGCCAACATGGGATTGTGGGAAACGGTTGGTACTATCATGAGACAGGCGAGATCCGCTTTTGGCAGCAGTCCAGTCGCCTGATTCAGGGGGCGAAGCTGTACGATGGTGTGGATACTGCCAAAATGTTTTGGTGGTTTAATCAAGGCTCCAATGTGCGTTTGTCGGCCACTCCTAAGCCGCATTACGGTTGCGATGGGTCGAAAGTGTTTGACATTCTGGATCAAACCGGGTGTCACTTGACTGAGCGTCTAGGGGCGTTCCCGTTCTTTAGCTTCTGGGGTCCTAAGGCGGGTTTGCCAAGTTCCGAGTGGATTGCCGACGCGAGCGCACTAGTGCTTCGCGAGCAGGAGCCGGAGTTGACGCTAGTCTACTTGCCGCACCTGGATTACGACTATCAGCGACACAGCTTGCAAGACCCAGCTCAAGTAGCCCAGGTAGATCAATGTGCAAGCGTGGTCATCCAAGCAGCGCAGGAGATTGGGGCTCAGGTGGTCGTCGTGTCCGAGTATGGCTTGGTTCCAGTCCAACGAGCGGTGATGATCAATCAGCACTTGCGGCAGGCTGGCTGGCTTTCGGTGCGAGATGGGCCTTTTGGTGAAATGTTGATGCCGCTTGACAGTCGAGCCTTCGCAGTTTGCGATCATCAGTTGGCTCATGTGTATATCAATGATCCATCTCTCAAAGTGTCTGTGCAAAAATTATTGGAAGACATACCTGGTATTGCCAGCGTTGTTCAGCCGGGGGATTTGCAACTGGATCATCCGCGCAGTGGTCAGTTGATCGCACTTGCTCAGCCCGATGCATGGTTCGCTTACTACTACTGGCTTGAGCAGCGTCGAGCCCCCGATTTTGCACGAACCGTGGACATTCATCGCAAGCCGGGTTACGACCCCTGTGAATTGTTTATGGAGCGTCCCGGCCGCGCGGCTGTAAGATTGCTTCAAAAGAAACTGGGCATGCGCTATAAAATGGATGTCATACCGCTGGATCCCGGCCTGGTGCAAGGCAGTCATGGACTCAGGCCATCGCCGGACGAAGGACCTCTAATCATCGGGCCTGAGACGCCAGACAACATGTGTGACTTTAAGTCCTACGTAACCGATTTGTTGAATCGATAGGGAAAGACAGTTAGCTCCAGTCGAGCGGGCTGTGCCACGCCTTAAAAAGTTCTGGCCAGGGAACATCGATCAACGTTTGACCTGCTGAGCGAACGGTGCAGTCGTGCTGGCTGGTGACCGAGCCCAAACGCCACAAGGGCACTCCTGAAAGTAGCTTTTGCAGAGTTTGCTCCTGAGCGGCGGGAACCTCCAGCAAGAAACGACTGTTGCTCTCTGCAAACAAGAGCTCTGTGTTGCGGAGGCCGCAAGCGGCTGCACAAGCGGTCAAGTCAACTTCGAAACCCCATTGCCCAGCAAAGGACATCTCAGCCAACGATACCGCTAAGCCGCCCTCGCTCAAGTCGTGGCAAGCGCGAATCAGTCCAGCGCGAATCGCCGCATGAACTGATTCGAAAATCGCTTTAGCACTCGACAGTTGGACTCGGGGCACTCGACCACCGCGCACATTCAATACATTGAAGAGATGAGATCCGCCCAGTTCTTTGAAAGTGTTCCCTACCAGGTAAAGTGCATTGCCAGGCTGTTTCAGATCCATGGTGACGCACTGACGGACATCTTCAACCTGGCCCAACGCGCTGATCAGCAAGGTGCTTGGGATGGCGATGGACTGGCGCTGTCCGTTTTCATCAACCCAGGCGAATTCATTGTTAAGGCTATCCTTGCCGCTGATGAACGGCGTCTTCCAAGCAACGGCCACGTCGTGGCATGCCAGTGCGGCGCGAACCAATGAGCCCAAGGTCTCCGGTCGATCCGTGTTGCCCCAGCAGAAGTTATCCAGAATAGCGATGCGGCTAGGATCGGCACCTACGGCAACCGCGTTGCGAATCGCTTCATCGATCGCACTTGCGGCCATGTGGTACGGATCAAAATCCCCATAAAAAGGATTCATGCCACAGCTTATGACAACTCCTCGACGGCTATCTAGCCGAGGCCGCACGACGGCGGCATCTCCTGGGCCATTGCAGGCTGGTCCAACCAATGGCTTGATCGCGCTGCCACCTTGTACTTCGTGGTCATACTGGCGAATAATCCAGTGTTTGCTGGCAACGTTCAACGAACCAAGGATTTTAATTAAGGCACTGCGGCACTCATCTGGACTTAAATCTGGAGCGTCCACCGATATCTCTGCGGGCGGCTGAAAGGTGGCCTGACGAATCACGGGCGGTCGGCCCGAATGCAAGAACTCCATCGAAAGGCAACCGACCTCTTGGCCTTCATACATCAAACGCAATAGGCCGGTCCCTACAAACTGACCGATCACCGTAGCTTCTACGCCTTCTGCGGCGCACAGTTGCTTGAGTTGTTCAAGTTTAGCAGGCGGCACGGCCAAGATCATTCGTTCTTGAGCTTCGCTGATCCAAATTTCGGTGTAACTCAGTCCGGCATATTTCAGTGGAGCACGTTCTAGCCAGACTTCTGCCCCAATCGCCTCGCCCATTTCCCCTACCGCACTGCTGAAGCCACCTGCCCCGCAGTCGGTCACTGCGCTGTACAGTCCCTGGTCACGAGCCTGCATCAGAACGTCCAAAACCATTTTCTCGGTAATCGCATTGCCGATTTGAACAGCACCGCCGGAAATCGATTCGCTTTCACTTGTCAGTTCCGCGCTACTGAAGGTAGCACCGTGAATTCCATCACGACCCGTTCGCCCGCCTAGAGTGACAATCCAGTCGCCCGCCTGAGCGTTCTTCTCTACACGATCGACGGGCAACAGCCCTGCATTGCCACAATAGACAAGTGGATTGCCCAAGTAACGCGGGTCAAAGTAGACCGCCCCATTGACCGTCGGAATTCCCATACGATTGCCATAGTCGCGCACCCCAGCCACGACACCCTGCATGACTCGACGCGGATGCAATACTCC
Source organism: Aureliella sp. (assembly GCA_044234105.1). Lineage (GTDB taxonomy): Bacteria > Planctomycetota > Planctomycetia > Pirellulales > Pirellulaceae > Aureliella. The sequence goes on along the minus strand of JBIIJD010000029.1, from coordinate 17,769 downwards.
GGGCGGCAAACTAGCCGGATCGGTATCAGGTGGCGCGAAGCAGAAGACGTCGGTGTTGCAAAACGGCTCGGCACCTAAGCCAGTTCCCATCGGATCGCGAATAACTCCACCGATCCCAGTGTTCGCACCTCCATAAGGTTCGATAGCGCTAGGATGATTGTGCGTTTCAACTTTGAAGACAACATGGAATTGATCGTCGAACTTAACGACTCCTGCATTGTCAGAAAAGACTTTGACGCACCAATCTTCGCTGCCCAGTTCGGCGCGGATTGTCTGAGTCGCTTTAAATATCGTCTCCTTGAGCATATTCTCGAACTGCCGACTGCCATCCGGGTCGCTATACGCGATACGCCCGGCCAGCGTCTTGTGACTGCAGTGTTCGCTCCAAGTTTGAGCGATCGTTTCCAATTCGATATCGGTTGGCTGGCGTCTCAATTCAACAAAATGCCGCTGGATCGTCTGCATTTCGGGCAGCGTCAAGTACAACTGCCCTTGTTTGCTGAGCTGCAACAACTGCTGATCGTTCAGTGAGGAGATATCGACGATGACGCGCTGAAATTGGTAACTGTTGCCGATATCCAAGTTGCTCAGGCGTAGTGGTCCGAGAATCACACGTTCGATCGAATCATTGGACAGCAACTTGTCGCTCAGTCGCTTCAGTTCGTCATTAGGTAGGTCGCTCAACCAGTACTTGCGGAAGGTTCCTACTTGCTGCACCGCGAGACCCATGTCCTGCAACGCTTGCAGAGTACTAAGCGCGACTGGGTCCATGACTCCAGGTTTGGGTAGCACATAGACCAGTTGCCCTAAGCCATTTCGGGGCTGGGAGACCGCATCGTCGCCCACCGGTGCGATCGTCGTTGCCTCGACGATCGAATCGGCCAGTAGCGTCTGAGCGGCTCGATGGGCATCTGCCGGTTGCAAATCCCCCTGCAACAAGAATCCATGTGCAGCAGAAATTTTTAAATCGGCACTCAGCCCCAAGTCTCTAGCCTGAGACTGGAGGGCTTGGCCAGCTACATCTTGTCTGCCTTGCGCGGGCAGGATATCAATTTGCCAAATCGTCAAAGTGGGGTATTCCTTCCAATGCTAGTTGGTGCCGTCTGGCTGAGCGTGATGTGCTGCACCGCTTGCCTGATCTCGTTGTTGTTTGCCACGCTGCAGCAATTCAATCAATTGTGATTGGTCGTCATTTTCCAAAGTGCTGATCCACTGCTGCAGTGAATTCGTAAAATCGCGAAGCGACTCAAGCACTGGCAGTCGATTGTCGGTGATGATTTGTCGCCATAATTCTACGTTGCCGGCAGCTACACGAGTCGTATCGCGCCAACCTGGTCCTGTCAGCGCTAACAGATCGTCCGCAGTTTGCCCCGCCAGTGCAGCAGCAATTAGATGAGGCAGATGGCTGACTCGCGCGATCGAACAGTCGTGCTGCTGGGGTGACATGAGTACGGTTCGGCATCCAAGCGATTGCCAAAGCTGCTCAGTGCGTTCAGTAAGAATCTTGGGCGTTGTCCGAGTTGGAGTTACGATGGTCAGTCGATCTTCAAAGAGATGATCACTTGCAAATCGCACTCCACTATTCTCACTGCCTGCCATGGGATGGGAACCGCAAAAGTACTTGTGGACCGAATCGGGCAAGTCGGCACAGATGCGGCCTTTGGTGCTGCCCACGTCGGTGATCAGCGCATTGTTGGCTAGCGAGCAGGCCGCGACTTGCTTGACATAGTCCGTGATGGACTGAACGGGAGTGCAGATCACTACTAGGTCGGCCTTAGCGCATGCAGCGCTTAGGTCGCAGGTATGCTCAGTGATGGCACCTAGCGAGCTAGCCTCTAAGAGCGACTGGATGCGTCGCCCCGTGCCTACCACCTGATTGGCTAGTCCGCGCCGGCGCAGTGCCATGCCAATGGAACCACCCAGCAAGCCGACCCCAACAATTACGGCTCGTTGGAAAACTGGCATGTTTATTGCCGCGCCTGATCGTAGTTCATGGGAAGCCAATTGCCGCCCTGACCGCTGCTGGCGACCGACTGCTGAATGAACAGCATGCCCTCAACGCCATCGTAAACATTTGGATAGATCGTGTCTTTCTGCTCGATCTTCTCACCGTTAATGTGAGCTACCATCGCGTCAAACGCGGCGGTGTAGACATTAGCAAAGCCTTCGAAGAAACCTTCCGGGTGTCCGCTGGGCAGTCGACATGCGGCCGCCCCAGGAGCGGTCATGTATGGGGCGTTGGGATCACGGGTGTAAATGCGATGCGGCTGACCGTTGCACCGGACGATCATCTGATTGGGATTCTCCTGTCGCCACTGCAATGCACCTTTGGTGCCGTCGATTTCGATCGACAGATCGTTTTCGCGACCATGGCTGATCTGCGAGGCGGTTACCGTACCCAGGCCGCCGTTTTCAAATTTGATGATCGCTGTTCCATAATCGTCCAACTGGCGACCAGGTTCAAAGATGCGAAGGTGAGCCGAGATCTCAGTTGGTTTCAGTCCGGTCATGAACCGAGCTAAATTGTAGGCGTGAGTGGCGATGTCCCCGAAGCAACCTGCGATCCCGCTGCGCGAAGGATCGGTTCGCCATGCGGCCTGTTTTTGGTCGGATTGTTCCAGTCGAGATCGCAGCCATCCTTGAATGTAATTGGACCGAACGGCTTGAACGTCGCCCAGTTCGCCGCTGAGAATCATCTGCCGTGCCTGACGGACCAAGGGATAGCCAGTGTAATTGTGAGTCACCGCAAATACTTGTCCTGATTTCTGGACGGTGGCTGCTAAATCGTGAGCCTGCGCCAGGTCAAAAGTCATCGGTTTGTCGCACACCACGTGAAATCCGGCTTCCAGTGCTGCCTTGGCGATGGCATAGTGCGTGTGATTGGGAGTGGTCACGCTGACAAAGTCGATACGCTGATCGGCCGGCAGTTGCCGCTCGCGGTCAAACATCTCCTGGTAGGAAGCGTACGCACGCTGGTCTTTGACGTCGTAATCGGCGGCTGACGCCTTGCTGCGAGCCGGATCGCTGGAGAAGGCCCCGGCAACCAATTCGGCGCGATTGTCCAGACATGCCGCGATCGAATGAACACGACCGATAAATGACCCTTGTCCACCTCCGACAAGTCCCATTCTAAGTTTACGACTAAGTGGACCGTTCGTCATGGAAAATAGCTCCTAGCAAAGATAATTCTTGAGGGACTTCAAAAAGAACAAGAGACTTGACTAAAGGATGCATGCTAGCACCCGAATTTCTGCCGCATTTTCTACCACATAGCGACCAGATTTGGCAGGTGGTCTACCGGAACTTTGTCTTTGGCCTGGGGCGTGACCTAGCGCGCGGCCGAGCTATTCGGCCACATCCACTAGGGTTAGCTGGTTGAGTAACCATTTTGCACCGGCCCCGCTTGTCCGCCCCGCTTGACCCACCCTCCAAACCTGCGTGAGCGCTTTCAAAAATATTTCCTTTCGGGTGGCGATTACCCATTGACGCAGCATATACAGGCGTTAAAGTTTCCCCAAATGTTTCAGTTTACCACACGTTTCTTTGGGGGATCTCAGAATGAAAACTTTCGTTGCTTCACTGCTCAGCTTGGCTCTTTGGACGACATTTTCGGCTACCGCCGACGCTCAGTGCCGTTCTCGAAGGTGCGATCCATGTGCTCAGCCGGCTTGCTGCGCACCGGCGCAATCCTGTTGCCAGCGAGCACCTCGCTGCCGTCCAGTTCGCACCAAGTGCTGCAAGCCAGCGCCAACTTGTTGTGCCGCACCAGCGCCAACTTGCTGTGCCGCACCAGCGCCAACTTGCTGTGCCGCACCAGCGCCAACTTGCTGTGCCGCACCAGCGCCAACTTGCTGTGCCGCACCAGCTCCAACTTGCTGCGCCGCTCCAGAGCCAACCTGTTGTGCTGCACCTAAGTGCTGCAAGCCAGCTCGTACTCGCTGCGAACGAGCGCCTCGCTGCAAGCCAGCTCGTACCTGCTGTGCTGCTCCAAGCTGCTGCTAGTTCCTAGGGCAGTTAGATGTGAGTCCTATGGACATTCCCTTGAGCGACCAAAGCGCATGACAGTCCGCTGGACAGTTATTTCGATTCAATTCAATAGAACGCGAGGCAGGATGATTACCTGTCTCGCGTTTTTTGTTACCGCTCACCTAATAAACCCAGTTGCTGAAGCCGCATTGAACGTGGCGAGTACCTGACTTGCTAGCGAACTAGGCACAACCGTGTTAGAATCTTTTGGTGTCTGGTCAAAGTCACACGAGCGGGCAGGACGATCATGGTTGGCAATAATGAAAGCGAATCGACAGTACCCGAGGCTCATCGAGGCTGGTTGGTGCGGCAACTGGATCGAATCGAATGGTTAGGCAACAAGCTGCCTGATCCGGCGGTTCTGTTTCTGATCGGCTTGGCGGCCACCTGGTTGCTGTCAGCATTTCTGGCTGGCACTGAGTTTCAAGTGCCTGGCAAAGAGGGCGTGTCCGTGATCGAGAGCCAATTAAGCTCGAAGTCACTGGCCGATTTCCTCTCAGGAATGGTTAAGAAATTCACCGACTTTCATCCGTTAGGAGTGGTGCTGGTAGCGCTTCTTGGGGTCGGAATAGCGGAGCATGCCGGTTTTATAAACGCGTGCCTCAAATCGCTGCTGATCATCACACCTCGATTTCTCTTGACGCCTATGCTGGTTGCGGTGGCTTTAGTCAGCCACACTGCGGCCGATGCTGGTTACGTGCTGGTCATACCCATCGGCGGTGTGATGTTTTATGCAGCCGGCCGGCATCCGCTAGCGGGAATCGCAGCCGCCTTTGCTGGTGTGTCGGGCGGGTTTAGTGCCAATTTTTTGGTGTCGGGCCTAGACCCTTTGTTGGCGGGATTGACAAAAGAGGGAGCTGCATTGATCGACCCGGAGTATTCCGTCAATGCGCTGTGCAATTACTACTTCACCGCCAGTTCCTCGCTGCTGATTATTGTGCTTGCATGGCTGGTTACCGATTGGTTGGTTGAACCGCGTCTGGCAAGTACTCAGGTGAACGGAGACAAGAACGAGATGCCTAAGATGGCTCAACTAAGTGGTCGAGACCTAGTTGCGATGGGGTTTGGTCTACTGAGCCTTGTGATTTGCCTGCTGTTGCTAGTGCTGTGGGCATGGCCGGAAGATTCGGCCTTGCGAGCCAATGGTTCTTTGACCTCTTCGCGGCCTCAGGCTCCATTGATGGGTTCGATCGTACCGCTAATTTTTCTGCTCTTTGCCATTCCAGGGATCGTACATGGCTATGTGTCTGGCACTTTCAAGAGCCATCGTGACATCGTACGTGGTATGTCCAAATCGATGGAGACGATGGGCTACTATTTGGTTCTGGTGTTCTTTGCAGCGCTGTTTATCGATGCCTTTAGTAAGTCGAACATCGGCGTCTGGTTAGCCGTTTCAGGTGCCGATCTACTTAAGAGCTATGGTGCGGCCAATTGGTTGGTACTGGTGGGAGTGATCGGTTTGACAGCCTCAGTCAACCTACTGATCGGGTCTGCAAGTGCCAAGTGGGCGATGCTTTCGCCAATATTTGTGCCTATGCTGATGATGCTTGGGGTCTCGCCCGAGATGACTCAAGCGGCCTATCGAGTTGGAGATTCAACAACCAATATCATCACACCCATGATGCCCTACTTTCCGCTGGTGGTGGTCTACTGTCAGAAGTATGTTCGCCAGACGGGCATCGGAACGGTGGCTGCCATGATGTTGCCTTATTCGGCAACGTTTTTGGTTTGTTGGAGCATCTACCTGCTGATCTACTGGCAACTTGGCCTGCCGCTGGGGATTGGTTCCGGATACGACTATGTGCCAAAATAACGGTTCAAGCTCTAAATGGACTGGGTGTCTGTGGTCGAGCCAACATGGCGACATCGATGGGCTCCCTGGGGCTCGAGTACAGCCACCCAGCGATTTCATGGCCGATCATAAATCGCAAGCGAAAAATCGAAAACGGTTTTACTAAATGCTTACATAACCGGAAAGATCGGCAAAATCCCATCAATTTAGCTGCGCGATCCTGCGAAAGCTACAATCTGGTTCAGACGCATTTGTTAAGCTTACGATAGTGGTCTTTACGAAGTCTTAGCGACGCACGGCATCTCGTTAATGCTGATTAAAGTCGCTTCGAACAACATTCAAGTGCGCCCAAACTTGACGCCCGCAATAGACTAGTTGTGATTCTATGTGGTTGGATTGTCGGAGAGGGCTATGGGGTCCGAGGAATTGTTTCGTGTCGACGTAGCGCAACTGGAACCTGGTCTGCCACTACGCTTTGACCTGCAGACCAAGGCCGGATTGTCTCTAGCCAGTGCTGGCACTATTGTTACTGCGGAGCTGAAAGAGAATTGGATCAGAAAAGGGTTTTCGACTGCTTACACCAAGGATGATCCCAAGCTTAAGATTACGGACCCAACGCTTCAGCCGTACGATCCTAAGTTAGTTAAGCTGTTGGAACACCACCTGGACCGTTCCGTCGATACCATTCTACAAACCACCGATCAGCTCGCTCAGGGAATTACTCCGAAATACTCCGAGCTTCGTGGCATGGTAGATGACATTGTTACCGACATCGAATCCGATGTGGCCGTTGTCCTTGGCAGCTTCCTAGGGAGAAGCACGGCAGATATGTCGTCAGCCGATCGAGTTTTTGCTAGACGAAGCACTCAGATGAGCATCCTTTCGATGGTCGTGGCAGTTGAATTGGGACTATCGGCTGACGATAGACAAACGGTAGGCGTGGCCGGGATGCTTCACGACGTTGGATTGTATGAGTGCATGGTAGGCCAGGTGAAAACTCTATCGGATAAGCAGCACTTCGCAGACCCGTATTTCAACCATCCGGTCATCAGTTCGATGCTGGTCGAGCCCATGTTGCGGGCCTCACCCAGAGCATGCCATGTAGTGTCCCAGGTACACGAACAGCCCAATGGCGGAGGCTTTCCGAAGGGCATTCAGCAGAGCCGTATTTCTCCGCTGGCCCGAGTGCTGTCGGTAGCAGACGCCTATTTGACGATGACCACAAAATGGCAACCAGCACCGCTGCCGGATGGGAAGAACCTGCATCCGTCAGATGCGATTGCTTGCCTGATGTTTCATGCCGCAAAGGGTCGGTTCGACACCGATGTAGTCAAGGCACTTGTGCGTGTCATGTCGCTTTATCCTATCGGATGTCAAGTGCTGTTAAGCAACAAGTCCGTGGGCGTCGTATTGCGAAGCACACCGGATTCGCCCACCAAGCCAATAGTACGCGTCCACCAGGGAAGGTCGGCTATCATCGATCTCACCAAGTCTCAATTGACGATTGTGCAGCCTGTCACAGACGCCGAAGCTGCACAGAATCGAATTGACAAATCGCAAATCGGTGAAATCCTCTGGCGTTAGGCGGTGAACCGCCTGAACGGGCTTGTCAATGTGCATTCTTCTCATGGGTGCGATAGGATTGCCAGCGTATTCTGGTATACTCGTTTGGAAAGCGAACGTTTGCGATCATGCGGCTCGGGCGTCAAGCGTAGGCTTATGGCCACGTAAGGCTTTTCATTGTGCACATCTTGGTTGTGAGAGCTTAAACCTATGCAATTGCAGTTGATTGATTGGATCATCATAGCCTGTTTTTTAGGCTTCTCTTTCATCGTAGGCGTGGTAGCAACCAAGCAGGCCAGGCAAAGCTCGGCGGACTACTTTCTCTCGGGTCGCAACGGTAGTTGGTGGTTATTAGGCAGTTCCATGGTGGCCACGACGTTTGCAGCGGACACTCCGCTGTTAGTTACGGGCTTTGTGCGCAAAGGCGGAGTCGCCAGCAATTGGCAGTGGTGGGCATTTCTTTTGACTGGCATGATGACGGTAGCCATCTATGCGAAACTATGGCGACGAGCTGGAGTAGTGACGGACAACGAGTTTTACGAACTCAGGTACAGCGGCAAGCCTGCAGCGCTGCTGCGAGGTTTCCGAGCGGTTTACCTGGGCGTCGTTTTTAACGTCATCGTGATGGCTACGGTAACACTGGCTGCAGTCAAAATATCGAACGTTCTTTTTGGAGTTTCAGCGCTGACAACGATCGGAATCGCTGGCTGCGTCACGGTTGTTTTTAGTGCGCTTGGCGGATTGACAAGCGTGTTAGTAACCGACTTTGTACTGTTCATCGTGGCTATGGTGGGATCGGTTGGTGCGGCGGTCTGGATCGTGGCGCAACCTGAAATTGGTGGGCTTTCTGGATTGCTTCAACAGGCGGCGGTTCAAGAGAAGACTGGCATGTTTCCAGCCTTCGACTTCAGCACCACTGAGGGACTCAATGTGACGATGACTCTGCTGATATTACCGCTGGCTGTTCAGTGGTGGGCGGCCTGGTATCCGGGGGCAGAGCCCGGGGGTGGTGGCTATGTGGCTCAGCGAATGTTGGCAGCCAGAAATGAGAGTCACGCAACGGGAGCCACTTTGCTATTTAATGCTGCCCACTATGCTCTTCGTCCTTGGCCATGGATTATCGTAGCGCTGGCATCGCTTGTCGTCTATCCTGATGTCGCCTCGCTTCAAGCTAGTTTTCCCAAGATCGATCCAGATTTGGTCAACAACGACTTGGCCTACCCGGCAATGCTTCAGAAGCTGCCGGCAGGTTTGCTTGGACTAGTCGCAGCGTCACTGGTGGCTGCCTATATGTCTACGATTTCGACGCATTTGAATTGGGGTTCGTCCTACGTAGTCAACGATGTTTGGAAGCGGTTCATGAGACCAACGTGCAGCGAGAAGGAGATGGTGTACGTTGGGCAAGCAGCTACCGTACTTCTAATGTTGCTAGCTGCATTACTTTCGTTGCGGTTCTCTCAAGTTGAAGAGGGCTTTGGACTGTTGCTTAAAGTTGGGGCTGGAACCGGCTTGATCTACCTACTACGTTGGTTCTGGTGGCGAATCAATGCGATGGCCGAAATTGTGGCTATGGTACTTTCGTTTGCCGTATCGGCCTTTTTTTTCTTTTCGAAAACCAGCCTACATGATTGGCAACAGTTCTTAATTGTGGTTGGTGTGACAACCCTGGGTTGGATCGCTGCGGTGTTTCTTGGACCAGTGGAATCGGAAGCTACACTGCGCAATTTTTATCGCCGCATCAGACCTGCCGGTCCTGGCTGGAAGGCTGTCACGGATCGCGCCAGATTGGAAGGCCAGTTGGTTGATTGCCAGAGCACAGGACGCTTAGGTCGAGAAATCTTCTTCGCTCTAACTGGCTGCGTAGCAATTTACGGGCTTCTGTTCTCCACCGGATACTTGCTGTATGGCCAGTATCGAAGTGGCGTAATTTCATTGACACTATCTATGGTAGCGGCACTGTGTCTATGGCTGAACTGGAAAAAGGTGGCGTCAGGGGAGTAGTTGGAGTTACGACTTATTGGTTGGACATGGCACCATTTCATTGAGTACGAACACGATCATGTTGCCAGATTTACCTGAGATCCGCGATAAGTGTCCAAAAAGTGGGAAGTTTCCAAGAGCGTGCACGAATCTGCGTTAGCAACTACAATAACGATTCGTCCAAATTGGCTGTCAAAAGATTAGGTTGTTAGTACGATTTATTGGACCGCTAGCAACATGACTCTTTCTAAGATTCGATTCATTAGCTAATGATCAGAGAATAGGACCCCCTAAGAATGGTAGGTAGGATAACCGGCACCACTTCCGCTGCAAATGACCTTTGGGGAAGACTTTCAATGGAACTCTGCTCCATGGTGCTTCGCCTGATAGCCTGTTGCCTTTTGATGCTGACCGGCGCAATGACTTCGTGGGCTCAGTCGGAAGTTCGAGGCACTTGGCTCACGACCACCGGTCCAGATCAGATAGCTTCGGGTCTGAATACGGCAACTGTAGTCAATCAGTTGAAAAACATTGGTATCAATACGTTTTACATCGAATCTTGGAAAAACGGTTACACACAATACCCTTCGCAGGCTCTGCATGCCAAGATTGGGTTTGATCGTGTTCCCTCACTGGGTACTCGCAACCTGCTTAACGAAGTGATCATCCAAGCACACCGCAATCAGCAGTATGCCATCGCTTGGTTCGAATACGGATTTGCTTCTCAGTTTCTTGGCTCTGGTACACCTCCGGCGTTAAATCCGCTATCCCAGTGGGCTGCTAACAATGGATGGCTACTGCAGAATCAGAGTGGACAGTACGCAGATGCGACAAACGGCTTTGCCTGGATGAACCCCGCAATCCCGCAGGTGCGCCAATTGCTAATCGATATGATTCTGGAGGCAATGGAAATACATGATCTAGACGGGATACAACTGGATGATCGCCTGGGTTGGCCTCGCAGTTTTGGTTGGGACTCAACCACCGCAGCTCTCTATTTGGCGGAAACTGGCCAGAGTCTACCGTCGAACATCAATAACACCGCATTTCGAAACTGGCGTCAAGGCAAGGTGACTTTGTTCGCTCAGGAGTTAAGCACTGCGGTACGTGCCGTACGATCGGATATTAGGCTAAGTGTGGCACCATCTGTCACCAGTTTCAGTGAGACGAACTACAACGCCAATTGGCCTAATTGGGTTAGCCTGGGGTTGTTTGACGAATACATTCCTCAGGTCTACCGAGACACATTATCTAATTTTCAAAGCACCTTGCCGGGCAACATCACCGCTTTTAAGAACGCTGGTGGAAACTTGAGCAAGCTGATTATTGGTCTAAGGCTGAACGGGACCGGTGCTGACACTCCGCTGAATTTCTTGCAGCAACAAATTGGTGTCGTGCGCTCCTCGGAATCCGGTCAGATGGCTGGGCATTCCATCTTCTACGGTAAAGGTCTGGTCGAGAATCAATCTGCGATGACAGCATTCTATGGTGGATCGGTAAGCAGCTCATACTTCCCGGTATCTCATCGACCCGCTGCGCTAATCGCTAGTTCCTTGGGATCTGGGCAATGGCAGCTCACCATTCCACAGGCGGGGCATTATCGAGTGGTTGCGGAGATCGGAGGGCGTTGGAGCGAGGTGTTGGCAGACCATTTCTTTGCGGGCTCGACTAGTGTGTCTGTCAGTGGTGCGACGCAAGTCGAGTTCTTAGTGGATCGACGTCCTTACGAACCGGTTGCTCCGCCTGCAAGCATCGTGCAGTCCAGCGTTTTTCATAGTGGCTGGACCGGTAGCGGCTCCTGGGTCGACAACAGTAAGTCGCTATTTAAGGAAGGCACTGGACCGTTTACTCAATTAGGCTTTCACCACGTGATCAATTCGTCGCACGGCATCAATGGCATTAGCTTTTCGATCGAAAATCTAAAGCAGCCCGCCTTGTTGAATTCCAGTGACTTCGAATTTCAACAAAGTCCCACCGGTTTGTTTACCCAAACAGTCAATCCGCCGTCGGGTTGGCCTTTGGCCCCAGCAGCCAACGTAGCTGTCCATGCAGGCACTCCCAGCACGGTAACGCTAACGTGGAGCGACGGGCAGTTGATGAATCGCTGGCTGCGCGTCACAGTGAAGGCCACAGCTAATACAGGACTAACGCAGCCGCATACCTACTATCTAGGCCATCTACAAGGAGAGGTGACGGGCGCTGTGAGCGGGGAATACGCGGTACTTGTCACCGATATCTTGATTGTCAGGGCTGCTTTAACGAACATTGCCACCGCCAGCACTAGCGAAGATATCGACAAGAATGGCACGGTTCTCGTGTCGGATATTCTCATGACGCGTGGTAACCTGACTGGCCAACTGCCGGCGATTTCAGCCCCTGGCCCATGATCAGTTTGAAGCGCGAATCACGCGAATTTGTAAGGTATTTGCGTTGCCATGAATGCGGATTTGCAAAATGGCGCTATTCAAAGTCGGAAACTTGAATGAAACCTCTTCACCGCTCGCAGCGCATTATCGTTGAGCGGTGCTGGGCTATCTAGCTGTAGAACTTACTACCCTGAGCAGCTCGATCCAGTAGAATCTGTGGAGCCTTAAAGCGAGGACCGTGCTTGTCGGTAAGTCGCTTAAACATGTCCACGACCTTGCTTGCTCCGGTCGCGTCTATGTACCGGAATGGTCCGCCACGGAATGGTGGGAAACCTAACCCAAAGACCGCTCCTACGTCACCATCAAGCGGGTTGGCCACAATTCCCTCCTGCAGGCATAACGCTGCTTCACCAACCATGGTCAGAGCGATCCGCTGGACGATTTCCTGGTCGTCAAATTGCTTGCGTTGGGAGCCCCCGAAGTAGTTGTACACGTTGTCGTCCAGCTTGTCGCGAATTTTCTTGCCTTTACTGTCGTATTGGAAGAAACCTTTCTTATTCTTTCGACCATGGTAACCGGCATCATACATCTGCTTCAGGCCTTGAGACATCTTGACGCCTTCGCGTGTGGCTAGGAAAGACTGGATCAGTCGCCCGCTCATGATATGAGCCCCCACGTCGATCCCCACTTCGTCCATCAACGTAATGGGCCCAACAGGGAAGCCAAATTTCTTGATAACGCGATCGATCTGTAGTGCATCGGCCCCTTCGTCCAGCAGATTCAGAGTCTCCCCCATAAACGGAGCTAGTATGCGCGTGGTGTAGAATCCAGGTCCATCTTTGACCACGATCACGGTTTTTCCCTGCTTCACACCAACATCGTAACAGGTAGCCGTGACCCAGTCGGCGGTTTGATCGGTGACGATGATTTCCAGTAATGGCATCTTAGGTACAGGGCTGAAATAGTGCATGCCGATAACTTGCTCTGGGCGCTTTGAAGCAGTGGCTATTTCTTTGATTGGAAGAGCCGATGTGTTGGAGGCAAAAATTGCCTGGTCGTTCATGTGCTGCTCACATTCGGCCAGTACCTTGTGCTTTAGGTCCAAGTCCTCGAACACCGCCTCGATGACCAACTGTGCCTTCTCGAAATGCGAGTAATCCAATTGACCGACGATTCGGCTCATCATGCGATCCGCTTCCAATTGCGACATCGCCTTGCGCTTGACTTTGGTCCCGATGGTACTCCATACCGTTTGCTTGGCCTGTGAGAGAGTCTCCTGTTTGATGTCTTTAAGCAGAACGCGAATATCCTTGGCGGCACTCACTTCGGCAATGCCGGCTCCCATAAAGCCAGCACCCATCATCGCCATTGTGTCGACTGGGCGTACAAGCTCCTTGTGAGGATTCTTCTTCTTCTCAGTCATTGCAAAGAAGATGCCTCGCAGTTGGAAACTTTCTGGCGTCAGAATCAACTTCTCAAAGCGCTGCACCTCTTCATCGTAGCCAGCTTGAGCTCCTTTCTCGCTTCCAGTTTGGACGCAGGCCAGGATGTCATAGGGAGCCGGGTAATTGCCCTTGGTCTGGCGATCGACCATCTCCTTTGCCTTCTTGAAGACGATACCACGAGTGAAGCCTGTGCCCTCCAAAATCTTGGTGGTCATGCTGCGCTTGTCATCTCGCTTGAGCGGACCTTTGACCAGTTCATTAGCCAGGAACAGAGCTGCGTTCAGCAGTGCAGGTGGACTGGCCAGGCGATCGACAAGGCCCATCTTCTTTGCCGGATGAGCGTAGATGTTCTTGCCGGTCAGCATCATGTCCAAAGCTTTTTGAATTCCAACCAGGCGAGTTAATCGCTGAGTGCCCCCGCCGCCAGGCAAAAGTCCTAGCTTGACTTCAGGCAGCGACAGCACGGTGCCTTCATCCGCCGCCACGCGTGCCGAACAGGCCAGCGCGATTTCCAGGCCGGCTCCCATGCAGGCACCGTGTATGGCCGCCACGATCGGCTTACGGCTGATTTCGATACGATTCAAAATCGCGTGGCCCTGCTTTCCGATCGGCAACCAATCGCCGGGCTTCTGAACGTTGGCAAACGCTTCGATGTCCGCACCGGCAATGAAGTCCTTCTTGCGGCTGATCATGACAACGGCCTTGATGTTGGCATCGCGTTCTAGTTGATCCAGCAACGGATTGAACATGCCGATCATATCAGGTCCGATTTTGTTGACCTTGCTGCCCTGTTGATCCATCCAAATGATGCCGATGCCGTCGCGATTCTCAAGTTCAAAATACTCGTTTTTCATTTTTCTCTAGGCTCGATTCTGTCAAACAGAACTTGGTTTAGTGATGTTTCTAAAGTCTCATTGATTCGGTTGTTGGTCTGAGTTACGTGCCGTAACGCTGCAAAATAGTTGCATGACCATGAGCTCCGGCGGCACAGGCGGCAAGCAAACCAAAACGCCCACCACAATCAATCAGTCGGTTAGCCGTGGTTGTCATCAGTCTTGCTCCGGTCGCTCCAAACGGGTGACCGATACTCAACGAACCGCCCCAGAGATTCAATTTGTCAAAATCTACTCCTCCCACCGGCTGGGCGCGACCAAGTTGGTTTCGCGCGAAGTCAGGGCAGGCCAGTGCGGCCAAATTGGCAAGGACTTGTCCGGCAAAGGCTTCGTGCAATTCGATAACATCCATTTGATCCAGCTCTAAGTTGTTGCGCTGAAGGATTCTTGAGATGGCATAGGCCGGTCCTAGCAGTAACTCTTCATAAATATCCTGGCCAGTGAATACATAATCGTGCACGATAGCCTTGGGTGTCAGCCCCAATTCGTGTGCCTTGTCCTCGGTCATCAGCAGCACGGCAGCCGCCCCGTCTGTCAGAAAAGAAGCGTTGGCGGCGGTAATGGAACCATGAGGCTTTACAAACGCGGGTTTTAATTTAGCAAGCTGTTCTGGGGGAGCGACGCGAATTCCGTTGTCTCGCTGAATGGCTTTGAATTTTGGCGACAACTCCACCGTGGCAATCTCCTTGGCCAAAATGCCATTGTCCGTAGCTTGTTGAGCTAAGGTGTGGGAGCGCAGAGCAAAATCATCCTGAGCCTTCCGAGTGACACCAAATCTAGCCACCAACCGCTCGCAGTCCTCGCCCATCAGTCGTCCCGTCAGCATCTCAGCAACAGCCGGTTTCTCTGGAGCAAAATCGCTAGGCCGAAGTGTCAGGGCAAACTTGGCATACTCAGTGGTCGATCGCAGCTTTTGAGCTGCAAAAAGCTTCTTCCGCATCGGCCGGCGAAACATAATCGGACTGTCGCTGGTGCATTCGGTGCCTCCTGCAATCACCACATCGGCATGGCCAAGTCGCAATAAGTCCACTGCGCGACTGATCGCCTGATTGGCCGAGATGCACGCCTGAGAGACCGTGTGGCAAGGAGTTCTAATACTCAATCCAGCAGTAAGCGCCGCCTCACGAGCAACGTTAGGCGTTTTCACATTGTGAATCACCGTGCCCAGAACCACTTCATTGATCTGATCGGCTCGAATGCCGGTCTTGTCCACAACACCCTTGATCGCAATGGCACCAAGTTGGTAGCTCATCAAATCAAAGTAGTCTGTGCCAGAGCGTAAAAACGGCGTGCGCGCGCCATCAATTAGTACAATTCGTCGAGTCATCGGCAGAGCCCATCTATTGCGGAATTTGAACCCAGTGGAACGAAATCGCGGTAAATTGTAATAGCATTACGTTCTGATTTCAGCCCCCTGGAAGCGATGTCTGGCCAGAAACTATAAAATTTTTTGAAATATTGGCTTCTACGGCCAAGTGGACTTGGGAGCCGACAAACCGATGCGACGCGACTCGCTGAAACTTGAGCGTCATCAACGTGACCAAATCCTTTGAGTGCGTCGTCGGGAGGTTGGCGATTGTGGCCACGATGGCGTCTCGGAATTTGGCAAAGATGGATGCTCTGATGGCCTTCATCGGAAAGTCGCATCAAGTGGTCACCGGCGATGTAAAAAATGCGGTTCTACAAAGACAAAGTCATCGAGCTAAAGCGCAGCAGCCCCAACAGTCTCTATGACGAAGGCTTCGCTACGATGGAAGCGGGTGGAAACTACAATCAGACCGACGCCGAAGTACCACTATTAACCAGCGTTGATAGAAATGAGTAGCTCTTTAAGTTTGTGGTAGGCTAAGGTCAGCATTTATCGTTAATCCGATTATTTCGGTAATTCTCAAAAGAATTTTCTTGAGATGAGAATTACTGAGCTATAAATTGCTCCTCGTTGGTCGCAAAAAAGCTGCCAACATCAACCCGAGCACGACCATCTTTTCATTTCGCTCGAAACTTGGTGTCCAATATGGTACGAACAGCTCACAGCTCACAGCTTAAGTAGCCTCTCCGCCTTAACCATAGCTGCGTTCGCCAGAATGCGGTTGCTTCTTCAATCGTTCAGCCCCGTGGCAACGATGACCCGCGTGGTTACGATGCCCCCCTTGACTGCGCTGGCCAGAACGTGGTTGTGTTCAAGCGAATTGCCTTCCGCTGGCAACGGAGACCTTCTCTTATGTACCCGCTGTTGGTCCAGCTACTTCGATCTCGCGTTTCGCTTGCCTTGCGCAACTACGTTTGCACGGCATCCAGTCAATCTTTTGGCTCACAGCCAGTTGCAAGTGACTCGATTGCGCTTGTGTCAAAAGCACAACCTGCAACTATCCGTCCCGTTTTCCAAAACCGGCAGCACAATCGCATTTTTTCGATCAATAGTCTGTCCACAAGAACCACCTAAGGAACGGTTTTAAATTAACTTCCGAACAAGGCATCAGCCGGAGTGCGTTAGCACCCGGTTTTGGCTGCATCCGGACGCTAACGCGCTTGCGGCTAACTATGTAACTAATTTCGAAAGGTTGCTAACCAACTAGGGGACTAAAGTCATGAGCGCTTGATCAGCCCTTGGAATCAACCGATTTATCAACAGAAAACGATTCCGTCAGCGACAAGCCGACCGCCGAATGGTCAATGCGAAGCAAACTAGGCAACGTCAAACCCGCAGCTTGCTGGTTGAGTCACTCGAAGACAGGCGACTGCTGACCAATAATGATGACTTGGAGATATTTCAGTCGAGTTCAAACTCGACGATTTACGAACCGCACCTGATCTATTCGCCAAGCGCCATTCCGCAGACTGTTTATGGGCTATTTATCGCTGGAGTCGAATGGGAGGGCGGTCAGGTTCAGATTCAGTTTGGTGGACAGACGCAATACTCAAGCGACTATTCCCTCGACTATAATCTTGGCCCTGGCCCGTATCCTTGGATTTACATTGTTTCGTTCGACGCTCCCACTAACATACTTACTCTAGATACCGTCCACGGCACGTTTTCGTTGGCTTTCTCTGTGACCGCACTGCAGGACAATGTTGAGCCAGGAGTGACTGGAGAAAGCGAAAGTGAGTTGATTACCATGTCGTGGGTCCCTGGACAAAGTGATGTAAAGGGAAGTGCGAGCATGAACATTCATGACCTAAAAAAGGGCGTGAAGTTTTAGGTTGACCAAGACACCACCAGCGAACTGGGGCCACCGCCAGGAACTTTTTGGCTTGAGTCAGAGCATGCAGGTTATACATTACACACCGGCGTTGAATTTCAGGTTGACGAAAGTGATTGGGACAGCGCCAGGCTGACGTTTGATTTCGCGACATTAACAAGGATCACTTACCCGTCAGGCCAAGAAACTCAGTTTACCGTGGTTCAGCCAGCGGGTGCTGGCTACTACGAGCTATACATCAGCAGCCGAATTGACGCGCTTCGAGATATTTATATCAGGCAGCATGTCAACGGGAATACTGTCATTAACTATGAGGATCCCGACGGAGCTGGGCCTCGTGCTGCCAGACGAGACATTGTCGGCTACACACAAGGAAGACTAAGACACTCTAACAAAACTGATTTAAGCGATTCCAGCAAATCATGAGACATCCAATCGCTAGAAAAGCGTCGTGAATGTCATCACGTTTTTCATAGCGGCAGCGCAGTCGACGCCAATTGAAGA
>JBIIJD010000028.1:0-59180 GCA_044234105.1 Aureliella sp. | reverse complement strand
CCACACCCCGCTGCTGTGGATACGGCCTCCCGAGGGCCGACAACAGAACCGGTAAAATACCTTCCACCCGTCCGGATGATGATCTGGTGGAGTTAAGCAAAGACGGTCAGTTTACCATGAGGGTAATACTGACCGTTTTTTTTTGCTTTGTGGATTCTCCCAATTGTTGGATTTCTCCAAAACTGGACTTGAGTAAATTCAGATTTTTTTGGAAATTATCCGCCCTGGTGAATACGATAGAGTCAGACAGGCACGTCGGCACCCCCAGCCGCTCGTGCAAGTCCACCAGGCACCCGCTCCAAAACTCGTGTCTGGAACTGGCGAGATCTTGGCTTGCCCCGCTCCAAAACTAGGCATGCCGAGTCTCCAGCCGTGAATGGACTCCAAACTGTGGTTGTGGTTCGGTCGTAACTGAACCAATGTCGCTTTCTACCATCCCTACCCTGGAGTTTCCCATGCGATTTCTTGTATTGGCCTGCGCGGTGGTCGCGCAGAGCGCCTGCGCACTTCATGCGCAGTCAGTCTCGGATGTATTGCCGTCGAATCAGAGACAGCACGATTTTGGAGCAGTCCCCAAGGCATCCAAAGCGGAACACCGATTCGTGCTTAATAACCCGTACTCATCAGATCTGATTGTGCAGTCCGTGCGAACCAGTTGCGGTTGTACCACGCCAACCATCCTTGACAAAGTGATCAAGCCTGGCGAATCCGGAGCGGTGTTAGCCAAATTTAATTCAGATCGCTTCACCGGGGAGAAAAAGGCGACGGTGACAGTCACTCTTTCTCAACCTCAATACACCGAGATCCAACTGAACGTACGCGGATATATCCGAAGCGATATCGTACTGCAACCCTACGAAGCCGCTTTTGGAAGCGTACCGGAAGGGGCCGGGGCGAAACTGGCCTTGGAACTGAATTATGTTGGACGTGGCGACTGGACAATTAAAGAGATTACTTGCCCGTTTTCCTTCTTGAAGGCCAACTTCGAAGAGGTTAGCCGCGAGGGTCAAAAAGTTCGCTATGCTATCGAAGTCCTACTGGAAGGGTCCGCTCCCGAAGGCTACTTCGAAAATCAATTGGTCATTCACACCAACGACAATAGGCTGAAAACGTTTCCGGTCCACGTTTCAGGCAAAGTTGACAAACCTCTGCAAACTGCGCCCACCAGTTTGGCACTGGGACCAGTCAAACCCAATGAACCGATTTCCAAGCGGGTAACCCTGACCAGTAAGTCAGAATTCTCCATCCTGGACATTTCGTCGGAAGTGGCTGAAATTCGTTTTCAGGCTCCCACACGACCGAGTCGCGCTCACATGCTTCAGTTGACAATTGCACCGAAGGTAAAGAACGCCTTGGACCCGGACGCCTTGTTAGATCGGGAGGTTACAGGGAAAATACTGATCAAGACCGATCTGTCCGACACCGCCGCCGAAATTCCGCTCAGTTTTAGCTTAGAGACAGATAAACTGGCTGAAATTTCAGGTGTTGTCCCATAAAACGAGTGGCAATTGTGAACTTACCTGCAGCTACCTTCGCCAGACGGTGGTTGTGAGGGGCGTCCATCGTCTGGCGACGGTAGCTTCATTTCTGCCGCTCGCCTAAGCTACAATTCATTGTCAATGAGAGGCTGTCAAAGGTCTCGCGAATCGATAGCTAACGATTTAGACTCCGGTCGGTCTGAGTGGATCCTCCGGAGTTCTCTTTTTCGGGATTCGAATCGCCCATTTCTAATAGAAGCTAATACAAAACGGCTTCAGCCCTAGATCTTAGCCAGTATTAAAAAGTCGACTTCTAGCCGATTCATTTCATCCCGTTGTCGGTCTGGGCAATCTGGATTACTCCTGCCGGTTGCGGGGTCTTCTTGGGTTAAGAAATCGTTGGCATTTTAAAGGATTATTTAGCTGCTTGATGGTTGTCTGATCAATCCGAAAGCGATTTTGCTTGAAAGCGATTGTCTGCCTGGACGATGCAAAGACTGGCCAAGGTATCGATCGGAGCGTGCATTGGCAGCAACCAGGGCAATTACGCCATCAACGGATGACTTGCAGGGAAAGCACAATTGGCAATCCCTGCCGCAATAAAAAATTCGCCAACTCAAGGAGGAGTTAGTCGTGAAACGTTTTTGGCTGTACAGTTTCGCCTTGTCGATTGGCATGGCACACGCTCAAACGGCGTGGTCTCAATACAATCCTTACAATACTAGTCCAAGTTCTTACCAAATTCACGCACCCTACGCTCATCCGCAGCAGTATCACCTCACGGGGGCGCAAGACCAAGCTGTCTACTCAAATCCAGCAGCTCAAGGTGCTGCTGGCAATGCGGGCTCGGTTCTTCAGCAACCGCTGCCAACCGCCCCGCAGTATGCTCCTCAAACCATTGTACCACCCCCGGTTGCTCATTCTGGTGCTGTACCACAGTCCACCCCTGTGGCTCACTACCAAGCTCAAGGGGCTTCAAGCGGCTGTAGTTCTTGTGCCACAGGAGAAAGCGGATTCGGTTATGCGCCTCAGTACCAAGGAGCAACACCATACGCATTTAGCGCTCCCAGCGTCGACTGCGGAGCC
Organism: Aureliella sp.; assembly: GCA_044234105.1. GTDB lineage: Bacteria > Planctomycetota > Planctomycetia > Pirellulales > Pirellulaceae > Aureliella. Next base: position 56,616 of record JBIIJD010000028.1, on the reverse strand, counting down.
AACTGCTACAGCGGACACCAAGGTCATTTCCAACAAGGGCGGCACTTTGGTGGCCAGCGACTGGCGCTGCCACCTCAAGCCAAGCCTTGGTTCGCGGGGGGCGGAGTTCTGCTGTTTAACCGAATCGACGACCACAACAGACTGCTTTCAGTGGATGATGCGGGGATGCCAGTGCTATACAGCGGCGATGCACAGCCAGGTATCATCCCAGGTCTCGAGCTGATCGGCGGTCGCTATTTCAATTGCGGCAAGAATGCAATTCAAGTCGGATACTGGGGCCTATACCCCGACGATCAGATGGTGTCGGTGGATGATGCGGGCGGTGGTTTGCGATCCTCCATCTTCCAAGTTGGCGAGTACCAACTGCCGGGTGCAGGTGGTCCTTGGGATGTCTATTCCGATACCTACGATGACAACACGGCCTCACATCGCCTACGCAGATCCAGCGAATTCCACAACGTGGAAATCAACCTGCTGGGCTTCGCTGTCGGATGTGCGTCTCGCACCTTTAATCAGGCAACCGCTGGCACTCTGTTTAGTGGCACTCGCGGACATGGTGGTGCCATGTTTGGCGGCTGTGGCCAAAATGGAGGTTGCGGACAAGATTGTGGAGGTTGGTCTGATTGCGGAAGTTGCGGCACTTGCTGCCCACCTAGCCGCTATGCAACCGGTCCTTGCTGCTATTCGGCTCCGCCTTGCGGTTCGCGTTTGAATCTTAGCTGGCTAGCTGGTGTTCGCTACTTCCAGTTCCGTGACAATTTTGAATATGCAGCCGTTGGAGCAGCGATTCCTGCCGGTCAGACGCTCAGCTACGACGTATCGACTACTAACCACCTAGTTGGTTTCCAAGTAGGCGGACGATCCGACTACTGCCTGGGAAGCCGTGCCAACCTGTATTCGATGGCTCGCGCCGGTATCTTCGGCAACGAAGCTTCTCTGGACACTCGCTTGGGGACAGCCGGCGCACTGGCCTACGACTTTGGTGTTCCAGGCGCGAACTACGATTTTTCGCGCCGCAGTAGCCGAGTTGCTTTCATGAGTGAACTGGGAGCCGGTATGGGAGTCCGATTGTCGCCCAAGTGGACAGCCACCGCAGGTTATCGTGCGATCGTAGCCAGTGGTGTCGCAACGGCAGTGGGCAACGTCCGATATCGAGGACAAGATCGTGATCTAATCACGATTAACTCCAAGGACTACATCATACTGCACGGTGTGAACATCGGAGCACTGTATAATTTCTAATCGAACACTGCTTGGGTCGACCGACTTTCCCCGACGCTAGGCTTGGTTGGGGGATAGGCTAAGTCGAAGTTGTCAGTTCCGAGCCACGAAGGCTTGAGCAAACACAAAAAAGCGGCCACAAGTGATCACTTGTGGCCGCTGCTGTTGTGTAATGGGCTATGCTGTTGCTGGCAGCAAGTAAGCCGAGCAGCAGACCAAAATCTACCCAAAATACTAGCCCGACGCGCCAGTGAGTGAGTGTCGAATCAATCAACTGACTCACTCACTGGCGCTTCGGGCTGGTATTGTTTCAAACGCCGTTCGCCTAAATAACTCGCGTGACTCTATCGAAACAAAGGACCGTTAGCCTGCCAAGCCGCTACCAAGCTGTTTGTTGACATCTACGGCTAACGTATCAAGCAAATCATCGATTGAATTCATTTCATCTTCGTCTTCCTGGATACCCAAGTCGACCTGAGCCGCATAGGATTGACTTGTTGTACCGGGCATTCCTATAGAGCTTGAAGTGCTAGCAACCTGCTGTGATTGGCCAGTTATCTGTACTACTGAATGGGGCGGGTTCAGGCCTGAAGCCGATCCGCTGACCAGCGGTGCCGACAACGAGCCGCTGGCTTCCCCTTCACCAGAACCGCCCTGGCTACGAGAATTCAATTGGTTGATCACCAACAGCGCATCCAGCGCACTGACTCGGCCATCGCCACTTGTATCCGGAAAGAATCTGCTAGTGGATTCCCCTTCGCCCGAACCATTTAGCTGGATGCCATTTAAGGTGTTGATCACCAACAAAGCGTCGATGGCTGAAACGTTTCCGTCATTGTTCACATCCAGTGGCCGATTGGCGTTATGAAACTCTCCGCTAGCACCTCCACCCGACGCAGCAACGATGCGAAGTTGGTCGGTGCCAAAGCGAATCTTGTCTGGCGTGACAGGCTCGGCTGGAATCCAGGTCAAGGAATCGTGGAACGGCGTGATATCCGCCGGGTTGGTTTGGAATACGACGGTGCCAGTGTTGTTGGCTGTCATCGTCACCACAAACAGCAAGAACTGGCCTGATCCCAATGGCGTGTCGGCACTAGATTGAGCACCAATCTCGTTAATGATGCCTGGGATGCGAACGTCACCTTCGCGCACCTGACCGTACTGAGGGCCAAAGCTTACTTGGAAACCCAAATTGGGATCATTGGTAGTGCTTAAAACCGGAGAAACCAAAGCCGAGTTATAAAGGACATCCATGTAGGCTGTGAACAGCCCTCGATTGGTTCCATTGGCCCGAACGTCTTGCACAAATCCACGCAATTGGAACTGCTGTCCAGCTTGGATTTGTTCAATCGAATTGCCATTCAAATCAGTCACCACTAGATCAAAAGCCGCTGTAGTATTGGCTGGTGCCAGTTCGCCCACTCGAACCGATACCGTTCCAATCGACGGGATACCTCGGGAGTCTTGGATCACGTAAGTAAATTGGTCAAAGCCTGTGAAATTCAAGTTCGGCGAGTAAGTGACGATTGGATCCGCAGGATTGCCATTTCGATTCTCGACTCTGACCGTGCCGCGCGTTCCATCAGTTGTTGACATGATTTTAACACTACCGGTCGATCCACGTTGGTCATTGGCAAGTACGTCGATTGTCGCACGCACCGCGTTAACTGCAACATTTGCAGAATCATCGACCGCCTGAGGGAACTGTACGCCGTCCCCAAAAATCTGCAGTTGAGTCCCCACGTATCGGATGCGTTCCTTGGGGACAGGCGTGCTAGATACGTTGAACAGCAAAGTATCTGACCGATCTGCGTCATCAGCCGGATCTGGCATAAAATTAGCGATTCCGGCAGCCCGAGCCGTAAATGTTAGTTCGGCCATGACCGTCGGGTTCGGATTGTTCATGTTGAAGGCGCTATTAGCCCCTCCAAACTCGTTGATCACGCCAGGGATCGAAGCATCGCCGGTTGTATCATTGACGTAATTGTTTAGGAAATCGACATCAAAATTGAATCGAGCGCCCTGAGTGGTGTCAGGTTTTAGAGACACCAACTGCGCACTATAAAGCATGTCCATGAAGGCAGCGAAGACACCTGCGCTGGTACCTGGATTGTTAGCATCATGCCTCAAGTCATCTACGACCACTCGAATCTTGAACTCTTGGCCCTGAGCAATCGACGAGATCTGATTGCCGGAAAGGTCCGTGGCCACGAACTGGATTAGAACTTGGTCATCAAGGCGTGCACCCGGGATAGTGTGTAAAGTGACACGAGCTGTAGAGCGAGCCCCGGAAGCATCCATGACCGTATAGGTAAACGATTCCGTACCGCCAAAGCTTCGGGCCGGAGTGTAACGCAAGCTCTTACCGCCGGTTGTGATCGAAATCGCGCCACCCTTATCAGGCTGAGTCACAGAGATAATGCTCAGCGCACCACCCTGGCCTTCGATGTCGTTGGCCAATACGTTCAGCGGAATATCCTGTCCATTGACCGGCACGTCAAAGCTGTCATCCAGCGCTTGAGGATTCTCAAATAATTGGTTCACCGAAACGACTACCGTGGCAGTCCCCGTTTCGCCAAGACTATTCTGCATGGTATAGGTGAACGAATCCACACCAGTGAAACCTGCAGGTGGCGAATAGATCACTTGCGACCCATCGCCGCTTACCGAGGCGATGCCGCCTACGGAAGTCACTCCACTTGTCCGAACAACAGTCAGCGTCTCGCCAGCCGTACGAAAATCGTTGGTCAGAACGTCAATGGAATTGCCGGACGAACCGGCACGTACACTGGCCGTGTCATCAACGGCTAGTGAGAATGAGCCCACTATTTCGAATTGGTAGTCTTCAACTTCTCCGCTGGTGCTTTCACCACTTGGACCAAGGTTATTCTGAAGGCTGTATCGGAATCTAGCGAAGGTATTGCCCAACTGCGCCGTCGCTGGAATAGAGAAAGTCAAAAGCTGCGTTCCCGAAGATACCAACCGGTCGTCAAAGATTAGTTCGGATTCTTCGAAGATGCCGTTTTTATTGCTGTCTAGCCATGCGTTGAGATAAACTGGCTGACCGGTGGAGTTGGTCGCAACTACACGAACTCGATTCTCGCTGCTTCCGCGAACCAGAGGTCGTGTCAATTCGACACCATCTTCGTCGTCGACCCCCAGGTTATCGTCTCCCTGAGCTGTCGCCGAGAACTGAGACGCGGATTCAAAATCCCAAAGTGACCCAAGTTGCAAACCGGCCGTTTGAACATGGCTGGCAACCCCGTAGGATTCAGGCGCGTCCCCGTAGTCGCGATTGATCACAGGCACAACGGTGCGGACGCCAAAATCGAGTCCTCGAATCTGCTGAGCTGCAATATTAGGGTCGGAAGATAGCGTGATCGTGTGTCCGAGGTTAGAACCGATGCCAGGGAAAGATTGGCTCCACTCGGGTTTCATTACAATTCGGACGGTGAACGGTCCTGGTGTGGTTCCAGTGGCAGAAACCGGAAGAGTGCTAAAGGTGTATGTTCCGTCGGATTTGGTCCGCACCGAAGGTTCGCCGATGTCTAGCCTGCCGTCTTCGTCGGTGTCAATGTACACCCAAACATCGCGTTCGACAGGTTCGCCTGCATCTCGCAAGCCATTTCCGTTGGTGTCGTTCCAAACGATGCCGTTATGATTGGAGCTGGGTACTTGGAAGCCAAAATGAAGACCCGTATTAACCAAGTTGTCGGCGACAGTAACGACATAGGAATTCGAGACCGGAGCGACCGCTCGATAGCTCTGCGGCACATCGGCGCGAACGACATGAGTCCCCGCTGGCAATGGCAAACGGTAGCTGCCGTCTGCTCGGCTATTGGTGAATAGCTCACCAGTATCAAATAGGCCATTGTTGTTCTGATCCGCATAAACGCGAATGCTCTCCAGGCGTCCATCTGTGGAATCCAGAACTCGATTCAGATTCTTGTCGTCAAAAAGTGTGCCGTCAACTCTGCCGCCCCCCACCAACCCAGGCAACGCCCAGCCGATCCAATTAACCGTATCGTTGATGCCAGCCGTTTCGAAAACCCCGCCACCCCTGCTGAAGCGGTCATCGTTGAACTGCATGGGGTCGTCGTCTAAATTCCCAAAGATCCGATCGGGCCCCGAACCTGTCGAGACAAACGGATCGAGGAACCGGTCCATGACCCCTTGAGTAGCGTTGGCAGGATCTTGATGCCAGGCTCCAAAGTAATGTCCCGCTTCGTGCGCAATTACTGTGGCCAAAAATTCAGCAATATAATCGATGCGCGACACCCCAACTGCTAAGGGCACCTGCTCCATGTTGCTGATAATAAAGTCATGCATTACGATCGCAGTTTCAGTCGTATTGAAGTTGCCAGGATCAACCGACTGCGCAACTCCTAACAACCCGCCAGGAGCGGCAGGATCATCGACTAGTTCCTGGAACGTCCCACCAATGACAACGCGGCTAACGTGCGCCTCTCCCCAAGGGTCGGCTTGGTCTTTGCTGTTCAGTATTTCCAGGCCAAAGCCTCGACTTGTGGTGTTTGCAGCTAGAGTATCAAACTTACTTTGAACCCGCTGTACGACAGCGTCGATCAATCTCGATTCGTCGATCGAACGAAGGCCATAAGCTTGAAGAAAGTCGCGTGTCGGAGATAATCTTGCACTTCCAGGGATGTTTTGGAAGAACTGCTGCCTATTAACGATCCCACCTTCAAAATCTAGGTACAACTTCTGTACCGTACCTGCGGGTGCTGACTCCAAAACTGGTCGGAATCGACGGATATTCATAGTATAATTGACCGGTTGTGCCACTCCACCCACTGTACCGCCGGTACCAGACAGGTCGCTTGTGCGGACAAAGTAGCGTCCATCGCGAGCCACGATATAGTGCAATGCCAAGTCAGATGCATCCACTGGTGCGGATTGACTACCAGTTAAAGGTGAACTGGACGGAAAAAGGATTCTAAGATTAGCAGGCGTCTCACCCGGTCGCCACTTGCTAACAACCAACTCACGACGGCTACTGTCGTAGAGCGACAAGAAGGGGTCGTTCGCAACCGTACTTGGATTGCTCTGCAGTCGCACATCTAGGATATCTCCGGCTTTCAGGTCAAACGAATACCAGTCCACGTCCAGACTGTTTGAGGCAATGCCGGTGACAATTACGCCGCCGGCATTGCCTAGCTGAATGTATTGCGACTGCGCAAAGGTGTTATTTGGCTCAACTTCCGGAACGGTTGGGTGGCTGGTGCTGTAGGCACCTTCCGGGCCGCTCGAATTGATTGAATTCGACGAAGAACTTGGCGAAACCGAGTTCAGATAGGCGTAAGTCGCAGTTCGGCCTGCAGCGCTTGAGAAAAGCGCTGATGGATGAATCGGAGTGGATGTAGCGCTTAAAAGCTTGCGATCTTCAAGCGTCTCAAAGAGTGACTTTCGGACCACGCTCCTTCTTACAAGTTTCTGCTTGCGCCGAGCGGAATCTGATTTTCTTGAATTCCAAAACTTCACTTTGCGGTCCTTGTTTTCTCGAATTGCCCTTGTGGCCTACCGGATCTCTTCAGCTTACTTGATCATCCAACCTGTTGACAGTGATTCCTCGCAGCCACTGCAACAGGCCATATCCCCTGCTCGTTGCAAGGCACTCAGCCATGCTGACGCCAGTGGGGCACCCTCATGCCCATTAACCCTTCAGCGATAAACACCGCCCAGCAAGCAGATGAGCGGCACTTAAGTGAATACACAGCCTGGGGTAAGTGAGTGGCCCTGGTAGCCTGGTGGCTTTGAGTAGGAATTCTCGATTCTAATTGGGGTACCTATTCTGTCAACGAAAAGGCTAGGAACTCTGATGCCGCAATCCGCTGTGCAGTTCCCTTTGGCTTCGATTTTCCCGACTTTGACGGCTGGGAGGGGATTGGCGTTTGGCGTTTGGCGGTAGGCGTTAGGCTGTGGGGATGCTGGCGATGGTATTTGCGAGAATATCAGTGGGTGAGTCGATCTGATATCGGCGGTCGGCTGTAGCGATGTCGTTTGGCTGTGTTGTTATTGAATATGATTCCTTTCGCGAGCTCGGATGCTTGCTATTGGCGGTCTGGAGTAGTCGATGGCGAGTTAAAACGACATCTCTTTGTCGGTGTGTGCGTGACCGGCTCTTCTGGGTGGGTTAATAGCTTTGATCGCGAAGTTTCGGTCTGTTTTTTTTGAAAAATCCTTTAGGGTGCTTCAGTTGGACACTTAGTTTTCTGTGGAATGTCGGGAGTCTGGATTGCGAAGGCGTAGTCGCACTACCTCGTTCAGGTGGTTTTTCTTTTGGGGCTCATAGCAGCAATGGGGTTGTAACTGCTAGCAACATAAGGGTTTACACCAAGGCATTTGCTTGCGTTTGATGATTCTGCTGGATGCCGAGCGACGGAGGCTCGGCCCTTTAGATTCACCTCTTCGCAAATCGAGGATCTCATGAACCCAACCCCCTTTCAGCAATCTACCCATTCGGCTGTCGGCTTGATGCCCAGCGAAAACAGCCAGAATTCCAACGGACGCCCAACGCCCAATCGAACTGGCCTTTCCAGCTTCCCCAATCGCTTGGCGGTTGAACTTACCCAGTTTAATAAGCTTGCTTCTGAAATTCGCCGATCGCTTCAGTTGGCCAATGGCTTCGAGGCTCGTTGCCAGCAAGCTTTTGATCTAGCTAACGATCTTTTTGGCAACGCTCCCACTTGGGTCTGCTTCTACCGAGAGCTTATGGGTGGCAACGGCTTAATTGTTGAATTGTTCCCTGGTGTAGATGACTTTGGTCGATTCCTACGCTCGGATCAGTATCACCAAATCCAAATGATGCTCACCGCACTAAGAAGCCGTGACCTTCCAGAAAACGATCCCAACGACCCTCAGCGGATGATCACTGTCCGCCTGCCCAAGAGCCTTCACGAGGCGATGTGCGAAGAGGCTGGGCGACTGAATATTAGCGTCAACCGACTATGTATCTCCCGTATGCTACAATTGCTGGATCCTAAAATGATTCCCGAGACCCAGTCCAAGCCCCGCGGCCGGAAGCCTCGAACCCGCTCTTGCTCAGCATCCTCAGAAGGTACCACAGAATGCGGCTCTAGCGGCATGCAAGTCGCTCAGTCAACTCAAAATTGCCAGACATCTCAGACTGACAATCCTGCCGGTGCTGGCCAGCTTTCCTAGGTTCTCGGTGTTGTGGTCTGCGAAGGGTACTCAGAGCGGCAACATTGCCAGCCGCTCTGAGTCATTCATGTGTCCGATGACCGGCCGTCTTGTTTTGCGTTAGTCGTTCCGATTACCATTCCATGGGTGGATTGGGCGATTTCTAGTACCACCCAAAAGCTTAGGGTTGCCATGGACTTCCAAGTCGACTTAGCCAACTACAACGGTCCCTTGGATCTGTTGCTGCATATCGTTCGCCGCGAAGAGCTGGATCTTGCGGAATTGCCGTTGGCACGAATTATCGACCAATATCTGGATTATTTGGAGGTGCTAGTTGAGCTACAGATCGACGATGTAGGTGATTTTTTAGAGGTCGCCAGCATTTTGATCGAAATGAAGTCCAAGCACGCCGTCCCTAGCGCCCAATCAGAGGTTCAGGATAGCGATGGACAACCACTATCTGAACTTTCAGAAGATCTAGTGCAGAGATTGATGGAGTACAAAAGGATTCGCGATGCCTGCACCCTGTTGGACGAGCAGTCGAATCAGTGGCAGATGCGATACTCCAGACTGGCCGACGATCTGCCCATTGCCCGCCCCGATGGTGACCTGCAGGCAATCGAGCCGCTCGAGATCTGGGACTTGGTCAGTGCTTTTGCCAGAATTTTGCGTGAACAGCAGGCTAAGCTTTCAACCAAAGTGGTCTATGATGAAACGCCCATACAGACCTACATGTCAAGAATTCACGAGTTGGTTTGCCAGCGAAGTCGAGTGGAACTGACATCGCTTTTTGAGCCAGGAATGCACAAGAGCACTCTGGTGGCAATGTTCCTGGCAACACTTGAACTCACTCGTCACCATGGCGTAACCACTCAGCAATCAGCACCAAAACAGCCCCTTTATCTTCTCGCTGGAAAAGGCTTTTCGGTCGACGCTCAATTTAGTTCGACCACCATGGCTCAGTAGAGGCAATTACTGTTGGATCGCAAACTTTCTTAGAGCATCAATCACAGCTAGCACATTTTCTTGCGAAATTGCAGCCCAACTGTCGCTGCGATGACGTATGACCGCCAATTTGAACTGCTCAAGTGCTTCGGCCAGATCGTCTGGCAGTTCAGGTAACCCTAGAAACGGAGAAATGGTTTCTTCGGTCGTAACCTGTGCATCTTCCCAAGGTGCTAGATCGTCATCATGATCGTCGGAAGACTGAGCGGAAGGCAGTTGGTCGGCATCTCCGAAATCCGGGTCATCGTAGCGAGGGCCAGATTGAAAATCGTCAGTTTTGGCCCCACCCGAAGCGGCTTCATTGACCTCTGCCAGTGGAACAAAATCTTCATCATCGCTGCGGGAGATCATCTCTGCATCTTGAGGCTCCAATTTTGGGTCAGCTCCCAGCGTTTCCCAGCGTGAACGTCGCATCTGGGACACGCTCCACGAGGATTGCTTGGCACCTTCAAGCCACATTTCGGCATCATCCCAATCGATAGCTGCCAGAAAGTGACTCCAGTAGAGTCCTTGATACGATTCGAACTGCTGTCCAAACCGCTCGAACACTCGGCGCAGTCGTCCGACATGCTGCGGACTCACGCCACCCACTCGCTGGCTCCACGCTTCGTCCGAGTAGCTGACCACCGAAGCATGTGAGCCGATCAACGCCTCGCGCCACTGGGCGATGATCTTGCCTTTTTCCCAGTTAGTGGTGCTGATCAGCTTCGACCATCGCGTCACGTATTCGCCGGAAAGTTCCGTAGTTTTAGGATCGGCCATTACACTATCCAATTCGGTCAAGTTAACCTCTGTCAAACCAGCCGACATTTCCATTTCAGGCGATCGATTCAAAGTGTGTCTCCGAAAAAATCAATAGTGACCCTGGTGAAGAAAATTGTGCCTCAGCCCCTAACTGGTCGCACTCTTTGTACCCGGTGGGTTTGGGAAGTCATAGAGCCTGACCGTCTAAAATCGCCAGCTGGACGCTAGGTGCCTGCGCAACTTAAGAGTTACCTAGAGTTTTCGCAGTACAACGCAAGTATCAATTTTGCCATTTACCGCTTTGTGATCAATTTGCGATTGTGGAAGAATTGTCAGTTGATGCAAAAGGCTGCTAATACTGGCCAAGATGGGATAGAATACAATTAGAGTTCAATATCTTGACGCTAATTCAAGTCGGCCAGTGTTCGAGTCATCCAATGGTTATGCGACCAGTCGTTTTTGAAGCACGCCAAATAACGCGCATCTATCGAATGGGCGAGGTAGACGTTTACGCCTTGCGCGGCACCAGTTTAAGTTTGTACGAAGGCGAATTTGTGGTGCTGATTGGCCCGTCAGGCAGTGGTAAGTCTACCTTGCTTAATATCTTAGGAGCACTCGACGTTCCTTCGTCCGGACAGGTCTTTTATCGCGATCAAGAATTGACAAATATGTCTGACGCTCAGCTTACTAGATTTCGTCGTAGCAGCGTTGGATTTGTTTTCCAGTTCTACAATTTGATTCCCAGTTTGACTGCCGAAGAGAACGTTGCGCTGGTGACAGAGATATGCACTGACCCAATGCGTCCGATTGATGCACTTGAAATGGTTGGTCTGTCGGATCGCCGCCATCACTTTCCATCTCAATTGTCAGGTGGTGAACAGCAACGCGTTGCCATCGCTCGAGCAATTGCCAAACGTCCGGTAGTTTTGCTGTGCGACGAGCCCACCGGGGCGCTGGATGTCACCACCGGCGTGCGAGTGCTAGAGGTCATCCAGCGAATCAACCAAGAACTGGGCACGACCACCGCCGTCATCACTCACAACGCGATGATTGCAGAGATGGCCGATCGCGTTGTGAGCATGTCCGATGGTCGCATCGCAGTTCAGCGAATCAACGAAAATAAACTGGCTCCAAGCCAAATCCAGTGGTAATCAAGAAAGCTGGGCTGACCGGGGTTTCCCAGCCGTTGTCAAGAACATCTACCCGTTTTATGCGAGCAATCAACCGCAAACTAGCCCGAGACCTATGGACCTTGCGTGGTCAAGCGCTAGCGGTCTGTTTGGTCATCGCATCGGGTGTTGCCATTTGTGTGATGTCGCTCAGTACGCTGAACTCACTATCCGAGACTCGAAGCGCCTACTACAGTCGGTACAATTTTGCGCATCTGTTCGCAACAATCCGGCGTGCTCCGTTGCGACTAGTTGGTCGCTTGGAGCAAATCCAAGGGGTAGCCAAGGTCGATCCTAGAATCGTGTACGATGTTACGATGATCGTGGCTGGACTGGAAGAACCGGCCACTGCACGTTTGATTTCGATTCCCGATTCGCGGCAGCCAAGGCTGAATCAAATCTATTTGCGGCGAGGGCGAATGCCTGAGCCGGGCAGTAGTTTGGAAGTGCTGGTGGGAGAGTCGTTTGCTCAGGAGCATCGGATGAAGCCGGGAGATTTTGTCCAAGCCATCTTGAATGGACGACTGCGAACTTTACGTATCGTCGGTATTGCCTTGTCACCAGAGTACGTCTTGCAGATCAAGCCAGGTCAGATCCTTCCCGATGCTCGCCGATTCGGTGTATTCTGGGTACCACAAACCGCCATGGAAGCGGCCTTTGACATGAAAGGAGCATTCAATGACGTAAGCCTACAATTGATGTACGATGCGAACCAGGCCGAAGTGACTCGACAGGTCGACTTGCTGCTTGATCCATGGGGCAGTGTTGGGTGTTTCGGACGCGATCAGCAACTATCTGCTCGATATCTGGACGATGAGATTCGGCAATTACGCGGAACCGGGATGATCGTGCCGTTTGTTTTTCTGGCCGTAGCTGCGTTTTTGTTAAATATCGTCCTGTCAAGACTTATCAAAACGCAGCGAGACCAGATTGCTGCCCTGAAAGCATTTGGGTACTACAACTGGCAGGTGGGTTGGCACTACTTCAAGCTAATTGCACTGATCGTATTGATGGCAGCAGTGCTGGGTACGGCCGTTGGGTCATGGATGGGACATGGTCTGACGAAGCTTTACACTACATTCTATCGCTTTCCCATCTTCCAGTTTGACCTCGACCTGCGCTGGACTCTTCTGTCGTCGCTGATCAGTTTGGCGGCCGCTTCATTGGGCAGTTTAGGGGCGGTGCTAGCGGCCGTACGATTGCCGCCTGCCGAAGCGATGAGGCCCGAACCGCCAACGCGCTACAATACTGCAATCATCGAACGATGGTTGCCCAGTCGCTGGATTTCGCGAACTTTGCGCATGGTGTTGCGTCAGATCCAGCGACGCCCGTGGAAGTCGACTCTTAGCTGCCTAGGTATCAGCCTTGGAACTTCCGTGCTGGTCGTAGGCGGATTCATGCGAGACGCTTTGGATTACCTGGTTGACTTTCAGTTCCGTACCTGTCAGCGCGAGGATGTGATGGTCATCTTTCACGAATCGCTACCACGGACTGTCGTCGGTGAAATCCAGCATTTGCCAGGTGTAATGCGTGTCGAGCCGTTTCGAGCGCTGCCGGTGCGTCTGGTTGCTGGCTCGCGTTCGCGTCGACTGGCAGTGATGGGTTTAGATGCGGATCGACAACTGATGAACCTATTTGACACCCAGCAGCTCCAACAGCCGTTGCCTGAACACGGATTATTGATCTCAGAGAAAGTTGCCCAAGTGCTTGATGTTCAACTGGGCGACCAAGTACAACTGAACGTCATGGAAGGCCGTCGTCCTGAGGTGCTCGTTCAGGTTACCGGTCTGATTCGCGATTTTGGTGGAATGAATGCCTACATGCCTGTCGAACAGATTCACCAAATGATGGATCAACCTCCAGTCGCCTCTGGAGCTTGGCTGCAGGTCGATCGCGGCAAGCAGTCGGCGTTGTATCAATCTCTTAAAACGACGCCAGGTATCTCCGGCGTTGCCGTGAAAGAGGCCAGCATCCAGAGTTTCAACGATACGATAGCGGAAAATCAGATGCAAATTCAAGCTTTTAATATTCTATTCGCCTGCGTGATCGCCTGTGGAGTAGTCTACAATACGGTGCGAATCTCTTTGGCGGAACGCGCGCGCGAATTGGCGACTTTAAGAGTACTAGGTTTCACCGTGACCGAAGTCTCGGCGATTCTATTGGGTGAATTGGCCCTGGTCACTGCGGTAGCAATTCCGGTTGGACTATTGATTGGCAACCTATTAACGTGGCTTACGACCTTAGGCATGCAAACGGAGATGTATCGCATACCCTACGTGGTCAGTTCGGCAACCTGGTCTCGTGCAGCCTTGGTTGTCCTACTAGCCACGATCGCATCGTCCTGGGTTGTCCAACGCCATGTCAAGCGTTTGGACATGATCTCGGTTCTCAAATCACCAGAGTAGTTGTTAGTCTCTAAAAAATGCGTTCAAAATTGATAACACGAACACTTGGAGTTGTTGTGGCTGGGCTGGTAATCGTCGGCTTGGTAGGAGTGTTGCTGCGACCTGATCCAGTGACTGTCGATCTGGTGACCGTCGAACGAGGGGCATTGTGTTTGACAGTACAAGACGATGGAAGAACACGCATCCGCGAAAGATATGTGGTATCCACGCCTGTAGCCGGTCGATTGGTCCGTATCGATCTGAAGCCAGGGGACACAGTGTCAGCCGGTGAAAGCACTTTGACGGTAATCGAACCGACAGATCCCAACTTGCTGGATCCACGCGCTTTGGCAGAAGCTCGGGCTCGCGAACAGGCTGCGCAGGCCAGGCTAGCGCTATTGGAGCCACGACAAAAGTTGTCCGACGAGCGGCTGGGGCATGCTCGCGAAGAACTGGAACGAATGCAAACATTGTTCGCTAAGCAAGCCGTCAGCCGCCAAGAAGTTGACGCAGCCGAATTAGCGATGGATGTTGCACAAGCCGAACATTCGGAGACTCAGTTCGCTCGCGAGATCGCCGATTACGAACTGCGATTGGCTCGAGCTGCCCTAATTCACACTCAATCTCCACCGGACTACTCGGATTTGGAAGCGTTTCGATTTCCAATTCTTTCACCTATTTCAGGAAAAGTCCTCAGGGTGATGCAGGAGAGTACCACCATCGTGCCTGCCGGTGCTCCTCTTCTGGAGTTGGGTGATCCGTCAGATTTAGAAGTCGAAGTGGACGTGCTTTCGACGGATGCAGTCAAGGTGCGTCCGGGAGCAAGAGTGATTTTGGAACACTGGGGTGGCCAACAGAACTTGGAAGGCAAAGTGCGGTTGATCGAACCTTCAGCTTTTACCAAAGTGTCTGCCTTAGGAATTGAAGAACAGCGTATCAACGTGATCATCGACTTTGAACATGATCAAGACGTTTCTGTCCTGGGTGACGGATACCGAGTTGAAGCTTCGATCGTAACTTGGGAGGCAGATGACGTATTAAAGGTTCCCATCGGCGCTTTGTTTCGCACAGGCACAGACTGGGCCGTATTCGTCAATCAAAATGGTGTAGCCAAAACACAACTGGTTTCCATCGGTCATCGTAATGATATGGATGCCGAAGTGCTTGACGGGCTAAACGAAGGTCAACAAGTGGTCATCCATCCAGGTGATCAATTGACCGAAGGCTCAAAACTAAGAGCTCGGAACTTGTGAGAGCTAAGCCAAAACGCCAGGTAGCCGCTCGGTGCTATCCGCAAAACTTTCGACCGGGCATCCCATCGCATCTAACATCGACACGTATAGGTTCGACAGCGGAGTGTTGGGACTGTAAGCGATGTGCTGTCCCGAAGCCAGTTTTCCGCCTGCCCGTCCCGCAATCACGATTGGCAAATTGCGTGGATTGTGGCTATTGCCATCACGAAGTCCTGATCCGTACAGAATCATTGAGTTATCCAAAACGTTGCTGTCACCTTCCGGCATCCCGCGTAGCCGATCGAGCAGATAAGCATATTGTTGCACGTGCCAACGATTGATCAATTGATATTGTCGCAGCTTATCCTCTTCGTTCTGGTGGTGTGAGATATCATGGTGGCCGCCCGAAACGCCTTCCAAGAAAGAGAAATTACGTCCACTTACGGCGTTACCGAACATAAAAGTGCAGATGCGAGTTGCGTCGGTTTGAAAAGCCATCGCCATCATATCAAGCATCAAGCGTACCTGGTCCACGTGCTGCTCTGGAGCTTGCCGAGCCGGAATCAGAGAGGAATCCATGGCTACTAGTGGTTTCCAAGGCTGACCAACACTTTCTTGGAACTGAGAAATACGTTGCTCGACGTCTCTAACCGATTGCAGATATTCATCGACTCGTCGCCGATCTGCCTGCCCCAAGCGCTGCTGCAACTGCTTGGCATCCGCTAGGACGCGATCCAAAAGCAGTTTCTCACGCCCTACGGATTCGCCCGATGGATGTACAGCGCGAAATAGTCGCTCGAACACCAAGTGCGGGCTCAATTCGCGGGCCATGGGACTGGTTGGCCCCGCCCACGAGATATGCGATCCGTAAACTCGCGTGTAACCTACGTTCGTGTCCACTCCAGTGGTGACCGGATCGATCCCTAGTTGCAGCGAATCGATAGGCGTTTGTCGGGCCAGTGTCTTGGCTGCTATCTGATCCATCGACGTGCCGTTACAGTTCAGATCGATTCCGAACGACTTGGTTATCGTCGTACAAGTTAAAAAACCCGATGTCTTGACGTAGTGCCCATCGCCAACGTTGCTAGCTTGATTCCAGAGGTTGGTTAGCACAAGCAATTGATCTTTCAAGTGCTCTAGCGGCTCCAGCGTTGGCGACAGCGTGAAGTCGCGGCCTTGGCCCGTGGGTGTCCATGTGTCTTGACGCACTCCATTGGGCACGTACAGTACCGCCAATCGCACTGGAAAACCGGATGAAGCTTCCCCACTAGCGGCAGTCGATGGTGTCATCGCCTCCAGCCAGGGCAACGCCAAAGTTACACCCAAGCCACGAAGAAGGGTGCGCCGCGAGAGTTGCCTCTGGTTGCGATCAAAACTGTCCAGAAAAGTTGACCGAGATTTGCAAGAACTGTTTGGATTTTTCATCGGGGACTCGTTTCACTCATTTTGTATCGAAATGGCAGACAATTTACAATTTCGAAGACTAAAGTCTGCATTCTGTAATCATCTTGCTCTAATCGTTCCACAATTTTTATCACTGTACACTGATCCTGGTCGGTCAGTTGCCGCGAAAGGGCAAAACCTAACATTTTTCCAGTCATTTGACGAAGAAACAGCCCTTTCCTTTCCAGTAGAACCTTTTTCAACTCATCGGGGCCATTAAATTCGGTACCATCGGCCAGTTCCCCTTTCGCATCAATCGCTACGTCGTCGATATCTTCGCGCCAGCGTCCGGTCACATCGTAGTTCTCCAGGCCAAATCCCAGAGGGTCCATCATGGAATGGCACGATGTACACGCCGGGGATGCTCGGTGCAGTTCCAGTTTTTCACGCAAGGATTGTGGTCGATCGGCTACCGATTTCTCCAGTTCGGGTACACCGGGTGGAGGCGGTGGAGGAGGCGTTCCAAGGATCGACTCCAATATCCACTTGCCGCGAATCACAGGACTGGTTCGGTGAGGCAAGGAAGAAACGGTTAACACCGCACCCATTCCCAGCAATCCACCTCGGTGGTCTTCCTTGCTGAGTGTCACTCGTTTGGGTTGAGCCGTGAACTCGCCCGTGATTTTGTAATGACTGGCCAAGCGGCGATTTAGATAGGTAAAGTCCGCATCCAGCAATTGCAGCACCGACTTGTTTTCGGATAGTAGATCTTCGAAAAAAAGAATCGGTTCGTATTTCAAACCGCCCACCAGTTCTGAATCAAATCGTCGAACGACGGATGGGTCTGGAATGAATTCTCGCCCCAGCGCTCGTGTCCCAAGCCACTGCTCGATGAAACTGGTCGCAAAAGCTCGAACTCTGGAACTTGGTCGCAGTCCATCGTCAGTCAATTGGCTATGCAGCATACGGATCACCTGCTCGCGCAGAATTTCCGGGGCGTGCAACTTGCCCTCGGCGGCAAGATCCAACAGCGTCTTGTCTGGCATGGTTGCCCACAAGAAATAGGACAGCCTCGATGCCATCTCATATTGCGAGATCAACTCGGGCTGTTCGCTTTGACAAGGCTCTTCCCAAAGGAACAAGAACTTGGGAGATACCAATGCGGCTTCTAAAGGGTAGCGGATCGCCAGTGAGAACTCAGGTTGCTGCTCAAGAGCGGCCGCGAAAAGGTCCAGGTAGCTTTGTCGCTCTTCTTGAGTGATTGCGCGACGAAAAGCCAAAGGTAGAAATCGATCGAGTACCTGTTGGGCGGCTGCTTCCGGCGACAAACTTTCGGTTGGCTCGGCTACCATCAGCGCTTGCCGAGTAGGCGGATCATTCATGGCATAATCAAGTGCGGCTTTGGCCGATTCCATGTATTTTTCAGCATGGATCGACGAGATAAACAGCGTTTCGGCTGCGTTGTCAAAACCTTCTCCCCCAGCTCCATCCTCTGGCAGCACTTGGCTGGTATCCACCGCGATTCCCAAGAGATCATGCAGCGTATTGGAGTATTCAAATCGGGAAAGCCGACGTACGCGAGGTGGACCGGGAGAAACGGGGCCGCCACAGAGCGACTGTTGTACAGTGGAACGAGCCCAGTCGAGAAATTTTTTTCTTTCGAGCATGTCGGGCTGGAGGCTATCCATCGGAGGCATCTGCATGTCGCCGACACGCTGTAGTACTTTGTTCCATGTTTTGATTTGTCCGCCGATATCGGAGGCTGATTGGAAGGATTCCAGATTCAAATCGGCCTCGGGTTGCTGCCCCGAGTGGCAATCCAAACAGAATTGTCCAACAAAGGCTACCGCTCGAGATGTTTGGTCTTGATCCTCAAGCGAGTCGATTGATTCCTGAGCCCACGTTGCTGGCAACGCGAACACCGTTGCAAGGCAGGCAATCATGCTTGAAATGCTATTATTGATTCGCGACACGCCAGATCCCCAAGTTAAACAAATCCATCAGCAATCGAACTTCTAGGTCAGTTTTCGACACCAGCGAATTGCTAGCAGCGCCCAAAAGCCTGCTGATTCAATTCGTCTTGGTAGTTTATGCCCCACAAGTCCCTTTTGTCAGTATAGCTAAATTCTATCAGAAATCCCACTTTTGCTTAGACTGCGTGACCTGGTATATTTCCCCAAGGAATGCCAAAATCGTCGGTAACAATCAGGAGTGATTCGCGTGAGCCGCTTGAGTACGTTTTTCTTAGGTATCATCGTGGGAGCAGTGGGCATTGTCGTTTCCGAGAACTACTACGTGGTCCGCTCCAAAGAGTCGGTTCACTTGGTACCCAAAATCGCTGCGAAATTAGAAATCCCTTATCGCGATATCCGCGAGTATACCGTGTCAGACTGGCAGAATAACCAATCTCTAGCGCTGGCTATTATCAAGTCACAGAAGCAAGATTTGATGGTTGAAACAGGGCTGAACAACATGCAGCGACAGTTTGATTCCGTGTTGCGGTCGCTGACCGGGTCTTAGCTACTATCCAGAAAAATCAGCCGTTGCCACGTCAAACTCTAAAGTAGCTAGGCTAATTGAGCTGCCAGTCGAAGCGCGGAACGCAGGCTGCTAGAGTTTGCTCTGCCTTGCCAAGCGATATCAAAGGCGGTTCCGTGATCCACGGAAGTCCTTATCAGTGAGAGCCCTAGAGTCGTGTTGACAGCGGTATCGAAAGCTAGTGCTTTCACTGGAATATGCCCTTGATCGTGATACATACAAACGACTGCATCACACTTGGCCAAGCGTCCAGGTAGAAAGACCGTGTCTGCGGGGCGTGGTCCATCCACGCTGATTCCCTTTGCTCTGGCTGCATGGATAGCTGGTACAATCAATCGTTCCTCTTCTCGATTGCCGAACAATCCGTTTTCACCAGCATGAGGATTCAAACCGCACACCAACAATTGGGGATGGTGTCCCCGGATTCGATGCAGGGCTTCGGCCGTCAATTCGATGGTGTCCAAGACTCTTTGAACAGTCAGCAATTGTGGGACTTCGGAGTAACCGCAATGAACTGTTGCAAACGTGCAGGTAATCGTGGGCGAGTACTGCATCATGCACCAGCGATCGCTGGCTGCAGCCCGCTGAGCAAACATTTCGGTGTGCCCGGGATAGTGATGCCCGGCCAAGTGCAATGCCTGTTTGTTGATGGGGGCAGTGGTAACCGCTTGTACACGTCCGCTCTGACAGGCGTCTATTGCGGCTTGTATGAAACAGTAGGCGGCTTGGCCACACTGGCGTTGAACCTTGCCAGGCTGAAATGTCTCTAAGTCGATCGTAGAATGATCGACCACCAGCAGCGGGCCACCCAGGCGCTCACTATCAAGGTTCGCAAATTGACTAGCAGGGATCACTTGGCAGTTGGGCAATGGTAAGTTCGCAATTTGGCTACACCGCCGGAGGACTTGCCAGTCACCAAAGACCACCAAGCGACAGAAGGCAGCGACACTTGCATCGGACATGGCCTTCAGTATCACTTCTGGGCCAACTCCGGCTGGGTCGCCCATGGTCAGAGCAATTCGAGGAAGCGGCATACTGGACAGTTATCCGATTGTTGTGGGTTGGTGGCTTGTATTGGTAGGATCGGGACTATAAATCGACTGAATTTACTGGCCAAGCAACAACCGTCACCTGTGCGAAATTTCATGCAATTGTATCATTCACCTGAGCCATTCCCAGGGTGCCGATCAGCGCATGGACTCTGCTAGCCAGTGGCTGCCGCCAGAACTCACCTACAGGCTATCCAGAAACATCAGCCGCAACGCGTTAGCGTCCGGTTCCAAACAGATAACCGCGTGCTAACGCACTACGGCGAATGTTGGATGTGTTTCCGGTGATTCTTTGGGCCGAGACCATTCGATCGAGACTGCCCTGTGGGACACCTTACTGTCATCGCGAGAAGGATTTCATGCTGGAAAACGCACCGTTCCTAACCCATAAACATCAACAACTGACCATCGAAGGTTACTCGCGAGCAGCCGTGCAATCCTACTGGCGAATTCCCGAGCTGCGCATCGGATTCGACTTGGGAGCACAGCCCTGGGATTTCATGGGAACAGCGGTATGGGCGATCACTCATTCCCATTTGGATCATATCGCCGCATTGCCAGTTTATCTGGCCAGACGTCGCATGATGAAAATGGAGGCACCTCGCGTCTATCTACCGTCGCACTCCTTGCCTGCAGTTGAGGCTATGTTGAAGAGTTTTCAGCGACTGGATCGCGGACGGCTGCCTGGTGAATTGATCGCAGTTGATCCCGGAGATGAAGTTGAATTATCTCGGGAGCTGGTAATGACGGTTCACGCGACGACACATACGGTTCCCAGCGTAGGCTATATCGTTTGGGAGCGTCGCCACAAGCTGAAACCTGAATATCTACAGTTGACCGGACCTGAGATCCGTGATCTACGACTTAGCGGAGTAGCCGTTAGTTCGGAGGTGCGACTGCCCGTTTTGGCCTACACGGGTGACACAAGCCCCTCGGGCCTGGACAATAATCCAGACATGCTGCGCGCGCAGGTACTGATCACTGAAATGACTTTTGTGGCACCTCGACACCGAAAGGAAAAGATACACAAACATGGTCACATGCACTTGGACGACTTCATCGAGCGGCAAGCTGCGTTTGAAAACCAACTGGTGATCGCCGCGCATTTCAGCGTTCGCTACAACTGCTCACAGGTGAACAGATACATTGAAAAGAAACTGCCAGATATGCTTGGTGGAAGGTTAAAGCTCTGGCTTTAATCAGTGTTCAAAAGCTCTCAGGCCGTCGCGGCAAATTGTCGGTAATAGCGAACCACTCCAACTAGCATTGTAATGACCGTTAGCGGCAAAATCATTCCTAAGACGACCAGTCCGTATGTCCCGGTCGCTTCCGGAGCCTTAATAGCTAGAAGGAGATAACAGGTATAGGCGATGTAATATCCCAAGAACATTACTCCTTCCCAGCGTGCGATCCGGTGGCCAGTAAAGAATACCGGCAGGCAAGCAACGGCCACTGCAATCATCACTGGTACGTCAAGTCTTAGAGCCTGGTCAGCCACGGCTATACCGGTACCCGAGGCGACGGAACTGATTCCCAAGACCCCCATGATGTTAAAGATATTGCTACCAACAACATTACCCACAGCAATATCTTTTTCGCCGCGAATGGCCGCCATAATCGATGTTGCCACCTCGGGAAGCGACGTGCCTGCTGCGACAATCGTCACTCCAATCACCAGCTCCGATACCTGCAGGCTTCTGGCGATGGCAACGGCCGAGTCCACAAACCAATGCGCCCCCAAAACAAGTAGTGCCAAACCAGCAATCACGAGAATTGCGTTCGCAAGACTACTGTGCGAGTCGTTGCCTGAGTCAACATCGCCTTCGGAGTTTCCAAATTCAGCGGCGTATTCGGCTTTGATCGCCGCCCCCTCCTTGCGACTCTTGATTATGGCAAATGTTGTGTAAGCCACCAGTCCAACGGCCAGAAAGACACCATCCACCACACCGATCATGCCATCGAGTCCCATGGCTCCAACTAGAATCGAAAGCGCAACCATCAGCGGCACATCAAACCTAATCAACTGTTGCGATACAGTGAGAGGCACGATGATCGCCGATACACCCAAAATGAACAACACATTAAAAATATTACTGCCAAGCACATTCCCCAACGCAACATCGGGCTGCCCCAGATAGGCAGACTGGAGGCTAACTACCAGCTCTGGAGCGCTGGTTCCAAAAGCAACAACCGTCAGCCCAACTACCAGGGGCGAGATACCCACCGATACAGCCAATCGCGATGCGCCTCGCACAAGCAATTCGGCTCCGACAGTCAGTACCGTTAAGCCCAGAAATAGCATCAGATAGACCATGACTCTTGCACTCCATAAAGTAGATCAACTGGCATCCTTTCTTAGCGCTGTGCCTTGACATGCGCTAGAATCGCCTTAGGTTGAGCCGATTTTGTTCTGGGTACTTCTACTAATCCCAAGATCGATTGCCAACTTACGGATCCTGAATTGTACGATATAATTCGCTACGGGAACAGGATAGATGTACCGCCGTCTCTAGCAACAAGTAACCAAACCAGTAGAGACTTTTACCTAACAATTGACTGTCGGGTAACGTCTAACAATAGCATGTTTCGCATCCACGAACTTACCAAAGACGGTTCGATCTTCACAAGTAGCGATCCTGCCAGCGTGGGGCCCCCGACTGCTGGGCATTTATGCTGGGTCGATTTGTCCGCACAGGACGAGTCTAAACTGGCCAAGCTGGCTGAGGGCTTTGCCTTTCACCCGCTGACTATTGAAGATTGTGCACATTTCGATCAGCGGCCCAAATTAGAGTCTTATGGCGATTATCTGTTCTTGGTTCTGCACAGTTTTCGCCCCCTGTCCGATGGCATTTCGGCTGATCAGGCAAGCCAACCTCTGGAATTGCACATTTTCTTGGCAAAGGATTATCTGGTTACGGTGCATACTGAGGCTATTTCAGCACTAGAGTCGGTTTGGCGTCGAGTTGGATCGGATCCCAAAATCCTGTCCAAAGGCCCCGAGTTCGTCTGCTACTTGTTGGCCGATGCTTTGGTTGACGCCTATTTTCCAGTGCTTGATGAAATCTCGCTTAAAGTAGACGACATCGAAGTACGGGCATTAGATAGCCATCAGGAAGTAGCTTTAAGCGAGATTTTCTTGTACAAACGCATGCTCGTCAATTTGCGCCGGGTGTTATCGCCGCAGCGAGACGTGTTGCTGCTGCTGGCCAAACCGGATCAGGACTGGATCAACCAGCGGACATCGTTGTATTTCCAAGATGTTTACGACCACATCCTTATCCTGAACGAATCGGTGGAGACTACGCGGGATCTACTGAGCAATGCGCTAGAAGCATACCTTTGGAACGAATCCCAACGCACTAACGAAATCGTAAAACGATTGACCCTGTTAAGCGCGATTTTTCTGCCATTGACTTTCATCACAGGATTTTTTGGACAGAATTTCGATGGAATGCCATTCGAGAGCAATTTATTATTGCTGCTCATGTTGCTCAGTTGTGCAGCCATTCCCATAGGCATGGTCTGGTACTTCATTCGAAGTAAATGGTTCTGACCCTCGAGTAGCTTAGCCATTCTCTGCGGCCTGCTTTTTGCCTTGCTCTAAGTTGACAAAGCAAATCAATAGCCAACCGATGACAAAGAAAATCAGTAGACTCAAAATGGCATAATGAGAACTACCAGTAATATGTAAAATCGTGGCGAAAAGCATCGGACCTAAGGTGCTGACTGCGCGTCCAGATAGGTTAAAGAACCCCATGAACTCGGCGGCTCTTGAGGCAGGTGTCATCATGGCCATCATCGCGCGGCTAACAGACTGGGCACCACCCATTACAAGAGCCAATATCGCCGCCATCATCCAGAACTGACTTTTTGTAGTGATGAAGAACGCGGCGATTAACAAGGCCACCCAAACCGCCAGGTTGATATGCAGCGTGATTTTGGCACCGATCCAATCTGACAATTTTCCGACCAATAACGCTCCTGGCAGCGATACGAACTGAACCATCAAGATCATCATCGATAATTCACTTGCCTCCATCTTTAGCTCGCGCTCCGCGAAGACAGATGCCTGGGTAATCACCGTCTGCATCCCGTCGTTGTAGAATAGAAATCCTAGAAGGAACAAGGCTAGTGGTGCGTAGCGACGTACACTAGAAAGCGTCTGAAATACCTGTCTGAAGGCTGCCGATGTTTGAGGGATTAAGGCAAGTGGCTTACCTCGAACGGTCCCTTTGTCCCGTAGAACAATCAGACTTGGTATGGAGAAAACCGCCCACCAAATCCCCATGATCGCAATCCCAACGCGTAGATGCGGAGCCACGTCTACTGCCGGGTCGGGCAGTCCAAACGACTGCCCAAATTTCAAGACTAGGATAGCCAACAGCAGTGCGAGCCCTCCACCCACATAACCCATTCCGAATCCCAGCGCCGAGACTCGGTTAATCGAACGCTCATCAGCGATTTCTGGTAGAAACCCGTTGTAGATTCCCCAAGAAAGTTCGAATCCCAGGCAGGTCAAAAAAAACAAGAGGCCAATCAGCCAGTCCGCTTGAGTTGGCACGAAAGCCATCAGCGTACCGCACCCCGATCCCAGAATGGTAGTAAACGTCAGCCAAGTTCGCTTGTTGGCTCGTGCATCAGCCAGCGCTCCGATGATCGGTGCGGCTAGCGCGGCCATAAACATCGAAATGCCAATGCCATAACCGTAGATATTGGTGCCTGTGAAAATTGTTCCCTCGCGCGGAAAAACAACGGCTGTGATGTAGTAGACCACAATCGTAATTTGCAATGTCGAAAAGGCGCTGCTGGCCCAGTCGTACATGGCCCAGGCAAAGATCTCATCTCTATTGCTGGGCTTGTTTTCAGGTGATGGCACACTAGACACCTCATCGGCAGCGTATGGCAAATCGCTCATTCCTGTTCCTTCATGGTAAAGCAGTCACCGCAAAAACAGACTTTTCAGGTTGTACCAGACAAAGGTTCTAACATACTTCCTGCAGAAAACGAATAGTACTTTTCGGCCGCACTGCGATATCGATTCATGCCAACGAAAAGCAGACCACTTCCTAACAAAAAGTCCGAGCCTATTGGATTGGCACTTTCGTGAGACTCTCTAGAGCTCGATCAAATGGGATCGTCGAACAGCATCCGAACCCAGAATCACGAGTCAATCGGGCACGAATCAACTTCGGCGAGCCCAGCCCACACAAAAACCGTGCCTGTTGCCACGCGGTAGCAAAGTGTTCTGGATGCGACTTGCGTAGCTTGATCACCATGGAGCGTGTTGAATCGCCAACGCGAGGATATTGCGGAGTCGGCAAGGTGCCAATCGGTTGTTGCCGACATGGACTACAATGACCGCAATGAGCATCCAGGACTTGACCAAAGTGTTTTGACAGCCGATCGTTAAGACAATCCGTGGCCGAGTAGAATTCGTAAATTTGGTCCAGTCGCGACAATTCGCTGGCTTGTCTGGCTAAGACGTACTGATACAACTGACTGGACAACTGACACACGCTCCCCAAGGGTTTTAATTGTCGGAATCCATGCACCAACCCGCTTACCTCTAGGTCGATCCAGTCCTTCTGCACAAAATAGTCCAGCATCTTTACGATTCGCGTCCGATCGCACTGCAATCGAGCAACAGCGTGGGCAACGTTCAGTTCAATTGCCGATTTTTTTCGGACCGACATGGCCAGCACCGATCCGGCAAACTGCTTGGGCTCTCCCTGAAAGTTGTTCAGAATGGTCTGCGAGTCAACTCGGGGCTTAAGCTTGTAGACTTCGTAGCGAGAAGCTGTTGATTCCAGATACCCCTGCAATTCCAACTGAGTCAAAATCGTCTTCAGAACGGTTTCACGAATGTCGGTATCATACGAAAGCGAGTACAAGCTGATGTAGAACTCGGCGGGCTGGCCTACCAAGACCTCGACAAGCCTATCAATGGACTGCTGGCTAGGGGTATCCCCGTAGATGAAGTTCTCCAGAATGACTCGGTCCTCTGGCACTAGCCAAGTCTCACAGGAGGCCGGCTGCCCATCGCGTCCGGCTCGCCCAACCTCCTGAGCATAACTTTCCATCGATTTGGAGGGGTTGTAGTGGCAGACCGATCGGACGTTGGATTTGTCGACTCCCATCCCAAAAGCGATGGTGGCCACCACGACAGCTTGCTGAGCTTCTGCGAACCAATCCTGAGTTTCACGCCGCAATTCTTCGGCCATTCCCGCGTGATAGGCTCGAGCCTCAATACCGGCCTGAGTCAGCCACTGGGCAACCTCCTCGGCAGTCTTCTGCTGTGTCACATAGACAATGGCTGGCAACGAATCTGGGTCGCTCAGCCGCGCGGCCATCGCATGGTCTCGACTGGCATGGGTACAAAGCTTGGTGGTCAGAGTCAAGTTGGGTCTGTAAAAGGCTGTTTGAACCGCGTGTTCGGTCGCGATCGAAAACTCGCGGCAAATGTCTTCTAATACAGACGGCGTAGCCGTTGCAGTTAAAGTCAGGACCTGTTTGGCACCCAATTGCTGAGCAATCTTAGCCAATTTCAGATACTCAGGCCGAAAATTATGCCCCCACTGGCTGATGCAATGAGCTTCATCAATAGCAAACAGGGATACAGATACTTGGCTAATCGTCTCGCGGAATCGCTCGTTAAAGAAACGTTCGGGTGCCACATACAGCATACGAAGCTGACCGCTGTAAAGCTGCTTCATGACTTGCCGCGTTTGATCGGCAGAAAGCGTCGAGTCCAAGCGTGCTGCTTGAATGCCTCGGGCATTCAGTTGATCAACCTGCTCCCGCATTAGTGCCAACAGCGGCGAAACAACAACGGTTAGTCCATCCATTAAAATCGCTGGCAGTTGGTAACACAAAGACTTTCCACCACCTGTGGGAAAGATCGCGGCTGCAGAATGCCCCGCCAGCAGAAGCCGAATGACTTGCAATTGTCCCGGGCGAAAATCGCTTAAACCAAAGCGATCCGTCAGCGTGCGATGCAATTGATCGTCGGTAATAGACTTTGTGCTTGCTGCCTTTGCCGCGATTGAGCTTGTTGCCGCGGGTTTTGCTCCAGCGACGGTTTCTCGAACTCGAACGTTTTTTTTAGGTGCAAATTGTTGGCTCATTGGATATTCCTTCCTGATGGAATGATGCCTGAGAATGCATGTCATCTCAGCGCTGGTATCCTATTAGTCTTTCGAGCGGTACAAACCTTACAGTAGAAAACCAAGAATTTCAAAAATATTCAAAAAGAAATGTCGACCGGCCTCCAAGGATAGGTTTTCAACTGATCTCTAACCAGCGCAGGCTTGAATATATCGCCGCACCGTCTCCGCCATCCCAAACTGCAAAGCATCGGCAGTCAAAGCGTGACCAATAGAAACTTCGGCAATATCCCTGATCGCACGGACTAAAAGGGGCAAGTTTTCGACTGTCAGATCGTGACCAGCGTTGATGCCAAGCCCCGCCTGACTAGCCTGCGCGGCAGTGCGTATAAGCTTCTCCAGTTCTATTTTCGCAGCCTTAGCATTGTCGTAGGTCCCACCATAGGGCCCGGTATAAAGTTCGATTCGGTCTGCCCCCGTGGATCGTGCAGCCGCAATCTGCTCGTTGCCTGCATCGGGATCACAAAACAACGAAACTCGCATTCCAAGCTGCTTCAAATCGGCGACCAATGGCGATAACGTCGTATGGAAAGATACAAAATCCCAGCCATGGTCTGATGTGCTTTGACCGGGGTCATCAGGGACCAGTGTCACCTGATCCGGTCGATGTGTACTGACAAGCTCAAGGAATTCTGGCGACGGGTAACCTTCCATGTTGAATTCAGCTTGATGTACCTGGGTTAACTTTCTGAGCGTTGGAACATCACTGAAACGGATATGTCGCTGATCAGGTCTGGGATGCACTGTTAAGCCTACCGCTCCGGCCTGAAGAGCGATTTGACCCAGCTTCTCAAGTGATGGCCACGGCAAATTTCGGCGATTCCTAAGCATGGCAACCGCATTCATATTTACCGACAATTTGGCAGCCATTGATCACCCTTTTTTAGGTCCGTCAAAATGAGAAACGCTATGCATTATCCGAGAAATGACTTTCAACGTAAAGCACCCAGGGTATCCCAGGCTTAATCTTGAGATCTAACAAAAACTGCGAGCGGGAACCAACGAAAAGAACCGCAGGAGTAACTCCTGCGGTTCTGAAGAATCTTTAAGTGGGACGGGTCAAACTGCCGCGGTCTCAAAATCTGCTTACGGA
The DNA here is from genome assembly GCA_044234105.1 of Aureliella sp. Lineage (GTDB taxonomy): Bacteria > Planctomycetota > Planctomycetia > Pirellulales > Pirellulaceae > Aureliella. The sequence continues at coordinate 28,477 of JBIIJD010000028.1, read as the reverse complement.
GCAATGATTGTGGGAGGGGGAGGAGTTCGGCCACCGCCACGAGTTGCCAGAGCAACCACACCGCCAGCGGTACTGGCCAAACCTAACATTCCACCGCCGGCGAATCCACCACCACCGCCACCGCCACCACCGCCGCCAGCGTAGCCGCCACCGCAGCATGGAGAACCACCGCCGCCACAAGACTGGACAACGCCACAGGTGTCGCATTCACCAGTGACAGCACCCTCTGACACGGCAGCCGTTGGGAAGACATCGGTCTGAGATACCAATTCGCAGTTCAAGCAATCACTCTGAACCATGCTAACCAGCTTAGCTGATTTAGCAGCTGTAGATACCAGGTGAACATCGTTAGAATTGGAAGTAACCTGAGTCTCCTGAGCGTCATATTCATTGACCGCTTCGAACTTGAACGCAGCATAACCGTCAACACCAGCGACCACCATGTCGTAAATACCTGGTTGGAGACCTTCGATCTTGTAGTATCCGTCTTTGTCAACTTGTGCCTTGTGCACAACCTCGCCGCCCTTGAGGACGTGAGCAATGGTTCCGGATAGATCCTGTTCGTTATAGCTCCAACCTGGTCGAGACACACGACCGATTAGATTCCCATCTTGCAACTTGACTTGATGATCGCGATTGAATTGGCGAGTATCGGCGATTGGGTCTGGGCTGTGAGATCGGTAGTACTGATCTTTGCCAACTTGCAACTCGGTTGGAACCATGCTGCTGATCAATAGGTCACGAACCTTGTTGCCAATCGTTGTCGTGTAAACATCCAAGCTGCTGGCCAAGTGCGATGCGTCGGCAGGCAAGACGTGCAGTGCAAAAGTTGCGAAGGTGTATTCACCAGCCGCTTGTAGAGCGTAAGTGCCTGGCTGAACGCCTTCCAGCTCAAACCATCCATCCGTTCCCGACTTGGTTTGTTGCACGATCTTTCCATCGCGAGAAAGAATCACACTGTTGTCAATGCGACCGCTCAGGTTACCTTTGTTCTCGATAACTACCACACGGCCGTAAACTTTTCCATCCTCATGCAATCGCACCCACTCGCGCTGGTGCAATCGATTGATCATTTCAGCGTTGCCCCCTTCAGTCGCACGCTCAGTCGACTGCGCTTGGGCGATAGTGCAAGTCGCTAGCAAAACTCCACAAAGTAAATATTTGATCTTCATCGTATGCTCTCGTTCTTCGTGAATGAAGTAGATCAAAGCTGAAAAATAACTTAACGCATCTTGGGCAACCTTTAACGGTCGCTCGTGAAAAATCACAATCCACTAACTATTACAATTACATCGGGTACCAATGTCAAGGCTTTTGAGTGTTAGATTTTGAATAAATCTCACTAACGGAACCAGTACTTTGGGGGGGGCGTGATGGGCTGCGAACCTTGAAGTCCTGCCCGCGAGTCCGCTCGCCCAACGGGACGACTCGTGACGATTCATCGACTTTCAGCAGGCCCATCAGTTTGTCGATGGAGATGGTCATCACGCCGTTTTGCCTGGCTTTTTCGATGAACTTTGCATATTCTTGGGCTTTCTCCTGGCCACCAGGTTGGTCCACAATTTGGCTTACGTCCGAGCCGATAATCAGATAGCTAGTATTGTGTGTGATTCCCGGCAGGTTTGCTTGAGTGTCGCCTCGGACCGGGAACTCGTCATCAATCGTGCCACCAGCGCCGCGAATCAATTGTCGAATTTGTTCTACGTCATCGCTATAGCTATCATTGATTCCCATCTTGCCAACCAAGGCAAATCCTACTTTCCGTCCCGATCGCCAGGCGGGTGAATAGACCAAATCCCCTGACTTGACCATGTTACGGTAGTATCGCGTTCGGGCTTCGGCGTTGGCTTCGTCGATAAAAACGCGGCCGCGAGCGTAGTTGTCAGCTACCTCTTCGATGATCATCCGAGCTTTTGGAACGGCTTTGGTAGTATGAGGTTCTTTGGCATCCAAAATCGAGAATGGAACGCCACGGGTGAGGCCATCGGCCTTGCCTAGGTTGATCCAAACCAGTGTTCCGCCATCGCGCACATCCGTGACCTTTCCTTGAGGTGCTGCGTAGTCTGGATTCATGAACTCTTGAATGGCTTTGGTTTGTTTGGCAATGGCTTCGGACTGCCCCCGGCTTTCCTCCTCTAGTCTCTTATTTTCCCCGGTAAGGGTGGCTAATTTTTTATCGTAATTGGCTTTATAGTCATCATACTTCTTGCGCAGTTGGTCCGTTTCGCTATTGATTTCTTGTATCTTGGCTTCAGCAGCCGTCTTGGTCGCTGCTAAATCGGCCTCAGCCTGCTGCTGAGCCTTTTCGGCGGTCTCGCGCGCCGCACGATGATCGTTTATCTCTTTGGTCATCTGCTCCTGCAGCGCAGTAGTACGGGTTCTGGCCTCGGCAACCTCTTCGTTTCGTTTGCGAATCGTGTCGATCAAGTTTTGAGGCAGTTTGATCAGATTTTTGTCCTTCAAGGGAGTGTTAGCAGGGAATAGGGACAGCAGCTTGGCGAATTCCCGCTCCACATCCTTCAATTTTCCGTCTTCCTTAAATTTATCGGCCATGCCCTGCAGATCCTCCTGAGTCCACTCACCGTAACCCAGCATGGAGAGCACTCGGTCCAACTGACCATTGACCGTCGTGAATTCACTTTGGGCATTGGAGAGCTTCTGCTTTTCGGCTGTTAATTGAACGGATGTATCGCTGTAGGATCGCCACAGGAAAAACATGCCTACCAGCAGCATCAACGAAACGATTGAGCTGGCAATCACGTAGGCTTGCCAAACAAAGAGATTCCTATCCCTGACGGCCATGTGTTCTTTCCACGCGATGAGATGAGAGACTGAGGAGAAAAAGCGGACTGGTAGCTTCTAATAGTAGGCAGAGCCACCCCATGCGATAGACCGCCTTAATCAACTTAGTGTATTTAAGTGGTGAACAATCGTCAAATCTTTCCTGGCCGTCGCAAGCACGGAAATTTGGGCCTTTCGTTACAAGTGTTACGGTCGCCATGACCGGACCGATGCCAGCACGGCTCACTTACGCCCTGGGGTTAACCTAGTGAACGCGCTTGAATGCTTCAAATAACCTGAATCCGGTCGTTAGGCTGAGCTATTTCATGGCATGTGGATGATCTTGACGCATCCAAAGACCCAAGCCCGGGTCGTTGATGAAGTAAAATTCTTCACCGTCAGCCGTTTGGTGCCATCCGTCGCTCAGCCCATGGCACCCATACCGATTCTGTAGTTCCTGCCAGTCGCCCCATTGGTAACCGACCGATTCAATTTCGTGCCTAGTCAACGAACCAGGCGCGTAGACGACTTGAAACCTGCCCTCGGGTGTGCCATGGATTAGGTGAGCCGCCGTGCCTAGGTTCTCCTGTAATTCTGGGTTTTCCGCCACCCGCTGAAGTACCTGAGGTGTCGGCACATAGCCATATTTTCGGATCAGTTGGTCGACGGTGGAGCTTTCTCCGAAGCTGTGGACCCCTGGTGCGATGACGACTAAAGTGCCACCATCAGCCACCAGCATGCGTGTGCGGTAGATGGCCTTATTGGCCAGCCAAGTGCGTTTATATTTGGTCGGATTCATCGTGACTACCACCGTTTTGGGTGCTGGCCGGACGACAAAGCGATTGACCTGCGCCGATAACTCGCCAGCCCGATAAAACACATCATGACTATCGCCAACATAAAGACCTCGCACCACTTTGGTGCCATCTGTCAACGATTCCACTACAGTTAGCACAAACATCAATGGCATATCGCGGCAGAATCGGTCCTGGGCTTCGTTCAAGATGCGCCTGAGCGGAGTGTCGCAGCGCCCCATGATCCGCTCCATTCCGAATAGAGCACTCAGGTAGTGGCTTTCGTTGATTCCAGCAGATCCGCCGGTGCCGATAAAGATGTTCTTGTTGTAGTTGGCCATACCGATGACTTCGTGTGGAACCACTTGTCCCAGCGATAGAATCAGATCGTGTCCACCCTCTATCAGCAACCGATTGACTTGAGCTGACCAGGGTCGAGCATAAATTCCCTCGGTCGCAGTCGAAACAAACTCTGCATCGACCTGCCCCAAAGTAATCACATCCCGTTGCCAGTCGTGGATGCGAATCAGATGGTTGGGCAGGTCCTCAAACATATATCTTAGTTCGCTAACCGACATCGCCTCGTGCGTTCCCAAAGCTGGCATGACGTCAACCAACCGGTCGCCAAGCATTTGATAAGCCAGTCGAGTCAAATGACCCGCTCGAGAATCGCTCCGAGTATGGTCTGGCGGCAGTGCAAGAACGCGTTGTGGATTGCCGACTGCTTGAAAGGCTGCGCCAAGTGCCTCTCGAAAATCTTGCTCAACCAGAATACTGTCGCGGTCGCCGCGTTCAAAATAGATGCTCATCGTGAGTGTGCTTTCAGCAACTGGATTTAGGTGGAACCGATTAAATGTGTCAGTCAAATTTAGAGTGCTTGGGATAACATCCTTCGGCGGGCTGCCAAAGGGGTATTGCAAGCAATTCGTGGCGAAATAGTTAAATCATCAACAACCATTTGCGTCAAGACAGCATTTCTATTGCCCGGTTCTATTGCCCTGGACGCCGCCAATGGGTTTCGTCACAATCCCGACGCAACCCGAAGGAAACTCCGTCGGTTGATCCAACTGAGATAACTCGGTGAAGATCACGTAGGAAACTTCAGGGAACTAGCCGAGTACTTGGCAACTCTAAAGCCTCGATCCGCACAGCTTTGGAACCAGCCATCGAGATTCTCGCGCACAACTCGACCCATGCGGCAACCAAGGTTGCCTACTTGCAGATCCAATCATGAAGAATTTCATTCGCTCGATCAAAGAAGCAAAGGCTTATTGGAAGTCTCTGCTTCTATCTACCGCCTTCTCTGTGATCATAGCCACGTTGTGGGGAGCTAACATCGGTGCATTCTATCCGATTTTAGAAGTTACCATTGGTGGGAAGTCGGTCCACACCTGGATGGACGAACAAATTTTTGCTCAGCAGCAACGATTGGCTGATTCGCAACAGCAGATCAGAGATTTAGAAAGACAGCAATCGAAAGTCTCTGGCGCTCAGTTAGCTAAAGTCTCGCATCAGTTACAGGCTTTGCAGGCTCAGCAAGAAATCGATAACCAAAAGTTGTTGGGTTATCAAAAAGCACTACCCTGGGTAAAACGCTGGGTGCCGGAAAGCCCATTTCATACGGTCGTGATGATCGTTGGAGTGCTGATGATTTCTACTCTGGTCAAGCATGGGTTTATGATTGCCAACGACTATTTGGTGGGTCGAGCGGCCGTGGACTTGACTCGGCAGACACGACAGGATCTGTTTGCAAAGGCACTTTATTTAGATCGAGCAGCTTTTCAGCGCCATGGCGTTAGCACATTTCAGTCGCACATCACCCATACCACTGACATGTTGTGCGCGGGGCTTACGGCTACCTTTGGAGCCGCCATTCGTGAGCCGCTGAAATTGATTGCCTGCTTGATCGGTGCTGCGTACATTTGTCCTCGGCTACTACTGCTGTCGTTGATAGTCGCCCCTTTGTTGGGCTGGATGCTGTACAGCATCACCGTCAGCATTCGCAAGCACACGCGGCGCATGCTGGCGCGCGTGACCGACTACCATCAAGTCATGGTCGAGTCCCTGGGAAATGTACAAACGATTCAGGCTTATCGTGCAGAAGAGGTTGAACAGGCCAGATTTGCCGACTCCACTTGGATGACTCGCAAGTACCGGCTGAGTTGCATCCTACTTGCGTCGATGACCAAACCGGTCATCGAGTTCCTGGGCGTGGGAATGCTGGGGGTCACCATCGTATCGGGAGCCTATTTGGTACTCAATCAGGAGACCCAGCTTCTAGGAATCACTATCTGTAAGAATCCTCTAAACGTTTCCCAGTTGTTAGTCTTCTTTGGCATGCTGATTGGAGCCAGCGACCCGTTGCGACGACTTTCAGCCGTCTACTGGCAGATCTACTCTGGGATCATTGCAGCAGAATCCATCTATGAATTACTTGATCAGCCCACCGCCATCAGCGATCCGCCAAATCCCGTACCCGCCCCAAAACAGCATCAGACACTGTCGCTGCGTGGAGTCGATTTTGGCTACTCGGCGGAAACACCCGTCCTGCGCCAGGTGAATTTGGAAATTCCGTTCGGCACGACGATCGCTATTCTAGGACATAATGGAAGTGGAAAGTCAACACTGATCAACCTGCTGTGCCGATTTTACGACCCACAAAACGGCTGCCTGATGTTGGACTCAGTTGACTTTCGTAAGATGAAGGTAGCCGATTTGCGTTCCAAGATCGCGCTGGTTAATCAACAAACCGAACTGTTCAATCAGACAGTTGCCTACAACATTAGCTACGGAAATCCGGGCGCCAGCGAGCAGCAGTTGCATGATGCCGCCGAGCAGGCACAGGCCAGCGAATTCATTGAATCAGTTCTTGAACAACGATATCAAACCGTGGTGGGAGCCAATGGCCAGCGACTTAGCGGTGGCCAGCGGCAACGTATCGCGCTGGCCCGCGCGTTGCTGTGCAATCCAGAGATCTTGATTCTTGACGAATCAACCAGCCAAATCGATTTGCACAGCGAACAATTGATCAGGCAATCCCTGGCCGCTCATAGCGGCAGGCGCACCATGATTATCATCACCCACCGGGAAAAACTGCTAGAACTCGCGGATTGTGTCTACGAGTTGAAAGATGGAAAATTGATTCAGGTTGAAACTCGGACATCTACGGTTACGCCACATCGAGGCGCAGCATAAGCCACAGGCCGGGATCGCATCGATTCAAAGTATACAAACATCCAATAGGAATCTAATCATGCAACGAGCCATCTGCCTTTGTGTATTGATCTTTGTGATCGTTGCATGCAGCGGACTTCCAGCCCAGCAGTACTCTGAAGCCAACCAGCAGCCAGCCGGTACAACTCAAGAGGTCCAGTGGCTTCGCAGCGCTTCTGAAGCGGCTCGGCTGGCCAAGGCCACAGGTAAACCCATTTTGGTCTATGTGAGAAGCCAGAATTGCCACCATTGCGACTTGCTCCAGCAAAACACCTGGAGCGACCGCGCAGTCAAAGCGATGATCATGCGCGATATGGTCCCGCTAAAGCTGACTCTAGAGGAAAATCGCGATGCGGTCAAAGCGCTCAAGGTCAAGGGTTTTCCGGCAGTAATCCTGTTCACTCCCGACCGCCAGTTTCTCGCCAAGATCGACGGCTATTTGGCCCCTAGTGAATTCGAGTCTCGTATTGCCAAAGCTCGGCAATCGGTGGCCGCTGATCCCAACGCATCAACCAGACGGTAGCCATGCGGTTCTAGCCGGAACGCCTCTCAAGGTGAATCAACCGCATTTTCGTGTTAGTGCTCAGCCTTCGGCGGTGTTCGTATTCGTAATCGGAACTTCTGGGATATCCGAACACAAGCACGAGTACGATCATGTTCACAAAGCTACGTGCGATAAGCTAGAAGTGTCAGAAATTCTGGTGAATTCCACTACGGTTAGCGTGGCTCAAAATGAGCCTACATAGAAAAGCCAGCCTAGCCAAATAATGTATAGCATCCCCAGTAGGGCCAGTCTCAATCGCCCGCTTGATTTTCCTGAATGGTTGCCACGTGCCTTGGCTGTAACTTCTTCCGGCGACTTGGCCGAATCAGGTTGATTCATGCTGTTTCAAATCCCATAAAATCGGAAAGAACGGTGAACCACTCAGCTTATGACTGCCCTAGTGACAAGACCACAAGCGATTAAGCGGACTCATCATTTCCCGCCAATTCGAATTGCGGGTCAAAGGCGGTATCAAAATCATAGACTTCGTCAAAGTCTTCGCGCCGATCCTCGCGTGATTTTTTCATCTGCTTGATACGGATCAGGTTGTAAACGATTTCGCCGAAGTCGCCAGTCTTGTAAACTCCCCAAGAATTCAACACGACCTTTGCCATGTAGCCAAATTGGCTTAGCGAGTATTGCCGTATGGCTTCGCATAGCTGCTGACCTGTGATGTGGTGTTCGCCTTCACCTTCCTGACGCGCCGCATCGCTGGCCGGCATGTGCATGACGCGCTGTGCGAACCCCAAGGCTTCGCGCACAAACTGATAGGCCTGCAAATGATATCGGGCGTCTTGTTTTAATAGTTCGATTAGCGGATGAATTTTCTCGTTCACGATGTCGCTCGAAGTGGTTTCAGCAGGTAATGCTTGCAAAATTCCTTAAGATCTCAAATCTGGGTTTACTGTTCGTCCAAATCGTTTACGCCGTCGTCTGATTCGTCAGCCAGATCATTTGGGTCCATTTCAGCGTCGTCATTTGCTCTTGCAGCAGATCGATCAGGGCGTGGGCCTTTTAGTACGCTCAGGACCTCTTCTGCACGAATCATGATACGTCGGTTGTCCTCCATCGCTACCAACAACTGGCGACTGAGCAGTTCTTGTCCAACCACTCGCCCACGGCCATTTGCAGTTACGATGTCCCAGCCTACTCGTGGCAGACTCTTGGCATTCTCCTCGTAGGTGTCAAACTCGTATCGCAGACAACATTTTAAGCGGCCACAACGTCCCGAGATCTTGTTGGGATCCAGTGTGGCCTTCTGCATCTTTGCCATCCTCATCGACACAGGTGGCATACGAACCAGGTGAGTATTACAGCAGACCGGCTTTCCACAGTCACCATAGTCGGCCAGCAGTTTTGCTTCGTCGCGGATACCGATCTGTCGCATTTCAATTCGAGTCTGAAACTCGCTGGCCAGTCGCTTGACTAGCTCTCGGAAATCGACACGGTCTTCTGAGAGATAGTAGATCACCATCCGTTCACCGCCATAGACCCGCTCGATATCCACCAGGTCCATCGGCAGTTGCAGTTCCTGAATCACCTGCCAACAAACTTCGCAATCGCGGTCCTTCTTGGCCGCCAAATGGGCCAATTCGTTTTCGTCTGTTGCGGTTAACTTTCTAACAATCGAACCACCGGGTGTGGTTTCCATCTGGCTGAGTACCCGTTCGGTCGCCTCGCACAGGACTTCACCTACTTCCAGCCCGCGATTGGTGCGAGTTATCACAAGCGTATTGCGAGCATACGACTGCTGGCTGTTCATGACGTGCAAGGTCCGCAGTATTCCGCAGCGAACTACATGACTAGGCATGAGAGAGTATTTCCAGAACGAGTTTCCGAAGTCGCACCCAAATCGGGTGCCGAAGAATAAGGATTCTAAACTCTGAAGCCACAGATTCCTAGTGCGTCAGCAGGCTTGGCATGCCGAGTTCACTAAAGATCGAGCAGACGATGTTTAGGCGAGCGGCAGATGTAATCTACCCAGAATACCAACCCGACGCGCCAGCGAGTGAGTCAGTTGCTTGACTAGACACACACTCGCTGTTGCGTCGGGCAGGTATTGTTTCAAACGCCGTTCGCCTTAGCACCATTTTACTGACCATCGGAAGACGACTTCGTCATGAACGATTCGTCAAATATCACATGATTGATGACGGAACGTTCATGCGAGGTAAAAACCAGATGGATTTTCCCATCGCGAGCCTGGATGGTGTAGGGGTAGGCATAGTCCAAAGGCTCGGTAGCTATCGATCGTTGATACTTCCAGCTTCGCTCACCGTCGGTGGATAGGGCCAAGGTCAAAGGGTTCCGCTCCAGCTTATCGTGATTGTAGACCAGCAGAATCGATCCGCTGGACAACTTCAACATGTCAATCGCTGCGTTAGGATTCGGGAATGAAGTGTCTTGGCCTTGGCTCCAAGTGAATCCACCATCGCGTGACTGGCTGCGTACGATGAATCCCTCATGCCCCGGCCCATACCCGCCGCCGCGTCGGCAGTAAGCCACCAGATAATCATCGGTCAATTGCACAACGGCTGGCTGGATGTTTCCCCGTGCCGAACGAACCGGTTCCATCTGCCGCCACAGCTTGTCGCCAGGAGTGAATCGAAGGAATCGGGAAGTGCTGTCTGGGCCCACCGATTCTGTGTCGTAACCGGTTTCGTGATAAACCGGCAAAAGATAGTCACCATTGCTCAATACGATTGGTCGATTCCGGACCATCATGCCTTCCTGCAGGTCGACGATAAAAGAATCGCTCCACGAGCGTGCCTGGTCGTGAGAAATTTTGGCCTTGATCCGCGATGTACTCCAAGTGTCTCCAAAGCGGCAGACATAAAACAGCCAAACGACCTTGTCGGGCGCTTGCCAAACGACCGGGTTTCCGTCGGAATAAAACGGAGTCTGCGCAATGATTTCTGGCTTGGTCCAGTGGTCGCTACCCTTGGCTTTGCGCAGTGCGTAAACAGCGGTCTGCTGAGCGTATTCGCCGTCTCCGCCATAATATGCGATATACAAGTCGCCGTTGTCCAATTCTTCTATGACTGCAGGGTGCTTGTATTTTCCAGGAAATTCTGGGCCGATCACTCGGTGGTAGATCAGACCATCACACAGCGCTTGCTGAGTTACAACCGAGGGCTCTTCGGAATTCGCAGTTTTAAATCCTAAACAGAAACTTAGTAGCAAAACTAGGCCAACGAGCCTACTCATGGTCTGGAATTCCTTGTTTTATACGAAGAGCCTTTCAGGCGATCGGAAGAAATGTAGCTACCATCGCCAGGCGGTGGTCTTGCTTGGACTCCACCGTCTGGCGACGGTATGCTGTCAACAGCCGCTCGCCTTGGACTCTAGTTATTGCTGAATTTGACATTCAGATCCTTGATCACTTGGCTAATCCAAATTCGCCCTGCGTCCGACTGTTCCATGTTGGCGATACTTGTCGGGCCCTGTTTGGTTGGGTCTGCCTGGAAGCGATTCTGAAGCTCGGCCGTGTCGGGCGATTTCTCCATAACTCGGAACACGTAGTAAACCGATTTGGCATTATTAGGTGCGACGTCGATCTTGCCTACTTCCGTCGCAAAAACCTTCTGCATGAATTCGTTACCCACTTGATCCAAACTTGCCACCGTGGTCGGCACGATACCATTGCCCATACGAGTCAGCCATGTGAACGGTTCGGTGGAGGTTACCAAAGCCCTAGCCGCCTCGTCCCCAACCGCTTTCCAAGGGTCCTCACCACTGCCAATCTTTTTGGATAGCTCGAATGCGGCGGCTTCGGCCAACTCCCGAGCCCTAATGCGCACCCAGGCAGATCCCACCTCCTCGCGCACTTCGCTCAAATCCGGTGCGTAGGCTAGTCGAGCGTCCGTCTTCCAAAAAGAGTACTGATAGAATTCACTGGCCTCAGTAGCAAAAAATCCGCTTTGCAAAGGTGAGAATACATCGATTTGCTGACTGGTTACGATGGAGGCAACATTGCCAACCGATCGTCCGTCCATAAAAAGATTGCTGTTGCCCAGACGCTCACCAGCCAGTCGCAGCCGATCGACCAAACCGGTTTCGCCATACTTGAGTTGATTATCTGCCGCAAATTTCTTCAGATCGGGACGCACCGGCAAGGTCACTTTATCCTTCAGACTGTCGCCGGCATTCTGATAAGCCTGATACTGGCGATACTTCAGGTAGTAGTCCTTCATCATCTGAGCAAGTTGCGTTAGAACGCCGTCGCTGATTGGAATCGCTTTGGCACGAGCCAACTGAAGAGCGACCTCTTCGCGAGCCTCCTCGAAGGTCTTGGTTCGCATCGGCGGTTCGGCGGGTTTATCGGTCGCGGTTGGCACAGCAACAGCGACATCCGAATCCTGTGTGGCGCTGGTGGTAGCGGCGGGCGATTCAGTGTCGGCAGGTGCCTCACTGGCCGATTGAGTAATCGGTGTCTCGGGCGAAGGTGAAGGTTCTTGAGCAAATGCGACCAAGCGAACGCGACTTTCAGCTTCGTCAGGCATCTGATTCAGAGAACTCTGCGAGTCCGTGGCCGGTGCTGCCGGTGCATCGGCTGGAGGTGTTTCAACGGGTGGTTCCACTGCTGGTGATTGCTCGACTGGATTCTCCCCAGAGGTTTGGGGGGCCTGTTCGGCAGGTGTGTCTGCGGCAGGAGCGGCAGTTTCGGCAGGAGCTGTTGTGTCGCCGCTTTCGGGACTTGCTGGAGTTTCCGCTGCTGGTGTGGTGCCATCTGGCGCGGCCCCTTCTGGAGCGACGGCAGTTGCATCAGCTTCTGCCGGCGCTTCAGGGCTTACTGGCACTTTCAACTGTCCAAGACCGACCAACCGATCATACTCAGCGCGAATCTCTTCTTCGGTCAACTTCTGCTTTTCTCGATCGATCCAATCCTGGAAACGCGATTCGACATACTCTAGGTTTGCCTGCTCCAGACGCATGAATCCTGGGTTGGGAGAACTGGGATGTGCTACATTTTGCTTGCCTTCATCGTAGATGGTTTGGATCTCAGCATCGGTTGGCTTATCGGTTACTTTGTCGGAGTAGCTATCGACGTAAATTGGGTAGGCTTCCACTTTGGCTGTTTGGGTCAGTTTCAAGAAATCCTGCCAAGTCTTTCCAGGGGACACTGCTCCCTGGCCGCCACTGGCTAGACTCTCTGCGACGCTGACAGTCAGTTCTTGCTTGAGCAATTCCCTTACGTCAAAAACCGTAAGTCCAGTCGAATGGGTTGCAAGCGTATCTTTAAACTCTTTGTCCGTGATTCGTTGGTCCATAAAGCTCTTCAGGTATTCGTCGGCAGCCTGATCGTCGAATTCGATGCCCATTTGTTTGGCTTTGGTCATCAAAATGCGGTTCAGGCATACACGTTCGGCGCTGACTTCCTGATCGATTCCCAGGCTACTGACCTGACCGTTGGGCAGGCGAGAAAAACCCGGAACGGCTGGCTCGCCACCCTTTTCGACAACTTTTTGACTCAGTGCAGTCAATAGATTCAGCAACTGGCGGCGTTTAGCCATACCCTGCTCGACCTCGGCCTGGTTCATGCGGCCACCGTCCCAACTGACGAACTCGACGTTCTGAGCCGACCCGCTCTGAAGAGCCTGCCGAGCGGTATCGATGGCTGGCAAGACAACAAATGAGATCAAGGCTAGCAACGTAAGTGCAGCCATCCAGTACTGACGATTCTTCCGAAATGTAGCAAATGGGCTCGACATCCTGCAAGTTCCTAAAATTCGCTAGAAATATGGGCTGAGCCAAAAATAATCAGCTCGACCTTTGTGCTTCGTTGACAAAACCTCGTGAACACAACCTCAGGTTCACAGCTACCAAGAGCATGTTGCTGCCTGGTAGGGTTAGAATCCCCCAATTCTAGGGTCATTGCCAGGGAACACAAGCAGAACAAGCGACTAAAAAATCTCAGATAGCCAGTTCCGATTCGGAAGAATCCTGACAATCCCCACTTGACCAACCAAAGAAAGCAGGCCATTTTCAAAAAGGGGAGACGGTTGAACTCCTGCTATCGCCCCTTAGATAGCCATCCATTTAACCCATCTATCCCATATTTACGATGCAGAGTATTCAGGCACCTGGCTTTCAGGTGGTTGGATGGCTGAAAGTCCGGTTGTCGGTCGAATGGGCTTTGGGTAGGTGAGAGCATACCGAGTGACTGATAGAGTGTTTTCCTTTAAACAAAAATTGTTAAAGACATACGAATAAATCCAATGAGCAGCCCAAAATCCCTTGTCATCGTCGAATCGCCAGCCAAGGCCCGTACGATCTCCAAGTACTTGGGGAAAGACTTCATCGTTGAGGCAAGTATTGGGCACATTCGGGACCTGCCGCGATCTTCGGAACTGCCCGAAGAGTATAAGAAGGAGGAATGGTCCTATTTGGCCGTGAACGTGGAAAACGATTTTCAGCCGATCTACGTTGTGCCTGCTGACAAGAAGAAGCAGGTTGCCAAGTTGAAGCAGCAACTGAAGGAATGCCAAGACCTTTACCTGGCCACTGACGAAGATCGTGAAGGAGAGGCGATCAGTTGGCACTTGCGTGAGGTTTTGAAGCCGAAAGTGCCAGTACGTCGTCTGGTGTTTCACGAAATTACCAAAGAAGCCATTCAGCAGGCCTTGGCCAGCCCGAGGCAAATCGATGAAGCCCTGGTGCGGGCTCAGGAAACCCGTCGAATCCTTGACCGACTGTATGGATTCGACGTTTCACGCCTGTTATGGTTCAAGGTGCGTCCCAAGCTGTCAGCCGGTCGTGTGCAAAGTGTGGCGGTACGTTTGATCGTCGATCGCGAGCGAGAGCGGATGGCTTTTCGATCGGCCACCTATTGGGATCTCTCCGGCCTATTTGCCACGCAGTCTAGCTCGGCTTTCGAAGCTCGGCTGATCAGCTACCAGGGGCGTCATCTTCCGTCAGGCAAAGACTTTGATCCCGCCACAGGCAAGCTGAAAGACAATGCTCTTCTGCTGTTAGACCAGGCGGCAGCGGAATCTTTAGCTGGAAAATTGAGAACCGCTAATTTTCGAGTCAGATCGATCGAAGTCAAACCATTTACTGAGCGTCCCAAGCCGCCCTTCACTACCAGCACTCTGCAACAGGAAGCTAATCGCAAGCTAGGTTTTACCGCACGCCGTACCATGCAGATCGCTCAAAATCTTTATGAAAACGGCCACATCACCTACATGCGAACCGATTCGACCGCTCTGTCCCAAGAAGCGGTCCAGGCCACGCGACAACTGGTCAAGCAGGAGTACGGCACTGAATTCTTACACGACAGCGTGCGAGTCTACTCCACCAAGGTAAAAAACGCTCAGGAAGCCCACGAGGCGATTCGCCCTGCCGGTAACACTTTTGAATTGCCTCAAGCGCTTCGCGGACGACTGAGCGATGAGCAGTTCAAGCTATTTGACATGATTTGGAAACGTACCATCGCATGCCAAATGGCGGATGCTCGCAAGCGTCGTGTCACCGTTACCATTGAAGCAGATGGGGCCGTCTTTCAAGCGTCGGGGACCAGCATCGAATTCGAAGGCTTCCTGCGGGCGTATGTCGAAGGCACCGACAATCCCGAAGAAGCCCTGGCCGCTCAAGACGTTTTGTTGCCACAAATGTCCGAAGGGCAAGCGATGCAGTGCCGGGAAATACAGGCCAAATCGCATACGACTCAACCACCTGCTCGATACACCGAAGCATCCTTGACTCGCACCTTAGAGGAGCGCGGGATCGGTCGCCCCAGCACTTACGCTTCCATCATCGATACCATCCAGCACCGAGACTATGTTTTTAAGAAGGGTCCTGCGCTGGTTCCAACCTGGACAGCTTTTACGGTGGTTCGCATGCTGGAAGAGCATTTCGGCAAACTGGTCGACTATGACTTCACTGCGCAAATGGAAGAGTTCTTAGACGAGATCAGTCGAAACGAACGCGACAGCTTGGACTACTTGCGCCGTTTCTATTTTGGTCCTGCTGCCGATTCTGGCGTTCCATCCGCCACCGATATTCAAACGGATGTTGGCTTGAAGCCGCTTTTGGCATCCAAGTTGGACGAAATCGATCCAAAGCAAACCAGTCGCTACGGCTTAGGCTCGCCAGGCGACGGCGAGTTCCGCGAGGAAGTTTTTGTTCGTGATGGTCGCTTTGGCCCGTTTATCGAGCAAGGGGATCGCAAAGCAAGTATTCCGCTGGGCCTTGCCCCTGATGAACTGACTCTGAATGTTGCCATGGAACTGTTGACCAGTGCCGCACAGGGCGAGCAACCGTTGGGAACTTGCCCGGTGTCCGGCAAGCCAATCTACGTTAAGAATGGACGATTCGGTCCCTATATCCAGCTTGGCGAAAACGATGACGATGAAAAGCGTAATGCGGGATTGCTCAAAGGCATGACCGTCGACGAAGTCAACTTGGACGTAGCCATCAAACTGCTTTCGTTGCCGCGCGATTTGGGTGAGCATCCGCAGCTCAACGATTCAATCATCGCGATGAACGGCAAGTTTGGTCCCTACATCAAGTGTGGCAGCGAAACACGAAGCCTTCCAGCCAACATTTCTCCGCTGGATGTAACTTTTCAGCAAGCCATCGAACTGTTGGCTCAACCCAAAACTCGTGGTCGTGGAGCGGCTAAGAAAGAGCCGATTCTGTCGCTGGCCGAATCTCCGGTGACAGGCAAAGTCGTTCAAGTTCTTGATGGACGTTTTGGAGCCTACATCACTGATGGAGCGACCAACGCCACTGTGCCAAAGGACATGGATCCAAGTCAAATTACCTTGGAACTGGCCTTGGATCTGTTAGCCGCTCGTGCGGCCCTGGGCCCAACGAAGAAGAAGGCACCCAAAAAAGCCGCCAAGAAGTCTGCTGCGCCCAAAAAGGCAGCTTCAGGAAAGTCTGCAACAGCCGGAAAGAAAAAGCCTACCAAGAAATCCAAGACTACCAAGAAATCAGAAGATTAGCTGTGGTGCCCCATAGCAACTCGGTTGCCAGTGCCTACGTACACGTGCCGTTCTGTCGGCATCGATGCGGCTACTGTAATTTCACTTTGGTGGCTGGTCGCGATGATCTGATCGACGATTATCTGGATTGCCTAGAAATAGAATTATCGCAGCGTCTGCCATCGCCGTGGCCCGTTCAGACCTTGTTTCTGGGTGGTGGCACACCCACTCATTTGCCTACTGATCGATTGAGACGCTTGCTGGAGCTTCTTGGCCACTGGTTGCCGGTGCAATCGGGCGGGGAGTATTCCGTCGAGGCCAATCCGCTGGACTGCACAGAATCCTGCTTGACCGACTTGCGATGTGCAGGCGTGAATCGTCTTAGCCTGGGCGGGCAGTCTTTCGACGATGAGAAGCTTCAGACTCTCCAGCGCGACCACAATGGCAGTCAGTTGTTGGCTGTTCTTGATATGGCCAAAGATCATTTTCAGAACCTTTCCTTGGACCTGATTTTTGGCGTTCCCGGCGAATCCCTGGACCAGTGGCGGCAGGATGTTTGCATGGCACTGGATAGCCCTATCGTACATCTTTCGACTTATGGTTTGACCATCGAGCGTGGTGCCAACTTCTATGGACGAACCCTGCGCGGTGGGCTGTGCGAACTGGACTCAGAGACTCAGTTGTCTATGTATCTTCACACAATCGAACGCTTGACTTCAGCGGGCTGGCAACACTACGAGGTCTCGAACTTTTCCAAACCAAACTATGCTTGCCGCCACAATCAGGTCTACTGGCAGGGCCAATATTGGTGGGGTTTTGGACCTGGGGCTGCTAGTTTTCTGCCCACAGCCATAGCGAAAGACTCGTTACCGCAAGATAAAACGGTACGCCCGATCCTCCCTAAGCCGGAATATTCGGAGGCGGTGCGAGTGACTAATCACCGTAGTACAACTCAGTATCTTCGTCGATTGCAACAGGGCATCAGCCCGATTGCAGAAAGGGAACCGATCGATAGTCAGCAAGCCATCCGTGAGCGACTGGTGTTTGGCTTGCGTCAACGAGCGGGCATTGATCTGGGGGAACTGGATGCCATGTACGGCGGCGACGCAAGCCAATTGTTCAAGCCCTATCTGGCTCGATTTCTGGAACTGGGATACTTGGAGCAAAGTGGAACGCAACTGCGGCTGACCCAGTCCGGCCTAGTCATCAGCGACAGCTTATGGCCCGACCTGCTAGGGTAGTGCTGATACTCAGTACTCAGTACTCACAGCTATCTCTTCGCTTTAGCGCGGCGTTTGGTGGAACCGACGCTGTTGTAAAGAGTCTGCGCAGCCACTGATAGCGGACTTCCGGTCCTGCTCCATATCGCGAACGACTGTGCGCTCAGGCTTGAATCGGCTAGGTCAAATTTTAGAAGATCAACGGGTACTCCGTAATTGATCACCAGTCCCACAGCCGCTTCGGCTCGTACCATGGCTAGCACCGACGAGTAATTGTCAACGACGATTCTCGAAAATCCAGCGCTCGGTTCGGGAAGGTTCTTGAACGTGCCACGTTGATCGCGGCGAATCAAGCAAAAATTGGTCGAAGCCAAATCTTTGACGCTTGGTCGGAACCCCTCTTTTGCCGCTCGCTTAGAAAAGACTCCCACGCCTTTGGGTGGAGCTACCACAATCATGCGTAGGTCATCACGCAGAGCCTTGTGTGTTAATCGTTCATGCTTGTGAGTACTGGCACCTCCAAACGCCAATTCTACTTCTCCCACCTCGAGCCATTCCAGAACTTTTTCGAAGCTGGCTTCCAGGATTTCGATATTCAATTCCTGGCCCGATTGCTTGCGATAGTTCTCCATAAAGACAGGAAAGAAGGACGAAAGCAAAGTGGTAAGTATCCGATTGGTGGCAGCAATGCGCAGTGTCACACGACTGGTCTTGAAAGGTCGTTGTCGATAAACGTCCAGCACGCGCCGCGCATAAGCCAATACTTCCTCGCCTTCTTTCGTAAGTGTAATGAGTTCACGATTGACTAATCGGCGTCCAAATCGCTCATAACTCTCCAATTTCCCAAGCGTATTGTGGCAGTGAGCGTAACTCATTCCTGTTACTGCTGCTACTGATAACATCGAATCACCCGCTCCGCCAGAAATGATAGTACCCAGTTTTTCGAAAAAGATCAGTTCGGCGATCGTAATATCACTCCAACGTCGCGAGTCTTGGTTCTTGGGCATGGCAATTTGCTCGTTGTAACAACTAGTTATAGTGCATAGTCACGTTATTATATGCGCATACAGCGACACTTGCCAAGCAATCAGTCTTGATTAAGATTCGGTTAGTTCGTTACGCAGGGTCGCGATAACTCGCTTGGATGTCAATTCTTGGCTATCACAAGCGATCTCTAACGAAGCAGGATGGCATCCGTACTGCAAGATGCAACAAACGGTTCTACTAGCACTCAACTTCAATGAGTTGCAAGTCTCTAGTCGGCAACTGAGTCGCACAGCGCGCAGCCTTGGTCAGTGAGTCATTTTTTATTACCAGTATAAAACAGCAAACATGGGGGGCATAACATGATTGCAAATCGACGAAAAAGAAATTCGAATCCCAAACCTGACGATTCCAGCAAACGTGTTCATCTGGGATACTTGAAAGAAACCAATTCGCTGAAAATAGGTTTTCAGCGGCGAATACCGACTCATCTTGGCAGCAACGCCCCAAGCGGTCGCATTCAGGAAAACCCAGAACATATCACCGTGGATGACGAGCTGCCAATATTGACCTTTAGCCCAACGGGAGGTGGGAAAGGTGTCAGTGCTGTCATTCCAACGTTGCTCACCAATCCTCGATCCATGATCGTCATGGACCCGAAAGGCGAGAATTATGCTGTCACTGCACGACGTCGAAAAGAGCTTGGTAACGAAGTTTTTGCGCTCGATCCATTCAATCAGGTGACTAAGAAATCTGATTGTCTGAATCCCTTTGATCTACTGGCATTACCTAATGTTTGCCTGGAATCAGAAGCGGTTTCGTTGGCAGCGGCTATTGGTCATGATTACCAAAGCAAACGCGAAAGCTTCTGGGATCAACACGCTCTGGGGCTGTTGTCAGGACTGATCGCTTTGGGGACAACTGGATTTTACCCGGCCAACATGCGGACCGTGCGAGACCACCTGGTTGGCGACGATCCGGTTTATAAAATCGCTGTAGCACTTGACCTGCTGACTAAAGAAAACGCTACGGAAACAATGGCCTTTCGCGAACTTTCTGCAACTCTCAACCAAAGCGAACGCGAAACAAGGCCCAGCGTGCTCGCAAGCGCCGGGGCCTATGTTAAGTGCCTGAATGCAGAACGAGTCATCAAATCGCTGGATAACTCAACCATTCAACTGGACGACCTGGTCAGTTGCAAGCCGATCACCATCTACTTGGTCATCCCTAGCAGCAAGCTTTACTCCCACCGCGCGATCTTGCGACTGTGGTTGTCAACGCTGATGATCGCCATTCAATCACGCAAAACGCGACCACCAGAGAGTACTCTTTTTCTAATCGACGAGTGTGGACAATTGGGTAATTTTGAGTTGCTGCAAAGTGTGGTCACGCTTTGTCGAGGCTATGGAGTGCAGCCCTGGTTGTTCTTCCAATCGATTTGTCAGTTGCGACAAAACTACGGTGAAGCCTGGCGAAATTTTATTGACAACGCTGGTGCGGTTCAATCGTTTGGGTTTGCCAATCGAATTGCGGCCCTA
The DNA here is from genome assembly GCA_044234105.1 of Aureliella sp. Classification (GTDB taxonomy): domain Bacteria; phylum Planctomycetota; class Planctomycetia; order Pirellulales; family Pirellulaceae; genus Aureliella. The sequence goes on along the minus strand of JBIIJD010000028.1, from coordinate 8,476 downwards.
GAGTGGAGTGAATTCTTTCATCTTCCCCCAGAGCAGCTTCTGTCGCTGGCACCAGAAGATCAATTGCTGTACATCGCAGGAAAAGGAACCTTCGAGTCACGCAAGTACAACTACCTGGTTGACCCTCAGTTCCAAGGCCTGTATGACCCCAATCCGTATTTTAAGCATACGCGCATTGGCAAATAGCGAAATCATTTGCCCAAGATGGAAGCCGATGGGTGTGAGCTTATCCCAGAACCCTCTCCACCGTTTCGGTGGTGAGGGTGGGGTGATCCGGTCGAGAGAATATTGAAATACGACTTAGTCGACGACCATCACTAGATCGCCGGTATCCACGGGAGTGCCTGTCTTGACCAGAATCTGCTTGACAATTCCGTCATGATTGGCCTGAATCGTGGTTTCCATTTTCATTGCTTCAAGGACTACTAGCTTTTCACCCTTCTTGACTTCCTGTCCCTCTTTCACGGCAATGCTAATGACCATTCCAGGCATATTCGCGGAGACATGTGTCGCATCGGTCGGGTCGGCCTTGATGGCTTGTACCACGGGGTTGTCTAGCGAGCGATCAACGACTTCGATTTCTCGTGGTTGTCCATTGAGTTCAAAGAACACGGTTCGGGTACTATCGGGTTTCGGCTGACCGACAGCCAGGAAGCGAATGATCAAGCGTTTGCCTGGCTCGATGTCCACACTCAATTCCTGAGACATGTCCGGACCGTAAAGGAATTCCGGAGTAGGCAAAATGCTTAGATCACCATATTTCTTACGATTCGCGATAAACTCCTCATAGACTTTGGGATACAAGATGTGAGTGATGCACTGATGTTCGTTTGCCGGAGTGCCCAGCAGTTCACTGACCTTGGCTCGAGTTGCTTCGATATCAGCCGGCGGAAGTGATTGGCCAGGTCTTCCGTTGACTCGAGGCCGATCGCGCAGAACAGCCTGCAACACAGGTTCAGGAAAACCACCCGGCGGTTGCCCCATCATGCCGCTCAGCAGGTCGATGACCGAAGCGGGCGGAGCCAAATCGCGATCGGCATTCATCACGTCCTGAACGCTCAGATTGTTGGTCACCATGAACAGCGCCATATCACCAACGGCTTTGGATGTCGGAGTCACTTTCACGATGTCGCCGAACATTTGATTTACTTCGGCGTACAAATGACACACCTCGGTCCAGCGATCGGAAAGGCCCAGCGAATGAGCCTGATGATATAGGTTGGTATACTGGCCACCCGGCATTTCGTGCTCGTACAAATCGCCGCTAGCCGCCAGGGCTTCGCTCTCAAAAGGTGCGTAAAACTCACGGACCGCTTTCCAGTAGGTGGAAAGTTGAGTCAGAGCACTGGTAGACAGTTGGCTTGCACGCGGGCCAAACCTGAGCGATTCTACCAGAGTATTGAGGTTGACTTGGCTGGTTCCGCCGGACATCGAACTGAGCGCCCCATCAGCAGCATCCAGGTCTTCGTCGGCTGCTGCCAGAATGGAGGCGGCCTGAATTCCAGCCGTGTCATGTGTGTGAAAGTGAATTGGGATGCCGATCTCTTGTCGTAGCGCTTTGACTAAAACCTTTGCTGCAGCAGGCTTCAGCAGACCGGCCATGTCTTTGATACCCAGGATATGAGCCCCCAATTTTTCTAGATCTTTGGCTAAATTCACGTAATACTTCAGGTCGTACTTGGGGCGTTTGGGATTTAGAATGTCGCCAGTGTAACAAATCGCAGCTTGGCAAATGGCTCCACTTTCGCAAACCGCTTCCATGGCCACTCGCATGTTCTCTACCCAATTTAGGGCGTCGAAAATTCGGAACACGTCAACGCCCGCATCGGCAGCCTCGCGAACAAACACTTTGACGACATTGTCAGGGTAGTTGGTGTATCCCACCGCGTTGCTGGCTCGCAGCAGCATTTGGAACAAGATGTTCGGAATCCGCTCGCGCATATCGGTCAGTCGCGTCCAAGGGCTTTCCTTCAGGAATCGCATGCTGGTGTCAAACGTAGCGCCCCCCCACATTTCCAGCGAGAAAAACTGAGGTGCTAGTCGCGCGTAGGCTTCGGCCACTTGCAACATATCGTAGGTTCGCAAGCGTGTGGCCAGCAGCGATTGGTGAGCGTCGCGCATGGTGGTATCTGTTAGCAGCAGCGACTTCTGCTCACGCATCCACTGAGCGAATTTCTCGGCCCCCATCTGCTTCAAAAGATCGCGAGTTCCTTGCGGCATTGGCAACGAATCATCAAACTTAGGCACAGTGGCCGCTTCGCGACGCTTGGCAAACGGCAGCCCTTTGACCAGGTCGTTGCCGTTGACGATCGTGTCAGCCAGATAATTAAGCAATCGAGTCGCTCGGTCGCGGCGCTTGGGCAGCTCGACCAAGTTCGGTGTTGTATCGATCAAACGAGTGGTTGCGCGGCCTTCCAAGAAGATTGGGTTAGTGACCATCTTGATCAAAAACGCAATGTTGGTCTTTACGCCTCGAATACGAAACTCTTGCAGAGCGCGTTCCATTCGTGCTGCCGCCTCGGGCAAATTTCGTGCACGAGCGGTCACTTTGACCAACAGCGAATCATAAAATGGATTGACCACCGCGCCGCTATAGGCGCTGCCAGCATCCAAACGGATTCCCATTCCGCCTGCGCTGCGGTAGTGCTTGATTCTCCCATAATCAGGCCGGAATTGGTTGGTGGGGTCCTCGGTTGTGACGCGGCACTGCAGGGCAAAACCATTGACTCGCACATCGGCTTGAGTTGGCAATTGAACTTGAGGATCACCTAGTTTATGACCCATGGATACTAGGATCTGGGCTCGAACAATATCTATTCCGGTCACTTCCTCGGTCACCGTGTGTTCTACCTGGATGCGCGGATTGACTTCGATAAAGTAGAACTGCTCGGTGTCCGTGTCATATAAAAATTCCACAGTACCGGCCGCTCGATAGCCAACCGAACTGCCGATTGCCAGGGCCGCCTCGTGCAGTTGCCCCGCCACTTTCGGACTCAGGTTAGGAGCCGGAGCCAGCTCGATCACTTTTTGATGTCGGCGCTGAACGGAACAATCTCGCTCGTGCAAATGGATCAAATTGCCGTGATCATCTCCGAGCAACTGCACTTCCATGTGCCGAGCGTTCTTAACCAGCTTCTCGACAAATACTTCGTTACTTCCAAAAGCTGTAAGGCTTTCGCGCTGCGCCGATTCCAGGGCACCGGCCAACTGAGACTGGTTGTCCACCATTCGCATGCCTCGACCGCCGCCACCTTTGGCAGCTTTTAACATGACGGGGTAGCCCATTTGTGCAGCTGTTGCTTCAGCTTCAGCTAGCGAGTTCACTGCAGCGGAACTGCCAGGTAGCACCGGGACACCGGCCCCAATCGCAATCTCCCGAGCTGCCACCTTGTCGCCCAGTTGTTTCAGTGCTGTGACACTTGGCCCGACGAAGATGATACCGGCCTTTTCCAGCGCGGCCGCAAAATCGGGGTTCTCTGACAAGAAACCGTAGCCTGGATGCACTGCGTCAACTTCGTACCGACGACAGATCGCAACGATGGCGTCGATGTTCAAGTAGGATCGAATGGGCTCGCCGGGTTCACCAATTTGGTATGCTTCGTCAGCCTTGAAGCGGTGAAGTGCAAATCGGTCTTCATGCGAATAGATGGCTACCGTGCGGATACCCAGTTCATGCGCGGTACGGAAGACGCGAGTGGCAATTTCGCTGCGGTTGGCTGCCAGAAGTTTGCGTATAGTTTTCATCGTCAAAAAGTGAACTTGCTACTGCAATGTCCCCAGGTAGGTAAGAGTGAGCGGTGGTAGGGCGGTCATGGACGAAGGCCGGGCCTAGCCTTAGTGCAGCAGTTCGATCGATTCCGGCAAGATTCTAGAGGCTTTGACCCGCATCCATAGAATCCGTCATGTTATACACGGAACGCTTTACTTTACTAGGAACAATTGCTGAAAAATGGCCTTCAGGCCAGCCCGACGCTGTGTTGCAATAGCGTTGGACAGCAGGATCCCAGAGCAGGGTCCAGTTGATTGAATTCCACTTGCGATGGCACTGGCTGTTGCCTTTGTCTATGAGTGAGAGGATCACCTAAGCGAGCTGTAAGAAGGGTTCGAGTCGCCTTGGCTTGCTGTTATCCCAAAGAAAGGTGCTCGGCAACCGGTACCATGGTTGCCGAGCACTGACAGCGGAGGTTGTGGTGCCGCGCGATGCAAATGGTGGAATTCAGACGAGCGCTAAGCCGCTCGACGCGTCTGATCCGTTCTTGCTGGCGTTGTGGCCGGACGAGCAGAGGGTGAGATCGGAAGCGTGGCGCTCTCCACTTCCAGCTCACTACGTAAAATGCGCACTCCCGGTGGAGCCTGCACTCCTATGCGCACTCGATCGTTACCCAAGGCGACTATCGTCAATACGATGTCTTCGCCCAAATGAATACACTCTGCCTCGCGACGCGACAAAATCAACACAACTCTACCCTCCGTGATAAATACCTGTGTTTGGAATGAAACTTTGCTGTTGGCTTTATTAATCTAGTTAACGATTGGGACTGGCTGACTGACGGATCGTCGTCCAAGCGAATCGTAAAAGTGGATCGAATCCTTTTGTAAATCCCATACGGCTGTTAATCGAACACTACGTGGACCATGGATACAGAAGAATACTCCACAGGGGCATCCTTTGCGGGTCAGCACGCGCTGGGACATCTCAAAGGCGTCTCGTTCTAACTGATTCTGCTCGCACAATTCATCTCGCACATATTCACGCACAGCCGCCAAAGTTCCCTGCTGAACGATTGGTGAATCGATCATTGTTTTCAGAGCCTCTTTGTTGCTGGGGTTTTCTGCCGTGGCTTTCGGTTGGGATCACCACAGCAGACTGTTCTCATGTTGCTTCAGGCGGTATGCCCGACTGACAATACCAGCTATCGGCTACAGATGAAGCAATCATTAAGTGGGAGGACTAGGTAATTTATACTAGTAGAGAAGTTCTTGATAGGCACGATCTAAGATCTGCACAGTGTGCAAAACCGTCACCTGAGGAGCTGCCATTTTGAGAAATTTTTCGATTTGAACTAAGCAGCCGATATTGCCTGAAACCACGGTGTTAGCCCCCGTCTCGACCACGGTCTGTGCCTTGCGCCGACCAAGTTTTTCCGCAATTTCTGGCTGTTGGATGTTGTAGATACCCGCAGAACCACAACAGGTATCACTGTCGCGCAGGTCTACAACCTCCAATCCAGGAATTCTGCCAAGCAAGTCCCGAGGCGGCTGGCGGACACCTTGAGCGTGAGCCAAGTGGCAAGCGTCGTGGTAGGCCACGCGTTTCGGCGACTTAAGTGCTGGCACCGGCTGGAGATCCAATCCCCCCAAGTAGACCGAAATGTCAACGCAGTGATCGGCAAGTCGCTTGGCTGCGGTCGCCTGCTGGTCTCCCGCTAAGAGCAGCGGATACTCGTGTATAGCCGAGCCGCAACCGGCTGCCGTGGTCACCAAGTAGTCCACGTCGCTAGGGATCGAACCGATCAGCTTGCGAGCATGCGCAGCCGCAGATGGACCGTGCCCAGTGTGCCAGTCCAAGGCTCCGCAACACCCTTGGCCTCGTGGAATGACCACTTCGATCCCGTTTAGGCTCAGTACCCGCACGGCCGCTGCATTGATGTCAGGAGCCAGAACCTGCTGAGCGCATCCGGCCAACAGAGCTACACGGCCGCGCGGCTTGCCTATAGCCGGCGTAAACTCGGGCAGTCGCTGAGCGTTGGGCAATTTGTCTGGAACCATGTCCAGCATGGGGCGCAGGCTAGGTGGCATCAAGCCTCGAAACAATCGTCCCGCGCGTCCCATGCGCATCGCCCAACGAAACCTCGTAGGGTAGGGCAGTGTCTTTCGTGCTAGCCAATCACGCAGACGGTCGCCCATGGAATGCGGTTGCCCACCTGTCTGCTGGCGCACATGGCTACGGTACGAATTCAGCAAGTCGCCGTAGGGGACGCCGGAAGGGCAGTGGGTCACGCATGCCAAGCAGCCCAAGCAGCGGTCCACGTGAGGGGCCGCCAGTTGGCTATCTAGTTCGCCTTCCAGCACCGACTTCATTAGCAAAATGCGACCGCGCGGAGAGTCCATTTCGCTTTCCAATTCCTGATAAGTCGGACAGGTAGGCAGACAAAATCCGCAATGAACGCAAGTGCCCACCGCCTTGGCCATCGCCTCGCCTCGTGCCCCTAGGCTCTCGCTATCGATTTGGTGCAGCATCGACTGTTCCTAGTACTTTCCCTGCATAGGACAGATCGTCAATCTGTCAAAAAAGGTACCCCAACGATAATTCGCTCAGGGCTGTGGTGGCTGTTGTGCCAGCGCTATCTGTCTAGCCGCCTGAGCTTGCGAAAGCCATTCGGACAATTCGACCACTACAACCGCATTGCGGCGCGTGGCCACCGCCAGGCGCTTCCCGTCTGGCGATAAATCCATGCCCCATACACCGCTGCCGGCCACAGTTTCAGTCTTGACCGGTAACATCGTGCCATCATCAACTAAAACCAACGCCCCACTTAAACAGCCTGCTATCAGCAGGTCGGTCTCGGGCAGTCTGACCAAACTTGTTATCCAATCTGACGTTGTTGCCAATGACACGATGGGCGCTCCGGTCGCTACGTCCCACATTCGAAGCTTGCGATCGGCACCGCCTGAAATCAACCGCTGACCATTGCTGGTGTACTGAAGCGCCCAACATGCAAAGCTCTTGCCCGAAATGGTAAGCTGTAGTTCCAGTTCGGGCCATGACCTAAGCTGAATGCTGCCGTCGCCCATGGCAACTGCAATCTGAGTGGCCGAAGGGCTGGCGACCACATCAAAAATAGCAACCTTAGCCATTTCAACGCGCCGCGATTCTCGGTAGGGCGCAGGCGACAAGACGATCAATTGTCCGTCTTCGGTTCCGGCCAACACTTCACCGGAACCGCCAGGAGCAGCCACAAGCTTGCGAATCCAACGTGCCTGAACTTCTAGGGGCTGAAGAGCCTGGTTATCCAGCCGCAGGATACGCCCTTTGTAATCGGATACCAATGTCTGGTCACCAATCGACAAGACAGACCATAGCGATGCTTCAGCTTGTGCAACCGAGTTGAGCGTTTCCGGCTGCTGAGCGGCAAGGCGAACGACACTTCCGGGACGTAGCAGCAGACCGTCCGATTGAGTGGCAATCATGTTCTGATCATCGATCCACTGTACTGATGTGATCCAAGCTTGCATGGTGCTTCTCGCGATATCCAAAGTGTATTACACAAGTCTAATACGTCGCAGACCCGTTATGTCTAACGTTCGAATTGTAGTTGATTTTCTTAGCCACTTCTACGGCCTCTGGCCCCCCTGCTAAAAACTTCAGTTCCCTGCCCCTAACTATTTCAAGAATCCAATCACACAGGTTTGTAGCGTGGGACAAGCGGGGCCAATGAAAATGGGGATTTAACTTGGCAGTTTGTCGATTTTGAACAAGACCATTTCCTCAAAAAACCTTTCGCCCAGCGCCGGCCCACCGCGGGGCGTGAACTGTTACCATTCTAAATGGGCTATCCAAACGTATTCCTAAGATTCACCAGCCGCAATTTTGTGCCCGGTGGCAATGCGGTACAAAAATTGGGGTCGACCAGAGTCGCGTCGGCCAAAGAGCGTAGCCAAGTTTGTCGATCCGATGAGCCTATCTCGACGTCGGAGCCCGCAGATTTCAGCAAAATCAATTCCCTCGCACCTAACTTTCCTGCAAGCAGAGCAGCCACTGAGTCGCTGGTCGTATCCCAGTTCGCTGGCAAAGCATCCTCATCCAGATCGCGCCCGTAAAATGCGGCTGGACTGATGATCGCCAGTGGTGGTTGGGTGGACACCGATTCCCCGCATTCAGTGCGGGACGCTTCATGGTCGGCACTTGACACACCGGCAAGCCACTGGCGCAGCACCGGCGGGTTGCTTAATCGCTGCCACTGCGGGAAGAGCAAATGCAATAAGCTGGCCGTTGTCTCCATCAATTCGACACAACACCAGTGAGTCTCCTGAGCAGGAAAGTCGTGCAAGTAGTCGTAGCTTCTTACGGCATCCACGATGGCTCCGCCACCAACCATCACCAACGAAGGCTGACCGCTCGGCAACGACTGAATAAATCCGTTTAGCGCTTCCGGCAGTTCGGGCCAGTCCAGTAGACTACCACCCAGTTTGATCACTCGCATCTCGTTGCTCGATTGGGTATCACCTGACCCGAATTCAATACAAATGACAAATGACAAATCTAAATTAACAAATAATAAACTCGAGCAACCATTGGTATGACCTGTAGGTTGGGACAAGCGTGGCCATTGAAAATGGGGATTCTATTTAGACACTCTAACAAAACCTATTTTCACAGCGAACTGGATTTGGTAATCATTGGAGCAGAAATGTTTATTTTTGTACCCCGACGTCATGGAGGACGCTATGGCCAAGCAACTTTTGCCAGACGAGC
>JBIIJD010000141.1:0-5748 GCA_044234105.1 Aureliella sp. | reverse complement strand
CTCGATCAATATTCCGTCATCTTCACTGGTACAGTGGGCTGGATTTCTTGTCGACTACGAAAAGCCACTTTACTTGCTGAGCGACTCGGACTCGATCTCCGAAAATCTGCGGAGTCTGCGTTCGATCGGAATCGATAACGTTCAAGGCTTTTTTGACTACTTGTCTACCGATGCCTCTATGCATTTTACTGAAATGTATCCATCAGCTACACCTCAGCAGTTGTTCGATCAAATCGAAAGTGGTTCAGTTCGCGTGCTGGATGTTCGCGCTGCAACAGAGTTCCACGAAGGGCATATCCAAAGCGCGGAGCATCGATTTCTCGGCAACCTTCTTCGAGAACTGACGCAGATCGATCAATCCAAACCAATTGTAGTTCATTGTCTAGGTGGCGGCAGGTCCGCTATTGCCTCAAGTATTCTACAGAGGGCCGGATTTAATGTCACGAATATGTCCGGCGGATACAGAGCGTGGCGAGTTGCTGAACTTCCCAATCATTTGGAATCAACAACTTCGGTCGGGACGTAAAACCAGCGTTGCGTTTCATTTTGTTGAATTGCATAACCGATTGGCCGCGATCGTTAGATTACGTCAGCGTATTCCGGCGGTTAAACGTGTCGACCTGTGCTAGTTAGCTGTGAAGAAGAGGCCCATGAACATCAGCTTAGCCCTTATCGCAGCGTTTGGAACCTTTATTGGTTTGTCGCTCGGTCTCACGGGTGGCGGCGGTGCGATATTCGCAGTTCCTATCCTAATCTACGGATTGGGAGTCCCAGCTCGAGAAGCTGTCGGTATTTCACTGTTGACGGTTGGCAGTACTGCGCTGGTCGGCTTCATTCAAAGAGCTCGACGTGGGTTGGTTGAGTTTCCAACCGGACTCCTGTTTGCTCTAGCTGGAATGATCGGTGCTCCTATCGGGTCACAGTTGGCTAATTTACTTCCGGAGCCTTTGCTACTAACACTGTTCGCAGGACTCATGCTTACCATCGCTATACGCATGTGGCTGAAAGCGAACGATCCACCTGCCAGCTTGCCAATCATTGATGCCCAGTTAAATGACAACGCTGGTCCGACATGTCAAAGAGATCCAGAAGGTCGACTACTACTCACTTCTCAGTGCGCTATGTTACTGGGCGTCGTCGGCTTGAGCACAGGCATTCTGACCGGCATGTTCGGCGTTGGCGGTGGTTTTATCATTGTCCCGGCCTTGGTTTCGTTCGCGTGTATGGGAATGCAGCGGGCCATCGGAACCTCGCTGTTGATCATGACGCTTGTTAGTCTGTCTGGAGTAACCGGTCACGTATTGGCCGGTAAAGAGCTGTCCGTGCAGATAGCTGGGGTTTTTACTTCAGGCAGTTTAGTTGGTCTGTTCATCGGGAGCTGGTTGGCCCAAAGGCTAACCGGTTCCACGTTACAACGTGTTTTTGCGGTTGCAATCTTATGTGTCGCAATCTATGTCATTCTTCGAACGATCTGGCAATAGTTCTTTTATAGACATTGAGAGAGAATTTCTGTGCGTCGACCATTGAAAATTGCGACCATAAGAGACTGCGATTTGGCTGTGAAGTCCACTGGTCGCTATTGCATTGTCTTGCTGCTGATTCATGTTGGGTATGCCACTTTACCCAACGGACTTGCTCAAACAAACCAACGTTTACTGCAAGCACCTTCAAAGGTGGAACCAATTGATTCTGGGTACTTCGTCAGGAGTACTGGCTGTGCATTATGCCATTCGTTTTCCAGCGCGGCTACTGCGATGCGTGATGACAAGAACAGAAATGTTGCACCCTTCGATCTATGGTCAGGATCCATGATGGCGAACTCGGCTGTCGACCCCTACTGGAAAGCAGTCGTTTCCGCAGAAGTTGCAGCCACTCCATCTCAAAAACCGCACATCGAGGAGGTTTGTAGTCGCTGCCATGCGCCTATGTCCGCGCCGATTACCACCAGTCCAGAGGGGGAAGTGCTTGCCTTCTTGCGTGATGATCATGCAAATGCCGCTCTTGGTACAGATGGAGTCTCATGCACCGTTTGTCATCAAATCAGTAGTAAAGACCTCGGTACCGATACATCCTTTACGGGCGGATTCCAGTTTAATAACCAACGTGAGATCTACGGGCCGCATGCCAATCCTGTGACAATGCCCATGCAACGCCATGTGGGCTATACACCGACAAAATCGGATCACATCTTGAGCTCTGCCATGTGCGCCACCTGCCATACCGTCATCACCGAAAGCTTTGATAACCAGGGTTCGGCAACCCATGCCCGTCTTCACGAACAGGTGCCTTATCTTGAGTGGCGCAACTCCATCTTCAATGACGAGGTCGAGTCCAATACTGGGACGGCTCGTAGTTGCCAGGGTTGCCACGTGCCTCAAACTGATATTGACGGAAACGCGATTTCTACCAGGCTAGCTCACAACCCTGGCGGTCGCGATTTTCCATTTTTAAACCCCCGAGAACCTTATGGTCGGCATACATTTACCGGTGGAAACGTCTTCATGACGCAGTTATTGCGAGACAATCGTCAGTCGCTCGGAATCTCAACGCCTGCAGTCGCCTTTAATCGTGTCATCGCAGAATCGCGCAAAATGCTGCAGAGAGACACTGCCAAACTATCCATCGCTAATGTCACAATGGAGTCTGACGCCACCATCGTTTCGGTCACGATAGATAACCTTTCCGGTCACAAGTTTCCCACGGCCTATCCGTCACGCCGCGCATGGATTGAATTTGTGGTCCGCGACAATCGTGGAAAAATCGTCTTCGAATCCGGACGTGTCAACGAAAGAGGGCAGATAACCGATGACTGTGGTCAAGCCATCGCATCGGAACTTGCTGGCGGCCCTACTCAACCACACTATGATGCAATCTCAAGTTCGCAACAGGTGCAGATTTATGAGACCTTCATGCAGGACACCGAAGGCGTTCTTACGTTTGCCCTACTGAGAGGCAGTCAATTCAAAAAAGACAATCGACTGCTGCCAAAAGGCTGGAGCGAACAGCATGTTCATGCCGAAGCGACCCAGCCGATCGGAATTGATGGCGATTCTAGCTTCGCAGCAGGGGTCGATACGGTCCATTACGAGTTGCATTTGCCCAGCGGTGATTACAAGTTCGAGGCACGCTTACTTTTTCAAACTCTATCGAGCAGATACGTGGCTGAAATGTTCGAAGTTGATACGCCTGAAGTCAAGCTCTTTGCAGGACTTTACGAAAGAGCATTATTAACTCCCGAGGTCATATCGGCGGCTACTTCAGATTTGAATGTTCCGTAATTATCAGATACAACCACACTGAATTGAGGCAACGGGTATGTCTCGAACAGCATGGAATACGTTGGTTGACGCGACGTGATGATTGGGAGTGGCCGAAGGGTCTTTGTTCGAGTAGACTTTCTATCTGGCACCAAAGCTAGGCAACAGAGACGACATGATGCCGATCGAACGAAATCTTCTGCGCTTTTCGACTCTATTTGTAGCCGTAAGCACTTTGCTACTAAGCCGATCTTCGATTTTGGCAGCGGAGGAACCGGCCAACTCGAGCAACCGCAAGAATGTACTGCTGATCTGCATCGATGATTTGCGACCAGAACTGAACTGTTATGGAGCCACATACATCCGTTCGCCAAACATTGATGGTCTGGCGAGTGAGGCCATTCGGTTCACGCGGCACTATGTTCAAGCACCAACTTGTGGAGCTTCGCGCTACGCGCTTCTGACCGGCCGATATGGAGGACCTGGGAACGAAGCATTGTTTCAACGAGCGAAAGAGATTCAATCCGGCCAGGCCGTGCCACCCAGCCTACCAGGGTGGTTTCGCCAACACGGTTACACGTCCGTCGCAGTCGGAAAGGTTTCGCACCATCCAGGTGGTCTAGGCGGTGCTGATTGGGATGACCCACAACAGTTGGAGATGCCTGACAGTTGGGATCGACAATCGATACCGGCCGGTCCCTGGCTACATCCAAGAGGTTGGATGCACGGCTTGGCTAACGGAGAAATTCGAACCGATGCGTCGCAAATGGATGTGTTCCAAGCCACCGTCGGCGACGATTCAATATATCCCGATGGCATCAGTATACCAGAAGCACTGCGCGAGATCGACGTTCTGGCCGACGCGGGAGATCCGTTTTTTCTAGCGTGCGGTATTTTGAGGCCACACTTGCCCTTTGGGGCCCCAGAAAACTATTTCACTCCTTACCGTGATGTTCAACTGCCGCCGATCCCACATCCACAGAAACCGGTCGGGCAAACGACATGGCATAGCTCAGCTGAATTTAATCGCTATCAGCGCTGGGGTCAAGATCCAAATCATGATGCCGACTTTGCGGATCAAGTTCGCAAGCATTACGCTGCATGCGTTTCTTACGCCGACGCTCAGGTTGGCAAGTTGATTGCTAAACTGAAACAGCGTGGACTGTGGGAAAATACTATCGTCGTTCTGTGGGGAGATCATGGATGGCATTTGGGAGAACATGCAGTTTGGGGTAAACACACATTGTTTGAAGAGTCCCTGAGGTCACCCTTACTCATTCGCGCCCCAGATCTCTTGCAAGTTAATCAAACATCCAACACAGTCGTCCAAACAGTGGATCTATTCCCAACGCTTTGCGAGCTGACCAAGCTACCTGTTCCTGATTTTGTCGCAGGTCGTTCTCTCTTATCGGAACTCATCCAGCCAAACAGCGATTCGACAGAAACGTACGCCATCAGCTACATGCCAAACGCTAGGTCTATCCGCTCCAGTTGCTATCGCTTGATCGTTCACTGCAACAACCATGTGGAACTCTACGATCATGATGGAGAAGGCGAGTCGAAGAATATTGCCGCAGGGCACCCTGATTTAGTCAGTAAGCTGCAATCACAACTAAAGCACATGCAACGGTTGCCGGACAGAAGTTGGAATGACGATTGAGCTATCCATTTGCGAGTCTCTCTCCAACTTGACCGATCTGATCACGATCTAGAATGCGTTTACTGAGCCCGCTCGACCGGTGGGGGCTCCCACCAAAGATTGGGCTTCTCGGAAGTTCGCCTCGAATGCCTCTGCATGGCCAGGTCGCACTTCGAGCTGTGCAATTTCTAGGATCCTGGGTTGTAACTGTCATTCTTTCGTTGGAAACCAAGTGGATTTTTCTGGCGAACTGCCATCGCATACTCGGTGCGCTTATCGGCCGCCCGAGGTTGCAAGTTTGCGTCGTTGGCTAAACAACCACTTCCAATTCTCTTCGTCTGCGTAGGCGGGTTTCCAACTATCATGGGCTGTACCGGCGTATTCTACGTAAAGAGGTTCCCCGCCCGCCATGCGGATAGCCTCAATGATATTTCGGGAACGTTCCGGCAAAACTATTTTGTCCTCTGCTCCGTGAAAACAGGCAATTGGAATATGCTTGATCTTCTCCGCCGTCAACGGATTGCCGCCGCCACAGATGGGCATGGCGGCTGCAAAAAATTCTGGACGTCGAGCGATTGCATCCCATGTACCATACCCGCCCATCGACAGTCCTGTGATATAAATGCGTTCAGGGTCGATCGGTTCCTGTTTAAACAATCGATCGATGACTTCCATCGTAAGCTCAAGACTTCGAGTCATTGATTGCGGCCCGGGATCCTGCGAATTCTTCCAGTCAAAGGCTGCCCACAACTGATTCTTAGGACACTGAGGAGCCAATAGGAAGCATGGAAAGTCCTTTCTTCTTTCAGGAGTGCAGAGTTCAAATACGCCGTGCTTGAGCTGACTCTTGTT
>JBIIJD010000027.1:0-60980 GCA_044234105.1 Aureliella sp. | reverse complement strand
TCAGGTCAGTCAGGTCAGTCAGGTCAGTCAGGTCAGTCAGGTCAGTCAGGTCAGTCAGGTCAGTCAGGTCAGTCAGGTCAGTCAGGTCAGTCAGGTCAGCCGAGTCAATCGGGCCAACCAGGCCGGCCGGATCAGCAGGGCCGGTCAGGTAAGACGGGTCAGCCGAGTCAATCAAATCAGTCTGGGCAATCAAGTCAGTCAGGTTCTGGCAACAGCGCAGGTGGCGGCAATCAATCGAACAGTTCAAACACTCCAAGTTCTGGGCCAGGCGGCGGCGACAGCGGCGGAGGCGATTTTAAGTCGAGCGTCCCCGAGCGGTCCACGGATTTACTTCTGGACTACCTGAAACGACAACGTGAGCAACCAGACCCCGAACTGCTGAAAGAACTCGACTGGACGACTCGTGATCTGAATGAATTCCTGGACAGGTATCAGTCGGCTCGCGACTTGACCTCACAGGCTCGTCCCATGGAAAATAGCCAGACGGAACTTCAAAGACTTGATATCCAAGGTCCTGACAAAGCGGTGATCGGTCCTGGTGGTCAAGATGATCAATTCCGTCAGCAGCTCGATGGTGGCTCCCGCATACGTCCGCCCGAGCGACTTCGAAAGCAGATCGAAGAATTTCAAAAAGCACTTCAACAGGGTCGCCCCTGATGCTTGACAACGAATACCCTGCGTTACACTTGTGGTGCGGTTTTGGCTTTTGTTTTTCTTTATTCGGGAAATTTCAAAGTTTAACAGCATGATCAGTCAAGCAGACATCCCCGAGTGGCTACGGCTGGCAACCGCCGGTCAGATGAGTTGGGCTGAATTGGCCGAGCGTTTGTTGCAGATCCAACACCCGGCAGCCAATCGTGATCAGCCGGATGTCGATCGCCAGCGGCGCTGCGGATTTGGCGAAGTGATTTTTGGTCAGCATAAATCGATCGACTCGATCATCAACATTGCATCGCGACTTCTGGATGCGGGTCAGCGTGAGGTGCTGATCACGCGCTGCAGCATCGACAAAGTTGCGGCTGTCTGTGGAAGTTTCACTTACAGTCGAGTCGATAGCTTGTGCGGAAGCCTACGAGTCAGTCGCCAACCCATTGCAGCTACTTCAAATTCACCGACTACCGATCCTGCCGTGATGGTCGTGACAGCGGGCAGTACCGACCTGCCGGTTGCCAGAGAAGCATTGGAGACGCTGAATTGGATGGGTATCTCGGCAGCCCTGCTAACCGATGTCGGCGTAGCTGGACCATTTCGCCTGCTTCCCCACTTGCCTAGATTGCGTTCGGCCTGTGCCGCTGTAGTCTGCGCCGGAATGGAAGGCGCGCTAGCGAGTGTCGTGGGAGGGCTGGTTGCTTGTCCGGTGATTGCTGTTCCAACCAGCATTGGTTACGGGGCTAACCTGTCTGGCGTTACAACGCTGCTGAGCATGATCAGTAGCTGCGCGGCCGGAGTCACCGTAGTGAACATTGATGCTGGCTTCAAGGGCGGGTATGTGGCCGGACTGATAGCTGCTCAGGTTCGAGATCGATCCGAAAAATTGCAACAGTTCACAAGTGACAGCAACTCATGCAGCAACCCAACTTTCCGATAATTTTAGCCAGTCAATCGCCGCGACGTCGCGAACTTCTAACAAATGCCGGCCTGCAATTTTCCGTGATGACTCCTCTCCCTTCGGCAGAACCAGAGGGGGCGATGCCGGCCACAGGCGAGTCAACCGCCCAGTTTGTCACGCGACTGGCTAGACAAAAAGCCACTTGCGTCGCCCAGCGTGTCCCCTACCCTGCCCTGGTGATCGGCTGCGATACAGTTGCCCATTTATGCGGTGAAATTTTAGGCAAGCCCACAGATCGTGCCGATGCAAAGCGAATGCTCCGT
The DNA here is from genome assembly GCA_044234105.1 of Aureliella sp. Lineage (GTDB taxonomy): Bacteria > Planctomycetota > Planctomycetia > Pirellulales > Pirellulaceae > Aureliella. The sequence continues at coordinate 59,108 of JBIIJD010000027.1, read as the reverse complement.
TGCCTGAGCGGTCGCCGGCACAGCGTTTGGAGCGGTCTGTGCCTGATCGATACGGCCACCGGATCGATCTCCTGCGATCAAGCCGAAAGCCAATTGGACATGAAAAAATTAAGCGAGCAAGAATTGACTGCCTATCTAGATTCTGGCGATTGGCAGGGCAAATCCGGTGCTTTTGGCTATCAGGATGGTCATACCTGGCTGAGCCTAATCTCTGGCACGGCAGAAAATGTAGTTGGATTGCCGATCGATGTTCTGGAAAAGCTACTAGCAAAACAACTGATAAAACCAAATTGACACAGAAGTTAAACTTAGACGTTCGGAAAGAACGCCGCTTGTAGGACAGGGCTATGGTCCAGCGATTTTTTCGGCCAGCGCACTAGTAAAACCGTCTTTGATCTTGGTACATCGCTTGTTGGCTTACTCTACACTTCGAGACCGGCTAATTTTTTAGTTCGATAGTTCATTTCAGTGCAATTCTTAACCGCAACAATGCTCGCAGATATGGACTCTGCGAGCATGACCCAAGCAAACGTGGTGTGGTTTTTGGGATAGTGGATTATGTTCCAAATTCGGGGCGTCGGCGACCGAGTTGTTCCTGAAGTCGAGACACGATGCTGGAGTGCATTTGACTGACTCGGCTTTCGCTCAGATCCAGCGTGGCTCCGATCTCTTTCATGGTCAGTTCTTCGTAGTAGTACAGAATGATTATCAAGCGCTCGTTGCGATTGAGCCCCTTGGTGACCAGTCGCATCAGATCGCTTTTCTGGACTCGTCGCGTAGGATCTTCGCCACGCTTGTCTTCCAAAATATCGATCTCACGCACATCTTTATAGCTGTCTGTTTCGTACCATTTTTTGTTTAAGCTGACCAAGTTGACAGCGCTGGAATCAGACTGCATTCTTTCCAGTTCCTGCAGACTGATTTCCATGTATTCGGACAATTCCTGGTCCGTGGCGGCTCGACCATATTTTAGTTCCAGCTTCTTCTTGGCTTCGCCTAATTTACTGGCCTTGCTGCGAACCAATCTGGGCACCCAGTCCATGCTGCGCAGTTCGTCCAGCATGGCTCCTCGAATTCGTGGAACGCAGTAGGTTTCAAATTTCACGCCACGCTGGGTGTCAAAGGCTTCAATGGCGTCCATCAAGCCGAATATACCTGCACTGACTAGGTCATCCAGTTCAACACCGTCGGGCAGCCGTTGCCAGATACGATCCCCGTTGTATCGCACCAGCGGCATGTATTGTTCGATTAAGCGGTTACGCAAATCCAAGTTGTCTGGGTCGGCTTTGTAGAGCTTCCAAACCTCTTGAATGTCCTGTTCGGGCGCAATCTTGGTTGCCATCCAATCCTCCGTAATTCGACTGGCAGAGCGTCGACGCTCATGGAAGTGTTATGAATTTCATTTTTGCTGCAGCCTAAAAATGCCGCATGTGGCAAGCGCGATGGTGATCCTATCTACCTAGCTAGCCCCTTGTTCCATCACCCTAACCCAGCATTTCAGTCCGTTTTCAACGGGTTGCTGAAGTGCATTCGTCCTGGGTGTCGATAGTGAACTTTTAGCGAAGTCTTGATGCCAATGCTATGCCAACTTTTCTCATCCTTGGTTGACCTGACTGTCGTCGGTTGCGTTCCTTGCATGCAGAGCGGCCATCTCCTCGCGAAATCGCGTTTCGACCGAGTTCTGAACGACAGAATCAGCCAAATAACCGATGGCGTAGCCAATGAATGCAAAAAGGAGAAAGAATCCAAGACACTGAACCAGGATTTCGTCGGCCAGCAAGCCCAGCACCAAACCGCGTGTAATCGCCAGGGACAATGCGACAACAGCCAACACTCCGGAATAGGCTTTGGCCATAACAAGCGTCCCCCCGATTCACACGGCAATCTTGCACGCCCAGCCACGCTGCGACAGCCCATCAACACAGGCCATTCCAACGATAGCGTAGGCGCACCAACAAAAACTTTACGGGTTCCGCCAAGTCGATTTTCGACAGGCCACGCCGCGTAGAGTAATGATCGGATAGGCACGCTTAGAAATTGAGAAATTTTTTAGCGGATGTTAGCTCTTGCGCTATCCATCCATTTTGCGATCATTAGCCGGACGCCGAAGCGCTGCGGCTGATTCAATCAGCCTGAAGCTAAATCAGAAAGGCCAAGCACTAAGCCGTTGGGCTGGTTGTATCAGATTCTGCGAATTTCATTTGGCCCAAGATAGCCGTTGCCAAACGCCTGCTGTTAGCCACTGTCATGTCACTAGAGATTTGCTGTCCATGAGTTAATAAATGGACAGGTAAAGACCCGTTCCAAAGCAGGCTCAACCAATGACCTAGTCCACTGGCTTCATCCAGTTTGGTGATATCCAGTTGCGTTGGCAGTAGAGGAGCAAATTTTTCGATGATGGACGCAGCGGATGCCGCAGCCGTGCTGGCTCCGAGAACCAGATGAACCTCGTCCGGTTGAGCGATCTGAAGCAACTCGTGCAAGCCGCGAAGGTGAACCGCATCATGTGGCGATCTACCTGCCGTATCCAGCAGCACTAGGTCACATTCTCGCAGGCGCTGTAGCGCTGGTGCCAAATTTTCGGGATGACTGACCACTTCTAAAGTTGCAGAAAGTTGTTCGGCATATTGCAACACCTGATCGATGGCTCCGTGACGCCAGGTATCAACCGTGACGATCCCAACTTCCAACCCGTGCTCGTGGTGAGCCCTCCAAGCCAGCTTGGCCAGCGTGCTGGTCTTGCCCGTCCCAGTAGGCCCCACAAAAGCCACAATGCGTTGCTGATTGGTTTGCCACTGATAGGAACTCGCTACCTTCAATCGCTCGGCGACCAGCTCCAATACCTGGCCACGAATCAACCAGACATCGTGCAAAAAGTTGACATCACATTGCTTGCAGGCACGGGCTATCAACCGCTGTGCAGCCGTCGGCTCCACGGCCACGTCCAACAGCTCCTGAAAAACTTGCTGGGCGGCTGCACCGTATTTGGTTTCCAATTGCCGCGAGCCCAGCCTGCCATCTTCTAACAAACTCTCGGGCCGCTCGTGCAACTGATCATCCAACCAAAGTTCTTGCTGTTCGTTTGGTTCATTGGTATGCAGTCTTGGTTGTCTGGAAGACAATTCAGTCGCCGTTTCGATCGACTTCGGCAGTTGCAATGAAGCGATGTCCGATGGACTCGACAGGCTGAGTGGTTCCATCCGGCTGGAATTTGGTTCACTGAAAACCGCATCGACTTCAATCTGTCGTCTAGCCAGCCAGCCTTGACGCACTTCGCGCGTTCGAATCACTTCTGCATCTGGTCCAAGATGCTCTCGGACCAACTGCAATGCTTCATGAATGGACGTTGCACGAAACGTTTTGATTTGCACAGTTCACCCACAGATCTTATAGCTTGTTCACTGGATCAGTTACAACTCCCACAGCAATCGTCGTCGTACCCTGGGTTATCTCCGCATGGCTCAGGATTCTAAGATCGGGTAGATGGACCTGAGTTATATGCCGCACCGCAGGTCGAATACGCGGGTTGACAATCAGAATAGGCTTGTGACCGGCTGAAGTCAGCTTCTTCAGTTGCAACGCGATTTGCTGACAGGTGATCTCGATAGCCTGGGGACTCATGCGTACCAATATCCCTCGGTCTGTTAAGTCAAACCCAGCAGCAATGCGATCCTCAACCGCCGGGTCCATGGTGATGACGTGAATCTGTCCGCTGGAATCAGCAAAACGCTGACAAATAGTTCTGGCGATGCGACCGCGAACGTATTCGCACAACATGACGGGATCTCGCACTCGAGATGCAAAATTGCCCAGGGTCTCAATGATCGTACTCAGTTGCCGAATAGGTATATCTTCGCGAAGCAGCATCTGCAGTACAGTTTGTACTTCCGACAATTTCATGATGCCAGGAATCAGTTCGTCGACCACGGTTGGGCTGACCGATTTTAGTTGATCGATCAGTTGCTTGGTCGATTCGCGAGTAAGTATTTCATCGGCGTGAGAACGAGCGATTTCCTGCAAGTGAGTAGCGATTACCATGCTGGGCGAAGCGATCTGGTAGCCGTACATTTCAGCTTGAATTTTTTGATCGGCACGAATCCACACCGCAGGCCGCTGGCGCGCCGGTTCACGCGTGGGGCTTCCGGTTAGGGTACCTGTGCAGCGACCTACATCGATCGCTAATAGCCCTTCAGGATAGACGTCGCCTCTGGCCACGGAGTTGCCCGCGATCTGGATCTCGTAGACGTTTTCACCAAGCGTCAATTTGTCTTTCAAACGCACTTTGGGCAACAGAATCCCAAGTTCACTGGCCAGAATGGATCGAACACCAGTGATTTTTTCCATCAAATCACCGCCGCGACGTGGATCGGCCAGACTGAGCAGTCGCAAACCAATTTCGACCCGCATGGGATCGACGGCCAAAAAGTCCTCGGGTTTTCGTTCCGGTGGTGCGGCCTGCTGAGCGGCTTGCGCTTTGGCTGCCTGTTCCTGCTGAGCCGCCTTCTGATCTTGCTGCTTTTGCATCAAGACTGCCAGCCCGATACAGCCTCCGCCCAGGGTCAGCAGTGGAAGCATTGGCAACTGAGTGAACATCAGCAAGCCCAAGAATCCGCCTGCGACCATCAACGCCTGAGGCTTGGCCACCAACTGAGTCAGAAACTCGGCAGACAAGTCGGTGCGCTGAGTGCTTCGCGTGACCAACAGCGCTGCGGCCACTGAGATCAAAAAAGCAGGAACCTGACTGGACAATCCGTCGCCGATGGTCAGCTTAGTAAATACCTCAAGCGATTCTGCCAGCGACATGCCAGCTGTTGCCATCCCGACGTACAGGCCGCCGGAAATATTGATCAGTGTAATGATGATACCCGCGATGGCATCGCCGCGAACAAATTTACTAGCACCGTCCATGGCTCCGTAGAAGTCTGCCTGCTTCGTAATGGCCTCGCGGCGGCGCTGAGCCTCCGATTCGTCAATGATCCCCGAATTCAAATCGGCGTCTATAGCCATTTGACGGCCCGGCATACCGTCTAAAGCAAATCGAGCGGCCACTTCGCTGACACGCGTAGCACCTTTGGTGATCACCACGAACTGGATAATGACAATGATGACAAAAATGACGATACCCACGATCAATTGATCGCCCGAGACGAATTCTCCGAAAGCCTGAATCACCTCACCGGCAGCACCCTGAGCATCTGTGGCTCCATGCGTAAGGATCAATCGAGTGGTGGCCACATTCAGCACCAAGCGACTGAGAGTTGTAGCGACCAGCAGCGTTGGAAAAACATTAAACTCCAGAGGTGTTCCCACATAGATAGTGGTCAGCAGGATGATGACGGCCACGGTAACGTTTCCGGCCAGCAGAATATCCAGTAAAAACGGTGGCAGCGGCACCAGAATGACGCCGATACAAGCGATGATCGAAACCGGAAGTATCAACTCCCGATATTTGATGAATGTTTGGACCAGATTGTTCATAGTATCCGCCACGCTTCCCCGAAAATCACAAGTGGAAGGTAGCGGAAATCGCGCCCGAACGTCCAGGCCGATTGCATCCAAAGTTAACTTTGCATCCAAGATGACAAGTAGATCTAGGCAAAACAGGCAATTGGAGTTCCCTTGGCAGTTCTGTCGCAAACAAGGCGCAAAACTGGAGTGGATCAGCTATATTATGGCTTCCTTAGCGGTTCAAAACGCCTTCACTTCCCACAGTACTTCATCCAATAAGCTGAAATGATGCACGCTTCCCATTCTGCCCAAGCAGCCAATAGGCGTTTGGGTTTGCGGCTATTTGCTCTTTATGGCCTAGTCTACCTGGCCTTTACTTTGGTGAATGCTTTTGCGCCAGACTGGGCCGACTGGAGGCCGCTGGGCGGCGTGAATCTGGCGATTTGGTGGGGTGTCGGACTGATCGTTCTGGCTCTGCTTTTGGCACTAGTCTACGGATCGCTCTGCCGCTCCGAATTGGCGTCTCGCGACGGTGCAGATTCCGCAAGCCAAAAGGGAGAAAGTAATTGAACTACGCCCATTCGCCGATTGCTATCATTCTGTTTTTGATCATCGTTGGATTCACATTGGGTCTCAGTTTTTTTCTAGGGCGGCAAGCCAAAGACTCGAGCGGTTACTTTGCCGCTCATGGCCAGATTCCATGGCTGGTCAATGGAGTGGCCTTTGCTGGTGATTATCTATCTGCCGCTTCATTCTTGGGCATCTGCGGCATGATCGCTTTTTATGGCTACGATGGATTCCTTTATTCCATCGGCTACCTGGCCGGTTGGATCGTGGCCTTGTTCGTAATCGCCGAACCGATCAAACGCTTGGGCAAATTCACTTTTGCCGATGCCTTAAACTCTAAATTTCAGTCAAGGGGAATCCAGCTTGTCGCTGGTGTCAGTACCTTGGCGGTTAGCATTTTCTATCTGATCCCGCAGATGGTCGGTGCCGGAGTGCTAATCCAACCGCTGCTGGGCCTGCCCGCTTGGGTAGGTGTTATCCTTGTGGGCACCGTAGTCATCTTGATCGTGGTTACCGCCGGCATGGTTTCGACGACTTGGGTTCAATTTATCAAGGGCTCGCTGCTGGTTCTGTTCTCGGCCATCATGACAGTGATGATCCTGTTGCGAGGCGTTCAAGTTCAGCCGGGTGGGATCGATGGATATGAATTCCGCTGCATCCCGCTGGGCAATACAGAGCCTGATGACTCGGATGCGATTAATAATTTACTCAGCCAACAGGGTTTCGTACGATCTTCGGAATCAATTCCTTCGGACTGGGAAAAAGATGGGCTGTGGCATCTAGTATCGATCAAGGATCAGACCAGTTTAGTCTGCAAGTTGGTATCCAACAGACAAGGGATGTGCCTGATGGAATGCCAGACTGTTGGCAATTGGCTTGATCCAGACGGATTAGGCGATCCAGTACAGCCAGCTAGTACGATTCATCCCGTGGGATATGTCCGCCAATTACCGAATGATCAGACAACCACCGGCTCGTTAGGGCCTTGGGCATTCCTACAGACGATCAGCGATAGCGAAATCATTCTGTGGGGCAAGAAGACGCTGCGTAATAGTTCAGACGAAAACGTCGACGTCTATTTCCCCAAGCCAACTGAGGGCAGTCGCGTCTTGAGACCAGGTGAACATCCCGCCTTTGCCGGCATTCGAGAACCCGGTCTGTGGCCCAAGCTGAACTTCTTGTCCTTGATGTTAGCGCTTTTCTGCGGGACCGCCTCATTGCCTCACATTTTGATTCGCTATTACACGGTCAAAGATGCAGCGGCGGCTCGTAAGAGTACCATTGTAGGTATAGCAACTATCGGTGGATTTTATGTACTGACTTTGTACATGGGCTTGGGCGCGATGACCAGCGGAGCTCTGGATGTGACCAACGAGAACATGACCGCCCCACTTCTGGCGCGAAGTATCAACGAGTGGCTATTTGCGATGATCTCCGCGATCGCGTTCACGACCGTATTGGGAACTGTTAGCGGTCTGATTTTAGCGTCGGCAGGTGCGGTTAGTCATGACTTGCTGAAAAGTGTGATGGGCCTCAGCATGTCCGATCAAAAGCAGGTACAAATCGCAAAACTGGCATCCATCGTTGTAGGAATCATCGCCATCATCCTGGGGATCAGTTTCGAGAAAATGAATGTCAGTTACCTAGTCGGCTGGGCGTTTAGCGTAGCCGCCTCGGCGAACTTGCCTGCTCTAGTGATGTTGCTGTTTTGGAGCCGCACGACGCGTCAAGGCATCATCGCAGGCGTCTTGGTTGGCATGACAAGCTCGCTGACATGGATCTTATTAAGCGCGGAGACCTTCGACAAAGTCTATCAAGCGGCTCGACCCGAGTGGATCGCCAACTGGATACCATTTAGCCAGCCAGGCATCGTTACGATTCCGTTGTCCTTCGCCGCGCTAATCACCGTATCGCTGCTAACTGCACCCAAACATAGACAATAACCTCGTAGGGTGTGACAAGGTCACAGTGATACAACGAGGTGGTGATACAACGAGAATTGCAGCCCACAACATAGATCGCTTAACTACCAAGTTTCCGCGACCGCTGGCACACCGTGTCCTACTAGCTTGGACCAACTGGTTCCTTATCGGCACTGGCCTTGAATGGCAAACGTATTTGAGTCAACATGGAAGCACCCGCATTCTTCTCGGCATGACACCCGGCATTTGCACAGCCCGAGCAAGACGATGGCACCCCGCGCAGCCAGGCAAGCAACCGTAGCGACAAGGTTATCGCACTTGCTGCAACGATTGAAACGGCGATGAGCCATTGCCAGTCCATTTTTCAGTCTCCGAGTAACAAACAACCTTGGCATGCTCAGAACAAGCTACCGACCTGATAGGTTGCCAATGCAGCCAAATAGGCCAGTAGAGTCATGTAACCAAAAGTGAAAACGGGCCATCGCCACGAATTTGTTTCGCGACGTATGACCATCAAAGTCGCCGCACACTGAGCGCACAGTGCAAAGAAAACCATGATAGACAGGGCCACTGGCAAATTAAATACCGGCCGGCCATCCGGCCAGCGCGAAGCGTGTAAAGCGGCTTGAAGCCCAGGATCATCCTCGCCCACTTCTCCACCCAACGAATAGATGGTCCCCAACGTTGCGATGATCACCTCCCGCGCAGGAAAGGAAGCCAAAACGCCTACACCGATTCGCCAATCCCAACCTAGTGGTTTGACAGCCGGTTCGATGGCCTTTCCGACTCGTCCCAACAAACTACTTTCGATCAATCGACCGGACAACTGGCGACGCTCTTGCTCCAGTTCTTGCAACTGCGGATCCGCCTGGTCACCCTGCCAGGCTTCTATCTGGCCAGTCAGTTCATGCTGTCGCGTATGATCGCCTGGGAAGTAACCTGCGGCCCAAACCAACACTGCGGTACAAAAGATCAGCGAGCCCGCGCGACCGATGAACGCCTGCGCTCGTTCCCAAACGCGAAAGAAGACTACTCGCAGCGAGGGCAATTTGTAGCTGGGCAATTCCATCACGAAGGCGCTTGGCTCGCCCTGGAACCAAAATCGCTTGAGCAACCATGCTACGGGAATCGCAACGATCAATCCCAGAGAACTCATCAAAAACAAGACCACACCTTGCAGTCCTATCCATCCTCCCAGCCCAGTAGTAGATGGCACAAACGCTGTGATCATCAACATGTAGACCGGTAACCTGGCCGAGCAACTCATTAGGGGCGCAATCAAAATAGTCACCATGCGGTCTCGCCAACTTTCGATCACTCGCGTCGCCATAATACCGGGTACTGCACAAGCAAATGAACTCATCAGGGGCAGAAACGACTTACCGCTTAGCCCCAAATAGGACATGACCTTGTCCATAACAAACGCCGCCCGAGCCATGTAGCCACAATCTTCCAAGATGGCAATAAAAAAGAACAGTAGCAAAATGATCGGCAAGAATACGATCACCGACCCAACTCCGGCGATAACACCGTCGGTGATTAAGCTTCGCAGCATACCAGGCTCAAGTACCGACTCGACCTGGGTCACAAAAAAGGGAATCAATGACTCGTCGATTTGACCAGCCACCAGGTCGGCTCCATGGGTGATCGCTTGGTAGATTGCAAACATCATCAAAGCAAAAAAGACGAGACCCCAAACGCGATGAGTGAGCCAACGGTCGATGCGATCCGAGAGCGTATCTCTGCCTTGTTCAAGTCGCTGGTAGATTCCTTCCAACTGGTTACGTATCCAGCCATAACGGACTTTCGTTTCAATCGCCGGAACCTTTTGTCCGTGTTCCTGCAGCTTTTGGCGCGATCTGGCCAGCCGTTGGCCCAATTCGGACAACTTGGGAACTTGACTTAGTTCGCTTGAATGGGCTCCGCCGACGTCCAGCAAAAGGCGCTGCACCAAAAATCTAGGCAGCCTTTGCCCCTGGCCTTCCAACCAGTTTTGAAGCTGCGAGGTCTCTTCTTCGAACTCTTTTGGAAAGATCGTTGGCAACTCAGTTGCAGCCCTTTGGTGGGCTCGTCGAATCGCAGCTTTGGCTTCCTGGATTCCTTCACCACGGCTGGCTGATACGGTGACGATGGGAACCGCCAAGCGCTGCTCTAGCTCGGCCAGATTCAAACGAATCGTTGCCTGCGCACGATCCCACATATTTAGTACCAGCAACACAGGGATGCCAACTTGGCGCAACTGAGTGAACAGGTAAAGATTGCGTTCGATATTGGTCGCATCCACGATGGCCACAACAACATCGATGCTTGGCACTTCCGGAACCTTGCCTTGCAGTACATCCACCGAGACTTTCTCGTCGAGCGTTCTGGCGGTCAGACTGTAGGTGCCAGGCAGATCCACTACCGTAACCTGACCCTTGGCATCGCGGTATGTCCCCAGCTTTTTTTCGACAGTTACGCCTGGGTAGTTGCCGATGCGAGCTGGCACGCCGCATAGAGCGCTAAAGAAAGTACTCTTACCCGTGTTGGGATTGCCCACCAGGGCGATTGTGATTGCGCTGCTTTGCCGCTCAGTCAAGCTAGTCAACCTTGATTGCCGAGTGTATTACTTCTGAGATTCCACTAGCACCCGCCTGGCCTCGGCCAGGCGCAACGAAAGACGATAGCCCGAAACCTCAACCTCCACGGGATCACCCAGTGGTGCCAAGCCTATCACACGAACTGACTGGCCATCTATCAGTCCCATTTCCATGATGCGCATTGCCAAAGAATCGTCACCGGTGACCTCTTGGATGATCGCAGTTTGCCCGATAGAAATGTCAGCCAAAGTTAGCATGCCACTTCCTAACTGGCTTTGGTGCTGACAAGGCTTCCCACCAGTACATCCACGTCTTGGTGGAGCCGAACGCTAAGTCGCCGGCCATCAATAGCCAACACGCAAGGATGCCCAGGTCGAATCATGCGAATCGCGCAGCCTTTGCGAAGCCCAACTTCGGCCAGTTGATGCACTCGTACGTCGCTGCCCAACACCTCGACCACCTGTCCCTCTTGGCCGGACTGAAGTAGTGCCAGCGGGAAGACATCCTGATTTTGCTCACCGTGCATAGCGTAAACATCGCCTGGAAGTCGAGACGTAGTTTCAATAGACCCTATATTGTTATACACGGACCTGACGACGTTTGGAATAGACTTTGACGACAAAAGTAGAAGACACTCTCCGAGGACAGCTCGCGCTGCACCGCTACAATTGGTAGCGGAAGTGCGCAAGCTCACCGGTGTCTCTGGCAGATCTAATCCTGCCGCTTGCCTTACGACACGGCGGTGATCTGCAGGACATGATCATGGACGATTCCGTTGCTGCCTATGCCGTTGCCGCCAAACGCTGTCGCATTGCCCTGCCAGTCGGTAAAGCGTCCACCGGCCTCCTGAACTACCACTTGGACGGCTGCCAAATCCCAAGGGTTTGCGATCGGATCGACCATCAATTCGGCTCGGCCCGTAGCCACCAAAAGGTAGCCGTAACCATCCCCCCAAGTTCGAGTCACATAGGCCTGTGCTTCTAGGGACCTGTATACAGATTCCCTACCCAGTCTGGCAAATAGATCCGACTGAGAAACTAGAAAGGCCCCATCCGACAAGGCCCGCTTGGATACCTGGCAGCGCTCGGGCGATTGCCCTGCCTTGACATGCCACGCCCCGTGACCTGTAGCAGCAAACACCATTTCATCTAGTGCAGGAATATAGATCACTCCAATGACAGTCTTACCACCGCGAACCACCGCCACCAAAGTCGAATACAGGGGCACACCGCAGATGAAACTCTTGGTGCCGTCGATCGGATCGACAATCCACTGATATTCACTGGTACCCGACTGCTGACCGAACTCCTCTCCGATGATTCCATCCTCAGGAAATCGCACGGCAAGCTGACTGCGGATCAACTGTTCGGCACGCTGATCAGCCAGTGTGACAGGTGAATTATCACCTTTTCTCTGGACATCCAATTGAGTGCCAAAAAGATCCAGTGTCGACTGACCGCCCAACCTAGCCAGTTCCACAGCGGCAGCCCAACGACCGGCTTCAATCTCTTGGAGCGACTCTAACATCTACGTTTCATTCCCTAAACTTCGAGAGCTATGCCTGAACACCTACTGGGCCTGTGTTGATTCTTCGGCAGGCACCGAGTGAAAATAAGAATGCAGCGCCAACAGGATCGCGCCGCAGACCAGAAGACTATCGGCAATATTAAAATTTGGCCACGTGTAGTCTCCGTAGCGAAGCAGAATCCAATCTCGAACGCCGCTGCGCCAACTGGGCACTTCGGCGGGTGGATTCCAAAGCCCAAGTCGATCATACAAATTGCCGATGATTCCTCCCAGAACCATGCCCAGCGCAATCGTCAACCACCAACTGGCAATGGCTTCATGTTTGCCCAACCACCAGAAGATGCCCACCGAAGCCAGAACGGACAGAACGGCAAACAGCCCGCCCCACCCAGCGCCAAAACCGAATAGTGCGCCAGGGTTTACGGCGGTCTCCAGTCCCAAATAGGGCTCGACAATCCAGTGGGCTGGCTGCGTTCCTGGCAACCCCAGCCAATTAAAGACCCAATGCTTGGTCCACAGATCCAGGCCACCTCCGACCACTGCGATTATCGCAAAGGCGATCCAGCGCCCTGCATGTCTTGATTGCTGCATGGCAAGCTGCCGAGTCAACTGGAGAAAGTTTCCAACTTGGATGCACACTTGACGCAGAAAATAGATTCCGGCAGCAACTCCAAGCGTCCCTTCGGGATTCTAGCTCCGCACTCGTCGCAAACGCCATAGCTGCCTTCTGCAATTTTTTCCAGTGCTATGTCGATCAGCTTGATCTTGTCGCCGTCTCGCGACACCAAGCCTAGCGTAAATTCCTGCTCAAAACTATGCGATCCAACCTCCGCCGGGTGAATCGGCGCATGATTGTCGATAGCAGCATCCTCGGACCCAAGGGCCTCTTCAGACATCATAGCGACATCACCAAATAGTCGACGGCGTTTTTCCAAAAGCACTGTCTTGAAGTGTGTCAAGTCTTGGATGGGAATCGACTTGGATGCGGGACCACTGGCCGCCTTGGGAGCGGCACCGCTTAGCTTTTTAGCCACTGTTTTTGTTGCCGCCGCCGGCTTAGCCGATGCCGAAGAGCGAACAGGCACCTTAGGCTTGCCGACCGCTTTCTTCGGAATAGCTTTCTTCGGAATAGCCATCTTGGGCAAAGACTTCTTGGCAGCACTGATCGTCTTTACCGGTTTGGCTTTAGCCTTGTTAGTCTTGACCGATTTGGAGGGAGCCGATTTCTTTGTGCCTTTGACAGCCTTGGTCGACTTCTTTGCTGCGGCCACAGCTTTCTTGGCTGCAACAGGGCTCCGTGAAGCAATGGCCTTCTTCGCACCTTTGACGGAAGCACCGGCTTTCTTAGTGGTGCCCGGCTTGCTGCCAGATTTATTCGATGAGATGCTCTTTCTTGCCATGAAGGTACTCGCTACCTGTGCGGGGTCTGGTAAAGTATACGGTAGAGGGGTCTCGGTGAGCGTTTTCTCTGAAATCCATACTTTAGGTGCTAGCTGGCTACACTGATAGGGTCTAGCTGGCGTATCGTGGCAACTTCAACCAATTTTACGATCAAGGATACCCAAAAACCATCATTTTGGGGTAGTTCAATGGCCGGAGCAACCGAATTTGCGAGCAAAGTCAGCCAACTCGTCAGCGGGGTGGCCTACCAAAGATGTATCAATCCCAGGTGCGCGGCAACCTTTGATGTTGGGCAAACCAGGACATCATGTGACCATTGCGGCGACCTTCTGGACATAGAATACGACTGGTCGCGGCTGCAAGTTCCCCAAAAACTGACTGACTTCGAAAAGCACTGGAGTTCCAGGCACGAGCCGCTGCGGTTCAGCGGAGTCTGGCGGTTCCACGAACTTCTGCCCTTTGTTTCGCCAGATCAGGTGGTGACTGCTGGCGAAGGTCAAACTCTTCTTCAAAAGGCTGATCGAGTTGCCAAGTACGTCGGGCTCAACTCAGGACAGCTATTCTTGCAGTACGAAGGAATGAACCCAAGCGGCTCGTTCAAAGACAACGGCATGTGCGCTGCGATCACTCATGCTCAGTTGACCGGTGCCAAACGTGCGGCTTGCGCGTCGACAGGCAATACCAGCGCATCACTGGCGATGTACAGTTCGGTGACAGGGCTAATGAAAGCCATCATCTTCATCGGCAGTGGCAAGATCTCTTACGGAAAATTGTCTCAAGCTTTGGAGTACGGCGCGCTGACGGTTCAAATTGCCGGCGACTTTGATGACGCGATGGTTCGAGTCCGAGAGGTCTCGAAGGATCTGGGCATCTATCTAGTGAACAGCGTCAATCCGTTTCGCCTGGAAGGACAAAAGACCATCATGTTCCGGGTGCTTGAATCGCTGCGATGGCAAGTGCCTGACTGGATCGTAGTACCGGGCGGAAACTTGGGGAACTCAAGTGCCTTCGGCAAAGCCTTTATGGAACTTCACGCCCTGGGTCTGATCGACAAGGTGCCTCGACTGGCGGTGATCAATGCTGCTGGGGCAGATACCTTGTATCAGCTTTACCAACGTCGCGGTCTACGCTGGAATCAAGGCGTGCCCGACCAGCGGATCATCAGTGACTACTATCAGGAACTGGATTCTAGGAACGGCAAGGCTGATACGATCGCCAGCGCCATCGAAATTAATCGGCCAGTCAATCTCAAGAAATGCTTGCGAGCACTGGATTTCTGTGACGGCGTGGTGCGCCGCGTCACCGATCAGGAAATCCTGGATGCCAAGGCCCAAGTGGGTGCTGGTGGTATAGGTTGCGAACCGGCCAGTGCAGCCAGTGTGGCCGGAGCACGACTGCTAAGAGAAGAAGGCGTCATCGCGCCCAGTGACCGCGTCGTATGCATCTTGACTGGTCACCAACTGAAAGACCCCACCGCCACGGTCGCGTATCATACGACCGACCAAGATAAATTTAATGAAGTGCTTGGTAGTCGCGGAGTGACTCGTGCTTCGTATGCCAATCGAGCGGTAGCGGTCCCCAACGAGCTAGACGCAATTATTCGGGCCATTCAGATGTACAGTTGATCTGGACCTCTGTATCAACAAACCAGCCGACTTAGTCGGCTGCATCTCGACCGCAACTATTAAACGTCAAAGACATTTTTTCAAGGATAGACATCGTGGGAATACGACTTGCCATTCATGGGGCGGCCGGGCGCATGGGGCAAAGGCTGGTTGCCTTAGGAAGCCAGGATTCTGATCTGCAAATTGTTGCCGCTCTGGACAGTTCGCAACATACGCGACTGGGAACCGATGCAGGCATCCTGGCCGGAGTGAGTTCGATTCAGATACCGCTCAGCAGCGAGTGGCCGGACAACGTGCAAGTTGCTATCGATTTTTCGGTACCTGCCGCCTGCCAAGCAGCCGTCCAGCACTGCCTGAACAAAGGCGTTCCCTTGGTAGTAGCCACGACGGGCCTGGAGAGTTCACAGATCGATCTGCTTCATCAGGCCTCACATCAACTGCCTATTTGCTGGGCACCCAACATGTCGCTAGCCGTCAATTTAACCATGCGACTGGCGCAACAAGCCGCCGCTGCCCTGCGCAGTCAGCAGCCTGACGTGGAGATCATCGAACGACACCATCGCTTCAAAGAGGATTCCCCCAGCGGAACCGCTCTTAAGTTTGGCGAGCTGATTGCCGAGGCGATGGGATTGGACGGGCAAGTCCACGGCCGTCAGGGGCAATGCGGTGCCCGCCCTCGCAACGAAATTGGCTATCACGCGGTTCGAACCGGTGACGATCCAGGACAACACACCATCGTTTTCGGTATGTTGGGCGAGACGATTGAACTGCGAGTCGCCGCATCAAACCGCGACTGCTACGCGTTGGGAGCACTGACCGCCGCCAAATTTTTAGTCGACAAGCCAGCCGGCATGTACAACATGTTCGACGTGCTGGGACTGAACCACAGATAACTGGGATGCTCGCAGATTTTTGTACAGGTTGTGAATTTTGGTCCATCTGCGAAAATCTGCAACATCTGCGGTCAAACCTTCCTCATCAGCGGTTCGTCTGCTCGAAAACCATCGCGTCCCATTCAACAATTGATAGAATAAATGGCCAAATGCGATCAAGGCTACCTTTGCACCGTCTGCGGCCAGCCAGTCAAACGATTGATCGACAGTTCACTGTATCTTCAGTACGTACTGGGATGGGTACCTCCAGAACAACTCCACCTAACCGCCGACATCCACCTCCGCTGTAATCCAGTACTATCGCAGTACATTCAATCAGCCGATTTTAATCCTCCGGTCGTGGTCGAAGGCGAGTTTGACATGCGCAACCTGGACTCAGGCTTCGTATACCAGCGCACGCAGTTAATCACTCGAGGCTACACTCGTCTTCGCGAACTCCAGAAAGACCGCACGCTGTCGATTGAAGATTACCCGTTGCCAGAATAGGCTCAGCTTGTCCCCTTAATCAGCGACTGAAGTTGCTCTGGGGTGTTGAAGGTGTATGCTCCTGGGGACACTGATTGTGTCGTGTCGACGTGGATTCGGACTTTCGAGTCTTGCATGAGTGAGCGGACTGCGAGTTGGCCTTGCTGACATCTCTGGTGCAACTCGGGCAACAAGGATGAGTGGTACAGGCCGGGAATCAATGTTAGCGGTGTTTGCGCTGGCGTGTGCTGATCGCCCCAGGCAATTATTTCAAATTGGCGGGGTTTCGAATTACCTGCGCACAGTGACCGAAATTTTTGCAGCCAGATGTTTTTCCATTTTAACTGATCGCAGGTCAGGACCAGTAGCCATCCTTCTCCCAGCCGGTCTTGCAGGTCTTGCAGAGCCGTGGTTATCCCCGAGAGCGGTCCTGATTCCTGATATAAGTCAACTAAACTATCAATTCCTAGTTGTCTGTAGCGATCGGTTCGATCAGCTACCACGGTAGTCTGGTAACCTTGCTGATGTAACTGACTGATTAGACTCTTGAGCTGCGGTTGACCGCCGACATTCGCCAGTGCCTTATCTCCCGGAAAGCGGCTACTGCGACCTCCGGCTAGAATATACGCGGGTGGTAAATCTGAATTGTCGGGCGAGATCATGATGCCTGCTTTGAACCTGTCAGCCCAAGCACGATAAGGCCCAGCCAGCCCACTATTAAGCTCAGCCCACCCAGGGGTACGATCGCCCAGTGCCCCAGCTTATCGAAAAAGACGATGCTATACAGCCCGCCACAAAACAGCAAAATTCCCAGCAGCCAAAAACTGGCGGTCCACTTGGACCACCAGTATCCGCCTAGAGGTGAGAGGCTGAGCGCTAAGAGAGCTACCGTGTGCAGCAAATGATATCGCACCGCTGTTTCGCACTGGTCCAGCCGCTTGTTGACCCAATCGAGATCATTGCCGCTGCGCTGGAGCATCCCCTCCAGCCCATGAGCCCCATAGGCACCGATCATCACACCAAGCATTCCAAGTATCCCTGTCGCAACAATCCAGGATTTTGACATGGAACTTGGCTTTCCTAAGCGTATTCACGTTTGGTGATGATGCCGGGCATGGGCACGGGATACTTGCCATCAGCACCAGGTTGCAACGGCGCTGGGCTGTCTGGTGTCAATTGGTCGATGCCAGGCGCAAATTCATGATCATGCTGCATGTACTCCTCAAGAGTGATCGGCTGGCCGGTATGCGCGGCCCAGCGTCCCATGCTGGTAACTAGGCTGGCCATCACACCGCGAGACACTTCATTATAAGGCTTGTCCGCTCGAATCGCCGCGATCAGATTGTTCCACTCGAGCTGATACGGATTGGGTTCCGCACGACCAAATCGCCAAGCAACTTCGCTTTTATCAAAGCGCTGACCTTTGTAAATCCTGCACAACGCGGGCGAATGGCCTCGCGCCGAAATCGTCGCACAGCTCTTTGAGCCATGAACAAAGCTGGCGAATTCATTGTGGCAACCAGGAATCGTACGGCCATTGAGCCACAGTTTGGTTCCGTCGGCAAAGGTGTACTCGACGGAGTAGGTGTCAAAATTCTGATCGATGTCCTCGCCGCGATAATGGCGTCCGCCAGAACCGATCGCTTCGACAGGCCAGTCTCCTTTAATCCAGCAGCATTCGTCGATATTGTGAATCAGGAAGTCGCTGTAAGCTCCGCCGCTGAGCCACAAGAATGAATGAAATCGCTGAATCTGATAGTCTAGATCACTAATTCCATCCGGCTTGGGCCCAGAAGCTGCCGAACCTGTCGGGCCTGCCATGCGGTATGCTCGCAGCATCAGGACATCGCCAATCTCACCATCGCGAATGCGCTGGACCAGTTCGGCCCGTGCCTCGCAGTGACGACACATCAGCCCCACAGCGGCCTTGATGTTCTTCTGGTCGGCCAACTTGGCTAGCTCCAACATCCGCTTACTGGTTGGAGCATCAATGGTGACCGGTTTTTCCATAAAGACATTCAGTCCGCGTTCGATAGCGTATCGAAACTGCACCCAGCGGAATGCTGGTGGCGTTGTCAGAATAACCACATCACCAGGACGCAAGCAGTCCATGGCCAACTTGTAGGCATCAAAACCGATAAACCGCCGGTCTTCGGGCACATCGACCTGACTGGCAAATTGTCCTGCCAAACCTTGGTAACTCGACTGCAATCGATTATCAAACACGTCAGCCATGGCCACCAGTTTGATCGATTCGTTGGGGACACGCATCGCATCGCTGGCAGCCCCGGAGCCACGTCCTCCGCAGCCGATCAGCGCGATTTGAATCGTCTCGTCTTGCGAGGCATGCACTCGCTGCATCGAACCGGCCACCAAGGTAGAAGCCAGCGTAGTTGCCGCTGTGTCTCGCATGAATCC
Organism: Aureliella sp.; assembly: GCA_044234105.1. Lineage (GTDB taxonomy): Bacteria > Planctomycetota > Planctomycetia > Pirellulales > Pirellulaceae > Aureliella. The sequence goes on along the minus strand of JBIIJD010000027.1, from coordinate 40,263 downwards.
TCGACGACTTGAGGCTTGTAGTTTGGATGCTTCATTGATTGTCATGTTGATTGACTCCATACGGTTGGGTTGATGATAACGACTTCTAAATGAATTCTACTCTCTAGTTCTTCGCACCTTTGGTATCGATGTTTGCTTTCGGGCCAACGCGTTCCACCTGTTTCGGTTCGCATTTGTCCCATTTAGATTCTTGCTCTGCCACATCGGGAACCGTCAACGGTCGAACGACGCGAAAACCCACGTGCAATGCATCGGTCAAATACCAAATACTCTTAGGAACCTGTGGGTCCTGCTTTTTCCAGTCCTCGGTCGAGCCTTGCCGAGCCGCGCTGCGACAATCCTCGGGGAATTGATTCCAGCCTCCACCACGTACAACTCGTGGATCCAACGTCATGGGAACAGCCAGCGGATCTTGTTGCTGATCGGCAACCAACGAATAGCCGGTTTCGTCGTATTGATCCAAAACCCATTCGGACACGTTGCCGTGCATGTCGTGAAGCCCCCAGGGATTGGGCTTCTTCTTGCCAACTTTTTCGTAGCCTTCGTCGGTATTCTCAAAGGTCCAGGCATAGTCTTCCAAATCGGCCGGATCGTCGCCGAACGAGTAGGCTGTAGTGGTGCCAGCTCGACAAGCATACTCCCACTCGGCCTCGGTGGGCAATCGATAGTAACGGCCTGTTTTCTCCGTAAGCCACTTACAAAAAGTGCGGCACGCGTGTTGTGTCATGCAGATGGCGGGATAGCCCCGAGTCCCCATGCCAAACGACATGTCCGTGTAGGGCTTGGTCGGCTGAGAGATCTGATACTTCTGGGCCAGAGCATCGCGTGGCGACGGCTTTAGGTTCAGGGCCTTCATGCGGAACAGGTCCAGATCGGCAGCCCATACATCGTAGACATCCCAGGAGATTTCGGTCGCTGCCATCCAAAAGGCAGACACCTTGACCTCCCGCTGTGGCCCCTCATCATCGCGCCGGCCCGCCTCGTCCTCCGGGCTGCCCATCAAGAAGGTACCGCTGGGGATCGGCAACATGCGAAACTTGACGTCTGCATGTTCTAGAACTTCATCGTACGGCTTCATCTCGGATTCAGCAGCAGCCTCGGAATCGGCCACCGCCAGCGGAGGAACTGCTTGAGCCTGCTGGTCCTGTTCGGGTGAAATCGTTGGCTCGTTGGCTCGCAGAGCTTCTGCCGCCATGCACAGGCACGCAGCTAAAAAAAATATTCTAGATACGATCATCAAATTCGTCATTTGGCTGAATAGTCGCAGGGCTGGCCACTAGCCGACTTGCGATAACAAGTCGCAGTGACAAGCACGCGCGCACAATTGAGGTTAAACTGTTAAGGTAGGAATAAAACTGGAGCGCTGCTTAACTGCTTCGGTGATCAATTACCCAACACAGCGCACCATTGGTAGGATCGATTTCGAAAACATGGATTTGCTGACAAGCCGCTGCATCCAGGTCGCAGCCCGTAGATTATACTCAAAAACCAGCCTCGTACACCTGTTATCCACTGGTTTCTGGCTGATCTTATCGGCTATCACTCATGGCCAACACGCCCAACAAGACGTGGCTCAAAGCCAAATCGACTTGTCTAACAAGGAAGTTCGACAGTTAGCCGACGGCTTTGAGTATACGTTTCCTGCAATGGGTACGCTGGTGGAGCTGACCGTCTATTGCCCTGAACCGAAACTGGTCCAGGACGTGTTTGAGAAGGTTCGCCAGCAGGTCCATGAACTGGCCGGCATTCTGACCGATTACGATCCCAACAGCGAGACTCGACGGCTGACTGACTTGGCGATTGAGAATCCAACGGAAGTGTCGGACCCACTGTGGACCGTGCTGGTCAGTGCCGATAGTTGGCACCAAGAATCGCAAGGCGCTTTGGATTGCAGCATCGGAGCGCTGACCAGCTTGTGGCGGAAACATCGCCGAGCCCACCGAGTGCCGACTGCTGAAGCGGTTCAAGAAGCGTTGGAACACAGCGGCTGGGAGCATGTGCATCTGGACTCAAAAAATCAAACCTTGAAACTGGATCGTCAGCACATTCGATTGGATTTTGGTGCCATCGGAAAAGGATTCATCGTGGACAGGATATTCCAGACTATTCAAGAGCAGGGCATTCAATCCTGCCTTGTCAACATCAGCGGCAACATGCGATGCGGATCGCCACCTTCGGGTCGCGACGCATGGCGAATCGCAATCTCGCCTGCCCAGCCCGGTGGCCAGCCGGTGAAACGGATTGCCATTCGCGACGTGGCAATTGCCACCAGTGGCGACTTGTGGCAGTACACAATCGTTGAAGGACAAAGACGCAGTCACATTCTCGATCCAAGTACTGGATACGGTGTCCCCGGCCCGCTGGCCGTCACCGTCATCGCTCCGGCTGCCATCGACGCAGACGCACTTGCCACCATAGGCTGTGTGATGCCGTGGAGCCAATTTGAAGAATTGATTCAAAGGCACCCCAATCACCACGCACTGCGCAGCAGCGTTGAGGATCAAAGGACAGTTATCCGAAGTACCGTAAATTTCCCTGAGCAAGATGTCGACTGAACATAACCGGGTGCTAACGTGAGCATCCCCCCTAGCCCCGATTTGATCAACGGACCGCTTGCTTCCGGTTTAACTCAATTCTTGACGATACATTAAGTGCCACAGTAGGTGGAGTAACCGACATCACCATCAGGCGGTGGCTGCCGGTAGGGCTCGTTGGCTGGCGATTCGTCATACGGTTTCGACAATGCGATTAGGAGACGGTTGAGCGGCTCAAGATTGTGTCGCTCTACGGCAGCACTCAGCGCTTCTTCGACTCGATAGTTCCGAGGTATGACCGCAGGATTGCTCTGCTGCATCATTGCCTGTGCCTTATTCCAAGCGATTCCGGCAACCGCCAAATGATGCTTCCATCGCGACAGCCAATGCTGGAACTGGGCGTCGTCATAAACTCCCGCCTGACAACGATCCATGGTCAAGTCGCGGAACGTATTGGTGAAATCAGCTTGATGACGATTCATCCAGTCTAACAATTGGTCAACCAGCGACTGATCATCGCTTTGGATCTCTAACATTCCCAGCTTGCGACGCATACCCGACAGCCAATGCTGTTGATAGATGTCCGGAAACTGCCGTATGACCTCGGTTGCCAGGACAATTGCTTGGTCTGTGTCATCATGCAGTAACGGAATCAGTGTCTCGGCAAAACGAGCTAAATTCCATTGACATATTGCTGGCTGATTTTGGTAGGCGTATCGACCCTGATGGTCAATTGAACTGTACACCGTACCAGGATCATAACCATTCATAAAAGCGCATGGTCCATAATCGATCGTCTCGCCTGCAATCGACATATTGTCTGTATTCATCACTCCATGAATAAATCCAACCAGCATCCACTGAGCCACCAAAGCCGCTTGACGTTCGGTGACCATGCGAAGCAACTCAAGATATGGATTGGATGGATCTTTGATTTGCGGAAAGTGGCGGTGGATAGTGTAATCAGCTAGTGCTCTAAGAATTGGAATATCCTGTCGTGTGGCCGCATATTGAAAGGTACCAACTCGTAGGTGACTGGCTGCAATACGAGTGAGCACGGCACCCGGCTCGGCATGATTTCGATAAACCGGCTCTCCTGTGGCGACGACGGCTAAACTGAGTGTTGTTGGGATCCCCAGAGCGTACATCGCATGGCTGATGATGTACTCTCGCAGCATCGGACCCAACGAAGCGCGACCATCTCCGCGCCGTGAATAGGCGGTTTGTCCAGCCCCTTTTAGCTGAACATCCATCAAAGCTCCCGAAGGAGTTTGCTGCTCGCCCAAAAGGATGGCTCGACCATCACCCAACATCGTAAAGCCGCCGAACTGATGCCCGGCATACGCCTGAGCTAGCGGTGCAGATCCGGGCAGCAGTTGATTACCGGCCAAACAGGCAACCTGCTCTGCGGTGTTCAGCAGCGTTGGTTCCAGCCCTAACAACCTGGCAACAGCCGCGTTCAAGACCACTAACTTGGGTGCCCGCACAGCGGTGGGAGCCGCAGTGGTATAAAATTCGGCAGGCAGTCGAGCATAACTATTCTTAAGATTCCAACCAGCCGTACCGGCGACCTCCTGTCCTTCACTTGCCGCAGCCACGGATTCGAACTGACTGTTACCCGGTGAGCGTTGTTCCATGGCCATAGTCTAAAGTGGGTGGTCATCTTCCAAGATGATTTACCGCTAGGAGCGTGTTCACAGTAGCAACAGCGGTGGGCAAAACAAATTGCGAGAGGTTTCGCTGCCACGCTCGATGCGTCAGGATTGTAACGCACAAATATCTATTTGGCGATTGGGGCGACCATCAATTTATCCGCGACGTTCCACATGTGCCAACAACAATGCCAAGTCGGCTGGCGTGATGCCACTGATGCGACTTGCTTGATCCAGATTAACAGGCCGAATCTTTAGAAGCTTCTGCCTGGCTTCTGTTCGCAGACCGCGAATCGATTCGTAGTCAAATCCCTGCGGTATTCGCTTGACAGCCATTCTCTGCTGTCGTTCTATTTGCAGTTGCTGACGATTGATATATCCTTCGTAGCGGATATCCCAAACGACTTGATCAGCGATTTCAGCCGTGAATAGGTTTAAGGCGGGTAGATGCTGGCACATTTCTCGCCATGTCACCTCGTTTCGCCGCAAATACTTGATTCCATCCACATTATCCATCCGTAATTCGGTCAGCATATTGATAACCGACTGAATCTGATCTTCCTTGTCACGCAAGCGCTGGTGTCTGGCTGCATCGACAAGACCTATTTCAGAGCCTAATTGTGTAAGTCGGCGATCGGCATTGTCTTGTCGCAGCAACAATCGGTGCTCGGCGCGGCTAGTGAACATACGATACGGCTCATCCACTCCCCTTGTGACTAGATCATCGATCAACACACCAAGGTAGGCCTGATCCCGCGAAAGGACCAATGGCTCCATACCTTTCGTCATCAGCGCCGCATTGGCACCAGCCAGAAGCCCCTGACCGGCAGCTTCTTCGTAGCCGGTTGTGCCATTGATTTGTCCAGCAAAAAACAAGCCACTAACCTTCTTGGATTCAAGACTAGGTTTGAGCTGTTCGGGAGGACAGTAGTCGTATTCAACGGCATATCCGTAACGCATGATCTCTGCACGCTGCAAGCCTGGGATCAGCTTTAACATTCCAAGCTGAACATCGCGAGGCAGGCTGGTGGAAATTCCGTTGACATAATATTCAGTAGTGCCGCGTCCTTCTGGCTCTAAGAAAAGCTGATGTCGATCTTTCTCCGAAAAACGAACTACCTTATCTTCAATAGAAGGACAGTAACGTGGCCCAGTTGAATTGATTTGACCGCTGTACATGGGAGCCCGATGCAGGTTATCCTGAATCAACCGATGTACGGCATCACAAGTATAGGTGATGTAACATGGCAATTGAGGTTCTGGCAAACTGGTTGTCAAAAATGAAAACGCTTGCGGCTGATCGTCTCCGGGCTGCAGTTCAGTTTGTGAAAAGTCGATCGTCTTACCGTTGAGGCGCGGAGGTGTCCCCGTCTTGAAGCGATCCAAACGAATCGATAGCCTCTTCAGCGCACCGCTGATCCCCTTCGTGGTGCCTTCCCCCGCTCTGCCGCCCTCGGTCTTGGACTCGCCGGTGTGCATGATCGCCTGAAGAAAGGTACCGGTGGTCAAGACAACCGCCCGCGCGCGGTACAAGGCATCGCCCTGCACGATGACACCTGCGATGTGCTGTTGCTCCTGACCATCCGACTCCACCAGAAGATCCTGCACGATCTCCTGGACTAACGAAAGCCCCGGATAAGATTCGACGGTTTCTTTGATCCAACGCTGGTAGGACTTCTTGTCGGCCTGGGCGCGAGGGCTGTGCATGGCTGGCCCTTTGCGACGATTAAGCATACGAAACTGAATCCCGGTTGCGTCAATCGCACTTCCCATGAGCCCCCCCAAAGCATCGATCTCGCGCACGATCTGCCCTTTGGCGACGCCTCCCACTGCCGGATTACAGCTCATCTGGCCCACGGTATCCAGGCTGCCTGTCAACAGGGCGACTCGCGCGCCCATGCGTGCCGCAGCGGCTGCCGCTTCGGTCCCAGCGTGCCCAGCACCAACCACCACTACATCAAAATCGTATGTAACTGAAAACGTAGCCATGAAAACTTAAATTTAGAATGCTAGCACAAAAGAAGCTTGCCCCAACCATCGGGAGAATCGGAACATTTTAATTATGAAGTTAGGTTTCAGCGACCGACATAACCAGATGACAGATTGTTTCCAGAGTAATTTTGTGCCCACTACTTTGATTTTTGTCGCCTGCGTCCCGATTTTGACTCAAACAAGAGACCTAACAAGCCATGAATTGCTGGTATCTACTGCAAACAAAACGAGTTGCCGCAGTGACGATTGCTTGGGTCGGCTGGTGTTTTGGTCTGGGAGTGGCCAACGAGTCGCCGGCCCCGACGGCGGATGCCAATGCAAGCCAATCGATCCAACAGCAGGCTGTTTTTCTGTCCACTGCACAGTTCCAAATCCCTTTTAGCATCGATCCGTCCGGCACGCAGCCAACTGCCGTGCAGTTGTTTGTCTCGACCGACGAAGGGCGGACCTGGCAGCAGCAAGGCAGTGTGGGCCCCGACGCTGGACACTTCGAATTCCGCGCCGCCGCCGAAGGCAATTACTGGTTCACGGTTCGCACAGTCGACTCAGCGGGTACCGCGTTCCCCAGCCCCAACCCACCCATGCGTGTTGCTGTCGATACGAGCAAACCAGAAGTAGCTATCCAGGCAGACCTGGACCAGCAAGGCAATCTGATCGTCGATATCCAAGCAGCCGATTCAAATTTGGATCTGCAATCCGGAATATTGCGAGTTCGCACAGATCGCGAAACCAACTGGCGCGAGATTCCTGTGGAGAGCCTACAACCAGTTGGCAACCGTTTCGCGAGCCAAATCGAACTGATCTTACCGCCCTGCCGAGAAGTGCTGATGGTCCTGAGCATCATGGATCAGGCCAAACAAATTGGCCAGGCCAGCTTTCAGTTTACTATGCCACGCACCGCAGTTAACCAACCCGACATGCAACTGGCCAGTTCACGAGCTGGCTCGAATCAGCCCAGCAGTTCCCTTTTGCCCGGTGAAAACATCCCAGGTGCAACCACTTGGGATCTCTCAGCAACTGGCAACCCGAAACGCAGCGCCAACGGAACCCCACTTGGCACTCAATCACCTGAAACCACCGCCTCAGATACTGGACGTTACCCCACTGTAGCACGCAAAAATGAAGGCGCAGACGAACGTCGCTCTACCGGACAATTGACCAGTAATTCAGAACTCGTGCTATCGCCCAACAATTCTATTGATGCTCAACCCGAGGAACTAGAACTTCCAAAACCCGTAGATCTGGCAACACCTGAATCGGGAAGTCCAACGACCGCTGCAAATACGCCTTCTTTGGGTCAGCGGGCACCAACGGCTCATCATCAAGCGACTGAGCCAGCCTCTTCAAGCGTCAACGAATCGAGTCCTATCGATCCCGATAAACCTTACTATTGCAAGGCGCGCACCTTCAGCTTGGACTATTCGGCTGAAGCGCTCGGCGGCGGGCAACTGTCCGAAGTGGAATTGTGGGGGACGGAAGATCAGGGACACTCCTGGGAAAAGTGGGGGACCGATCCAGATCGCACCAGCCCCTTTGACGTAAAAGTTGGCAACGACGGACTATTCGGTTTCCGCATGGTTCTGGTAGGCAATGGAGGATATGTGCTAGGCCAACCCAAGCCAGGTGATTCAGCGGATATCTGGATTCATGTCGACACCGAAGCGCCCAGATGCAAGATCACACGAGCCGTCTACGGAGAAGGCTCCGAGGCTGGAATGTTGGTCATTGACTACAACTGCTTGGACGCCGATTTGGCGGAACACCCGGTGTCACTTGCATACAGCGCCAGTATGGACGGCCCTTGGACACCGTTTGCCAGCGGCCTTAAGAATACCAGCCTGTATCTATGGAAAGTGCAATCCGACATGCCTTCGCGGGTCTACCTGCGACTGGAAGCCATCGACAAAGCTGGCAACCTAGGCACACACCTATTAGATCTGCCCGTCAACATGAAGGGCTTAGCACCGCGCGGACGCATCGAGGGAATTCGTCCCATTCTGTCCGTCGAAGGATCTCGCTAAAGTATTGTCCCCTCAAAATGCTCTCTTGTTCGATTGCTTGAACTACCCATCAAGCTGAAGCAGTTGAAACTTTAGATAACGCAATTCCGGCATAGCTAGAGGCGTAGGGTGATCGGCTGGGAGACCTCGCTGGCAAATCAAACGGGCTGACCGGTGCGCTCGTCCAAGCCCTTCCAGGTTAGCTTGTGTGAACTGACCGGAACTCATGTGGCTGGAGCAAGAGGCCAGCGCCAACAGCCCACCCGGCTCGACCACAGCAGCCGTAAGCTGAGCCAACTTGGCGTAAGCCGAGGCCGCGCTGGATAGGGCTTGCTGGTTAGGAGCAAATGAAGGCGGGTCACAAATCACCAGGCTCCAGCGCTGCTTCTGCTTAGCCGCTTGCTGCAAAAAGTCGAAGGCATCGGCCACCACCCCTTGGTGCCTTTCAGGACTCAGTCCATTCAACACCCAAAGCGCGTTTGCCGAATGAATGGCCTGCTGAGCCACATCCACTGATGTTACATGCTCGGCATCCCCCATGCCAGCCGCCATTGAAAACCCGCCATTGAAGCTGAATAAGTTCAGCACTCGACGGCCTTGAGACAACCTTCGAACCAGCGCTCGATTGTCACGCTGATCCAGAAAGAAACCCGTTTTCTGTCCCTGCACCACATCAGCCTCAAAAAGCAATCCGTTTTCAAGAAAGTGTATGGGCTTGGAAGGCAACTGACCAACCAAAGCATCACCTCGCGTACCTCGGCCACGTTGCCGATGCACGACCATCGACAAATTTAAGCGATGCGACAACCACTGAGCGATCGCTTGAGGTTGATAGAAATCTTCGGGTGCGCCTCCGTCCAGTTTAATCACCGCAGTGTCGTCATATAGGTCCACGATCAGCCCCGGCACACCATCTCCCTCGCCGGCCACCAACCGCCAGCCTGTCGTATTGTTTCGAAACAACGACTGTCGTAGCCTGATAGCCGCCTCCAGTCGTCCCGTCAGCCAATCATCATCCAGATGAAAGGGGGCTTGCGTGCTGCAGATTCGCAGCGCCAAAGGATGTTCTCTGCAATAGATGCCACTGGCAATGATGTCGCCACTACGCGTTTGAATCCTAGCTACGCTGCCGGAAGGGGCTGCGGGCAAATCGATGGCGTCGGAGAATAACCAACAGTGCCCCCGCAGGATTGAGCGCAGCAGATCTTTCTGTAACCGCACAGTGATCACCGCACCAGTACGAACCAACTGCATTGAAGTCTCCAGATGAATTTGTCTCGGAATTAATTGCTTTTTTGACTCTTCTAGCCTATCGCCGATGTTTCGAAAGCCTCAATAGGTGGATCAACGCAGTCAAACAGCCTTGGCATAGCCATGTCGCCGTGTTCTACTGAGAGCAGTACTTCCCTTTACCAAGTAATTTGGAAAACGACAACATGAGCCATTCTAGTCAATCAGAACGGTACCGCGTACTACTGCAAAAGGAGCAACTAGTATTTAGCGCTGCCCATTTTATCACCTTCGCTGGGGATATCTGTGAATGTCTACACGGCCACAACTATGCGGTCAAGGCAGAGGTGGAAGGCCCGCTAGACGAAAACCAATACGTCATCGACTTCATCGCTTTTCGAGACACGCTTGCACAGATCGTTAAACAACTAGATCACCACGTGTTGTTGCCTACTAAGCACCCGTTGATTATCGTTCGTCAAGATCAACAAGAAGTGACGGCCACTTTCCGCACCAAGCGATGGGTGTTTCCTGCTGAAGATTGTGTACTGCTGCCTATGATTAACACGACGGCAGAGAAGATTGCTTGGTGGATAGGTCAAGAATTAAAAATCAAACTGCGTTCAAACGCGCCCCACCTGGAATGGCTGGAAGTATTTGTCGACGAAAATCACGGCCAGTGGGGTAGCTGCCGGATTCCATGGTAAAAAACCTACAACCGGTGCAACTCCTATCTTCACCTTGGCCTGACGACACAGCTATCAAAATTCGGCGCCATTGACCAAACCTTGATCCATAGAGATTCGATGGATCGATATAGCGATGTATCCTGCCATCGTTGGCCTGGATATTGCGCATTTTGCTGTCGAATTCTAGATGGATAACGCCAGGCTGCCGTGGTTTGGGCCTGGAGCCTGTTTGAGGGAATCTCTCATGGTCGTATTGAGTATGCAGCAACCCGAAGGGGTTCGTAAGGCTGCCATCTTATTGATGAGCCTTGAGGAAGATGATGCGGCTCAGATTCTCTCGATGCTGCCTAGAAGCTACGTCGAAAAAGTATCCTTCGCCATTGCGCAAATGGATATGGTTTCCTCGGCAGAGCAAGAACGAATCATTGCCGAGTTCCTGCAAACTCGCCCCAGCGCGCTCAATCCAAGTACCGGTGGTATCGGCAAGGCTAAGACATTGGTTAAGAAGGCGCTGGGTAAAGACGCCAATGACATGCTGAATGTTTTACAGCAAACGCTGGAGGCTATGCCCTTCGGCTTCCTCCACAAAGCCGACTCGCAAAGTATCCTTACTTTTCTGAACGACGAACATCCCCAGACGATTGCTCTTGTCTTGGGATATTTACCACCTGCTCTAGCGGCCAGCGTTCTAGGGGGATTGCCAGCGACGCGTCAACTGGCAGTGATTGAGCGAATTGCGGACATGGGACACACCAGTCCCGAGGCGATCGAGGAAGTTGAAAGAGCGCTGACCACTCGCATGGCTCTGTTTATGACTCAGGCCTACCAAAACGTGGGCGGTGTACCTGCCGTAGCTGAGATCCTGAATGTGAGCGATCGAACGACCGAGAGAAATGTGTTCGATGGTTTAAGCAAGAACAAGGGAGAATTGGTAGAGGAGATCCGCCGCTTGATGTTCGTCTTCGAAGATCTGATCAAATTGTCCGACAAAGACATTCAAACCGTGCTGAAAAACGTCGAGACCAATCAATGGGCGATGGCTCTCAAAGGTGCCAGCCAACCACTGCAAGACAAGGTTCTTGGAAACATGTCGCAGCGAGCCGCTGAAATGCTGCGTGAAGAGATGGGATTTTTGGGCAAGGTCAAGCTCAGCGAAGTCGAAGCGACTCAGCAAAAGATCGTGGACACAGTCCGGTCTCTGGAAGACGCCGGACAGGTCACACGCCCCAGCGGCAGCCAAGCGGAGGAATTCGTTTCTTAGCATGCGATTCAAAATTCGGCTTGGAAACCGGTGATTGGCAGGTCTGTCAGTCAAAAAGAATCAACATTCAAATAGGACACTGCGGGTCATCTTTGTATGACAGGATCGGCGTAGGCGGCCAATTGAATCTGACGATACACTTCCCTGGCCTGTTCAAATTCGGCCATGGCTTCAGGTGGTAAGACTCCGCGCTGTTTCTCGATTGAAGCGTCCAACTGCTGCAGCAGATAGTCGATCTGCTGCACGGGAGGTCGCACCGGTTGTTGGTCAACTTCAAAGTACCAAGCTCCCGTGTGTGCAAACCTCTTTCGTCCGTCCGGCTGGTCCGACCAAGCGCGCACCACGACCCACCCGGACTCAATGTCACGGATCGCTCCGTCGCTCCGTTTGAAATCATTGTCGCGGATCGTTCCGTTGATCCGATTCTCATCATTTATACTCAACACACCCTGTCCCGACCATTTCCATGCACCCTGTTCAGTCCTTACCACCTCAGGCGTGACACCATGCTTTACCTGTCCATTGACAAGCACCTCGACGCGTGAAATCGGTTCGGGACTGACCACGTCAGCCTCCCAAGTGAACTCGCCACAGTGATCTCGGCTCGCCGGAAATATTTTGCCAGGAAGCTCGCCATCGACACGCGCCGTGAGCATCGGGCCTGTTGTCACAAAAGACCGGCCGCGTCTTAGTCCATCCAGCCAATCGTCCAATTTGAAATCAGCACCCGTATGGACATAAACGCGACTGTGCCCAAGTGGCACTGGATGAACACCTGAAGCAGTGCCTGCGGTAGGACTCATACGAAAGCCGCAATTGAGCAGTGCATAGAACATTTCGAAGCCAAACTCTAACCACCCCCACTCAGTCAGCACGCCCGGCGATTCTTTCTCGAACTCTTTCCAAGGCGGCAGAGCAAAGCCGGCTTGTTTGAAGCCAAAATTGGTTCGCCAAACACTGTTGTTCGAAAGCTCAAACAAGTCGACTTTGGCTATGGGAACTAGCATCAATGACCAAGGCCAATTGTGCTTATCAAGATCCAACAGTGCTCCTTCGCGTCGGGCTTGCTGGACGATCGCCCCGACGGGCGGCACGGTTTGAGTGAAAGGAGTACGGTGGTTGAGAACAAAAATCGCACCGAGCGTGTGCTGTCGCGGCCCGATCGAGAAGATTTCGTACTCGGTGTTTCTAGGCAATATCACTTGTTGATTATTGACCCATATCGGATCGTAACCAAGATCCTCGCGAGGCCCAAAAGGGGATGGCCCCTGTGAACGCAGGCTGGAAGGTTCCAGATTGGGAGCTTTGTCGGACGAGGTTGTCCAGAACGTTACGGGAAAGGTCACATTGAGTTCTTCTGCTGACATCACGTTGGGCAACTCGGCAATACGACGATGCACATGCGTTTCGCCCGAGTACCAACCTTGAGCAGCCATGTTGCTCCAGCGTTGCAGTGCGAATGACTTTTCCAGTGGTGGAGGCTTTGGTGCTTGACCAATAGGTGATGCTTCAACGTCAGCGATCAACAGCTTCTCACCCAGTGGCAGGTATTCTTTGCCGCGTTCGATCAAGACTTGATACTCACCCGGTGCTAAGTCGATCGCGAACGGATGTGCTGATACGGTGGTATGGCGTTCGACCGAGTGTGGCATCGGAACCCAGGCTTCCATATACGGCCAAGCGGTGCCCTGATCGCTGGCAGATCGTACAAAAAGCCAGTTTCCTTGTGCATCTTGCAGATAAACTCGGGCTGCAATCGGTTGCTTGGAATCGGCATCGATGACCGAACCGATAAAGCGAAACTGTTGTTTGGGTTGTTCGGCGATATTCTGTGCTATGGAATTGTTTCCCAAGCCGTCCAACAGCAGCAAAACCGCAAGAACTAAAAAGTGTACTCTGGGCGTCATGTTGGCTCTTGATTGTCGCTGACCGCTCCGCCGATCCGTTCTCGGAATTACAAAATTCTAGGCTCTGGTTGTATCCATACTGACCGACGGAGCGGTCAGCGACACATGCTTTGTCCGAGCTTTGGTGACTTCGATTCACTGGTCGATCTTCTTGAGTAGCTGCTCGGCCTGTTTGCGATGCAGAAAGGGTCCTGGAGCGTCCAGCGATGCTCGTAACGTCTTGACGGCTGCTACACGCTTACCCGACCGCTCTGCAAAACAGGCCAAATAGTAGGCTGTATCAGGCTGTGCCTGGCCGCCAACCGCGATACGTTTGAAAATCTGCTCTGCTTCTTCAATCAGGTTCATCTCAAGATAGACCCAGCCGAGCGTGGCAGCCACTTCTAAATTGGTCGGCAATTGTCGAACACTAGCCTCAGCAAGCGCTCGCGCATCACTGAACTTCTGAACGTCTCCCATATCAATTAAGGCGCACTGCACAATTTACTCTAACTACTTACCGGTTTCTTCCTGAATGCGATTGATTTCGAGCCGCTGTTCTCGGGCCTTCGCTTCATTGCCCATTTGGTTATGAAGTCGCACCAACGATTGCCGGCTACTGATGCTGTTTGGCCGGACAGTCAGCACGTGATCGAGCGAGTCGACGGCTTTTTCGATTCGACCGGTAGTTTCATAGATTTCAGCCAGCAATTCCAATAGTTCGCAGCTATAACGTTCCTTTAACATTTTCTGAGCTTCGACTATTTTTAGCGTTATTGTAGCGACCCGCTCGGCCTCGTCGAGTCGCTGTTCCTTGACATTCAACTTGGTTAACATCCAAGCGTTCTTGATCGCCAGCGGAAGAGCATGATGCACTCTTTCCAAGTGGACTCGAGACTCCTTATCGCGATCTTTCCAGGTATGCCGTTCCGCCAACAAAGCATGTGTGGCCATGGTAGCTACTCCCGAGGTCAGCACTCGGTAAAGTTCCGATTCCAAGCCGATGTCGGACGCCCCTACTTTAGCCACTAGGTCATAAATCAAATCGGCGACCAATGGGTTGGTAGGATCAGCCTGAAAGCTGGCATCTAAAACCCTTAGATCAACGGTTTGTGACTTCGACTGGTTCATACGTCGAACAAATTCAACTCGGTAAACTTCCGACAGCGCCCGAGACAAAACGCGACTTTCTCCTAGACTGAGCCCCTCTTTCAATAGTGATTCCGCATGCTGCAATTCTTTGGAATTCCCGTCGTAAAGCTTAGCCAATTCGGCGCGTACGATCGCATTGGCAGGATCCAGTTTTAGACGATGCTGCAAAACGTCTCGCGCTGTCTCGCGCGAGGTCGCCTGCAATCGCCTGTCTCCCAATTGATTGGCTAGCGCCGCCAAACGCAAACTAGCCGTCGGGGATCTCTTGGCGGCAATCTCTAACAATTCAATACCCTTTTGCTGCCGACCCGCTTGAAGGTGCAATTGACTGGCCATCAGCAACACCTCGACCGGCGTGCCAACAGAACGAGCGGCCAGGGCAGCATGATGCTCAAAGGCCGGTAACAATTGCTGGTCGTGTGACTGGAGGTACTCTTCCAGGTAACTTGCTGCCAACATCACGTGACCTCGATCGAAACCTTTCGCATGATCAGGTGAAATACGTCGCAACATTCTACGGCCAGCATCGATCGATCCACTTTGAATTAGCGCTGCCCCAATGATATAAGTACTCTGCTGCTGTGGATTGAGCACTTGGGCTCGGCGGAATAGCATTTGTGTATAATCAGAGATGGTCTGCTGGGACGAATCGACGCCTGACGGCTCGCTAATCGGATACTCAGGCAACGCCATCTCCTGCGACTGGGAAGTCGAAGGCTGGCTGTTGGATTGGATTTGACTGTTTTTGTTTGACGTGATTGACGCGGAAGGCTCCCAGCCGGCCAGTTCCCTGAATCCCAGTTCCAAATACCACCGCGAATGCGCTGATCGGTCTCTCTGATTGCTTAAAAACACCAGCATTGCAATCAGGCTAAACATCATGGTAGGTGCTGACCAGAGTATCAGTCCATGCCATGGTCTTGATGCAAACCACGCAGGAATACAACCCGCTAGTCCCGTCAATAGGCCAATTGGTTCAAGCGTCGCCCAATCAAACAGAGAAGTACCCGCCTCCGTTTGGCCACTGGGAGTACTTGTTGAAATTTGAGCCTGGTCAAAATCGGGATCTTCAATCGGCTGCTCGAACGAAAGATCTTTCGAATATGCTGGCCGTGATCCAGAAACTTTGTCGTAAAGCCAATCACGTACGCTGTCGATAGTCTCCAACAGGATCCAAAGTGGCATCAGCATCATGCGCCCAAGCCACTGCGAACCTTCGATCATTCGATTGACAATTTCGTCAATGTCAATTCTGCGCATTTACGCTCTTGCGGAAAACCATTTGTTGATTACGTTACGGTGATCTCCAAGTGCCGTAGGCCGCTTTCCCAATATATAGGCTGATCAGGCACACGGCACTTGGAATGTGCCTACTACTTTAACTCCAGTCGGCTGCGTCCTAGTCGTCCATGGCACTAGGATCCGCTGGCTCCTCTCTAGACTGTTCGTCTGAGTCCGAAGAGTCCTCGCTGTCTTGAGTGGGCTGACCGCTGTTGGATCGTTTACCCTCTGCCTGCGAACGTTTTTTCTCCAACAACTTGCGCTGATCCTTAGTCAACACCTGTTCCATATCCTGCAGTTCGGCCTTTCTCATGTCGTCAAGCTCCGCTTCCAAACTTCGGATCTTGGCAAGATAGTCAGCTTGTATTCTACCAATTTCTTCGCGCTGCTGTTGGTTGACTAACTGGCTAAAGAATTTTGGTAGTCTTACCGTCATCCTCTTTGGCTGACTGACCAAGGCGATGGCATCGATGTTTGTTTCTTGAGGTTCCACCGAAACTTCCCGAGACTCCTGGCCATTTGCATCAGAATCTTTCGAGTCACCTGCCGGAACCACTTTTTCGGCACCACGATTTTTCTTGGGTTTAGCAGGTAGGTCACTAGGTTGCGACTTGGCTTCAGGCACAAGTGTATCCGGCGATTTCGAAGCTTCTGAGGATTCAGACGACTGCTTAGCCGACTTTTTAGCCTGTGACTTTTCTTTGCCCGAACATCCTGTGCCCGCCACGCCCACGACTAAACCACTTAACAAAACCATGACTACCCAACTTCTTACCACTCGTAACATTTCCGCTCTCCTTCTGCAAAGCAGACCCAATCGGCCTTTCGCGCGGGCATCCCCGTGACGCCAACGCAGGCCGTACATAGGTAGAGGGAGAAACAGGAAAATCCTTACACTCTTTTTGTAAGAATTTTGAATTTTTCTAGAGATGTTCTCGATGATCCAAATTTTTGTGCATGCGCCAGAGATAAAAACACCAGTAGCTACCGTCGCCAGGCAGTGGGCCAGGACGTTTCCCAGCGGTGGGCTCGCAGATTTTCCACCGTCTGGCGACGGTAGCTACTGGGGATGCGTAGGATGCCGCTGGCCTTAACGCAGCGGCGGATTGGCAGAAATAGGCATGGCCATCTCCTTGGGGATAGGCGGCATGTACAGTTTGGTTTCTTCCTGAAAGGGCTGATTGTCCGAAGTATCCAGGCGGAACATGTCGGCAACCAAGCGGTCCGCTGTCAGTAAAACAGGAGAATCCCACTGGGTCACCACGTGAAATTGAGTGCCATCATCGGCTGCTTTTGTGTTCCACTGTTCAGCTTGATACAGCCAAAAAGGCATCGGCGAATCGGCATGACCAATCGCGATAGTCGCCCGATTAGGCTTAAGCGACGATTGCGTCTCGAAGGCCCGCTGGTCGATCAGCGCGTTTGCATGATATGTTGCAGGCTTGTCATTCAGTTGACCGGTCAACCACCAAACCTTCTGCTGTCCCAGTTGCCCCTCGGTAACTTGTGTCCATATATATTGCTGGCAAAGATTCCTAAGCAACTCAGCTTGGCCACCGATGGCCAGATACATGGCAACGACGGGATCTTGTAGCGACCCGGCGGTCAGCGGCAGACGCTCGCGGACTTTCCCTAGGTCTACCTGAGTCCGCATGGATTGCTGGCCTACCAGAACGGTAGTAGATAACAGTTCCCCATCGCTGACTTGCATCAGCGAGTTCATCTGCTGACCGGCCGGTATTTGCATACTCAACCTCAGCCGTCCACTGCCCTGCCCTGCTCTAACAAATTTTCCGAAGCTGCTTCTTGTCTTGCCAAACATTCGGATCGATTGCCGCACGTCACATACAGTCGGCTTGCCCCAAACCGATTCTAGCAGGCTTCGATGCAGTATCTGTGTAGCGATAGCCTGAACAGCCGGTTTCGCTAGCGATTCAGCCTGCAACGGTTCGGCTTCTGCCTGCTGGGCCACCGACCCTTGCTCCGGCGAATCCTGCCCATGAAGCGTGCCAGAGCAGCTAATCAAACAAAAACAACTTACCAACCCGACAGCCGACCTATACACGCTGCTTTGATATGTTCGAAACGCCAGCCACCATTTGGTGCCCTGAGCTTTGCTGTCATTGGAAGTTGGCAATTTGTTCCACATGAGCGGGTTATGCTGGATTTACCAAAGAAATGGGTGGCTGCATACCGAACAATAGCCATAAGGACTGTTTAGCTTGCGACATAGTGAATAAACTGCTGGCAAGCTTGCATTCAGTTTCAATCGACTCTTCGGGCCTTGATCGCTGCATAGTAGGCGAGCCGGGTCGTTAGAGTCTAGTCGAGTTGGCCCAGAGGCTCGCTTGATGGACTGCCCGACACTATCAACCCAGGAACATTTCGTTGGAAGGCTGGCATTGGTTTCGACCAGAGCGTTGCCTCAGCACGGGAGCAAAGCATGAGAATGCGTCTGTTTGTAACTCTGATCGTGGCCACGTTGGGCTTCTTGCCCGGATGTAGCTCTACCCACCGTCATAACCTGCCGCCAGCCCAGCGATTGTTGGAACCAGGCCCAGGCGTCGGCGGGCCAGGACCGGGCGTGATGGGTCCAGAGATTGCCGCAATGGCCGGTCCGGGCATGCCCGGAGCTGATCCTGCGATGGCAGCAGCAATGGGCTCCGAAATGGCAGGCGTTATACCGGCCAGTTGCAATTGCGCTGGTGACGGCGGAATGATGATGGGAGCCGGACCTGGGATGCTAGTCGGTACAGCAAACATTCAAGTCATCTTTGGCAACCCCGATGGCATGAAGATTCACTATGACAGCGTGGGCGATGGAACCTTTGGCAGCGAGCCGCTGTTTGTTCCTGGGCGACTTGAATTTCCGCAAGGCGGCATTTACCGCTTGAAGCTGACCGACATCTCAGGCTTGGAAGGTGTCGAACTGTACCCAACTTTGGAAGTCGCGGCTGGTAACATTCGTACCGCAGCTTATCTGGCACACAACGCGATTCCGGTGCAGTTCACTTCTGACGATTTTCAGTTTGTCATCGGTGGCAATTTTGTCACCAAAGTGATCTACCTGCCCGATCCCGAGTTTCAGGGTGACGCGCTGGCCGGTGTTGGCGTCATGTCAAGCAACCGACTGGAGCCCGGCCTGGATCCAATCGTTGAAGCAGACCGTCGTGGTTCCATCCTGGCGATCATCCGCATCGGGAACAAGGACGTAGAAATGTCTGGTCACGGAGCCAGACTGGCTGCGATGGGGCCGGTCATGATGGGCGGAATGTGTGGGCCTGACGGATGTCCAATCCCTGGCAGCGTACCAACTTCACTGCCTGGTTACGTCGCTGGCGTCACGGGGCCACAGTATGGCATGACCTACACGGGGACACCCATCGGCCTGCCCGGACCTCCACATATTCCGCTGGGTTCTCCGGCTGGTCTGAAGAAGCACACCATTCGCAATACGACTCACATGCACATTCCCGATCCTGTCCAACACGTAAAAGTAAACGTACGCCAGACACCGGGTCAAAGCTATCCTGTGCCGCCAAGTCGCGTCAAGATCCGCGAGCACAATATCCATCCAGGCGTTCCAACCGGTATGCCCATGTACATGAAGCATAGCCAGAACGTAGGACCGGGAAATGTCGATGGTGCCGATGGTGCTTACTGCCCACCGCAATAGCCAGTCCACAGATTGGGGAATGTTTGTACGCAAATAGCCACTTCACTCGCTTCAAGAATACAAGGTTCCCATGCTCCGTCACGCCCTAGTACCGGCCGACTGCTACTTAGGTCGCAAACCGTTGCAATTGGCAGGCTTGATGCTAGGTTGCCTGATAAATTGCCTGTACTTGGCCACTCCGGTCGCAATAGGTCAAGTGACATCGATGGCTGGCGCTCGGGGACACTATCTGCTGAGCGCTCAAGAGCCGCCTGGTGCGGTTGCACATTGGCAAATCTCGCGAGGCAGGCCTGGAGTAGGCTGTTACACGGCAGTTTCGATCCAAGGTCCTGATGGTGTTCAAGTAGGTTTAGCCCGCGACGGACGATTTCTGGAGCCTATCGCTGTTCCCGTCACAACAGGAATGGTGGTTGGAGCCGTCTATCGATTCCGAGTCACCGGCATTCCAGATTGGCCCGGCGAGGAACTGTACCCGACTCTGGAGGTTATCGATGCCATTCATCCGGAACCCGGCAGGGAGCATCGTTTTCCGATTCCCGTTGTACTGACAGCCGAAGATCTGGAAATCGCTTTGCGAGGATCGCTGGTCACGCGAGTTGTCTATCTGGAAGATTCCCAGTTGGCAATGCCGTTGGCAGTGGACGCCAAAGATCACTTGACGGTGGATGTTGGACCAGGTGAAAACGCTTTGCGCGCTGCAGACCAGTTGGGAAGGCCGGTAGCCATTTTACGCATTGGCTCCCGAGTCCCCAGCGATTTAAGCGGCGACTTGAGCGAATTTCTGTACGGTTGTCCGCCCTGGGTTCCTCTGCAAGTAGCCCCAGACCGCGAAGCCATGATTCGACAGGGAAGGTGGGCCGAAGTGGTCCCGGCTGAGCGGCCCGAAGCGGTTTACTCCGAGAATCACAATCAAGATTATCCACGAGTACCCTTGCATGACTAAATCGCTCCAACAAACAACCGCTGATCCCTGTGCCGACTGCTTGAGATTCCTAGTTGTCAGCGGCTTGCAATTTTTCGCTCTGCCCTGGGTCTGTGTGTCTCTTTGCGGCTGCAACTCGCTAACGCCCTCTGGCCCCAGGTTGGCTCAACGCTCGCCGGATAAGCCCTTGGTTCAGCCAAATCAGACTGATCAGCGACCGGTCAGCAATGTCGTTGCCGCAAGTCACACCACGCCCATTGCCTACCAGTGCCAGGGGACAAACTGCCAAGAGCTGTGCGGTCAATCGTCTGGGGACACTGCATGCTCATGTGGACATTCGCCTTCGAACTGCGCTGTCTGCGGTCGGCAATTTGATGAAAACGAATACGTTACCGATGGTGGAGATATCGATCCTGCCGTTGTGGTCCGCAAAGACTGGAGTGCCACAGGAGCAAATCCCACCGACACGGTTGTTTATTATCAAACCGAAGGCGGCAAACTGTGCGTGCAACCATCCAACCGCGTGGGAATCTACGCTCCACGATTTGGCACGTTACGTCAGGTAACCGGACCAGGAACCGCTGAAGTTGCCTTGTCGACCAGTCGAGTCCATTCACCGGTCACTGCTATCGGTCTGCAGGATCAGCAGTTAGCTGCCAACGTTCGCTTGAATCAGAATCCCGTTGGTCAAAAGCAGATTTTGCAACTAGATCGATTTCAGGAGGAGCAGCGCGGGACTCCAGTGGATGGCGTACAACCCGCTGTGCCGGTTAGCGATGCGGTCGCCGCATTAATCAATGTCGATGTGTCGGTAGCGGATAAAGCGGTGTCTCGCGATCTGGCGGTCACGGCTAGCCGAACTACTCTGGTGCAGACAATGTTCAGCCCCGAATCCCTGGCTGTGATCATTGACGAGAAACTAGCCGCTACGGTTTACCGAACTCAGGCGGCTAACGAGGTCTTTGTCTACGAAACTCCTGACAAATGTGGCCTACGAGTCACCAAAAGCACCTCGCACACCACTGCCGATTCTGGCGATCGTATCAGGTTTACCATTCGTTTCGAAAACATCAGCCCGAACCGGTTAGAGAAAATGGTGGTGATGGATAGCCTATCTCCAAGGCTAGAGTATGTTGAAGCAAGCCAGCAATGTAGTCTGGCGGCGGATTTCAAAGTCGAGCCCAATGAGGCGGGCTCAAGCACTTTGCGATGGGAAATCGAATCGGGCATCGAACGTCATCAAGGGGGCGTCATCAGTTTTGATTGCTTGGTTCGATAAACGACCCCTTAGGGGTAGCAATCACGAGTTACTGCAAGACGCATTATGCATTCCACCGATCTTAGACGCGACCACATTCAAGGAATGATGATCGGCTGCGCCATTGGGGACGCACTAGGTTGCTCTAGACAGGGAATGTCGCGCCGACTAGCACTGCGAAAATACGGGCGAAAACCTCTGGCATACAAGACTCTGCGCAACGTTGGATTACCAAGTCCCATCACTGGATTGGTCTTAAAAACTGCTCAGGCGATCGTCTCCTCCGGTGTCAATAGCGAGTTATTTGTCCTGCGGTTCCAGCAGCGGCTGGGCTGGTACCTTTTTAGCTGCCCAGTGGGCATGAAACTACCCACCACTTTAGCTGCCGCAAAGTGCTGGGTTCGTTGGCTTCGAATCCCCACCGGAATCAAATCGGCTGGAAGTGAAGCGGCCACGCGTTCGATCTTCACTGCATTGGCCCTGAACCGAGCTGGCCCTAGAACGAACAAGTGGGTAGAGCAAATCACACGCGTTACCCACACTCATCCAATCGCAATTGATGGCTGCCAAGTCCTGGCCGCTCTGGCGGACACGATCATTCAGCAACTCGGCGGCTTTGACGCATTGGAAGCCTGCAAGAAACTAGAATCATTCAGCAGCCAAACCGAACTGAAAAAGAGACTCGCTCAATTGCCCCAATTCTTGGAGCAAAAACGCAGCCCAATGGCGGTTGCCAATCACTTTGGATGGGATACCGGAGTCAGCGATTACATGATTCCGATGACTGTCATGTCCTGTTACTGCTTTTTGAGATACCCGGAAGATTTTCGTCGAGCGGTTGAGTCGGCCATACGTCTGGG
This sequence comes from Aureliella sp., assembly GCA_044234105.1. Taxonomy (GTDB): domain Bacteria; phylum Planctomycetota; class Planctomycetia; order Pirellulales; family Pirellulaceae; genus Aureliella. Next base: position 17,870 of record JBIIJD010000027.1, on the reverse strand, counting down.
TGGGGATACTCGTACCCTAGGTGGCATAGTGGGCGGTTTGAGTGGAACGTACAGAGGCTTTTCCGAGTTGCCGGATCATTTAGTTCGCGGCCTTGCGGACTTTGCTTACGGTCCAACCTGGATCAGCAAGATGGTCATGAGGCTTTCGCATTGGCCACATGGCGTTGACGATCTATATGCACCGCCGGGCGAGCCGGTTGCACCTCTGGAACTGACAACCACGAACCTGCTTCGCTTGGCATTCATTTCCTGGAACCGTATCAAGCGAATTCCATGTGCTCTGCTGACAAACAATCAGCCCACTCGACTGCGACGAAGTTAATTCAGCGATCGGCTAAAATCCGATGCCTCCATATTCGCCTTTGCTTTTTTCGATTCTCTGTAGCAGGCAGACGCATTCAGCCTGAATGATCTTGCCTTCACCCACCGGCCCGGTAGCTTCCCCGGTCTTACTCTTAATACTTACCTGGTCGGCGCGCAGAACCAGAATCTCGCTGATTCGTGTCTGAATCTGCTCGCGATAACTTGCAAGCTTAGGCCGCTCGGCATGAACGATGCAGTCCAAATTGGCGATCTTCCAACCTAGACCTATGACGCGCTGTGCAGCAGCTGAAAGCATGTCGGCCGAATCACGGTTTTTGTTCTGCGGATTGGTATTAGGAAACATTTCGCCAATATCTCCCAGCGCAGCGGCACCCAATAGCGCATCGGTAATGGCATGCAGCAGCACATCGGCATCACTATGCCCATCCAAATGCTGATCGAACTCGACAACGATTCCGCCTAGTCGTAAAGGACCACCCGGAACCAATCGATGCGTGTCGTGACCGATACCTACTCGAAATTCTGCCGTCATTCTGGGTGACTCACTTTCTTTGAGGAATTATCCAACTGCCGAACAAGCATCCATTCGCAATGACTTCATTATATCGAAGAGCCGTTTAACAGCGGTAGGGTGGTTTGCTTGGGCAGGGATGCCACTATGATAGTGCGCTGAGGCAAATGCGGGTGTGGGCTTGCATCGCAACGCTGTTAAAGATCTTCGCCAGGACAAAAACTTTGCTTTGTTCCCTCTTCGCCGGCTCCAGCTGGGGAGAGGGCAGCGACAAGGGGCACAACAATCGCTATTATTCAGATAGAGAACTTGACCAAGACTTACCGAGTGCAGCAAAAGCGCGAAGGGCTACGCGCTGCCATCGGTGGCCTGCTTCGGCGACAATACCGCGAAGTCCAAGCCGTGCGAGGCATCAGCCTGCGCGTCGAGCAGGGAGAATTCGTGGCTTTTTTGGGGCCTAATGGTGCTGGCAAAACAACCACACTCAAGCTATTGTCCGGCGTGATCTTTCCCACCAGCGGATCGGCAACGGTGATGGGGCATGTTCCCTGGGAACGCGCCAACGCATATCGAAGTCGATTCGCTCTGGTGATGGGCCAAAAGAATCAATTATGGTGGGATCTACCCAGCCAAGAGTCTTTTCGACTACATCAACAAATTTATCGAATCGATATCGCTCAGTTCCAGCGAACACTGGATGAGCTGACCGATCTGCTGGCCGTCCGAGAATTACTAGGCCGCCCTGTGCGCGAATTGTCGCTGGGCGAGCGCATGAAAATGGAACTGATCGCTGCCCTGCTGCATTCACCCGATGTATTGTTCCTGGACGAACCCACCATCGGACTGGACGTGGTCGCGCAGCACAATATCCAGCAATTCCTTCGCTTCTACCAGCAGCAGCGCCAGATCACCATCCTTCTGACCAGTCACTACATGAAGGACATCGCCGCACTTTGTCGTCGTGTGGTTGTCATAACGGATGGCGCAATCAAATTTGATGGTTTGCTCAGCCAAGTGGTTGACGATTTCAGTACAACACGCTTGGTTCGCTTGAGGCTGGGCGACGATCAATCGGCAGAAGGCATAGAAAAGTACGCTCAGGTCGAATCGATCCGCCTGCCCAATGTGACTCTGCGCTGTCCCAAGAAAAACGTGGCCAAGATACTGGCAGAGCTTTTAGCCAAATATCCGATTGAAGATGTGGCTGTCGATGAACCACCTTTAGAGGAGGTGATCTCCAAGCTCTATCAAGAAAGCAAACCCGCGCAACCCACCGGCGCTGACCAAGTTGGGGCGGTGAAACGATGAGCGACGCAGTAGCCTCGGCGGGCAGCACAATGCACGGCAACTACTTCCGTGGCCTCTGGGAAAGATTCTCATGCGGCTGGACTATCTTCCGAATCGCCCTAGAAGAACGCTTGGCATACCGAGGCGATTTTGCGCTGGGGACACTGATGCGATTCTTGCCGGTAGTCACCCAGATATTCCTTTGGTGGGCTATCTTCGATTCGGTTCAGGGTGGAGCCACCGACGGACGTATGGTTGGCTACAGCTTTCATGACATGATCGCCTATTACCTGCTGAGCATGCTGGGACGGGCTTTTTCTAGCATGCCGGGTTTGGCTTCCCATGTTGCCAAACAGATTCGCGATGGAGATATCAAAAGGTACCTTATCCAGCCCATCGATATGCTCAATTTTCTGCTTCTAGCCCGGACAGCCCACAAAGTTGCCTATTATACGGTAGCGACCCTGCCCTTTGCTTTGGTGTTTTATCTGTGTCGCGGTTACTTTGCTCAGGGTTGGCCAGACCCATCCGTCGTAATTGCCTTTATGGTCAGTCTGGTGTTGGCATTCTTGCTGGGCTTCTTGATGGATCTTTGTATCGGTCTGATCGGTTTCTGGTTTTTGGAGGTCAGTTCGCTGCTGTTTGTTTATATGCTGCTGAATTTTTTCTTGTCTGGCCACATGTTCCCGCTGGACCTATTGCCTTCCCCGTGGAACGGTTTGGTCGAATATCTTCCGTTTAAGTATCTGGCCTATTTTCCGGCCGCTGTGTTTCTTGGGAAAATTCCTCAGGATCGATTGTGGCAGGAGATTGGCATCGAACTGGCTTGGCTTGTCGCACTGATCGTTTTGGCTCGCCTGCTGTACGCAGCCGGTTTGCGACGTTACGGCGGCTACGGAGGCTAGAATAATGACCGCACCCGAAAAATTTCGACACCCCAATTATTGGCAGGTCTATCTGGCCTTTGTTCGGAACTCACTGGTTCGCGACATGATGTTCCGCGCCAACTTTCTGATTGAAATGTTGTCCAGTATCGCCTGGTCAATCATGAATGTCGGATTCTACTGGATCATCTTTCAACACACGCAATCGATCGGCCATGAAACGGGCTGGGGTAGAAGCGAGTTTTTTGTGTTCATGGGAACCACCTGGATTATCAACTCGATCGTTCAAGCATTCTTCATGCCTAACTCGGAGGAATTCAGTGAATTGATTCGCACGGGAGGTTTGGATTTTGCACTACTAAAACCCATCGACACTCAGTTCTTGATTTCGCTGCGCAAGATGAATTGGTCCAGCCTGGTCAATCTTGTGGTAGGCGTTGTCTTAATTGCACTAAGCCTGATCGAAATGGCCGGGCGAGCGGAAAACCCCTGGCAATTTGAGCCGGTTAGTGCGGTGCTTTACCCAGTCTACATCGTATGCGGCGTGACTATCTTGTACAGTGTCATGATCTGTCTGGCCGCGACAAGTGTTTGGTTGGGGCGCAATCAGACCTTGTACGACTTCTGGTTTTATATCACCAATTTTTCGCGATATCCCATGGAGATCTACGCACGAGGCTGGGGGCTGCCACTGTACTTCATCTTTACTTTTGTGATTCCCGTGCTGGTTGTGGTCAATGTGCCCGCCAGATTATTAGCACAACCTGTCGTGCCGCGAGCCGACTGGGAATGGCCTCTGGCTGGATTTACCTTGCTGGCAACTCTGGCTTGCCTAGCCGCCAGCCGATGGGTATTTCAGCGCTCACTGCTGGCCTATCGCAGCGCCAGCAGTTGAGCGAAGAAGATCACCTACAGCAAGAAACCCAACCAGCCGAGTTAGAGAACTCTCGCGGCAACTGCGCGCCAGGTCTGCTCGACAATCCGCGTTTCAGTTCGGCGTATTAGCATTGCGATACCGTTGCGGCTCCGTTTCGAACTCGAACCAGTCAGTTCCAAGCGTCATAGACCAGCGTCCGGCCTTGCTCGGCTGTTACCGGCGCGTAGAAACTGAGCGACTGGCCACCAACCTGAATGACTTAGTTCTGGCAATTGCTCTGGCAACAGCCTTCTACAATCCGTGCTCATCTGTGTTCATCTGTGTTCATCTGCGGCCAACTATCTGCATCACAGCAAACATCCGTCAGCCACGGATGAACACGGATCGAAAGCAGTCACGGCAGTAACATTCATGGGTGTCACAATATCAAAAATCATTTCTGTCAGACATTGAGACGTTGCACCTGGTTGCCTCCTCATAGTTGTTACCGCGAGTTTCGAAGTCCATCACCCCGAGTTTTTTTCGTCTGACTGGGCGACTATCTTATCGCTTATGGCTGACCAAATTGTCGAGTCCTGCCTTGAACTCGATAGGGCAACCCCTGGATACGAATGAAGCCTTCGGCGTCGGTTTGATTGTAGGTTCCGCCGGCTTCCATCGTAGCGATGCCTTCGTCGTAGAGACTGTTTGGGCTGCTGCGTTCCAGCACGATGACATTGCCTTTGTACAGTCGCATTTTGACTTCACCAGTGACTACTTGATGCGATTTGCGGATGAAGGCCATCAGAGCATCCATCTTGGCCGAGTACCAGTAGCCGTAGTAGACCATCTCTGCAATCATGGGCGACAGGCTGTCTCGCAAGTGGACCAAGTCGCGATCCAACGTTAGTTGCTCGACATGCTTGGCCGCTTCATACAGCAACGTCATGCCAGGAGCCTCGTACACACCGCGACTCTTCATGCCTACAAAGCGGTTTTCGATGATGTCGATGCGCCCCACACCATGACGACCTCCGATTGCGTTAAGCTGAGTGACGATCTCCAGTGGGGACAACGTCTTTCCGTTGACCGAAACCGGTAACCCACGTTCAATGCCAACGCTAACCTCCTCGCCCTGTTCGGGTGCCTGCTGCGGACTGACGGTCATCGTAAAATCGACCAAGTCGACTCCGCAAACATCCAGTCGCTCCAACTCGCCTGCTTCATAGCTGATATGAAGGACGTTTTCATCCGACGAGTACGGCTTGCTGGCGGTGGCCTTGACCGGTATGCCTTTCTTCTGGCAGTAGTCGATCATAGCGGTTCGACCCGGGAATGAGTCTCGCCACTCAGAGGTTCGCCATGGAGCATAAACTTGAATGTCCGGTCGCAGCGCTTCGGCAGCTAACTGGAATCGGCATTGGTCATTTCCTTTGCCTGTGGCACCGTGAGCATAAACCGAAGCTCCCACCTGGTCAGCCACTTCCAAAATCTTCTTGGAGATCAGTGGGCGAGCAATGCTGGTTCCCATCAGGTACGGACCTTCGTACTTGGCCTGCCACATCAAACATGGGAAGGCAAAGTCACGGCACAGCTCTTCGCGCGCGTCGATCATTCTGACGCTCTTGGCACCAATATCGATGGCCTTCTTCTTGATTAGCTCGCGATCTTCACCGGGCTGCCCCAAGTCGACATACACGGCGTGTACTTCAAAGCCTCGGTCAATCAGCCAACTGAGCATACAAGACGTGTCCAACCCTCCGGAATATGCCAACACACATGTCTTCATTTACCACCAACCTCACTCTAAATTACTCACAAGTCAACTAAAATCGAACGTCGTGCCCTGCCGTTCTGGGCAAGATTCTGACCGCATTCTGTCCTTTGTCAATCATCAATGCCGATGCCTGATGAACGACTTTGCTCCAAATGTGGACGTAAATCAGGCATGCAATTATAATACAACTCTCGTGCGTGATAAATCAGTGAGCAAAGGGAATCCAATGGCAACAAGTATCCCCAAAAGTCAAATGGGTGAACCCACTTGGGAAATTGCATCGTTGTTTTGAGTTTGGATGCTGCCAATGCCTAATATCGCCAGTCAGGTTGTTATAGCTATGGGCAGATCGCCAGATCTGTACTATTGAGCGAACTGCAAGTTTCGGTTTCAACCGTCTTTAATCAGCAAGCAGGTTGAGAGGATTCTAAGGTAGTCTATTATCATCAAGCCATATTAGGTGATCCGGATGAACCGAGATCTTCAATCCTTGTCCAACTTCGATCGTGCCACTTGGGTCTAAAACGGAGATCCTGATATCTTCAATCAGCCCCGAAACCAACTGGGCAAAACCTAGATATCGGATTTCTCGCACGACCATCGACGCAGCATCATTGGAATTGGAAGCTTCGCCTATCTTCCAATGTTCTGGACGCACTCCAACAGTTGCTTTACCCTTTGTAGCATGATCTTGCAGAAACTGAAAACCTTTAGCGCCTATCGGTAACCAGTTCACACCCCATGGGCTACACAGTTCGGCAGCCACGCGGTTGACAGGCCGTTGATAGACTTGCTTAGGCGAACCTGTTTGGATCAATCGCCCCTGTTCCAAGACTGCTAAACGAGTAGCAATTGCAAAAGCCTCCCAAGGATCATGGGCAATCCAGCAAACGGTAGTTTCGAAATGATTGATGGCTTGGACAAACCGCTGAAGCAGTTGTTGTCTGAGCTGTCCATCCAACTGGCTGAGCGGTTCATCCAGCAGTAACAGCTTGGGTCGACTTGCCATGGCTTTGGCAAATGCCACACGCTGAGCCTGACCGCCTGACAATTGACTGGGCAATCGGTCTCGCAAGTCGCCTATACTGAACCACTGATCGGCCTGCTGCAGTCGATCTGAACGTTCTTGCTGGCTAAACTTCTTTTGTTTCAGCGCAACTTCCAAGTTTTGCTGGACGGTCAACTGAGGATATAGCGCGTAGTCCTGACTGAGCCATGCCACGCTCCGCCGCTGAATCGGAATTTGACTTGCGGCCTGCCCTTCTATCAAAACGTATCCACATGTTGGCAAAACCAGCCCGGCCATAGCGCGAAGCAACGTGGTCTTCCCTGCTCCGCTGGGCCCCAGAATCACCAGTCGCTCGCCCTGCTGGACGGATAGATCCAGGTTTTCTATGACGGACAACGGCCCATGTTGAACGCACAGTGATTTAATTTCAACAAATTCCACGCGGCAACTCCACTGTGGACAAAAGTGTCAAAGTGTTTTAAAACGTCTTTCTGCCCCGGCAACTTGTTTAAGGCAAACGGACAATAAAAAAATACCAGCGAACCCATAGTATTGATATCAAACGGCTGGAGCTGCGGCCCAGTAGTTTATCAACTGTCCAAGACATGGCCTCCGCAGCTCAGGCGGTTGATCTCAATACTTGACAGGGGGTTGCGAGTCGTGTTTTCCCCGGGTGTTGCCAAATTTGCATCTACCCAGGATTATAACAGCAGTGAACGACTTCCAGGGGGGCCCGTGAGTCCAGTCATGACGAAACTAGATACCAATCTTCTGGTCGCAATTCGTAGAGCTGCAAAGCAGCTTAGGGGAGCCGCTCGGCGCAATTGGTTTGCTTGGGCATGTCGGACTTATGCAGGCGGTAGTCCGCGTGCTGCTGAGACGCTTTTCGGTTGGAACGGAAAAGCGGTGGCTCGCGGTCTGGGTGAGTCCTAGTCGGACTGGGCCACAGTCGATATTGAAAAAACACTACAACTGCCAATCCTCCTGGACGTCCACGCGTAGAAGCCGTAAGACCTGATCTACTGCCAGTCGTCGAGCACTTGCTGTCTGAGCACTCGCAAGCCGACCCGAAGCTGCGGACCAGCAAAGTCTACACTCGGGTCACAGGTAAATCTCTGCGAGCAATTCTAGCGGAATCGATTGGCATTGCGACCAGCAAGACACGTGATTTTAAAGAAGTTCATGAAGCGATTAATAGAGTTTGCCAGAAGCCAAGAGATTGAAATAGAGCTAGTCTACTATCCGCCCTATCACAGCAAATACAACATGATTGAACGCTGTTGGGGAATTCTAGAACAACATTGGAACGGCACGCAGCTCAAGACCATTCAGGATGCAGTGATGTGGGCCAGTTCGATGACATGGAAAGCTATAGCACCCATAGTAAGGTTTGTCGACAAGGTTTATAGCAAAGGCGTGACAATGACCAAGCAAGCTTTTGCCGAGCTAAATCGAGTGCTACACCGCCAGGCTGGGATAGACAAGTGGTCCGTCGTCATCAAGCCGCAGCCAAAATCGTCTGCGCCGTAACAAGCGAAAACGTCGAGATCAAAATTGTACTTTATCGCAACTTCTGCATCGCGGTCCGCACACCTACCGCGTTAACATAGGTGTTTCAGACTAGATGCAAAGAATAAATCAAAGACAACTACAGGTTCCAGCGATCCATTGGACTCGCAAGTCTTTGCATCTAGTCTGCAACACCCATGTTGTTGGTTCGCTGGTATTTTTTTATTGTCCGTTTGCCTAATCAAGGATGCTCGCATTAGTTTCGTTACAGTCGTCACTGCCAAATGCTAGCAATCCATGTTACATCGGTTAAACCATCGACATCCTGTAGATGGGCAGTTGGCCAGACCGAATCAGTATTACGGTGTCTCAATGTATAGCTGACAGCATCATAGCGATCCGGTTAGGTTCTACGCAATTCTTGGGGGAGTGAAAAGGTGAGCATTCATAAGGGACCCAGCCATTGGGCATTTCAGAGTCTGCTGTTGGCCGGTGCGATGTCATTGCTTGGCAACATAGCGACAGGACAGACACCCTTTCAGACAGTTGGATACGGCGTAGGTTTGGTACAGACCGTGCCCTCCTTTGATCTACCCACTGCCAGGCTTGCTGAAAACCCCAGCCCCAGTGACCAACAAACTCCTTTCAATCCAACCGACCAAGGCAATTCCGTACCAGAGCCTCCAGCCAAACTACCCAGCAAGGACTCGGCAGACAAGATCGGCTCAACCAGAAAGGACTCAATTGCACCGGCAACAAGTCGACAACTGAGCCCACAGATTCAAGCTGTATCGATCTCCAGTAACCAGGTTGGAACGGGACTTGTTCCCACGCCTAAACAACAGCGACCCGCAGCGGTCTATGTCTTGCCAGACGGAATATCGAGAGGCATGTATCACACTCAGGTTTGCTGGTGGGCTAGTAATATTAGACACTTTCCGCTGTACTTCGAAGATCCCATGCTCGAGCGACATGGTCACAAGCGTTGCTGCTATCTATGTGGTTCCGAGTGTACTCAGTCGGTCGTTTCGGGAGCCAAATTCTTCGGTACTATTTTTGCCTTGCCCTATCTATACACGCTGCAACCCAAGCATGAATGCGTATACAGCTTGGGTCCTTATCGTGCTGGCAGTGGGGCACCTTGCCTGAGGGACAATCTTCCTTATGACCGAGGCGCACTGATCGTCGAGTCGGCGACTGCCGCAGCATTCTTCTGGGCCATGCCGCTGTAATCGCTTGCATGACCACAGGCACCCTTAAACCAAGTCAACTGAGAAGCTGCTGGACGACTCTTGCTGGTTCGACACCCGTCAACCGCACATCCAGTCCCTGGAAGGGATAGTCGAATCGCTGGTGATCGATTCCCATCAGTTGCAGCAGCGTAGCGTGGATATCGTGTACTGAAACACGATCTTCTACAGCATGATAGCCCAGTTCGTCGGTAGCCCCAAAACTAAATCCGGGCTTGAATCCGCCTCCAGCAAACCACATGGTGAAGCCGGCTAGGTGATGATCTCGACCATCTCCCTGAGCCATTGGAGTTCTGCCAAATTCGCTACCAAATACCACGATGGTGTCTTTCAGCATATCCCTCTGTTTCAAGTCGGTCAGCAGCGCGGCCACACCCTTGTCCACTTCACGAGCCGTTCCCTCTGAGTGTGCCTTGACCGCACCGTGGTGATCCCAATCGCGATGATACAACTGGATAAAGCGAACTCCTCGCTCGGCCAAACGTCGAGCCAACAAACAGTTGGACGCAAAGGAACCATCCCCCTGCTCGGCTCCGTACAGCTCACGAATATGAGCGGGTTCATCGGCAAAGTCCATTAGTTCCGGGACGCTGGACTGCATGCGAAAGGCCATCTCATATTGGCTGATCCGCGCAGCGATTTCCGGGTCGTCAAGCTGCCGATCGGCCTCTTGATTTAACGCTTGTACCGTCGATACGACCTGCCGCTGCATCCCAGGGGACACTCCTCGTGGTGGCCGAACGTAAAGAACCGGATCTCCGGTCGAACGAAACTCAACTCCCTGAAACTGGCCCGGCAGAAATCCCGAATGCCACTGTCTGGCAGCAATCGGTTGCTTTTGACCAAACTTGCCAGTTGACACCATGACCACAAATCCAGGCAAGTTGTCAGCTTCAGATCCCAATCCGTAGGACAGCCAAGATCCCATGGCGGGACGTCCTGAAATCATCGAGCCGGTATTCATAAATGTATGCGCAGGATCGTGATTGATGGCATCTGTATGTAACGAGCGAACGATACACAAGTCGTCCGCACACCGCTCAGCCAACAGCGGCCAAATCTCCGAAATGCTTTGGCCAGACTGTCCCCACTTCTTAAAGGCATGCTGCGGACCAAAACAGTTCAGTTGAGCGCCTTGAAGCTGCGCGATTTGCTGACCGCGAGTCACCGATTCTGGCATCGGTTGACCATGCAACTGAGCCAATTTGGGTTTGTAATCAAAAGTATCCAAATGCGTCATGCCGCCCGCCATGTAAAGCCATATAATCCGGCGTGCCCGAGGTGAAAAATGAGGTGGTTGCACAACACCTTTCCAGCGATGGCCTTGACTGCCATCGCCCGATTGAGCTGGCTGCGTGGCCTTTGACTGATTTGGCTGCAGCAAACTGGTAGCCGCCATGGCTCCTAAATTGATTCCCGAACGACACAAAAAGGTTCTTCGTGCAATGTCCATTGGCAAGTGATACATCGTCTTACTTCTTAAGAACTTGGTTGAAATAGGCTAAATCGTTTCGTGACCGTTCATGCCGGTAGTCTTACCGGTTTGTCAATTGCGAGTAACAAATTCGTGCAAATTCAGCAGCGTCCGAGTCACCGAACACCAAGCGGCTAACTGCTGTGAATTGTGATCGGTACGCGGTGCATTTCCCACGGCCAGCAACTCCTCCGCAGCACTCGGATTATCGCGGTATTCCAATCTGGCAGATTCCAGAAGCGACCCGAGCAGTTGCCGCTCACTGGCCAACGGCTCGCGCGAAAGAACTTCACTAAACAGCCAAACAATTCGATCTTGGTCATTGTCGACAGACTCAGTCATCGCTCGAGCAGCCAACACACGAGCAGCCTCGATGTAGGTCGGGTCATTCAGCAGCGCCAAGGACTGCAGCGGCGTATTGGAGCGAGGGCGATCCGCCGTACACTCCTCACGATTGGGCGCATCGAAGGCCAGTAGACTTGGGTGAAGGTATTGTCGTTGCCAGTGAGTGTACAGACCGCGACGATAAAGCTGATCGCCAGCATCGTCTTTCCACTGTCGTGTAGGGAAGTTCAAATAGTCCCAATAACCCGCTGGCTGATAAGGCTTGACGCTGCGACCGCCAATCTGTCGATTCAACAGTCCGCTTACCGCCAACGCATTATCGCGGACCAGTTCAGCGTCCAATCGAAATCTAGCTTGCCGCGCCAACAAACGATTCGTTAGGTCGATTTCTAGGTGCTCTGCCGTTGCAAGACTCGATCGCTGATAAGCTCTAGTCAGCAGCATGCTGCGTATCAACTGCTTGATGTTCCAGCCTGACTGGATCAACTGCTGGGACAAGTAATCCAACAACTCGGGATGAGTCGGCGGTTCACCTTGAGCGCCCACATCATCCAATTTGCGAGACAATCCGGCTCCAAAGTACAGCTTCCATAATCGATTGGTCAACACGCGAGCGGTAACCGGGTGATCCGGAGCAACTAGCCATTGAGCCAAATCCAAACGTGTCATCCGCCGATCCGTAGGCAATGAAAAGGACGGCACATGAATTGCCGCTGGGAAAGCTGGCATGACGATTTCACCACTGTCATCTAGCCAGTTGCCACGCGGCAACACACGAATCTCGCGCGGCGGAACTGACTGAGTTATCAGCGTCGTTGGAATCTCTGAATTCAGTTTGGCAATCGACGAATCGACGGTTGCTTGTTGATCTCGCAGTGGCTGAAGCTGGCTGGCCTTTGCCAAGAAATGCTGACTGATGATCTCTTGCTGGCGAGCTGTACGCTGCTCGGGAGATCGTTGAAGGGCTCGAGCCAGCATTCGTGTGTGTACCATCTCCTCGGGATCGAGCGACTCAGCGGACGCCAACATTCGAAAATGCCCTAGCAAATGTTGAGATTGTTCATGTTTTTGAACCAGTCGAATCTTCAGCAACTGACCTTCCTTCAGGGTCAATGGCGACTCAAAACGAAACACGGCCTCGTTGGCCCGACCCGCTTCCGGTAGAACGGCCCAGCCCCACTGCGATCCTTTGGCATCTTGGTCAATCGTGGCGGCGATGGACCAGCGTTGGTAGGGATTGCCTTCGATGCTTTCGGTCTGCTCGACGCTGGCCGCTGCGGCCACCAGCTTCACCTGGCGAATGGCTTCTTGCAGCGGCTGCGCACCTTGATCTTTGGTGCCTGCTGCGGTTTGGTCAACTGTCTCGTTTGATGTTGCCGGTGATTCAGACTGCAATTCAACTGCGGCCTCCACTTCGGTCAACACAAAGTTTCCGTTGGCAGCTCGACCAGGCCCTCGTTTGGGAAGCGATTCATCCGGGAGTACCTGAAGCTTTAATGCGGTGGTATTTTCGGGCAAGCGTAAAAAACTAACCTCGTAGGTATCTGTCAACGCTGCTTGACCCGATGCCAGCACCGAATGATCATCTTGTATCGTCAATTGGCTTCCCGCTTCTGACCTTGCGATGAGCGGTATCAGTGTTTGCCAGTGGTCAATCTGCCGCTCCCATTGCGATTGCGCTGCCTGACGCTGCTGTTCCTTCTTGGCCTGGATATCCGCGCGAGCCTGATTGAGCTGCGCTAGCTGCTGGACTTGCTGGGGACTGGGGGTTTGCAAATGGGGTCCCCAATTACCGTCGGCGTTTGCACCAGCATAGAGCCCACGTTCTTTGACGTCCGCAAAAAAGGCTTCCATTTGGTAGAATTCGCGGCTAGTGAATGAATCGAACTTGTGGTCATGACATTCACAACAGCCCATGGTCAGCCCCAGCCATGTGCCTGATACATTGCGCACCCTTTCGGCGATGTATTTCGCAAGATACTCCTTGTCTTGCACACCCCCTTCGGCGCTCATCATGCCCAAACGATTGTAGCCTGAAGCGATACGAGTCTGGTCGCTGGCCTGGGGCAACAGGTCCCCGGCCAATTGTTCAACAGTGAATTGGTCCCATGGCTTGTTCTGGTTAAACGAATCAATGACATAATTTCGATAGGGCCACACGCTAACTTCTTGATCCCCATGATAACCAACCGAATCGGCAAAGCGAACCAGATCCAACCACCAGATCGCCATCCGCTCACCGAAGTGAGGCGATGCTAGTAGTTGATCCACCTGACCAGCGTAAGCTTCCTGCGACGAATCTTTCAGGAAAGAATTCATATCATCGCGCGATGGTGGCAGTCCCACGACATCGAACCACAAGCGACGAAGCAAGGTCACTCGATCCGCCGGTGGCGAGGCAACCAACTGCTTCTGCGTATGTTGTAGATCAATCCAACTGTCGATAACTTGACTGACTGTTCTTGGGATTGATTTTTTGTCAAAGATCTGAGCGGTGTCCCCGCTTTGGGCAGAACCGGAAATATCTCCGTTTGTGACACCATCTATGCTAATATCCAGATCCGATTGGCGAAGCGGTTTGAGCGACCAATGCGTCTCGTAGGGAGCCCCCTGTTGTATCCAGGATTTGATCATAGCGATCTGCTCCTGACTAAGGTGTTTGTGGGAACTTGCTGGCGGCATGCGCAGGTCGTCGTCCTCAGTAACCAGGCGACGATAAAGTTCGCTTTGATCTGGATCTTCCGGTGAGATTACGGAGTTTTGTTGAGTCGAATTAGGAACGTCTAGTCTCAAATTGGCTTGACGAGAACGCTCGTCCGGTCCATGACAGTGAAAACAATTGTCAGCCAAAATTGGTCGTATCTCGCGATTGAACTGGACAGAATCTTCAGCTTGGACCGCGAACTGCAATATCAAACTGATTCCCGTCAGCGAGCCCCAGCTTCCGATGCGATGACACGCTTGACATAAAACTTGCCGCATTTCCCCACTGGACCTCATTTACTGGAGCCTACTACCGGTAACCGACAGTCCAGTATTGTAACTCAAAGCCGTCTCGTAAACCTCCGCAATTCCATTTGCCGCCCAAACTATAACCTAAACAACACACTTCTTCTCGGCAGAAACATGTCCGGCAAAATATCTCCTCTTCTTGATCTTTTGCCGCACATCTTTTTGCCGACTGACCTAGAACCTGAACTGATTACTTCTTTCCGGCAGAAAAATGCCCGGCAAAATATGTCTTCTCTCTTCATCTTTCACCACACATTTTTTGCCGCTTTAAGGAGTCCAATGACGATGCCTATCGAGTGTACCACCGAAACGATCCGCCCGAGCCAAGTGGAATTTGGAGAGATTGCTTATGAGGTGATGAACCATGTGTACCACATCCACAATGAATTTGGCCGGTTTTTTGATGAGGCCGTTTACAAGCGAGAACTTGCCAGCAGAATGCCGGGCTTAGAACTAGAGTTACCTGTGACAGTTACCTACGGAAGCTTCAGGAAAGTTTACAGACTGGATGTTTTGGCGTACAAGCAAGGCATTTTTGAATTCAAGGCTGCCGAGAGCATCGTTGCTCGACATCGCAGTCAGACGATCAACTAATGAGCATGATTCGGGACTGGGGCGCTGGCCTGGAGACCACTCTTTACGAGGAAGCGTTAACTCACTTTTTGGGTGGCGAAGCCAGAGTCTTGCTGAACATTGCGGTTTACGGAACTAAAGGGCATTTGCACGATCAGAAAATGCGGTTATTAGCTCCAAGCATCGCATTCAAGGTAACTGCCTTCCCAGACAGATTGGAGGCATTTGAGTTGCATGCCCATCGATTGCTTCAGCACACCTCTTTGAAAGCCATTCACTGGGTCAACATCACTCATAGACAGTTGACATTCAAAACCATCTTCTGACTCCGCCTCAATTATGAACAACCTCAATCTCCATCTTTCTCCGCGCATCTTTTTGCCGCCTGACCTAGTACCTGAACAAAACACTTCTTTCCGGCAGAAAAATGTCCGGCAAAATATGTCTCCTCTCTTCATCTTTCTACGTACATCTTTTTGCCGACTGACCTGACAAGAGTTAATCAGGTATACTTTTAAAATTCTGTAATATCGAATCATCTTTGTTATTCTGGAAATCTTCTATGGAGCTTGTGCAGTGCGGTTATGTTGACCTTCAGATCAATGGCTTTATGGGAGTCGACTTTAACGACCCCAATACGACGCAAGACCAGTTACGAATTGCGGTTCAGGCTCTGCATAGCGACGGTGTGAAAGCGGCGTTACCCACGGTCATCACCGCAGAACTATCACAGATGTGCCGCTGCATCTCCAACTTGGTCCAGCTAATTTCCGAGGATGCACTGGCTGGTCAACTGTTTACTGGGCTTCACATCGAAGGGCCTTTTTTGAATCCTACCAATGGCTACATCGGCGCGCATCCTCCTGAGCATGCTTTGGCTGGATCGATTGAGCCGCTAGAGAAACTATTGGACGCCTGCCAGGGGTTCGCTCGCTTGGTGACGCTTGCTCCAGAAATAGACAGTGCTGGCTTGCTGACCAAGCTGTGTACTGACAGAGGCTGCCTGGTTGCCGCCGGTCATACCGACGCAAGTTTGATCGATTTGCAGCGATGCATGGATGCCGGGCTGAGCATGTTCACCCATCTAGGTAATGGATGCCCTCGCTTGATGGATCGGCACGACAACATCATCTATCGAGCGATGCGACTGCGGCAACAACTGAACTTCACGCTGATCGCGGACAGTTTTCATGTGCCCGAATTGCTGTTTCGTAACCTACTGGACTGGGTGGACCATCAGCGGATCTGTGTTGTCTCCGATGCGATCAGCGCAACTGGCTTGGGACCGGGCGAATATCAGCTTGGACATCGAACCGTTCGTGTTGGGCAGGACAAAGCTGCTTGGGATGCCTCGGGCCAGCACTTCGTTGGGGCGGCCAGCAGCCTACGCGATGCAGATGGATGGTTAAGCCATAGCCTAAGTTTGGATATAGAATTGCGTAAACGCTTGTTATCGTCCAATGCAGCCAGACTGCTACGATTGCCAGACGCGAACTAGACTTAGACGAATAGGTCAGTAACCACCGTCCCAAGACGATAGGACTACTGCTGACCTGGCGACGGCAGCTACATTTCGAACCGTTTGGCGATTTTAGCGACCTGCACCTCTTCAACTGGCGCTTACCTTAAAGCGAAAAAACGGCACCGAAGGTCAAGGAGTAAAACCTTCGGTGCCGTGCGGGAAATCGGCTAGCGGGATTTGCCGATCGCTATGGTCTTAGCGGATTGTGGAACTGGCTGGAAGCTGAAAGCGTTTCCTTTGAGGCTCGGTTCAACGGTTGTACAGCAGCATTTTTGGTCGGAAGTGGCTCAAGAATGGAATGTTCCGGCGAATCGGATTCTGAAGTTACCACGTCCGTTTCCGACGCAGAACCCTGATCAACTACTCGCCGACGATAGGCGTTTTGAAAGTCATCTTCGACCGTTGCGGGCTCAGCAGCCACTGTTTTAACTGATTTTGCCTTAGTCACCTTTTCCTGTTCACTGCCTGCCCAGTAGTCGGCAGTGGACGTATTCTGCGCCTGGGTGTTATAGCGCTGACCGTACTGGGTCCGTACGGGGCTCTTCCGCTGGTACTCGATCGTGCGTCCTGGAATCGTGCGTCCGCTGGTGCGAGGTTCGTCCACGAATGGATCGGCCTGTTCGTCGGGGACAGCTCCAGGCGCAGGTACGCTTCTAAGTCGACTAGGCGGTCTAACTGGTGTCGACGAAGATGGTGCCGTGGATTGCCCCGTCCCATCGTCTATCACTGTCGTTTCAACCGCATCAGCTCCGCCGCCATCATGACAGTTGGGACAATCAAAGGTGTCATGGGCATGCACCGCTTCATGACCAACCAGAATGTCACATCCGTGATCACAAAGCAGATGGCTCTTGCCAAAACTTCGTGATCCGGACAGGACTCGCAGCTCGGAATGGACGCGACCAGCAACTTGATCGATCACATCCAGCAGGCCCGAATCGTCACAGCAAGCACAAGTACTTGCCGGGCGGTTAGGGACCTGGCAGGTGTCACAATCTCCGGCTTGAACCATGCCAGCAGAAGTCGCTCCCAATAGTGCCAAAAGCAATTTATAGCCATTCATGGCGAACACGCTCCTTGCCTTGCGAGAAATCACCGTTACGTTGGTACGGAACAATTGATCGATTCGTTACCAACGGAAAGGTGAGAACTTTCCATACAAGCGACACAGCCCACCTCCAACGCCTATCTTGCCAATCAATGTAAGCATTCAGAATGCCGAAATAGCAGGCACACTCCATGTGCAGTTTACCTGAACTACCCGGGAATTAGGCAATAGCCAGCGGCCTAGGAGCGCCAGCCACTTTTGTCGCATCTGAGATGGCCCGCTGGAGCCCTATTTCAACCGCTTGCTGCAGGGAGCAGCCACACAGGCACCGGCAATGGGAATATGGTCAGGAAATATATCGTTTGTTATTGATGTTTTTTGATTTAGGCAAACGGACAATAAAAAAATACCAGCGAACCAACTAGTATTGATATCAATGGCTGTAGCAGCGGCATAGTGGTCTTGCAACTGTCCAAGAGCAAACGGCCG
>JBIIJD010000082.1:0-20222 GCA_044234105.1 Aureliella sp. | reverse complement strand
TTTCGTACTTTGACACCTAAACTCGTAACTGTTAAGCTATTCATTCAAGTTTCCCAAATTCGTACAGGGGACTGGCTCCCAAGGGAGTGGCACCCCATTACATCATGCCCATGACGGGCGTACCAAAGAATTGCACCGAAGCCGAAGGTCGGCCGCAATCAGATGGAAGCTCTATCTCGTCGGCTCGGTGAATTCAATCGTTCTGCTCAACAAGTGAACCCAATACCACGTGTCAGTGTCCAGGTTTGTAGCAAGGAAATTGGGGATGATAAGCAACGCAAGATCAAAGATCACCGCGACACGTTAACGTCTTTGCCGAATTATCGCACGGGAATGGAGTACTCTTAGAGAACGCCGAAGAGCGTCGTCCTGGCTACCACTACGAAACGCTTGCATCTGTAATCATGGCTGCGTTCAAGTTCGAAGCATTTCTTAATCACATTGGATTCCTTGTTCTACCATTTTGGTCGGCCATAGAACGATTGCCGCACGAGAACAAGCTTGAGATTCTGGCGACGCATCTGAACGTGGAAATGGATTCCGGGAAACGGCCTTTCCAGACGCTGACTGCACTGTTTCAGGCTCGCGATGGCATCGCCCACGGGAAGCCAGAATTGATTGAAATCGTAGCAATCAAAGACGGATTGCCAAATGAACTCGATACTGAGAAACCGCAAACAAAATGGGAAGCGATTTGTACGCTCGAGTTTGCGGAGCGTGCATATGAGGACAAGGAGCAGATTGCTATACTATTTTGGAACGCATCTGGTCTCGATACACTAGAGTTTCGACAAAACGGTTTCTCCTATTCGATCTCGTCAATCCAATGAACGAGCAGAACAAATCAAGGCTTAGCCCGGCGGCAGTTTGGTTGATCCAGGCTAACCTACCTTTTACCGAGTTTCTCTCACCAGCCACCTGTCTGTCGGACCTACCGTCGGCTGATGTATTTCGCTTGAAGCCGATCCGAAATCTAGTCGCCCCCTCACCCTGCCCTCTCCCCCGCAAAGCCGGTGGAGAGGGTTCTAAGATCGGCTTTTGGTAATAAAGCTTATACCTAATAGCTTATCGCTAATCGTTTATGGCTGAAAGTTTTTGAGAATGCAGGCATCTGGCACTCGGCTTGCTTTAGGGGGATTGCTTCGCTCACCAGTACTCTGTCGACTACTCAGCCGCCTGTCGTTATTGCTTTTGGGTTATCTTACCTGTTCACCTCTACGACTGTAAATCGGTGTTGAGCCGATTTGAGCCATGAAAGCTATACATGCGAAGTAGGCCGAACGCAGGTGGCGCTTTGAATCTTTATTGATGGTCACTTTGGGTCGGTCAGGTCGACAAACTGGCTGCCGTCCCATTCCACTTGGACGCGCCTGCCGCTCACGTTGCGGCGGTAGTCGATAAAGCGGGTGCCAGCCGGGATGCCAAGGCCGACTACGCTGAGCATGTTGTTTTCAATTTGCTGGCGAGGCGTAAACTGCTGGATGTCGATCTCGAACTGCCGAGCCACCACCTGTCCGGCGGGCGGTTCACGAGTCGCGTAACGATAGCGAACGACGTAGTTGCGTACATATTTGGTTTCGTCCGCCTGCGCCCAGGTTAACCAGTGCTCACGGAAAGCGGCTGTCGCATTGGGATGACGCAGCGCCACTCGTTGGACTGCGTAATCGTTTTCCGGGCTTAAGAAGATTTGGCGATGGTAGGTGTGTCGATCCTCGACCAACATCGTTCCACCGCTTTCCAGGCCACGGCGCCGAAGCGCTGCGGCGTCCACTTCTTTAAGGTTCAGCGCATCATCCCAATATCTCAGCACAGTAGAAAAGGGATAGCCTGCGGAACGCAATACGGACGCCTGAGCAAAGTCGAAGTAGATCCCACCGCGACGGGAATTACCGTGGCTGGAGAACGTGTAGATCGTCTGCCCATCGTACAAGACAACCTCGAGTCGTTGTCCAGCGTTGGGGCTGTCTGGCGGATCGGTTTGCAGAATCTGAATGCAGTAACGCGGCTCGTCGACCACCAACACAACCTGGGACTGCTGGACCTGCTGCGGCTGGGACTCGCCCGCCGTCTGAGCCCAGCCAATTAGCGTTCCATGAGCCACTCCGCAAAGATGCCGCTGCGTCAGTTCAGCCCGCTGGCTGACCAATTCTTGTAGCAGATTCTCGGGCGACTGGGTCGGCTCAGAGGCCACGACCGAGGCGTGGACGACCGTCACGGCTAGCACAACCAGGAGCGATAACCGACCCAAAAACGCTTTTTTTAATGAATCAGCCTGCCAATCCGATCGTTTGCAGTTTGAGTATTTCACGGCTGGGCCTCCGACCTGGGCAGCCAGGGCCAGGGAAAAAGCGTTAAAATCAGCAAAGTTAACCGCCCGCAGTTTGACATTCCAGGGGGTGACTCGATAAAGTGATAGTTAGGCGGGAATCTCTTTGTTAATGTAGAGATTCTATAATTTTGCTTGGACAGGGCCAACCAGGCAACCTTATCTGAAACTTATCTGCAAATATGTCCCGGAATCCGGCACTAGGGCGACAGTGGCACGTCATCTTAGACCGGTTAACTGCCAGGGCAAAATAGACCGCCCCAAGACGGGGCACGAGAAAGTCGATCCATGGCGAAAACCGCTTCCGTTTGGGGAATCGAATTAGGTCAAAGTGCACTGAAGGCACTGCGTTGTCGCGTGTCTGGCGACCAGGTGATTGCCGACGCATTTGACTATATCGAATACCCAAAACTGCTGTCGCAGCAGGACGCAGAGCCCGAGTCGATGATTCGCGAGGCTCTTCAGACTTTTGTAGGCCGTAATGACTTAAAAAACTCAAAGATCGCCTTGACGGTTCCCGGCCAGAACGGTCTAGCCAAATTCTTCAAGCCGCCACCGGTGGAACTCAAGAAGATGGGGGACATCGTTAAGTATGAAGCTCGGCAACAGATCCCATTCGATCTCAAGGAGGTCTCGTGGGATTACCAGTTGATGCCCGGCGGCAAGGTGGAAAACGGCTTCGCACTGGAAAGCGAAATCGGACTATTCGCGATGAAGCGCGATGTGGTGCAGCGCGTGCTCAGGCCATTGCAAGATGTGGATATCGAAGTGGACATGTTACAGTTGGCTCCACTGGCCATCTACAACGCGGTCACTCACGATCAGGAATTGTTGCAGGGACAGACTGGGGATTACGATGCCGAGCATCCGCCAAAGTCCGTACTGGTGCTGGCGATGGGCACCGACGCTACCGATTTGATTGTGACCAACGGATATCGTTTGTGGCAGCGCAGTGTGCCGCTGGGTGGAAATCATTTCACTCGCCAACTGGTCAAAGACTTGAAACTGACCTTTGCCAAAGCTGAACACCTAAAGCGCAATGCCATGGAGGCTGACGATCCCAAGTTGGTGTTTCAGGCTATGCGACCGGTGTTTAATGACCTGGTGACGGAGGTCCAACGCTCGATCGGCTTCTTTCGAAGCTTGCACAAGAAAGAGGAGATTGGTTCTATTTTGATGCTGGGCAATACGGTCAAGCTTCCGGGCTTGGCACCTTACTTGAGCAAGCAACTATCGCTGGAAGTGAAGGTCATGGAGTCCTTCCAGCGGCTGTCTGGCGATGAAGTAACGTCTGCACCGGCTTTCAAGGACCATGCGGTCTCGTTCGCACCCGTCTACGGTTTGTGTTTGCAGGGACTGGATAAGAGCGCCCTATACACCGATCTGGTTCCGCATGATGTCCTGAACGAACGACTGATGCGAGCCAAGAAACCCTGGATCGTTGCGGCAGCGGCTACGTTGCTGATCGGCATGACCGTCAGTCTGCTGCCGGCCGGCAGCAGTTACAAGAGGGTACATGAGAACTACTGGAAATCCGCCATGTCCAGTGCGGATCAGACGAAGAGTGAAAGCGATTCGTTGATTGAAGAAGATGGCAAGCAGCTAAAACAGATTGAACTGCTGAATAAAATTGGTCAGGAAGTCAGTGGCAGCCGCGATCGCCGGCTTCTGTGGCTGGAGATCATGAAGGCCGTATCACAAGCTCTGGATAGACCCACCGACCAAGATCCGGCGGCATTGCTAGACCCAATGAAAGTTCCTTTTAACGAAAGGGAAACCGTTTTTATTACGAAGGTGGACTCCAAATACTTCAAGGACCTGTCCGGCTACTTGTCAAGTTCTCAGCAGATGTACGACGAAGACAAACGGAGTCGGCTGGTCTTGTTAGGGCAACACAAGGAGGAAGGACCTGCTGCCGCCGCAGGAGACGATGGAACTGAAGAGGATGCTGCCGTTGATGATTCAGAATCGGATTACTCGTCGGATTACTCAACCGACACATCAGGCGGTTCCGAGGAGTCCGAGAGTGGTGATGCAGGCTGGGTATTCCAGTTGGATGGATACCACTTTCATAACGATGATCGTCAGGGATCGAAGGGTTATCGAACCACCGACGATGAATGGCAAGGTTTTGTTCTGAAGCGACTAATCAATCGTCTGGAGACGGGCTCGGCAAAATTGCCTGTAATCAATCAGGCCGGTCAAGTGGAGGAAGTGGAGTTTACGTTTGCCGAACTCGGAATCACCCGACCATTTATCGTTGCCGATGGTACAAAGAATCAAGATTTTGTCATTCCCAATCCTGACTACAAGCAGCCTGAACTTGGGGCGGTAGAAGGCGGGGCTTCACCATCAGGCACTAGGCCGATGAGTTTGGGTATGGGTGGTGATCGCGGTGCGGGCGAAGGGATGGGCGGAACTGTAGACCTAAAGAAGCAAGATCCGAACAACCCACAGTGGTTCGAGGCACCCAAGTACGAGTTTCAACTGCAGTTTGTATGGCGCGAGCAGCCCATGTCCGCGCGGCTGGAGGCGCGTCGCAAGGCGGCCGAAGAGGCTGCTGCTCAAGAGGCTGCCCAGGCTGAAGAGAGCGGCGAAGACTTGGCTGCGACAGAGCAATAAGAAGTGGTTTAGGCTTCAATCGCACTTGTGTGGCATAGGCTTCCAGCCTGTAAATATCAATTCGATCTGCAAAATCCATTAGGGAAAATTGCCGGTTTTTGACTTAACCGAATTACTTTTTCGTCAACAGCTCTTTTGAACAGCGATTTGTTGCACGTATGAACCAAATCAAAGAATTTTTGTCGCAGGCTGCCAAACATCGATTTTGGATCATTATTGGCATGTCCATTCTGTTTGGCACACTTGCCTGGTATATGGCTCAATCTCAACTGCAGAAGCTGTACTCAGCACAAGAGACTGCCATCAAAGGTAAATACTCCGCCTTGGATCAGGTGAGCGGCGTTGCAAGTTCGCACCCCAATGAAAGCTCTCAGGAGGAGATGAATCGCATCATCCAGTCGATGTCGGAGGATGTGCAGAAAGCTTGGGAGGAGCAATATCAACGTCAGGCTCAGTATTTGAGGTGGCCCGACCTGGGGTTGCCTCGTTTGGTTGCCAAAATGGAGAAGTATTATCCAGTTGAAACGAAGCTGACATTTCCTGAAGAGCCACGAGAGTTGTCCGAATCTGAAAAAGATAGTTTCCGAAACCACTTCGATCGTCAGATGCCCAAACTGGCAGAGAAGATTGGAGTTCAGTGGGGCAAGGATCCAAGTACTTCTGGCTCGGCTCTAATTCCAGGCTCGGGGCTGGGTATGGGAGGTGGTGACAGAGGCGGATTTGGCAGTTCTACCTCTAGTGACAACGTAAATTCATCCAGTGCTTCAAAGGACATCGTACGCTGGCCACCGGCAAGTCAAACAGAGTTGTTGAATTCGATCCGCATGTGGCCAGCCAATGCCAAGCCTACCATGTATGAGATCCTGTACACTCAGGAAAACATCTGGATTCTGGAGAGTCTCCTGAACATCATCGCTCGCACCAACATCGTACCCAAAACCGGTCGCCCGGCAGCAGCTAACGTTCAAGCTTCCATCAAGGAGATCGAATTCATTCGTATCGGTAAGTCAGCGATGGGCAACGCTGGCGACATCGTCATGATGCAAAATACAAATGTAGGCGAGACGGATGGCGGGGGTATGGGTGACGGAGCTATGGGTGACGGAGGAATGTTAGGCGACGGGATGGGATCGGGCGGCATGGGCAGCGACATGCTCGATGCGGAAGGCTCTGGAGCTTATGGCGACGCGACTGGCGGCATGTCTGGTGGAGACCCAAGCGTCGAGGGTGGTGGTCCACCGGTTCGAGATCCGGCTAACCGGCGATATGTAGACCGTGACTTCACACCTATCTCTGGTGAAGACCTTCGCAGCAAGGTCTCAAGTCCAGAACCCGAGCCGGAAGATGCCTATTTTGCGGTCGCCAAGCGAGTGCCTGTAAGAATGCGGCTGAGCGTCGATCCGTTGCGAATCCCAGTCTTCCTGGCAAATTGTGGCAACGAAGGCATGATGCTTGAAGTGCGCCAAGTTCGAATAGGCGATACCAACCCAGCATCATCGACGGGCAGTTCCAGCAGCGGTTTCAGCGGAATGAGTATGGGCAGCACAATGTCCAGCCGTGGCGAAGAGGGCATGGCAATGGACTCACCGATGAATCCGGGAATGAGCGGCAGTGGCTCTGGCTGGACTCCTGGCGCTCAAGGTTCCATTCGCTCTGCTAAAGAGATTAAACTGGAAGTTTATGGAATAGTCTACCTTTTTTATCCGGTCAACATCGATCGATTGGCACTGAATAAGGTAGATGGAGACACTGAAGTAACTGAAACTGTCGAGGTGACAGATGGCGGTGAGCCGCCCGCAACAGATTCGCCCGCTGAACCAGCGTCTTCGGCCTCTCCGCCAGCAGCAGACTCGACTGCTTCGCCACCAGCCAATGGAGATGCTCCAGCAGCAACCGAACAACCTGAAGAGGCTCAACCAACTGCACAGTAAGCTGCGCAGTTAATTTTGTGATTCGTTGGAGTCGGTATTCCGCAACTGAAATTAGTCCAAAATTCAAGCTTTTGATTTGAAGATCTGACTGACGCATTTAATTTCGTCGGGAGTAACTATAAGATGTTTGGCAAAAAGAAACCTAGTGATTCGGCAGCACCCGCGCCCAGTGGACCATCTAAGTCGAAGTCGAAGAAATCGTCTGCAAAGATCAAGCGTGTGACGGCTAAAGCTGCGCCCAATGTTTTTGTACAGCACTTCGAGAAAATGTTGCTGGGATTGATCGTCGGCTTGGCGGGGTTTTTATTCTATCGTAGCTTGACTACAGAAGCTTTGCCCAGTAATCGAACGCCCGAAGCGCTCAGTCGTCAGGCTCAGGAGCTGCTTACGAAAGTCAAGACGGAAAACCATTGGGATCAGATTCTACCAAACGTCCAGCAGTACACTCGCCATCAGTTTCATACCGATTCCAAAGCGGCACGAACACCCGTGGAAGCGACTGATTATGCAATGGGTCGATTGGAACCTTCCACAGTGCGTGAATTGTACGGCAAACGCAGCGATCCGGAGATTTTTGCGCCCATTGAGGTGCATGTTCGCAATGTTTTTGGGGCCTTGGCAACTTCGGAAAAAATGACCGACGCCAATCGTAAGGATCCTTATGAACAGTATGTCGATGCTCCGGCTCCTGGTAAGAAGGTGGTTAGGCCCAAGCCCAATCGCAATCCAAGACCCGGTGAGGAGGGCGTCGATCAGACCAGGCCGACCAATGTTCGAGTACTTAAGGCTGAGTACGATTTGGGAGTCCAAATTCAAAGTGGACTTGGGGCCGGTGCGATTGACTCGGGTGGGACGGGGGGAAGGATGGCAGGAGGCATGGGCGGTCGGAGCGGTGCCGGCTTTGGCTCAAGCAATCCAACGGGTGAAGGAGGACTGAACGATAACGCAGGACCTAGCTACCGACTTGGTTCTCGCCCAGTTTCTTTTAATGTCATTACTGCGCTGATTCCGCACGCCAAACAGGTCGAAGAATTCCAGCGAGCCATCTATAGCTCTGGAACCTACCTAGCTGGTCGCGACTACCCAACCTATTTGACTTTCGAAATTCAACGCGCAGATGTGACCAATGCCAAGAACCAGGAGATCACCGAAGAACTTTGGAAAACCATCATCCGTGGAATTGATATGCGGGACCTCCCAATCAAATTGAAGTGGGCAACTCGCAATGCGGAAGGCAGCCTGACTCCACCTCTCCCAGACGTAATCGACCCGAGAGCCTACCTGCCTGGTTTGACGGCACCTATCCCACCTCTGTTGATTCGCGACTATCGAGACATTGCCAAACATCCCAAGATTGACTGGATTTGGAATCCACGAGTGGTCCGTTCGGTCGGCCAGCGTCCCAAGAAGTCTCAGGCAGATCAAGACAACGAATTTGTTGCTGGAACGGACAGCGCGAGTTTAGGTGGTGGATTTGGCGCTGAAGGCTCAGGAGGTTTCGGCAGCGGCTCAGGGATGGCAAGTGGCATGTCGGATTACGGTAACCGAGCGATGGACGGTGGGGAAGGATCGCGTGGATTTAGTTTTGGTGGCGGCGGGGAAGGCATGTCCGGGTACGGCGGCGAAGGCCTCGGCTCAGAGACTGGGGTTCAGCCGCCCGAATTCAAGATGGTGCGAGCCTACGACTTTTTAGATAGCGGGAGTCGCGGAAAGAAGTTTCGCTACCGTATCCAAATTGCCATGCGAGACCCGAATTACCCTGAAAACCAAGACTACGCCGATCAAACAGAGAATCGGAATAGACCGCCCTATTTTCCAGCCCCAACTCCTGATCAGCTTGAAGGTGAAGTGCTGGAACGCATTGCCGCGCTGCGACAGAAAGAAGACAAAGAGATTGAGATTGCCAAGAAAGAGAATAAATTCAAACTCCGAAGCGTTCGGAAAACTCCATGGAGCGATCCAAGTCAGCCAGTTTTTGTTACGCAGCCGGTCGAGTTCTTTATTGGAGACATCGATACTAAGGGCGTTAAAGCGGTGGTTACTCAATTGGTAACTAATCCACCCAGCGTCGTATTGGCCGCTGAACTGGAAGGGCTACTGCGCGGTGTCGTGTTGGGCTCGCCGAAGGCCGATCGCGACTTTGTGGTTCCGACGACAAAAGTTGTTAAACGCGTCGAAGCTGCTGTAGCACCTGGCGTCCTATTGATCGATTATCGTGGCGGAACGCCTTTGGCCGGCGACCGCAAAGACGACCCAATGTCCACTGCGGTCGAAGCCATGGCCATTCGATCTGACGGTTCACTCATTTTTTCGAACAGCCTAGACGATCAAATGTTGTACCGAATGTACTCGTTCAGAGACGACAAAGATGCTGCCGAAGCCGCCTCTTCGTCTGAAGCTGCATCACCCAACCCGGGAAATCCAGGAAGATAGGTTGGTGAACGCCTGGGTGGCTGTGAACGAGCCCCAGCGAGCCAGCAGAGTCGCGATGTGGGCTCGCTGGGGCTCGACCACAGCCACCCGGTTTCGATAGTAAATGGTTAAATGGATTCTTCTAATGCCTAGCTACGTTTTGGGATTCGCTATGTTTTAGAAAACGTCCGAACCGCCTTCTGCTTAGCCTAGTGGCATGCTTCGGTTACCACTGTCCACATTCCAGTCGTCCGACAAGGTTTTGCCAACGAGCGATCAACCTTTCTTGAGGAGCATGAAACTGACGAGCTTCTACGACCAGCCATTGCCACCAGTTGAGTGCGGAAATGAGCGTTGAAGCCTGGTCCAAAATTGCAAACCGATGGTGGATCTCTTCATCTTGGGCCCCGGGTAGATCGTAGCTGCTTGGAATAGCCGAAGTCTCTAGACTGCGACGTTGGTGGAGGTACCTATTCAGCGCCTGGTAACGAGCCTCGCGGTTCAGCGGAGCCGCACTGCCCGCAAGACGTACTAGATCCATAAGCGGTTCGTCTTCCTTGGCAGCTCCAAAGTCGATGATGCCACTGACTTGCCCATCAAAGTATAGAATGTGTTCATAGTGCAGGTCTCGAATCGCAAAGTGAACTGTGGTGGGCATCATCAAATCCATCAACTGCACGATCAAGCTGCGGCCATGCTGATGAAGATAATTCAACGTTCGCTCGGCCAATCGCTCGAGCGTTTGACAGCCAGCCTGCGAGTTGACTAGTTGAGGGTGGCAATGAAAAATTTGTTGCAGACTTTGAATGCGTTGTGCGACTCCTGGCGACGCTCCCAGGTAGCTGGAGTTCCGCTGCCAGACATCGTGGATGCGAGCGACGGCACTGACGGCTCTGGGAAGAAGCTTCTCAGCGTCGCTAGAGGACTGGGCAAAGTGTCCAGGCATCCAAGAGTATACTTCCCAGAGATGGTTAGTCGTCTGAAGCCAAGTTGCGCCGTCAACCGTTGTAAGAACTTGTGGCACGTAGTGGATGCCGTTGACTTGCAATTCGCGCAGCTTGCCGTGAATGTCCGCTAATCGCTGAATCCGACCCGCATCGATTGGCCATGCCTTAAGGCAAAATGTCCCCTTCGGCGAAACGACTCGCCAAACTCGGGAACTGGACAGTCCGCCGGTAACTGGACAAATCTGTAAATCACAACTGCGCTCAAACCAAGTCTGCAAAACACCAATAGGGACCTGCATTTGTGCGCCTCGAAGTAAATAATAGTTGCAACGCGATGTCTGCACAAACTATGGTCGATAACAGTCCAGAATTCAATCAGTGGTCCGACAAGTTCCCCTTATCTTAACCTATGGATCGGTTAAACTAGAATTTCTTCCATCAATTCAGTTTCTCCGCGTCAATTAAGGGGAGGGCCAAAGATGACTTCACACAACCTTGTTATGGCAAGCATGATTTTGGTCAGCCTATGTCGGACCGCGTCTTGCGAGGACTGGCCAGGATGGATGGGATCAGATCGTAGCGGTATTTGGCGTGAATCGGGAATTGTCGATCGTATCCCCAACCAAGGACTGCCTGTTCTATGGCGCGCTGAGCTTGGCGAAGGCTACTCAGGACCTGCCATATCCAAGGGCCGAGTCTTTGTGACTGATTATCTTGCGGACGAAGCGCAGTTGAACAACAATCCCAGCCAGCGAGATTCGCGCAACGGTTCAGAACGCATTTTGTGTCTGGAGCTTTCCTCCGGTAAACAACTGTGGCAATTTAGTTATCCGCGCAGTTACCATCTATCCTACGCAGCGGGACCGCGAGCCACGCCCACCGTCGATGGATCGCATGTCTACTCGTTAGGTGCCGAAGGGGATCTCATTTGTCTTCAATGCAACGACGGAAAGGTAGTTTGGCGCAAGCAGTTAGCTGAAGAATACAAGACTCCGTCACCCCTGTGGGGACATTCAGCGCATCCTTTGGTGCATGGAGAACTGATTTACTGTTTGGCCGGTGGGACAAACAGTGTCGTTGTTGCCCTAGACAAGCGAACAGGTGCTCAGGTTTGGGGGGCTCTTAGCGCGACCGAGATCGGTTACTGTCCACCGACGATTGCTTCAATCGCTGGGCGACAACAATTGATAGTATGGCACAGCGAGGCGATTTGTGGTCTTGATTTAACGACCGGACAGACACTCTGGACCTATCCCCTGGCACCCAAGTACGGCATGTCGATTTGTGCTCCCCGTTTTCGTGACAATCGCATGTTTGCATGTGGCATTGGGGACACCGCAGCTCTGGTCGAGTTTGATGCTAGTGGCCAACCGACTAAAACATTGTGGACCGGCAAGCCAAAGTTCGCAGTATATGGTTCCAACGCGACGCCACTGTGGCTGGATCAAGCCATCTACGGATCTGATTGCCAACTGGGGGCATTTGTAGCCGTTGATCCCGAGACCGGACAGCGACTGTGGGAGTCCTTTGCCCTGACCACTGGCACTGACCGCCGCGCATCCCATGGCACAGCCTTCATGGTTCAAAACGACTGGCGCTCATTCCTGTTCGCGGAAACCGGGCATCTGATTTTAGCTAGACTCTCTCGCGTGGGTTTTGAGGAGCTAGGTCGGATGCAAGTCCTTGAACCGACCGGTGAATGCTTTGGTAGGCCAGTTGTCTGGAGCCATCCGGCGTTTGCTGAGCGTTGTGTGGTGGCGCGGAACGACAAGCAGATCGTATGCGTCAGCTTAGCTGCCGAGCATCAAGAATCTGGACTGAAATAAATTGTAACTGTTCAAAGTACTTTATCCCCGTTCGTCTTCAAGCCTAGTATTGTTGAGACTTCATGTCCTGGAACAATAGAACTTGTTTGTCACTTGACCCACTGCGATGCCTAACCGTCTCGCTGGGCTGGCTGCTGCTTTTAGGCATTGGTACGCTGTCGGCGCATGAACAAGGCGAGGCATCTGCACCGGAATTGATTTCAATTTCACCAACCACGAGGCCTTTTCAAGACCGTACTCAAGCGCTGCGGCAAGTTATGGGTGAAATGCTGGAATTAGAAGTCTTGTACCACAACAGCGATACAACCAAGGACGAAGTAGAGCTGAAGGAGCGTTGGTACAAAAAGCGGGATGAAGTCTATACGGCTTATCAAGCCATGCTACAGACATGCTTGGCTGAATTCTTGGAGGCTCCAAATGAACGCCAGCCGTTGGCCGATTATTTGTATGGACAGCTTAAGGCCAGTGTAAAGAGGGGCGAAGGCCAGGGTTGGCTGCCCATTGCCCAGGCTCTCCTTGATCAAAGATATCCAGCAGATGACATAATCAGTTTGTACGTTCAGTGCTGCGTCACGAATAACCGATTCGACCTGGCTCGTGCGCCCTATGCAAAGCTTGTTGAGGATGGCCAGGCCAGTGCAGAATTGGTCAAGCTGTATCAGGAGTTACAGTCCATGGAACTGGCGTGGCAGCGAGAACTGGAAGCTCAATCTAAGGACACGTCAGGTCCGCCTTTGCCGCAGGCTCGCGTTCATACGACCAAAGGCAGTTTTGTCATCGAACTCTTTGAGAATCAAGCCCCTGAAGCGGTGGCTAATTTTGTTCAACTTGCCGAAAAGGGCTTTTACAAATCCCATGACTTCTTCATGGTCATCGACAATCAGCTCGCTCAAACCGGCTGCCCGAAAAGTGATGGTACTGGCGGGCCGGGCTATTTTATTCCAGAAGAAGAAAAATCATTGGAGCCACGCGGCCTGTTCAGTGGTTACGTTGGCTTGGCCTTGCTAAAAGACCTGCCAGACAGCGGTGGCTCGCAGTTTTATATCAACTTTCTGCCGCAAATGATGTTGGGGCCAGAGCAGGGTGCCAGTCGAGTGTTCGGGCGCGTCATCTCGGGAATGCACAATGTATGTCGACTGACACGCATCGATCCTAAAGCCAAGAAAGACGAGAGCCAGCCCCCACCCGTGGCCGACGAAATCCTGTCAATCGAGATCATTGGTAAGCGTGATCACGCCTACGAGCCGACTCGACTTTCCCAGCCTATGGTCAATCCAAATTAGTTCGAATCAGCTTAGTGCGGCCCGTTCGGCGATGGCTCGTTAGGCACATCGCATAATGCCAAAGGCATTTCATCTTGTGGATGCTGCACCCACAAGGTCCTTCGGCCAGCGAAGATTTCGTACAGAGGCTTGCCAACCATTTCGGCTCGCCATCCTCGCAGCAGATTCGGAAACTGTTCATCCGATTCTGGTAGTTTCTGGCCGGACATCCAATATGAGGCTAATCTGCCGACGTCGTCGGTGGTTCCAACGATTGCCGGTGAGATCTGATTGCTGCGGCACAGATAGCTCATAGCCGCAGTCAAAAACTGCTGCAGCAAGACCGGTGGCCTTGGGCGCTTTTGTTGAGCGGCCCACGGCAGTGCTGGAATATCGCCGCCTAGCCCCCTGGATACACATTCGGCTAGCTCAGGAACAAAACGCTGTAAACCGGAATGGTGTAGTCCTCGAACGTGAGAGATCTTTTTGGGGTCCGCCGATCCGCGACGTGCCAATTCAATAATCAAGTCGTCCCGTAAGACTCGGCGCGCTGGCATGTTCTTGTGCTGAGCCCGCTTTTCTCGCCACAGCCAAACTTCGCGCACGATGGCCAACTGGCGACCAGATAAAGTTTGAATGCCTGGTAGTCGCGTCCAGCTTTCTGCCTGTTCATAGCTGATCAAATTTATCTGACGCTGTCTCAGTTCATTTTCGATCCATTGGATTCGACCAAGCGAATCTAGTTGGCTGCGCAAGGCGTCGTGTAGGGCCGGCAGATGCAACACATCCAGAGCAGCGTATTCCATCTGCGAATCGGTCAATGGACGCCGGCGCCAATCCGTTCGCGTTTCTTCTTTGCTCGCATTCTGCCCCAGCACTCGTTGAAGCAGTTTGCCGTACGAAGAAGGGTATTCCCCCCCCAACATGCCAACCGCCAATTGCACGTCAAATAGTCGGTCGATCGGTCGTCCCATCGCGCGGTAGGCAAACAGCACTTCCTCGCGGCCCGCATGCACTACCACTTGGTGCTTAGGATCTAGTAGATGCTGCCAGACTTCGTCCAATTGCGTAATGGACAATGGGTCGACTAGAAATACTTCATCGCGAGTGGCTATCTGTAACAAGCACAAATCCGGGCGGTAGCAGTCCTCTGCAACAAACTCAGTATCCATACCAATCAGGTCGGCACCTCGCATGGCGCTTAGCAGCCTTGCGAGTTGCTGGTTTTGGTCGATCAAATGATACTTCACCGAAGTCGCCGCCTTCCTAGCCATTAGAATCGTCTTGAGGCATTTTGTTGCCGGCAAAGTTGTGTAGAAGAGAAAGCACTGAGTGTATACAATACGGCTCAGTTTTCCATAGGCCGAATGCCCTGCTCCAGCTAGAAAACCAGCTTCCATGTCCCTTTTTGCTCAAAAGACCATCAGAACCAAGCCTTCCCAATCGGTGCCCGTGTTGGCCAAACGAACACAGCTACTCATTAGCGTCCGCAACGCCGTAGAAGCGAACACTTGTGTGCAGGCCGGCGTTGACTGGATTGATCTGAAGGAGCCTTCGGCCGGTTCGTTAGGTTGCCCAACATGGCAGGTCGCTCAGCAGGTATATCAAGTCCTGCGCGGCCATGCCAGACGCAGTGTTGCGCTTGGGGAACTGACAAATTTGGATCGTGAGCAAAGCATCCTTATTGGAAGCTTGTTTCCCGTAGCCAAGGTTGGATTATCCCACACGATTCATGACTCGAGGTGGTCGAACCAGTTGGCCGAGCTGTCCGTCGATCTCGCGAAAAATTCTTGCCAATTGGTACCGGTGATTTACGCCGATTGGCAGATTTGTTCCGCACCGCAGCCCCGTGAAGTATTGGAATGGGCCATTCAAAATGCTGCCCCTAATCTGTTGATTGACACCTATCAAAAGGCTGGGAAGCGATTGATGGATCATTTGAGCGCCATCCAGTTGCATGACTTGGTGTTGCAAGGTCAACATTCTAACGTCGGTATCGTTTTGGCAGGAAGCGTGCAGGCACAGGACCTTCCAACTCTTCTAGCACTAAAGTGCTTAGCAATTGGAGTAAGAGGTGCTGTCTGTCAGAAGTCGCGTGAAGGGGATTTAGACGCTCAATTAGTACTCGACTGGGTGAAGAGATTTCCGTAACCCTTCACTGCCTAAAGTGGGTGGCCGTATCTAAAGTGGGTGGTTGTGGTCGAGCCCCAGCGATACCACATATCTTGCGCTGCGGGCGAGACCAAAGTCACCCACTGGGTTCCGCCGAATTTGGAATCGATTGCTATAATCCGTGAATCAACGGTATTTTCGTGCGCGTAATCGGAACTTCATGGGTACCCGAGTATGTACACCATTTCATTGAGCCCGAGTACGATCTTGTTCACAACTTTACGTGCGATCAGCAAGAAGTGTCAGTATTCCTGCTATTTTTCGATTACAATGTGCGGGGCATTGTCTAACCCCCCGAGATTAGCGGCTGCAATCTGTCAAAATTTGCTTCGTAGTCTGTGATTTACTTTGAACTTATAAACCAATTCTTGAGCTTATACACCACATCCGAATAGGGAGTTTGTTGTGAAGTCTGATTATGAATATTTGATTCTGGGTGCTGGGCCAGCAGGAATCCAACTGGGCTATTACTTTCAAAAGGCCGGGCGAGATTATCTGATTTTGGAAAGTGGCGATACGGTGGGCACTTTCTTTCATAAATACCCAAGGCACAGGAAACTGATCTCGATCAACAAGGTTCATACTGGAACCAACGATCCTGAGCTGAAATTGCGTCATGACTGGAACAGCTTGCTGACGGACGATTACTCGCTGCTGTTTAAAGATTTCTCGCGAGACTACTTTCCGCACGCTGACAGTTTGCCAAAGTATTTAGAAAACTTTGCAAAGCACTTTGGTATCCAGGTGCGTTGCGGTACGACGATAACCAGCGTCTCTCGTAGTGATCAAGGCTTTGTGCTTGCTGCCAGTGATGGCACCCAGTTAACTTGCCGAAAACTGATCGTAGCCACCGGCGTCAGTCAAGTATACGTGCCGGCCATTGAAGGTATCGAACTGGCCGAGTCGTATGAAGATGTCGCTGTCGATCCAGAAGATTTTGTTGATCAGCGAGTGTTGATTATCGGTAAGGGCAATTCGGCATTCGAGACCGCTGATAACCTGATTCCCACTGCCGCACTGATTCACATGGTTAGTCCCTATCCGATCGATTTTGCGTGGAAGACTCACTTCGTGGGCGACTTGCGAGCCGTCAATAACAATATCCTGGACACCTATCAGCTCAAGTCGCAAAACGCGATTCTAGATGCAGAGACTCAGAAAATTCGCCGCTTGCCTGACGGCACCTTCGCAGTACGTTTTGCGTACCTGCACGCAGAAGGCGAGGTGGAAGAGCTGCATTATGATCGCATCATCTGTTGTGCCGGATTTCGTTTTGACGCTTCCATTTTTCATGCGTCAGCCAAACCGGAGACGGTTATCTTTGACAAGTTTCCCAACCTGAGCTGTGAATGGGAATCGACCAACCAGCCAGGCATGTATTTCATCGGTACACTGATGCAAATGCGAGACTACAAGAAGTCTACATCGGGCTTCATCCACGGATTCCGTTACAACGTACAAGCCTTTGATCGGCTACTGGCAGACAAGTATCACCAGACGCCCTGGCCCTGCGTTAAATTGCCGTTGGATGCTAAGGTGCTGGCTGAGAAATTTCTTTCGCGAGTCAACGGAAGTTCCGCTTTGTGGCAACAACAATCATTTTTGGGGGATGTAGCTGTCGTTCAGACCGACGGCACCGTTGAATACTACGAAGGCATGCCTATCGCCTATCTTCAGCGCCGATACGTCGACCAGGACAAGAGGTGTTTTGTGTTGACTCTAGAATTTGGAACGTCGCTCGACGAAGATCCGTTTCGGGTCAATCGAATTCGCAGAGACAACGTTACCAAAGCGGCTTCCAGCACGTTCCTACATCCCGCAATTCGCGAGTATGAGTTGGGTGCCAAAGCATCCGAACACCATATTATTGAAGACCTGGAAGCTGTTTGGAAAGAGCCCGAACACATCGATCCGCTGGTCATCTACCTGGACCAGCGTATTCATGCAACCGACAACCGAGTCGCCTGGGAATAATCTTACAAAGTAGTGGAACTCGCCAGAGTCCCCAAGTATTTCAATGCCATCAGCCGGAGTGCGTTAGCACCCGGTTTTTGCGGGAACCGGACGCTAATGCGCATGCGGCTGATTTGGCAAATTATTTGCAAGCGGTTATTTGCTTCGGCCTTCTCCTCTCAACCGTACAATGATTGCAGTGAAAATCACTCCTCAGGCACCGAGCGTTTGGAAGAGTCAAGCGGCTGAGGTTTCGCGAACCAAGCTAATAGGGATGGAAGAATCAACAGGTCGCCAATCAGTGCCGCAAGGATTGCCGTACATGACATCCAGGCAAATTGACGGCTGGATGGCATCTCGCTGGTCAGTACCACTCCAAAGCCAGCCAGAAGGACCAGCGTCGTAGTTACCAGCGCGCCTCCAACCGCGTGAAAGGCTCGGCGAATCGCAGCATGCACATCATGGTCCACCAGCAACTCACGTTGAAATCTTGCAAGGAAATGGATGGTGTCATCCACGGCGATTCCCAGACAAATGCTAAAAACGATCACACCGATCAACTGCAGCGGCAATCCCAGTACAACCAGCACTGTGCCAGTCAGGACCAATGGAAACACGTTAGGCAGTATGCTAATCAGTCCGTAAAGCCAGGATCGGAAACCAATGGCCAAGCACCCAAAAATGATCACCGATGCTGTCAAGATACTGTTTGCCAAGTCGACGATCATCAAATTGATATTGCGACCCGCTACGGCCACGCTGCCAGTCAAATTAACCTGAATTCCCGGATATCGCTGGCTGAGGTTTGCGAATTCCGTTTCTAAATGTTCAAAAGCGGCCAAATGCTTGCTGGTCCCTGTGTCTGGCAGATGGACTGAAATCAGAGCTTGACGAAGATCGTTGCGCACAAAACGCCGTGTGACGTCTTTGGGTACCCAGCTTAGCAGCGGCACTCGCTCGGTTAGATCGTCTGACCTACCCGGAAGAATTCGCAGCAGGTTGATAACCGACATGGGATAGCTAGTACCGGGTTCCTCGTCGAGCCGCTTCTGCGCAGATTCCAAGACGGAAATGAGTTCGGGGGACTTTAGATCATAACGTTCATCCCACTGGACCAGAGCGTATCCCATCAGAATGCCACCTAAGACTCGATCGCAATGAGCCAGCGCTTGTGCGGATGGAGTGCTGTCCGGAATCGACTCAGTCAACCGATTGTCGGGCCGCAAGTATAAAGTGGTTACGAACATGATGCTTGTTACCACCACACCAGTGACGGTCACCAGTCGGTGGTGTCGCAGCACTTGATCCACAATCCAGTCCACAAAGCGTACCGTCCAAGCATTCGGATTCGGTGGACTTACGTGTGCCAAACGATTGCCCAGGGACGTGCTGGCAAGCAGAGGCACCACCAAAATCACCGCCAAAAAAGCTAGCATCGACCCCGCAGCGCAAACCGCTCCAAAGCTGCGGATGATTTCAACTTGAGCTACCACCAACGATCCAAAACCAACAGCAGTGGTCAGTGATGTCAACAAGCACGCTTTCCACAAATGTCGCACGGTTAGCCCAGCAGCAGCAAGTGGACTGGCTCCAGCGCCAATTGCATCTCGCAAGTGGTGCATCAGGTGTACGGCATCGGTGAATCCAACGATCATCACCAGCGTGGGAACTATGGTGTTGATGATGTTCATCTTCTGGTTCAGCAGGCCCATGGCACCCAAGGTCCAAAGCGATCCCAGCATGGGAGCCAGCGATACAATCAATACTGGCCACGGACGTCGAAACAACATCAGCGACATACAAGTTGCCAAAAGTACGCCTAGCACGACAAAACGCCTGGTTTCCCGCCGAACCATGTCGTAGATTTCGACACGAATGGTCGGGATGCCCGTAAGTCGAATCCAGAGATCCTTCTCCACCTCGGCACGATCAATCGCCTGTCGTATGGCTTCCAAGTAAGGCTGGATGTCTCCGATGCGCACCGTTCCTTCCGGCATTCTCACCACGATCAGACTGGTGGCCGCGTCCGGCGAAATCAATTGCCCTAGAGCCAGTGGGTGCAC
Organism: Aureliella sp.; assembly: GCA_044234105.1. Classification (GTDB taxonomy): domain Bacteria; phylum Planctomycetota; class Planctomycetia; order Pirellulales; family Pirellulaceae; genus Aureliella. The sequence continues at coordinate 708 of JBIIJD010000082.1, read as the reverse complement.
TACTGCAGCCCGTCGCGCTTGTTCAAAAACTTCCAGGGATTCTTCGCTCTCGGCCGGCAAAATGCTGGACATGCGTCCCAAGGAACTGATCGTAACCACATCCAGCAAACTGCGCACGCTTTCAAAGCCTTCCAGCTTCTTCAGTTCGGTGATCAAGCGACGTAGAGCGGAAACGGCGGACGGCGTGAGCAGGTGATCGCCGTTGGATTGATCGGGCTGGCCGTTGGTACTGGTTCGCGCACTGGCAGGTTGGACGACCAGCAAGCAGTCGTTGTCGTCTGAACCAAAGTTTTGGAACACAGACTCAAGGCGATCAAAATTTTCGTCGTCGATACGAAATACACTGCGAGGCACATCGTCAAACTGTAGTCGCAACAGTCCGACTACTGCCGCCGCCGTCATTAACACCACCACGCCCATGAGAACGAATCGGTAGCGGATGAAAAGCTGCTCTATCCGTAGACTCACTGATCACTCCTTTCGATACCAAGGGTAATGTTCTTGAACGCCAGTCGTGGGCAAACGTGGCGATCTTTAAGAGAGTTCAGCAAGTTTGGCTTCGACGAGATTGATCAAAAAGCCTACCCAATCGCGGAAAAACGACAAGCCGTGACCACGATCGAACAGTGTCAAAACGCTACGAAGGTCGCCAGACGTCTCGTTGACCCGATAGAATGTTGCTGACTATTTTCGGGCTTTTCAACTAGC
>JBIIJD010000081.1:0-20408 GCA_044234105.1 Aureliella sp. | reverse complement strand
TGACAGGTGACTTCGACTTGCCTATTCGCTAACGGATTGCAACTGGAAACTTTTCCGCAGCGCATCACTTCAAATGTAAATGTCAACAGCGGAAAAAATTGGAAACCGTTCGCGGAGTTGTTTGAGTAGGGGCGGTGTTGGTTTAAGCTTAAGTTTAAGTTTAGGTTTAGGTTTAAACTCAAACTCAAACTTAAGCTTAAACTTAAACCTGAACTATTGATTCGCGACGCCTAATTTCTTGAACGGTTACAAAAATATGCCGCTAAAGTCCTGGGCATAGGGTTCTCTTCTGACTGAAAAGCTCGATAATTGCATTTCCGCTCGGTACCCTGGCGGTAAACCTAGAAACTACTCTTCTTCTGATCAGAAGATAATAGAATTTTTTTGAGGAGACCACATAATGTCAACCCAATTGCTGCGCGCACGCGCCGGTGAAATCACACCTGAAATGGAATTTGTAGCTAAGCGTGAACTGCTGTCTGCTCAGTTGATTCGTGACGAAGTTGCTGCTGGCCGCATGGTCATACCGGCCAACAAAGTACACTTGGCAAGCAGCTTGCAGCCGATGTGCATTGGCATCGCCGCCAAGTGCAAGATCAACGCCAATATTGGTAACAGTGCTGTGACCAGCAACGCCAATCAGGAACTGGATAAACTTCATGTCGCCGTACATCATGGTGCCGATACGGTCATGGATTTGTCCACCGGCAAGGACATCGACAACATCCGCCGGAAAATTATCGAAGCCTCGCCGGTACCTATCGGAACCGTGCCCATCTATCAAATGCTGGAGGAACTGGGTGGGAATATCGAAGACATGCGAGCACAGCATTTCTTAGACATGGTGGAACACCAAGCCAAACAGGGTGTCGATTACATGACCGTGCATTGTGGAGTCAAGTTGGAACACCTGCACCTAACCACCAAGCGAGTCACTGGAATCGTCAGTCGAGGCGGTTCGTTGATTGCCAAATGGATGGTGGCTCACCGCAAGCAGAATCCGTTGTACGAAGCCTTTGATGATCTGTGCGACATCATGCGACAGTACGACGTCACTTGGTCTCTGGGAGATGGACTTCGCCCAGGATCGATCGCCGATGCTTCCGATGAAGCACAGTTTGCAGAGCTGGATGTGCTGGGCGAGTTGACTCGACGTGGTCAACAAAACGGAACTCAGGTCATGGTTGAAGGTCCCGGACATATCCCGATGCACCAAATCCAGATGAATATAGAACGTCAAATAGAAGTCTGCGATGGCGCACCGTTTTATGTCCTAGGTCCGCTAGTTACCGATATCGCACCGGGATACGATCACATCACCAGCGCCATCGGTGCGGCCATGGCCGGTTGGCACGGAGCTGCGATGCTGTGCTATGTGACTCCCAAAGAGCATTTAGGTCTGCCCAACGAGGAAGATGTCAAGCAGGGCGTCATCGCCTACAAAATTGCCGCTCACTCGGCCGACGTGGCGCGCGGACGTCCAGGATCTCAGGACCGCGACAACGCTCTTTCCAAGGCCCGATTCGAATTCGATTGGAAGGAACAGTTCCGACTGTCACTCGATCCAGAAACCGCTCAGCGATACCATGACGAAACGTTGCCGCAGGACACTTTCAAGAGCGCTCACTTTTGCAGCATGTGCGGCCCTAAGTATTGTTCGATGAAGATCACCGAGGATATCCGCAAGATGGCCCAGGAACCAGAGCTAGTCGAAATCTCCGCGCAGACGGCTGCTTCGGCAAACGAAGCATAGGAGAATATTTCGTACTGGATTTTCTCGAGGGAATTCCGCCAAATCCCACTACGAGTGCTAGCCTAATTCCCTTTTAGCCGCCTCAGTCCGGCTTGCGCTACCGGATCGACTGCGTCGGTCCACTGTGCATCGGATGCTAGACTAGCCAACAGACCGGGAAGGTCCCAGTACCTGGCTGCCCCAGGTAGAAAGTAGGGATCACGTATCGTGGTCACGTTGGCGAATCGGAAATCGCCACCCGACAATTGCAATTGCATAGATGGAATTTCAGAAGCATTGCTGCGGCATTCCTGCTCCAAACAAAAGACCGCTGCGGCTGCCAGCCCAGCTTGAGGTCCGTGACCGCTGATCTGAATTGTCTTTCCAGGATGTTCCGCTGACAACTGCTTCAAGGACAATGCCAATCGCTGCGACTGCTGTGCCAAGCTGGTCAAGTTGTATCCGTATGTATATGCGGCTGCCAAACGTTTGGTATCAACCAGTGTTTGCTCCTGCTCCACGGGTTGATACAGCCATCTTTTTTGATCGACTTGTAGCGTGATACCAGCATTCTTTGAACTATCAGTTGGTTCGGATGCTGCCGTTAGCACCCCAGCTTCTTTCACTCGTGTCTGGTCAGCCGTCAACCCTAGCACGACCCGCCATCCGCTGCTGACTAGTTGCGACAATTGTTCATTCTGCTGACGATCACCCAATAACATACCGCGCATCTGCTGGTCGACAGTTTCAGCCCACAGCTTCATCAGCGATCGCTCGAAACGCTCGCCACCTTCAGGCTGCTGATGCTGGTCGTCCCAAACCGACAATTCCTCTGGTGACAATCGCGTAAAATCCGATTCAAGAATCGGCTTGCTGTAACCCAATCCCAGATGATCGCTCATCCAGCCATACATGGCCACTCGACTGACATGATTGTAGTTATGCCCATGATGCAAAATCGGAAACAGCCCTACCGAATCCTGCTTGCCATAGAGCGAGTACAGCCGCTGCAATTCGGGAAAGCCATCTTGAGGCATGCTGCGAGTCCAATCATTGGCAGCCGTCATACCCAGTGGCTTGGGTGCAAACAGAGCCGCAATTTCGACATTACCGGTACCCAATCGCAACAAGCAACTATTCTCGCAAGTACATCCGCCTTGCATTCCAGTGCTGACCATCACCGCCGGAAACGATACTGAGATTCTAGGGTCCAAGGCGGCCGCAATGAACGACTGTGTCCCACCGCCACTGGCACCAGTAATGGCAATGCGCTGCGAGTCCACTTCAGGAAGACTCAGCAGCATATCCACCGCTCGAAGCGAAGCCAATGTCTGAAGTCCCATCACGGACTGGCAGTGGGCTTCGGCCAATGGACTATACAGAAGCCAACCTTCCGGAGAAACCTCTTTGTCTTGAGGCTGAGTGGCAAAACCGTGAGCTCGCAATAGGCTAATTTGACGACTGTCGGCATATCCCAACATATCGTAGTGATAGACGACACATCCCATTCGAGCCAGTTGAACGCAGCGGGCTTGTAGCGGTGACGAAGCCGCCGATTCGAACCTTTCGGCCCCACTAGCTAACTGCTCGCGCACATCATCAGCCGCCATAAATCGTCCCTTGGGCCAGTGTCCATGAGGGCATAAAATACCGGGTACTTTTTGCCCCGGTTCTACCTTGGCCGGTCGAAACAGCGTACCAGTGACAAAAAGACCTGGCAACGATTCAAAGATGCACTTCTCGACGCTGTAACCTTCCATTTCGCGACGCCCATAGATAGCTGGCGAAACGGCGTTTAACGTAGGGTAGGGCCACAAGCCAACTGCCACTTGTAACTGAAGACGCAACTGATCTGAACGCTTCTGCCACTGCTGTAGATCGGCTGGAGGTGAAAAAGGAATATGCGAGTCGAGATTCCGTAAGGTCGTCTGAGCGATCGCTGGAACACTTCCGCCAAATCCCAAGACAATTAGCACGCTCATAAGAACTGCGCTCAGCCAGCCCCATTGTCTGGAACTATGCGCGCAGATGCACTGATCGGCCACTAATGGATCTTCTTGATTGCGATACATGAGATCTTCCCCCGAAAGTAAAAACAATCTAGTTGCGACAAAGCTTGCCCACGCATTGTAATCAAGAATACCACGTTCTGGCGAACGTAGCTACGGAGCCATGCAATATCCGGGCTAGATCGCCTCGACTTGCTGAGTGGTCGGTTGATGGGGCTCGAACATGGTGCGGCGCATCCTTTCTGCCTCTTTCAATTCCTCGACGGCTCGCTGGTACTGATGCTCCTGAACTCGAAACTTCTGATTGGGTTCGGCTATCAAACGACGGTAGCTTCCATCGGACTGCAATGCCCAGCAATTTTGGTTGTCTAAGAAGTATTCTTCCAACGCTGCCATGCAAGCACGCTTGGCTGCCGCGTCTTCGATGGGTACCAACAGTTCCACGCGGCGATCCAAATTGCGAGGCATCCAGTCGGCTGAGCTAATAAACACCAGATCGTCGCCGCCATGCCGGAAATAGAGGATGCGAGCATGTTCCAGAAAGCGATCCACGATACTCACCACGGAAATATTTTCACTCAGCCCGGGAACACCTGGGCGAAGGCAACAAATCCCACGAACATTCAGACGCACCTGCACACCTGCCGCAGAAGCGCGATACAGCGCATCGATCAACGCTGGATCCACAAGTGAATTCAGCTTGGCAGTGAACCTCGCCTCCACTCCCTGCTCGGCGCGATCAATCTCGGCTTCGATCAAACTGAACAACCGTTTGCGCAGCCCCAAGGGAGCCGCTTCGATCGCCGCAAATTTCTGAGGCTGACTGTAACCAGTCACCGCATTAAAGAAAGCGCTGGCGTCGGCCCCCAGTTCTGCATTGCAAGTTAGTAGACTGACATCACTGTAAAGTCGAGCGGTCACTTCGTTGTAGTTGCCAGTACTGAAATGGGTATACCGCACAATGCCGTGCGGCTCGCGACGCACGATGATGCAAATTTTGGCGTGTGTCTTCAGATTCTTGACCCCATACAGGACCTGGACTCCCGAGGTTTCCAAATCGCGAGCCCAACCAATGTTTCTCGCTTCATCAAACCGAGCTTTCAGTTCGACGATTACGGTCACATACTTGCCGCGTTCTGCCGCCTTGCGAAGCGCGCTAACAATTGGACTTCCACGGCTGGTACGATACAACGTCTGCTTGATCGCTAAAACGTCGGGATCCTCGGCAGCTTCTTCGATCAACCGCACAACCGGCTCAAAACTCTGATAGGGTTGAAATAGAACCAAGTCTCGCTGCGCAATGATACTGAACATCGACTGAGTTGGATCGACCTGGGGACTGCGTTGAGGCGGCCAGGGGCTGTACCGCAGGTGATCAAACCCGTCCAAACCGGTCAGTTGCATCAGAGTCGACAAGTCCAACGGCTCTGCTACTCGAACCACTCGTCCGGGATGCACCCGCAACGCCAAACGTAGAAAGTCTACAAGTTCTGTTGGAGCGTTATCAACCACTTCCAATCGAACGTAGTCAGCGGTACGTCGCTGCTGTAATAACTCTTTCATTCCATGCAGAAGATCGGCTGCCGAATCTTCCTGCAAGCTTACGTCAGCATTTCTTGTGATACGAAAGGCGGACGAAGCTACTATTTTTTCGTTGGGAAAAAAGGCTCCCGCAAAGTGACAGACCACGTCTTCCAGCAGCACGTAGCAAAACCCGCTGTCCGAGGGTAATGTGATGACTCGTGACAACGTGCGCCCCAGCGGTATGATCGCATATCGAAACGGCTCTTTATCGCTTTCAGATGCATCGACCGATTGATCTTCGGGAAATCCGCTACCAGGTTCCGGCTGACCAGCCGAGCCCTCGCGGACAGCCAACTGCACACAGACGTACAGTTCTTGATTGTGCAGTAAGGGAAACGGTTCGTGTCTAGAAACGGCGATCGGTGAAAGTACCGACTGGATCTGTTCTTCCATGATTCGGGAGACCGCATCCCGATGCCGTAGGCTGGCAGCCTCCATACGAACACGAACTATTCCGCTGGCGGTCAGTGCCGGTTCGATCTCGCAGAGAAAAGTAGAGTACTGCGATTGAATCATTGCCGAAGTTCGATCAGCAATGGCATCCAATTGCTGCTGAGCCGTAAGCGCAGCGGGATCTGTCGTGGCCACACCAGCATGCCGCTGAAGCTGCAAACTGCCAACACGAACCATAAAAAATTCGTCCAGATTGCTGCCGGTGATCGCCAAAAACTTAAGCCGCTCCAGCAGGGGCACATCAGGATTCTGAGCTTGGTCCAGGACTCGCTGATTGAACTCCAACCAGCTCATTTCACGATTGATATATTGTTCTGGCAGTAGTGGCATTCTCTCGATCCGACTAATTGCATTTTGGGGTGAGCAGTAGTTGACAAGTTACTGGTGGTGATCAGCGAGAAGTGTCAAAAAATAGGCATTTTTAAGCATCCCTCTGTGCCACCATCTTAGCGGTCCAAGCGGCACAGCCAACAGCTCCTGCATCCGTGCCTAACTTGGCAACTCGGATTTCGAATTGATCGCGATAACATTCAAAGACACCCTTCTTGGCAGAACTGATGATCTGCTTGAGGAATCGCTCTGGCATCGCTTCGATTAGACCGCCACCTAGAACCACACAATCGGGACAGATCAAAAGGACTACGTTGGCAATACCCTGGCCAATGATTTCACAGGCTCGGCTAAGGACCTTTTCTACTTCCTTGTCTCCCGCAGCGATAGCTTCAAAGATTACCTTGCTACGAATGGCCCCGACGTCAGTCCCCACCGCCTCGTACAGATGCGGAGCTTCACCTCGAAAGGCCAGCTTGGCCAGTTCGCCGGCAACTGCCAATCTGCTAGCTTCTGATTCCAAAGTTCCGCTCATGTCGCTGCCGCAAGAACTGGTCGAGCTGGAAATTTTCATGTGCCCAATCTCCATACAACTCAAGTGTCGACCTCGCAAGATCTGACCGTCATAGACACAACCACCTCCAACCCCTGTACCTGGAAAAATTCCTACGGTGGTCCTCGAGCCTTTGCCTGCACCAGCGATGTACTCGCCATATACGCCGGCATCCACATCGTTCAGCACTTCGACGGGACATCCAAAACGTTCGCTCAGGAAGCTTCTGACTTTGACGTTCTTCCACCCCAGATTCACGGCAACTCGAACGATGCCGGTATCCCATTCAACTGGTCCGGGGCAGCCAATTCCAATGCCTAGCAGTTGCGACCGATCCACCTGGGCCTCGGATAAGGCCTTTTCGATCGTGTCTGCAATTCGAGCCAACCCGGCTTCGACGCCAAGATCTTGTCGAGTGCGACGCTTGCGTTCAGCGATCTTTTTCAACTTCTCGTCGAATAAACAGCACTGCATCTTGGTGCCGCCCAGATCAAAGCCTATCCAATACTTGGCAGCGGGATTTTGCGTGTCGCTGGGCTCAACACCTTGAGTGGTTGGTTCCACGGTGGGACTATCGGTCAAATCTTCAGATGTGGTCACGTTTTTAAGAAATCCTTTCTTGATCTTGGGAGCTTACTGGCAGGCGGCGGGAAGCATCAACACGTCTAAGGACTCGCTATTTTGACTGACAGTCGAACCTATGGATACGGCTAAATCATTGAACTGGCTTTAGTTCTGCTGCGTAGAATTATCTAATTTCTGGATACCCGGGGGCAAAACAGGTCTTTTCACCTCATGGTTTCGTATTTTCCGATGCCGAACTCAACCCGGCACAGAAATTCCGATTTTCTGGTCATTTTGCCCGTTGCCCACTCTTCGAACCATTGCTTATTAAGGTGAATCAGGCTATCCTCATAACTATTCACAGTGATCGATACCGCCACAAAGTGGCATGTATGTTATTTCGGGGTTCCCGTCATTTGGGGCTATTGGCCTAAGATGGATTGGTAGCCAGACACCGGCTGACCCATTGGTTTGCTTTGGGCGGCAGTTTTCGTTTCTCTTTATAGCATGAGGAAAAACTGATGCGATCGTCCATTCGATTTCTTGCGGTAATGCTGATGTTACTGCCCTGCTCGGCTAAAGCTCAAGTGAGTCCGTCCGCGTTTGTCAACTATGAGATCGCGCCGATTCATGCGATGGCAATGAGCCCAGATGGGAATTATCTGGCTGCCGTAAATACGGCTGATATGCGCGTGGAGATCTATTCGCTCAACTCGAGCGGTCCGCTTCCGTTTGCGAGCGTTGCCGTGGGTCTGGAGCCAACCAGTGTTCGGTTTCGTACCAACACGGAACTGTGGGTTGTCAATAACCTATCCGATAGCGTCTCCATCATCGATGTTCCCAATTGTGCGGTAACTAACACTTTGCGAACGGCGGATGATCCTTATGACGTTGTCTTTGCTGGATCACCTCAAAGGGCTTATGTTTCCTGCGGCTTTGCTCGTTCGATGCAGGTTTTTAATCCTGCCAATTTAGCTGCTGCTCCAATCGTAGTACCGTTACAAGGCAATAACCCTCGAGCGATGGCGGTCAGCCCCGATGGCTCCAATGTTTATGTGGCCTTTTTCCATTCTGGAAATAGAACCACTATCCTTTCCGGGGGAATGTCCGCTCCAGGCAGCACGATTATCACCTATCCGCCAGACGCAGTACGAGTTGCCTCTGGCCCTCACGGCGGTGCCTTCCAACCAGGAAACGTCAGTCCTGGTGTCTACAATCCGCCTCGTAACACCGCCGCCGGAACGCCGCCGAACGTATCGATGATCGTACGACAAGATAGTTCCGGTGTTTGGCGCGATGATACGGGAGCCAATTGGTCGCCTTTGGTGGACGGGGCCAACGCTTCTCAGTCTGGCCGTTATCCTGGCTGGAAGTTGTTAGACCGTGACGTGGCTGTCGTCAATGCAAATAGCCTGTCGGTTTCCTACATCAGCGACATGATGAATATCTGCATGGCGGTCGATGTCAACCCAGCGTCGGGTCAAGTGACCGTGGTTGGAACCGAGGCGCACAACGACATCCGGTTCGAGCCCGTCCTCAATGCGACTTTTATCGATGTCATGGCAGCATTTGGAAACCCTGGCACACCTCAGGCAACCAGTCGAACGGATGTCAATGCTAGTCTTGTGGCTCAGTACGCAGGAAGTCCGCTATCGCCTGCCTTGCGAGCTACAGCTCTAGGCGATCCACGTTCGATCAAGTGGGCTTCGGATGGATCCCTGGCATACGTTGCCGGGATGGGATCTAACAACGTAGTTAAGATCGATAGCAGCGGACAGCGAGTCGGCTCGGTAATTCCTGTTCAGCCGGGACCCGTAGGCCTAGCGCTGGACGAAGCTCGTGGCAAGCTTTATGTTCAGAACCGCTTCCACGGATCGATCTCGGTAGTGGATTTAGGCACCAGCACCGAGACATCCTTGGTCAGTTACTTTGACCCGACACCCACCGTGATTCGGACTGGCCGCAAACATCTTTACGACACTCAGCATAGTTCAGCCATCGGTCAAATTTCTTGTGGTTCTTGCCACGTCGATGGACGTATGGACCGCTTGTCTTGGGACTTGGGCAATCCGGCAGGAAATTTGGATGTACTGGGGGCTCGATATCCTATGAATCGCAATGATAGTTTTACGATTCCAGTTGGCGGTGTCTTAGGCAATCAAAGGATCGGTACTGGTAACCTGACCCACCTGCATCCGATGAAGGGGCCGATGTTAACTCAAACGTTGCAGGACATTATTGGTCATGAGCCGTTGCACTGGCGTGGTGACCGGTTTGGCATCGAAGACTTCAATGGTGCCTTCCATGAATTGCAAGGTCGGGCTACTGTGCTGACCCCAAGTGAAATGGCTGAGTTCAAGGCTTTGTTGTCTACAGTTGCCTTTCCGCCAAACCCTTTCCGAAATATCGATAATACTCTGGCCACCAATGTTCCCATGACCGGCCACTTTGCAACTGGCCGCTTTGGCTTGGCTGCGGGTGCTCCCATGCCCAATGGTAATCCGATAAACGGATTGACCCGATATCGCTCAGTTGGTGGATTTCCGATTCCTGGTATTGGCACCACTCGTTTGGACAGAAACACATTTGCTTGCGCAACCTGTCACGTGCTTCCGACTGGCGGAAGCACTGCCCACCGTTGGGCCAGTGGGGCGTGGCAGCCAATAGCTTCCGCTCCCGGAACATTTGGTGCCAAACAACTGCTCTTGATGGGGGTCAGCGATATTGGTCCCAATGTTGGGCTTGCAAACCCACCAACTGGACCGAGCGTTCAAAATACTGTGAAGGTTCCTCAAATGCGAAATGTCTTTGAGCGGACCGGTTTTTATATGCGACCAGGTACGGACAGTACTCATGGGTTCGGCTTTATGCATGACGGTAACGTGGCGTCTATTTCCGACTTCCTTGGAAATCCGGCGTTTAATCCGACATCTGATCAAGACCTTGCCGATATCGTTTCACTGGTGTTATCCTGGTCTGGCTCCGACTTCCTCTCTGGCGGTACTCTAATTAACACCAATGCCACCAACACCGCGTTGTTGCCTCCTGGCCCTCCTAGCTTGGACAGCCATGCTGGCGTTGGGCAACAGGAGACCATTATCAGTCCTATTCAGAGTTTGACTCGGCTGAATCAACTGGTTGCGGCCGACACAACTGGACCCAGCGCAGGTCGAGTTCAATTGATCGCCAAGACCTACGGCCCAGCAGGCAATCGTGGTTACCTGCTTTCCGGTGGTAATTTCTTAGCTGATAACGTTGGCGAGCAAAAGACTCAAGCTGAGCTGGTTGCCGCTACCGGCGGCGGTAACGTGGTTACCTTTACCCTGGTTCCGCAGGGAACCGGTCAGCGATTGGGTAGAGACCGCGATCTGGACACTTACTTGGACTATCAAGAAATTCTAGCTTGCACCGATCCCAATGATCCCAGCAGCTTTGGCTCGGGACAGTGTGCTGAAGTGGTTGCCAGCTATGCCTATCACTCCGGCTGGACCGGTTCGGCTAATCCACAGTGGGACGCATTGGATACAGGCAAAGTCCTGGCCTCGCCTGGGGCTTCGCCCACTGCGCTGGGTCTGAACAATCTGATCAATACCAGTCATGGTATCAACGGTCTGGCCTTTGATATCGTGGGCTTGAACAGTCCAGAAGACGCTCAGTGGCAGTTCACCTGGAGTCCGCAGGATGCCTTCGACGCGAATGCTAATCCCATTTCCGGTTGGCAGCCTGCCCCATCTCCCAGCATCACCATGCATACAGCTCAGGGCGCAAGTGGCTCGGATCGCTTCCTGCTTCAGTGGCCCAACCAGCAGATCGTCAACCGATGGCTGTGTGTAAAAATCACCATTGGACATGTCACCAAGACCTATGTACTGGGACACTTGACCGGCGAATGCACCGGTCCGAGTGGAAATGCGTTTACCGTGATGGTCGACGATATCTTGGCTGTTAGAGCTCAGTTGGCCACAATGGCTGCTGTCAGCAGCATCGAGGACATCGACAAGAGCGGTGGTGTACGCGTAGCCGACATCCTTGCTACTCGTAACAACTTGACCAAACAACTGACTCAGGTCACCTTACCCGCCGCTCCTTAGTTTTGTTGCTGCTTGCAACATTTTCAAATAGACTATAAGCTGGCTTTGACACCTCAGGGGGCTTCCTAGGATGCTCTCTGAGGGTTTTCTTTTTTGGAGTTTGCTATCGGCAGGTTTCCTTGGCTGGAACGTGGAAGGCTTTAACGATGCGTTTGAACATACTTTTCATTGCCACAACGTCCATTCTTGCCCTGTCAATGCACTTGCAAGCACAGGTCAATCCGTCAGCATTTGTCAACTACGAAATACCACCAGTCCATGCTCTACAGATGAGTCCTAATGGGCAGTATTTGGCTGCGGTCAACACGCCCGACATGCGGATCGAGATTTATTCGCTCAGCCAGGGCATACCAACTCATGAAGGCAGCGTCTCGGTGGGCCTTGAGCCCACCAGCGTGCGTTTCCGTTCTAATAACGAACTGTGGGTGGTAAACAATCTGTCAGATAGCGTTTCAATCATCGATGTGGCTCAGCGCCGCGTCACGGCTACACTGCGAACGCTGGATGATCCCCACGATGTGGTCTTTGCTGGATCTCCGCAGCGTGCTTTTATCTCGTGCGGGCTTCCTCGATCGCTTCAGGTTTTTAATCCGGCCAATCTGACTAGCGCTCCCATCGTCGTTCCCCTTCAAGGAAACAACCCTCGAGCACTGGCCATTAGCCCCGATGGCTCCAAGGTGCATGTCGCTTTTTTTCACTCAGGCAATCGGACTACTATTCTGTCTGGGGGAACTTCAGCTCCATCCAGCAGTATTGCGAACTTCCCGCCAGACATGGTAACCAACAGTGCGGGTCCGCACGGAGGAGTTAATCCTCCTCCAAATGCAGGTGGGCAGTTTACACCCGTTCGCAATACCGCTGCTGGAACTCCTCCTAAAGTCTCGTTAATCGTCCGGCAGGATGCACAAGGCAAATGGCGAGATGATACAGGAGCCGATTGGACTCAGTGGGTCAGTGGTGCGAATGCGTCGATGTCTGGTCGCTATCCAGGCTGGACGCTGCTGGACCGAGACCTAGCGGTTGTCGACGCCAACACGCTGAGCGTTGGCTATGTAAGTGACCTAATGAATCTGTGTATGGCTCTGGACGTTAACCCCGCGTCTGGTTCAGTTACCGTAGTTGGTACCGAAGCCCACAATGAAATTCGCTTTGAACCAAACATTCAAGCTCAGTTCATCGATGTGGTGGCTGCATCGGCCAACCCGGTCAGTCTACTGGCGACCGGTCGATCAGATCTGAATTCAGCTCTGGTAAGCCAGTTCACTGGTGCTCAGTTGTCACCCGCATTGCGTGCCACAGCCATTGGTGACCCTAGGTCAATCAAATGGAAATCTGACGGCTCGGTCGCCTATGTGGCTGGGATGGGGTCGAACAACATCGTACCTATCAACAGCAGCGGTCAGCGCGTCGGCCCTGTGATTGCGGTTCGTGAGGGACCTGTTGGTCTGGCCATTGATGAAGCTCGTAACCAACTGTATGTCCAGAATCGTTTCCATGGGTCGATTTCGGTAATCGACTTGGATAATGGTTCCGAGTCCTTTTTGGTAAGCTACTTTGACCCCACTCCGACGGTAATTCGTACGGGCCGTAAGCATCTTTACGACACACACCATACTTCCGCCATTGGTCAGATCTCCTGTGGTTCCTGTCATATCGACGGTCGCATGGATCGACTTTCTTGGGACCTTGGCAATCCCGCTGGGAATAACATTGCCTTGTCCTCTCGTGACTTAAACCGTAGCTCCAATTCTGTGCTTCCCATCGTTGGAGTCCTGGGTACTGGTAGCTTAACCAATTTTCACCCGATGAAGGGGCCGATGCTAACTCAGACTTTACAAGACATCATAGGCCATGAGCCGTTGCACTGGCGCGGTGATCGTTTTGGGATCGAAGAATTTAACGATGCATTTCATGACCTGCAGGGGCGAGCAACTTTGCTTACCACTGCTGAGATGGCAGAGTTCAAGGCGTTTTTATCGACGATCCATTTCCCCCCCAATCCGTTCCGAAACATCGATAACACGTTACCGACGAATCTGAATCTAAGCGGACACTTTGCCACCGGTCGCTTCACGCTGGCTGCTGGTAATCCGTTGCCCAATGGAAATGCGGTTGCCGGATTGACTCAATATCGAGACAAGTCACTGGGAATTGGCGCACTGGACCGCGGGGCGTTTGCATGCGTATCATGTCACACCTTACCAACTGGAGGAAGTACCGACCGGCGTTGGCAGTCGGGCAATTGGGTACCTATCGCGCGAGGTACTCATGATGAAAATCATTTGATGGTCATGGGTGCAAGCGATGTCGCCAGCTTCACCACTCCAATACAAAACACGATGAAGGTACCTCACCTGAGGAACATCCATGAACGAGTTGGATTTAATGTTCGTCCCGGTACTCAAAGTTTGCATGGCTTTGGACACATGCACGATGGAAACATCCCCGCGATCGCAGAATTCATCAGCAACCCTGCATTCATCTTTACCTCAGACCAGCAGATTGCCAATGTGGTTGCACTAATGTTGTCCTGGTCGGGCTCCGATTTTCGCGAGACCAATGGCAGTTTGATCGTTAACAATGGCAATGTCTCGCTGGAACCGCCTGGTGTATTCAGCAAAGACAGCCATTCGGGTGTTGGACAACAGGAGACTATATCAATTCCTAGCCAAAGTCTAACTCGGCTCAATCAACTGGTTGTTGCAGACTCTTCGGCCCGAGTCGAACTGATCGCCAAGACCTATGGCCCCGCAGGCAACCGTGGTTATTTGCTGACCGGCAGCAATTTCCTGGCTGACTACCCAGGCGAACAAAAGACTCAAGCTCAATTGGTGGCCGCTACCGGCAACGGCAACGTGGTTACTTTCACTCTGGTTCCCGCTGGCACGGGCCAGCGTTTGGGCCGCGACCGCGATTTAGATGGCTACTTGGATTACGAGGAGATTGTGAACTGCACCGACCCCAACGATCCCAACAGTTTTGGCTCGGGACAATGTGCAGAAGTGGTTGCCAGCTATGCTTATCACTCCGGATGGACTGGATCGGCTAATCCACAGTGGGATGCATTGGATACAGGCAAAGTCCTGGCCTCGCCTGGAGCTTCGCCCGCTGCCCTGGGTCTGAACAATCTGATCAACACCATCCACGGTATCAACGGACTGGTCTTTGACATCGTAGGTCTGGACAGTCCAGAAGACGCTCAGTGGCAGTTCACTTGGAGTCCCCAGGAAGCCTTCGACGCGAATGCTAATCCAATCGCCAACTGGCAGCCTGCTCCTGCGCCCAGCATCACCATGCATACAGCTCAAGGTACTAGTGGCTCGGACCGCTTCCTGTTGCAGTGGCCCAACCAGCAGATCGTCAACCGATGGTTGTGTGTGAAGATAACCATCGGAACAGCGACCAAGACCTATGTACTAGGACACCTGACGGGTGAATGTACGGGTCCTAGTGGAAATGCGTTTACAGTGATGGTCGATGATATCTTGGCTGTTAGGGCTCAGTTGGCCACATCGGCCAGTGCCAGCAGCATTGTCGATGTCGATAAGAGCGGTTTGGTACTAGTATCAGATATCTTGGCTACACGTAGTAACCTGACCAAACAACTGACTCAGATTACTCTACCGGCAGCTCCCTAGACTTGCGGCAGATGAATTTCTACCGGTCTTAGTGGAACTCGCTAGAGTTCCCGTTTTGCAAGGAACTCTGGCGTCCACTACAATAAATCATTTTATGCCGCACGACTTCGTGGGAAAATGAAATGATAATTCGCGCTGATCGCTGGATCTATCACAATAAATCCGGCACGCTCATCCTGCTGATCGTTCGGTTTTTTGCTACAAAATGGTGTCAACAACGTGGCTCATTTGCCACTTCATACCGACGATCGGCGAGACGTGTCCTATTATTCTGAAGGAATCTTTCGTTGACTAAGGGAACTCTGGCGAGTTCCACTACGTCCCAAGAACCATCAATTCCCTGGTGAAGAATGCTTCACATCCATGGCATAGAATGCTACACAGCTTCGGGGGAGGGTCAGCAGAGTTCTAAATCTTCTGCCGACCCAAACGACGATTTAAGAATTACTGGCGACGTCGATAGAATAAAGCGAAATTTGCGACCAAGCCAAACAACATAGCAGAGGATGGCTCGGGCACAACGGTGTAGCTGAAGTTAGAAATAGATGTGTCAATCGGCAGGTAATCTCCGTTGACTTGCAGCACCGAGGTGAAATTCGTGTTGTAAACCCCTTCGGTCATTCCCGCTTGCAACTGGATCGTAGCAAGATTCAACACCTGTCCAACACCGGTGAATGAGTGTGGCGAAGCTGTTAAAGCAGAAAACGCTCGAACCGGACCACCTGCGGCAGGCATGGGAAGCCAACCTCCCGACCCCGAAATCAATTTGGTTGCCGTGTTGAACACAGCTCCACCCGATGCGTTGATATCGAAGTCACCGCCGTTATAGTCCAGCGAACTTACCAAAGATTCGACCGAGATAGTCAACTGAACGGTGCTACCTGGGGTCAAAAGCAGATTGTTGCTTCCACCGGGTCCACGAGCCCTTAGTGATAGAAAGAAATCGGCACTGGCTTGTCCAGTAACGACAAAAAGGATAATTAGGAATGCAACACCTGTGGAAATACTATTGCGCACGCGACTTTCCTTTATTCGAAATTCTTTCAACTACCGGTCCGATAGCCCGATTTGCTAAAAGGATTGGTTTAAGATGTCTACAATCGGAAAAGTTAGTTTATTCCAATTTTGTGGATTCATCAACTATAATTCCATCAATAAAGGGAAATTTTTCACCCCTCTAGCGGCTGGGGCCTGAAATACCTAACCTTGTGTCTTCAATTATCGGTCTGCGGCAAATACACGACTTTTTTGAGCAACTACCGCGTCCCATCGTGACAAATCAACACAAGGCGTTGCGACATTATTAGCGTCATGACTCAACAGCCCTTTCCAGATAGCCAGTCAAAACCTGACGACAATGCTCGGCTTTTGTGGGACATTTCGATGGGAATTTTGCCTACGTTGGCGACTGTACCACTGATGCTCAAGCAGGCTAGCCTGCTGTGGCACCACTCAAACACCGAGCTGTTGCCAGTTGTTTGGATCCTACTTGCCATCCTGATCGGATTTCGCTGTAGAGGACCAGTCACGCAGCATCAAGCTCGTATTGTTGTTTCGGTGGCATTACATGTCATAGCCTTTGTTACTCTGGTCTATGCAGTGGTCACTTGGTCATCGAATTGGGCGCACGCCTCGACAGGCATGTTTATCGCGGCCTGGGGGCTAGGACGATGTAGTTTACGAGGCTGGCCAGAACCGGTTGCATGGGGTCTGGTGATTTTGTTGACTCTACCGATTCCCGTGTTGAGTACAAGTCTCGATGCCTGGTTAGCCAATCAAGCGGCAAGCGGCCTTTCAATGACCTTGGACAATATCGGGATCTACCATCATCTCGAATCGGCTACCTTCACTTTCTCAGGCGGCCTAATTGCTGTGGCATCATCAGGTAACCCCAGCTTGGGATTGCAATTTCTACTGTGCCTGGCCGCAGTGTGGTGCTGGATTTTTCAGAGAAGTGCGATCCACAGTGTAGTGATTCTGGCATGCGTTCCCGCCTGCCTTTTGCTCAGCCGCTACTGTACGCTATCAATTAACTGTTACCTATTTCTGAGTCAGACTGACGGAAACTTCACTCAAGCAAATTATCTTGTTATCAGCTTAATGAACTTCCTTATCAACGTCTTATTATTCTTTAGCTTGGACCGCCTGTTGGTTGCATTACTAAAGCCAGTTCCTGTGACTGACCCAGACCTGATTCCACTTTACGCTACCATCAATCACCTGATCATTTGGCCACACGGTGACGCGCTGACTCTGTTGACTCCAACTAATCCAGAAGAACGTAAGCTCTTTGAAGAAGTGCAAGCTCAGATTGCCACCGAACGTCAGTCTTGGTTGACGATGAAGTGGCGAGAGCAACGTTGGATCAGACGTATCTTGGCTATTAGTTCGGTATTGCTGATCTTGATTAGCCTGACCACTTCGGTGGCGATGGTCATGAAACTTCAGGTGCCTTCAGGGAGTACTGGGCCGGACGTCTCAGACAGGGCAATCGATCCATGACATCCACCTATCAAGTCTTTATCGACTGCCTGAAGCTATGTGCCTCGCCGTCCATCCTGGCGTATGGCATTTACGAAGCGATTTTATCTTGGTTCGTCTCTCGAAGATGGCGAAATCTGTTTTTTGCGATCCCTCTGACCGTCATTGCGTCCTGGCTGTTAGGCAACGTTCTATTCTTTGAATTTTATCGCCGCCAGCAGCTTCCGGCTGAATATTGGGAAATCATTCAGAATTCGCTGAGCGACTATCAGGGATCCAATCACTCCGAACCTTCGGCCTTAGCGCCGGGACCACCTGCCGATAGTCAAGCTGCGCAAACATCCAATTCGCTGTTGAAAACTGAGGATATTCCGCCTTTTGCTGAAGCTTTACTGCGAAGAATGTGGCGTCTTGAAAGAAGCAATCAGCGAGCTAGCTTTCTGCTTGGTACGGTACTTGAAAGGCGCGGACAAGTCGATCAGGCCAGAGTCTTGATGCGCGAGGTTGCACCGGAGGCTTCACGTGGCTATCTGGGTGCCCACGCCTGGCTGGCCGCAGACCGCTTGCAAAAGCTTGGGGTTCACAATCCAAGAGACTTGTCGATTCTGCTTCATGATTTGTCGCTGGGTGTCCAGTGGCCTGGTTCCGAGCCACAGCTCAAGAGTATCTATGCAGATCTGCTGGTCCGCGAACAGAAGGTGTCTCAAGCCTTGGACGTACTGTTGTCTGACTCTGCCCAAGAACCTACCTTGATTATCAAGGCGGCTTCATTGGCCAAGCAACACCAGCGGCTTGATCTGCTGAAGTCGTTACAGGACAAGATGAGCGTGATTCAAAGTGAGAAGATCGACAAAGGAGTTGGCACCGAATCGGACTATGTTGGTGTGATCTCGTTGACTCTGCTGAACGAAAATCCCATTGAGGCAGCTCAATTGGCCCAGGCAGGTCTCAAGTCCTATCCCGACAGTCTTTCACTTCGAAGAATTCTGTCAGATTCGTACCTAGCCGTTTATGTGCAACTCCGCGATTCGACCGAAGCTTCGCAGTATGAAAAACTGAAGTGGTTGGATCAAGCCCTGAAGAGCGACCCAACCAACCCCCTGATTCAGGAGCATATCGCAGAACTTGTCGCTTCCGGTTCACTGGACAATCCCGTAATCGTTCAACGATTGCGCGAACACCTGGCAAGCGGCACTGCCACGGGAGTCTCACACTTGCTTCTGGCCATAGGTCATTTGCGAGTGGGCCAGTTGGATCAGGCACTAGTTCACTTGGAAGTCGCAAACCGTCTTACGCCAAACAATCCGTTTATCGCTAACAATTTGGCGCTGTGTATCGCTCGGCTTCATCCCGCCGAACTGCCTCGAGCCAAACAACTAATTGAAGTGGCCTTGAGTATTAGCCCGACCGACCCTGAGATCCTGGACACGTACGGTGAAATTCTTTCGCTCGGCCAAGACTATGTCGGCGCAATTCGCGCATTTGACAACTCGTTAACGGTAGATCCATCGCGTACAGGCACGCGAATCAAGCTGGCAATGGCTTATGAAAAAGCGGGTATGACTGAGATGGCCAATTCAGTCCGCCAATTTGACCAACCCAAGCCAATCGAACCCGAGCCTGACCTACCCAAGCCTGTCGAGCCCACGACAGACGAACCCAAGCCAGACGAACCCTAATCAAGGGATTTCATTTTTAGGCCGTGCGATCAACGAGAATAACCTATTCGAGGATGTGTAACCATTCACGAACTTTTCCGGTTGGCTGATCCCACGTAAGGTAGGGAACAAGACCGTGCTTGCACTCGGGCTCGTGCTCGGATATCCCTGAAGTTAGGAGTTCGAGCACCGTCGAGGGCTGAGCACGGGCGTGAACGATTATCGAAATTCTAGGCATTTTGGCGGGTCGTTTCGTGGCAAGGGCTTAGCTTTTATTGACACGGCTACATCCAAGCATAGACTTAGGTCTGCTGAGCAGAGAACCTAACGTCCAAGTGCGAATCTGCGTGGCGTCCGGAGATCACATTCATTCGACAAAATTCTGGTCGGACAAGTCTAATGATTCGCGCTAGCTGCAACGCACGGCATGCACACAGACAAAGTCAGAGCGTTATTTTGCTTTGTTGCCTGATCGTGTGTCACCTGTCCAGTGCTAGGGCTCAGAGTCCCATCGTGATTGACGGCTCGCTGGTGGACTGGGCATCGGTACCCGTCGCCTACGATTCATCAGGTATCAGCGGCGCGCCGGGACAGATCGATTTTGGTAAGTTGAAGATTACTAACGACCAGCAGTTTCTGTACTTGCAGATCGAACTAGGCAAGGAAATCTTACTGCAGGAATCCAATTCCCTACAGCTTTACATCGATACGGACTTCAATGCGTCTACCGGAACGGTGGTTAATGGAATTGGTGCCGAACTGTTTTGGAATTTTGGGAATCGCAGTGGCACGTTCCGTCGAAACGGACAGACAACTTCGATTACTCAGAACAATATCACCTTGCGATCCGGTCCAACGGTAAGCTCCACGGTCATTGAACTTGCTCTATCGAGAAGCGCTCAAGTCAGCGGATTGTCCGTTTTCCCAAGCTCGACCATTCGAGTTCTGTTTCTTGATGGTACCTACGGCGATATGCTTCCTGTTTCAGGACAGACGATTCCATACACGTTTTGGACAGGCAGCATTCCGGTAGTCCCGCAATCCATCACCAAGCTTGACTCAAACGACCTGCGAATCATGACATGGAATGTACTTAATGACGGTTTATGGAATTCGACTCAAGCGCCCCGCTTTGGACGCAGCTTGGCCGCAACGAAACCCGACATATTATGCTTTCAAGAAATCTATGACCACACGGCAGCGGATACCGCCAGCTTCGTATCAACTTGGCATGCGGCCGGAAACTCAATCAATGGCTGGTACACTGCGCAAAACACCGACTGCGTGACGCTAAGCCGTTATCCGATACAAAATT
>JBIIJD010000080.1:0-20605 GCA_044234105.1 Aureliella sp. | reverse complement strand
CTTTCGCCTGAACTGCTTTCACGTTTGACTAAAGATTTTATGGATGGCAGCTTTGGACGCGATCCAACCTGGCCGGTACATGATCGCATTCTTTCGATGCAATCTGCCACGCTGACTCAACTGATGAATCCTACGACGCTGCGACGTGTTTATGATAATGAATTTCGCATTGCCGCTGACCAGGACGCGTTGACTCTGCCCGAACTGCTCAATGCAGTCAGTGGCGAGATATGGAGCGAATTGAACGCCGAAGTGACGCAGAAACACTCGGATCGCGCACCGGTTATCAGCAGTTTGCGCCGTAACTTGCAGAACGAACATGCAGAACGACTGATCGATCTGATGTTGCCATCGATCGCCAAGTCGGCGGCCAACAAAGCGATCACCAATCTTGCGGTGATGCAGTTGAAAGACCTAAAGAGTCGGATCGAAAAGCTGCTTGAGAAATCAGGGGATCAACTGGACACCTACAGCCGGGCTCACCTGGTGGAGTCCAGCGAGAGAATGGAAAAAGCGTTGGATGCCGAGTATATCTACAACCAGCCACCGGCTATGCCTAATCCGGCTAGCTTCCTGTTCTTTGGTAATTCGCCAAAGCAGGAGTCAGGATTTGGTCTGCCTACCGAGTGATTTGAACGACGATCGCGCCATCGTTATCCGAAAGACCGGAAGTCGCTTCGTTGACTCGAAAGAATAACTCACCAGCATGCGGTGCCACCACTTTGGCCTGATGGCCGATCGGTAGCACCGTCAAGGGCTGAGTGAATTGTTGTGGACCTTCCGGTTCTGCGGCGATAGCCAACATCAACCGACCTAATGGCTGCCCACGATGGTACTCAAGCGTGACGCCTTGAGGCTGACACTTCCAGGGGCGACCGGTCTGACCTATCGTGTACTGGCCGCTGGCTTGCAACTGCAGAACTTGCTGAGCCGTCACCGACCAACCGGTCGCTTGCCAATTGCGATCAGTATGTACTTCGAAGCGCTGTGGCGCCTGCAACGGCTGAGTGTTTGCAGAGAGTTGCATTAGCCCAGGTGCGTCAGTCAATCCATAGTCTAAATCGTAGACAAACGCAGCCCAAGCCGTTTGCAATCCAGGCAGCTTGCCAATCAGCCGCCTGCGCCACCACCGATCCAACGTAGGTGTGTCCATGACCGGCTGCTTTAGCATTTGATCAAAGATTTTTGCCGTCTCTGGATGCATCCTTAGGAATACCACCAGCGCCCAGCTCCACGCGTACGCATTGACCTGCTGATGTGCGGTTGAACTGTAACGCCAGATTTGATCAATCGTTGGAGCAGTGCCTACGGCCAGTTGAGCGCGAATCAGCTTAGTGCGTCCCCAGTAGGGAACTTCCTGATTCGAGGCCGGAATGATCCCTAGCTCCAGTTGAGATTCTTGCCAGCGATGAGTCGCCAGCCATTCAGCGATACCCTCCATCAACCAGGGCGCGTGGTAGCCGCCATATATTCTGGACATGAACCAGTGAGTGCCTTCATGCAACATCAAATGCCGACGGTAATAAGCGCTAGGTTGCTCCATCACCCACAATTGATCGCCTAGTTGCCATCCATGTTTGAATTCGGGTAGCCCGTCGGGAATCATTCCTGCCTGCTTAAATCGATTGGTTTCCAACATTAGATACAGAGTCACTTTGGCACCGGCAATCTGTTCGGGCTGGGTTGCAAATGTTTCGCACCAAACTTTCACGGCTTGATCAAAGATCATCGGCAATTCCTGGATATCGTTATCCAGCGGCAAGTCAGTAACCAACGTCAGATACTGACCATCAGCAACACGATATAGCCCTTCCGGAAGTTCGGCAGGCGTTTGAGCCCTAGCTAATGACGCCGATAGGACTGCGTTGATGCTTCCAACAATGATCCAAAATCTTGCTGCATGGGCCAAAGCGATTACCAGCGTTACGCACCGAAGTATTGCACTTCGGACCGAGACCAATCGAGAGGCATTGAGTTTACATTCGTCCATGCTTGTACCGTCAACGGGTGTAGGTATCGCTACTGGTAGGCTCGACTCAGTCGCGAAGCGTTCATGCTGATCGCTTGTCGCAACAAGTCGATCTGGGCTAATTCATGCTGAAGGGCCAGCGACGCTTTGGAATCACTGCTGTCCCGGTACTTCGCCGCTTGCATCTTTAACTCCAGAGCATGCTCACAAGCATGTTCCAGTAGTTCAATTTTTTTTCGCAGTAGGTGGGCCTGCATGCTTTGGTACGGTCGCAGTTCAAAATTCCTCAGAAAGTAGCCAACTTCCAGCATCCGAGTCCAGCGTTCCAGTTCGGGCGTAAAGTGCAAAACTCTTTCTAAGTCGCGACTAGACGCTCCGCTAAGGATTTCGACTCGCACGATCCGCATCTCCTCTTGTACCTCGTCGGGTGCCGGGTAATAAGCGTAACATCCCACCACGCTCAGGGCTACAAGTCCAGCCAGACAGGTCATGCCTACTGCCCGAGCGGACACTTTGCGGTGCATTCCATCCCAATCCTGCGATTCAATATCCGGAACTTGGCTCAGGAATCTTTCAGTGGGACCACGAAGCAGAGTGCGCGATAGTCCACCTGCTAGGCCAGCCACAGCCAAACAGATGCAGGTCAAGGTCAAGTCGATTGAAGTGGTCTTCTGCTCAATGGCCTGCCAGATACTGCTTGGTGTGACAGTTGAATCGGAGTGAAAAGGGTTCGTGTAAATGTCAAACGCATGGGTGTGTCCAGCCGGCTCGACACCAGGCGGAATCAAAGGCTGATCAACTGCATAAGCGCATGCCAGCACGATCACAAACAATGCCACGAACCAGATACATGTCGACCGTAGTCCGTAATGAGCAGCCGTCCACCAAAGCGTTGCCAGATTAACCCCAGTGCCCAAAAGCAACAGACAGAATGCTGCACCAGGCGAATTGCCGTGATGAAACATCATTCCCAATTGGCTCATGGTCAGCATGGGCGTCGCGTAAATCGGTACCGCCACCATCGCCATAATCAGTGGCGCCGCAGGATTGTCTTGCTCAACCGAACTTTGCAGCGCACCATGAGGCAACAGACCGGCCAGAATTGCCAGTCCCAGCAAAGCAATCAAGGTTAACAAACCGCTAGGTCCAAATAGCTCGCGAGCCATGAACAGGCCGCAAAATCCCAATCGTCGCAGTGAAATTGGCGTCGCCTCTTGCACGATCGGCGCGGGACGCCAGCCGGTCACACGATCCCAGATCATGCCTAATAGGGTTACCACAGCCAGGGATGCCAGAGCAAATCCAACGATGACATAGGGTCTTGATAGGGTCAGTCCATACAACAAAGACAATGGATTAAACAGCGGTGCAGACAGTGCAAAAGCGGTGATAGCCCCGGGTCGCAATCCCATCTGTCGCAGTTGTCGAATGATGGGAATGACGCCAATGGAACAGACCGGTAGCAGCATGCCAATCAGCCACGATTGGGCCAAAGATCGCCAGCCGGTACCACCAAATAGTTTCAGCGTGCCTTCGATGCGCAGATAGTATTTCAGCACTGCTGCAATAAACAGACCTACGATCAATGTAGGCGTAGAACTGACCAGCCCTTGTATCACTCGCACCAACGCTCCGCCCAGAATGACATCCATTTTTGGGACTACTCCTTTCCATTTGCTACTTCAGTCGTATCGTAAGTTGGCTGGCTGTCTAGCTGGAGTATGTCGGAACGCGACTGGTTGGACGGGTCAGCGCTCGTAGCAGCAGATGGACTATTCGTCCTCATAGGATCCGATTGGATCTGCGAAGGAACCAACAGCAGCAGTTCGCTTAGCTTTTCAATTTCTGTAGCAAGCGCCTGTGGTGCTTCGCCTGTAGAGAGTCGTCGTTGCAATTTTTCGCTCTGGTCGTAAATCGTTTGCCAGTGGTGTTCTGCCAGTTCGGTATCGGCAGCGATTTCAGGAGCCCAGGAGATCAGGTCCAATAGTTCTGATTTGGTTTGCTGATCGTCGCCGCTTGATTTGAACTTTTCCAAACGCTGTCTCATCATCTGACCAGCCTGAGTGACATCGCTCGGCCAGTGGTCTGGCATCACGTGATCCAAGTCGCCGTAAAGCGAGCTTTTTTCACCGTTGCAACCAAAAACAAAAAAGATGATCACAGCACCGATCCAAGCCTGCAACCGATTCTTGGAGCCAATGGTGCATCGTGCCATTGGCATTGGGCCAGGCCGTCTCGGGATAATGGTGATTCGTTCCATCATGACATTGGCTATTCAAAAATGCTATAGAACATCTACCGGTAACCTGGCACAGCGACTGAATCAAGGATATTTTCAATCACAGTAGATGCTGGCTGCCCGCGAGTCACCAAGCGAACGCTCAGAACGGGCAAAGCCACAGTTTGCAAATCATCGGGAATCACGTAATCTCGATTCTGCAGAACAGCCCACGCCTTGGCCACTTGCTGCCAAATTAACATACCTCTAGGACTGGCCCCCAGGATGACAGACTCGTGTTGCCGGCTTGCTTCACAAAGAGCCACTAAATACTCTTGCAAGGTCAAAGCGATCTTGCAATGGGCTACCTGTTCCTGAAGTGTCGCAAGTTGAGCTGTGGTCAAATGATGGTCACTGGTATCCAGGACCTGATTGGACGTGCGGGGTTGATTCAAAATCGCCAACTGGGCAGACTTGTCGGGATAGCCAATCTCTATCTTCATTGCAAAGCGATCCAATTGTGCTTCGGGCAGCGGATAGGCACCGTGACTGTCAATTGGATTTTGAGTTGCGATCACGAAAAAGGTAGCTGACAAGGGGCGTGTCTGTCCATCGATGGTAACTTGTCGTTCAGCCATTGCTTCAAAGAGCGCGCTTTGCGTTCTGGGGGTCGTGCGGTTGATCTCGTCGGCCAGCAAAATATCAGCAAACACTGGACCGCTATGAAATTCAAACTCACGAGTCTTCTGATTAAACAAGTTGAAGCCCGTCACATCGGTCGGCAGGAGGTCAGGCGTACACTGAATCCGCGCGAACTTGGCTCCAAAACAGTCAGCAATAGCTTTCGCCAGCGTAGTTTTACCTAGACCCGGAAGATCATCCAACAACAAATGGCCACCAGCCAGTAGACAGGCCAGCACCAATTCGATTCGGTCTGATTTACCCAGAAGCACCTGATTTAGTCGCTGCCTAAGTAAATCGATCGGCTGTGTGCCAGCATGAGGCATGTTGGAGACCACTTTTAATTCGACTTTCTATTGGCGAATTTGCCGGAACGCTTTGACGCTTCAGCAGATCGGCGGATTTGACTACATGTTAGGTTTTGCCAGACTGACCCGATAGCGGCTTGGTCCTCCGGTGACAATTGCAGGTAGCCACCATAACATACACGATCGGCAGCCAGCAGGCATCGGTGCAATTGTTCGTCAAGTTCCGATGGCAGCCTATCGCCCAACACCGATCTCAGGTGGACTCGCAACACGTCACCGGCCTTTCTGGGTAGGCCAGAAAGACGACAACGAGCGTCCAAAAGCCAAGCTAACCAAGCGACTCGGCGGCGATGGCTGACCCACTTTGCCGCCAACCAGCCTAATCGGCTTAGCCATTCTAACACAAGCCTCCGCGCTAGGTAGATCGCTCCTGCACCGCATGCCATCGTCAGAACGGAAACAGCGATCGTCAGACCGGCCTGCTTTGTGGCGGCCAACCAACTGATCGCCATGGGTTCTGCGTCATACCCCGGAGTTGGTTCCAATGGAATCCAGTATCCCTGTCCGACATCTATTTCTAACCAAACATGTGCATCGCTTGGCAGGATTGCTGTTTCGCGCTGCGCAGCCAGCCAATTCTGTCGATTGACGTAAAATCCGGTCACCAGTCGCGTTTCATGTCCCAGATGATTCAACATCTGAGCGGCTGCAGTGGCAAACAGATAGCTTGGCCCACGTCGCGCCCATAAAAATTGCTCTAAGGGTGTCTGCTGATCTTCTGGCATTTCGGGACGCCAAAGGCGATCGTATTGGTACTTTGTTCGCAAACAGTCAATCACCGCCGCAACTTGACTCCAACCTTGCGAGTCGGCTGGAACATTTTCGTGAAGGATCTTTGCCATCAGCTCACGACAGTTGGAATCCAGTTCTGAAGACTGAGCGCGACGTGGCTTGTCGGTCAGCATCTGCTGCGCACGCTGTTGATCGATTCGACTGCCAATCATTCTGACCACTGTGTAGTCGGGAACATGCAATCGATCTGGCATGAAAAGAACGTCGTTTGCGTCTATCGCAAAAAAATCGGGCCGATCAAGCCGGTCAACGCTCCACATCTGAAGACCGCTTCGCGAAGGGATGGTTGGCGAACGGAATCGAGTGAATTTGACCGCTTCGGTCAGCGCCCCCACGTACGGATTGCTTTGCCTTGGAAACACCGCTTCCGAGGAGTAGAACCAGGTCTGATCGCTTACGATTTGCACCTTGGGTTGTTTCCAGGTCTTCCGATCCAGGGTCTCAGGCCGATTGGACCAGTCAACCCCGTCAAACTCAGTGAATCGCTCAACCGCTAGATGCGCCCCCGGTTTGCCTACCCAAAACATCAGTGAATCGCGGACGATGTTGCTGGGCTTTTCTCGCTGTCGTGGAGCGGATCGCTGAGTTGAAAAGTCGGAGCCGGAAGAGGATTGATTGGCTTCGGAAAATTGCCCAGCAGCCACTTGAATGTCATCACCGCGAATCGACTGCGCCCGTTCGACTCGTCGATTCCGCTTAGGCTTGCCCATCTCGTCCCCCACTACGTCAAAGAGACTCGGCTTGCTGGACTCCAAAAACATGTCTGTTTCCACCGTTCCGAAGGAAGTCGGATGATTGCGGGCCGCCACCAGAGCGTCTCCGTTGCCCACGCCGCGACCAACTGAATCTTTCATGCTGGTTCCACCGCTTGTCGGCAACAACTCCATCTTCAACTTGTGCAACACAGGGATTCGGTTAGACACGATAGCGCCCACAACCACAAACGCAGCGCATCCGGCGGTTAATGCCAATAGCCGATACTGGCCTGATCCACGAATCTCGGTAGCCGCTTGGCACTGTACCTGTTCCCAGTGGTCAGTCACCAGCCACCACAAACATAGGACTCCCCAAGCGTAGGCAAACCAGGTCGCCTGCTGAGAATCCGATATGAACGTGGTAAACAAAGTAAGAAATCCACTGCAAACTACCGACAGACTGACCGTGCGAGCTTGAGTTGAAATCAGGGCGGCTGCTAACGCTCCCCAGGCCAGACTGCCAAGCATCAAGATTTCCATTGCGTTGCCTGCCGATAGCCAGCGCCCAATTAGGTCGGCCAGCCATGGCAACAGAAGCAGTAGGACAACTAGCACCGGTATCTGTCGCTGGTACATTCGATTCGACTTAGGTGGCTTGGTTTTTGGCCCGCTACCATTAGTCCGAGACCAGGAGGTTGGGGCCGACTGCCTCACGCGCGAAAATCCGAGTGCCAGACAAAGCAAGCCAACTCCGCTTATCGCTTCGCCGATCATCATTCCAGGATTGTCGTAATCCCACCTTCGAAAAAAGAGACCTAAGAGTGCAACCACCGCCATCAGTGCTGCCCCACGACGACGATGTGCCAGCCCCGATGATTCCGCATGCTGAAGACCGGTTACTCTACGAACCAATTTGGCGGCTGGAGCTTGCTGCGCATCGGCGATGGCCGACTGAACGTGATCGCTTAAATATTTAGGCGGCATAACTTTCACGTGCCGCTTCCATTAGCAGATGAGTGAGCTGCCGAGTGATGTCTTCGTCCAAATTGACAAGGCAGGATTGATGCTGGCTCGCGCGTCGCAACCCAAGGCCGGGCTGAATCACTTGTACCCTAACCAAATGATCTGGTAGACGATCACCGCTTTCTGAGTTGGCGTCGATCAGAATTTGAGTTGATACTATCGAAGTATTGGCGAGTAGGCTGGTGTTTCTGGTCTGGCCTTCCGACTTTGGACTTTCTAACGGGATGTCAGTCAACAGCTCCCAGGCTCGACGCCGACCCTGGGTACCTTCGCCAGACATCAACAATTTTCCATCGACCTTCAGGCGGAAAGGCAGATGTCGAGCTACGGACAGGTCGATCAAGCTGGCCATGATCCTGATGCGCCAAGCCAGATTCTCGCGAGCGTTCAAGTCGGAACCTACGCAAAGTGCCGTGCCAAGGTGCAACTCAACAGCCTGTTTCTGTGGCCCTCCGCGTTCGAAAACAATCAGGCTGTCCAGACGAGCCGACTGTACCCAATGAATGCTGCGCAAAGAATCTCCTCGCCGAAAGTCGCGAACTCCCATGAAGTCGCCATGCGATGCCGGGCGCTGACCGCTGCCTGCATCTGCCAGTTGATTGCCCGAGACATCTAGTTCAGCCGCTAGTGGAATGATCAGCGGCCAGACAGTAACCGGCTGCACGTGGGCTAGGGCTCTGCGTGCCGTCCAGATTCCGAAAGGGAACGAACATGCGATGGTCGGCAGACCGATCGGGTATCTTCCGCGATACTCTGGCTTGATTGCCAGTCGGTAAGCTGCAGCGCTCAGGGCTGGCACTCGGGCTAGGCCAACTCCGGCTCGGACTGCGATAGTTTCCATGCCTTGGCTGGCCGCTTCAGGCAGGTAGCCTTCGACCACCAAACCGATAATGGGCAGCGGCAAGCGGTTATGTACCCACAACTCAAGTTGACTGGTTTGCCGTTCGTGAATCTGGTAGGTCGTCGGAGACAGTTCACATCGGATCATGCGTATGGCCAGCCAAGGGAAACCAAGTCCCAATACTAGGATCGCGGCCAGACCTGCGGCCACGGTCCAGCCCAACGGACTTAAAAGTGCGCCGACCAGCAGACTGGCCCCCATTGCCGTCACAAACCAACCTACGGGTTCCTTCAGCCAATAGACGTAACGATTTGCCCATGGGCAAAAATCGTGGTTTGCCATTGCATTCAGCCCTGACAAACGGCGTCGAATCTTGTCAAGAAGTACTATCATCAAACTTCGAAACTAGCGAGGTTAAGCGTGTAGCCTTTCGTCAGCGGCAACAGCCCCTGCGAAGCATGAACATCTGGTCGGGCGTTTCAACCTGCAGAAGTAATAGTCCTACGCTGGAAAAGGCGGCCCGGTTCCAATGGTTTTTGACACGGTTGTTCTCCATTCCCGGATGATCAACGTAGGATCCTGTGGCCGAGCGTCAGTGAGTTCTCGCAGTTCTCGTAGGGTGGGACCAGGTCGCGGTGGCAAAACAATTAAATTCTAATCCAATCAATAGACTTTGCACCACCACAATCCCGCGACCGCCGGCCCACCTTGAACCCTAATCAATACTGCTCGAACTAATAAAACCGGCTGAAGGAAGATTTGGAAACGCGGAGACAAGGAGATCGCACAGTTGGTCGCGTCCATGGTGGGCCGGCGCTGGGCGGGACCTGTGGGTAACTATGTTGGATGGTGGTGCAAATGATTGTGGTTTGCTTACGCTTTTTGAGTGTTCATCGCCCAGCTTTTCCCACCCTAAGTCGATGCAATTCTAGGGAAGAACAGGGCTTTGTCACCAGCTTGCACGCGGGATCACGTGACACCTAACGACGGTAATCTGCTGCGAGAATCCGCAAACCTTCCAGCACTAGATGCGGCACTACATGCAACGGCTGAGCTAAATGAGGGGCAAGAAGGGGGCCATCACCGCCGCTGATGACGATCGGTACATCGGCACCGTACCTTTGCCGATAGCGCTGAACCAGATGACGCACTCCGCCTACCAGGCTGCTAGAGGCACCAGCCAGCATGGCACCTTCAGTGTTTTTGCCAGGCAGTGGCGGCAAGTCGCCTAACTCGGATGCCTCAACCACCGGCAATAAATCTGCGGCTCGTCCCAGTAATCGCAGCATCATCGGCACTCCCGGGACGATTGCGCCGCCACAAAAACGCTCGGTGAACGCTCCGCATTTTGTAGCACCGACAGCCTGCGAGGTTGATTGCGAGTCATTAAATCCGTCCAGCTTTTCTACCAGATCGACTGTCACGGCCGAGCCAGCCTGGATGACGATCAGCGGGCGCGAGGCGGTTGCATCGCAGGCCGCCCACGCCGCCAACAGTCGGTCGATGCCCACTTGCTCAGGGTGATCAACTTCGATCTTTAGCCCAATGCGATGGTAATCCAACAATTCGATTTGACAATTTGCAATGCGATCCAGATGCTCGACCAGCACAGCCGTTGCTGGTCGATTGACGCTACTGATCCACCACTGGCAAGGATCAGATCGTTCCAGAATCGCAGCAAGCATCTCGGTCCAGCGGTGGTCGGATGGCAAAAAGGTTGACTGGGTAGTAGCCGATGAACTGCGTGGAGCCGAACTGTCGCACTGCCAGTTGATGCGCAGAGGTTCCGGTAGCGATGCCTGCGGATCGAAGGGCAATTCCACCGCCTTCAATCCGCTGTTGCCAATGTCAACCGCAATGCGTCGAGTTATCTGCATCGATCAATTTTCTAGGAAGCGAACTAAGGAACCTGCGTGGCAATCGCCATCTCGACCGGGCCTCGTTGAATGAGCAGTTTAATCTGTTTGCCTACTTTCTCAAAAGCCTCCTTAGCTTCTGATGCGTTTGTGATCGGCTTGTCATCGATTGATCGAATCACGTCGTATCTCTGCAGTCGAAGCCTGGCAGCCAGCTTATTGCGTTCGATCTCCAGTATGACTGCGCCCTGAATCGACTCGGGCAGCTCCAATTCCTGGGCAATGGCCGGGCTGAGTGTATCGAGTACCAAGCCCCATTTTTCGATTTCAGTACGCTCGCTCAGTTGACTAAGCCGCTCGTCAGTACGCTCTTCTACGACAATGCGAATATCCTTGGCGCTTCCATCGCGATATACCTTTAGGTCGATTGTCGACCCAGGTCGAACCTGAGCGATCTCGTTCATCAACTGCGAACTAGAGCTAATGGTACGCGAGCCCAAACCAACGACCACATCGTTTTCCTTTAGGCCACCACGATCTGCAGGTCCGCCCGCTAGTACGCGCCGGATCAATGCACCGCGTAGTACTCCATTGGGCAATTTCAGCTTCTTGGACAATTCGTTTGTAACATCATCCAAACCAGCACCGATAAATCCTCGAACCACTTTTCCAGTACTTTGCAGGTCGTTCATGATCTGAACAGCCATGTTGGTTGGGATAGCAAAACCAACTCCAGCGTTTGTCCCTGTCCTGGAATTGATGGCGGTGTTGATACCGATGACTTCACCCTTCAAATTCACTAGTGGTCCACCACTGTTGCCTGGATTGATGGCGGCATCCGTTTGCAGAAAGTCCTCGAATCCCCCGCGTATAATGCCGGTGCGTCGATTAGTTGCTGAGATGATTCCTGCAGTGACAGTCTGCTCCAAACCAAAGGGACTGCCGATGGCGATTACCCAATCACCGACTTCCATGGCAGCCGAGTCGCCCAAGCGTGCAGCAGCCAGTCCAGTGGCTTCGATTTTTAAGACCGCCAAGTCGCTACTTGGGTCCTTGCCCACGACACTGGCCTTAAATACTTGACCGTCGCTCAGCTCGACTTGCAGTTCGTCAGCCTGTTCGACCACGTGGTTGTTTGTAAGAACATAACCGTCCTCTGAAACGATGACTCCCGAGCCCACCCCTGCCTGAACATTGGGGCGAGATGAATCATCAGGCTCCTCTTCCTCCTGGTCAGGCTCGAGTTCTCTTGGGGCGCGTTGTCGACCTTCCAGTTCTCGAAAAAGTTCGTCAAATAGATCATTGCCAAAGGGCGAGCGGAACTGGTGGAAATCCTGCATCCGCCGCATAGGTCGTTGCTTGACCATGGCATTGATCTGAACGACCGATGGGCGCAAGATTTTGGCTGCCGCCCGGAAAGCTCCCGACAGTCGTTGAGCGTCGATAAGATCCTGCTGAGCGCCTTCAGCCTCGGCAAGTTGCTGTGCATAAGCTTGACTATCCCCCACCGCTGGGCCGTTTTCTGGCCAGGTAACCACCTTGGCCAAAACTGCCAAAATGACAATACCCACGAGTGCCCCAACTGTTCTTGCGTTCATGAAATTTCTCCCAAGTTCTATTATTTTCGAGGTTTACAACATTTTAACTGTTCGCCAAGCCAGCCGTGAGGTGCAAATTCTGAACCATTTCCTAATCCGGCGGATAGCTCAAGGCCAAATCGTTGCCGCTGTGCAAGCTTTGTTGCACAATCGCACGTATTTGCACAAGCCAAGCGGTATTACACAGCGTCTTTCTTCCATAAATCAAGTCGTTGTTCCTTGCCATCGGCAAACAGAAAGGGGAACACAAATCTGCACTCATTGCCGCCGATTCGAACTTCAAAGATCGAAATGTTTTTTTGCTTAAGGTTAAGAGTGCGTTATCGCTTCTCAATGTTTGATTGCTCAATGCTACCGTCAAAAAATCGAGTGTCCCCATAGCCTGCTCCTCAGAGCCGAAAGCGTTAGCGCCGGCAGACTAGACTCCGAAAGCGTTAGCCCTTAGCTTGATAAAGATTTTACGAAAAGCCATTTGCCATGTTTCGGTCCATGGTTCCGTCGCTGACGCTTTCGGCTCTGAACCTCAGCAGGAGCTGCCGATCTGTGAGCGGCCATCTTATCGATAAAATCTGAGCATTAGGAAGTCGATGACGGTTAAGTAAAATTTGTGTTCAAATTGGAGTGATGGAAGGTTCAGGCAGCGTCGATAAAGCGGGTGTTCAGTGCTGCGGGTACTATGCGCAGCTTAGGAAGCATTGTCTTTCCGAGGCGAAAACGTGGGCTATCAGCCCGTTATTTTAGCAAACGAAAGGCCGACCAAGGATGGGTCAGACGATTGCCTGTTAGGACCAGGGTTGGATCACGGTCCGCCTCCTTTGTCGAAAGCTCAATCATGATTGCACCTCAAAGACTATTGCCACAGTATTTCCTCTACTGTGATTCCAGAATGGTCGCAGCCCAAAGCCTTCAGGAACCATTGGAAGATTTTACGGGTCCAGGCCATTGGCATTTTGTACTCGAGCGAGTCGATGGCACGCAGCGCCTGGAAGCCTTTGACAAGGAACCCAGCATTCACCGCGACCGCATCGCCTTGTTGAGCGTTGTTCGCGGGCTGGAGTCACTTGAGCAAAACGGCCAGGTGCAGTTGATTACGACCAGTCGCTATGTCGATCGAGGGCTCAGGTTTGGTCTGCCCAATTGGCGAGAAACCAATTACCAGTGGGAAAGCTTTGGACTGCTGCGGCCGGTACGCAACGCGGATCTATGGCAACGCGTGGCGGTGGCACTGCAGTACCATGAGGTTGCCTGTCGTTTTCAGCGCGGTCGCTTGAATTTCACCCAGCCGTTCGTTACTAATGCTCAGCCCAGTCAGTCGGGCAATTGGAATGGTCGCTGTGGGCATTCTGGAATGTTGGAACATCGGCCCAGGGGAAGTCGATATGTGGTGAACCGTGCATCGGATCGCCGCGCACCAACAAAACTTGCCGATTGCAGCCAACGTAGGCAGTGGTGGGAAATGGCGGCAAGCTGGCTGCATGCCATCAATGAACCGTCAGCCTCACTGGCCGCTGGATGCGGGACTTGAACTTTACGACCTGCTGGAGTGCGTTAGAGCCGGGTTTTCGGGTAATAACAGGACGCTAACGCACGTTGACAAACCATTTCAACCGACTGTTTACCCGGGCCTCACCTGGGACCAAGCAGTTTTAGAACCTCGGCTTACCCCTAGGGTTGCCAAATTGTAATTCAAGACAAATCACTTTACACTGATTAACATCGGAGATGGATGTGAGAACGCAGCTTTCGTTGCAAGGTATTAGTAGTTTGGTAGAAGGCACGCTTGAGAACCCAGCTCAGTTGCTGGGGCCTCATCCGATCGACTGTGGAGACCGCCAAGCTCTGTCGGTCCGAGCCTTCTTGCCCGGCAGCGAGCAGGTCTGGTTGGTTGATCGACATCACCAATCGGTGCGGCCGATGCGGCGAGTGCATCCATCGGGGTTCTACGAAGCAATTTGCTCCGTGGAGGGATTCGAGAAATCTGGTTATCGACTGAGAGTCGCATCAAAGAACGGTGAAATTACTGAAATGCACGATCCCTATGCTGTCCAGCCAGTGATGACTGAATTTGACCTGTTTCTGTTCGGCCAAGGTCGAAACTGGAAGATTTATGAAAAACTGGGCGCGCACCAGCGCACCGTTGACGACGTGAGCGGTGTGAACTTTGCCGTGTGGGCTCCCAATGCCGAAAGCATCCAACTGGTCGGTGATTTCAACCGCTGGGATGGTTCTGGGCATTTGATGCGCAAACATATTCCCGCCGGAATATGGGAACTGTTTGTGCCAGGTTTGGCGGCAGGCGAGAAATACAAGTATCGAATCAAGTTGCGTGGTGGTGCGACGGTAGACAAGACCGATCCTTATGGATATTACGCCGAATTGCCACCTCGCACTGCGTCGATGGTCGCACCGCTGGATCGATACACTTGGAACGATCATCAGTGGATGGAGCACAGAGCAGCTAAGAATCCTTTGAACCAGCCCATGAATGTCTACGAACTGCATTTGGGTTCATGGAAACGCGATCCTGAGGGCCATCACGGATGGATGAACTATCGCAAGATCGCTCACGAGCTAGTGGCCTACTGCCAGGAGATGGGATTTACGCATGTCGAACTGATGCCTATCAGCGAACATCCGTTTACCGGATCTTGGGGTTACCAAACCGTTGGCTATTACAGTGTGACCAGTCGCTATGGTACCCCAGAAGATTTTATGTACTTTGTAGACCACTGTCACCAGCATGGAATCGGCGTGATTATCGACTGGGTGCCCGCTCATTTTCCCAAAGATGGACACGGTCTTCGGGAGTTTGATGGCTCAGCTTTGTTTGAACACGCTGATCCACGTCAGGGGGAACATCCTGACTGGGGAACGATGATCTTTAACTATGGCCGTAATGAAGTTCGGAATTTTCTAGTTGCCAACGCGCTGTTTTGGCTGGACAAGTACCATATCGATGGTCTGCGAGTCGACGCGGTAGCCAGCATGCTGTACTTGGACTACAGTCGGCAAGAAGGACAGTGGATTCCCAACTGCTATGGCGGACGGGAGAATCTAGAAGCCATTCATTTGCTGCGAGAATTCAACGAACAGGTTCATACGCAATATCCTGGTGTGCTCACGCTGGCAGAAGAATCCACTGCTTGGCCCGGTGTTAGCCGACCCACGAACCATGGTGGTTTGGGATTTTCTGTCAAATGGAACATGGGCTGGATGAATGACACCCTGCGATACATGCGTCACGAACCGATTCACCGCAAACACCACCACAACGAGCTGACTTTCAGCCTAATCTATGCCTTTACCGAGAATTTTACGCTTCCGTTATCACACGATGAAGTGGTGCATGGCAAGGGGTCTCTAATCAGTCAAATGGCTGGAGATCTATGGCAAAAGTTCGCCAACTTGCGGTTGCTGTACTCCTATATGTGGACCCACCCTGGCAAAAAGCTACTGTTTATGGGTAGCGAGATCGCTCAGTGGCACGAATGGGATTACGACTCTCAGGTTCAGTGGGATCTTCTGGCCTGGGACACGCATGCGGGTGTGAAACGCTTAGTTGCCGACCTGAACAAGTTAGTCATCCAGCAGCCAGCACTGCATCAGTTAGATTTCAGTTCAGATGGATTCGAGTGGATCGACTGCATGAGCGCCGAAAGCAGCGTGATAGCCTACCTTCGCAAGGCCGAAGATCCAGAAGACTTTGTAGTTGTTGCCTGCAACTTCACGCCCGTTGTCAGGCATGGATATCAGTTGGGAGTTCCCCGGGCTGGCTACTACCGCGAACTATTTAACAGCGATTCCGCATACTACGCTGGCGGTAACTTAGGCAACTATCCTGGTGTCATGGCCAGCCAGCAACATCACCACGGTCGGCCCGCTTCGTTGCAGTTGAACTTGCCACCACTGGCGGTGGTCGTACTTAAGCCTGAGTAAAGTAGGCAGAACCTCATCCAAAATGACAATACAGAGCCTACTTCACGTGGGCTCTGTTCTTATCTGGATTTCTAAGATGTTAGGGTTAGCGATCACGAGAATGCTGATCGGCGCTTCCACGCGTTACGTTGCGAAGTTATGAAGGATTGACACCGTATTTCTCTTCTTCCTCTTCCAGGATGATGATTCGAGGAGTGACCGTCATCATCAAAGTGCTTGTTTCGCGACCGATGGCGGTATTCTTGAACAAGCGGTTCAAGTAAGGAATCTTGCTTAGAACCGGTACACCTCGCTCAATTCGGCTTTCTCGCATACGCTTGATACCGCCCAGCAGAATGGTACCTCCATCAGGAACACTTACGGTTGTTGAAACGCTGGTGTTGGAGAAACTTGGCTGCTGTACTGTCGTACCGGAGATCACGGTTTCTTCTTCATCATCCTCTTCATCCACCGAACCATCATCTGGATCAAGGATGTTGTCGCCTCGGCGCGATGAATTCGAAGTGGTACGTCGTGACCCCTCAAACGTGAAGGTATCCACTTTGTCGATTTGTGAGAAGTTGGGATTTAGCGTCAGCCGCACGGACCGCTTGTCTTGTGATACCGTCGATTGAACGTTCAAAATGGTTCCTTCGTTCAGTACAACGATTACCGGCTGTTGTGCTACCGCAAAATCGCCAACCACGGGTATTAGGCTAGTCACAAACGGACGCGATACGGTGTCGTTGATCGAAGCAAATTGACCATCAAACATGGTTACACGAGGGGCTTGCAAGACGTTGGTGCGTTGATCGCCTTGGGCCGCATTCATGAAGAAAAACATTTCCAGTTCACTCAGGATAGCAAAGCCAAGATTCATGCCCGCGCTGTCCACTCCACCAAATCCACCGAAGGCTGGTACGGCACTCGCGAAATTGTTTTGGTCAAAGACAACATCTAAATCTGATGTGAATGGAATAGCTGTCCCCGACTTCTTTCCAGCCGAGATACCAAAGGCAACTTTATTTTTGTTATTCTCATCGGTAGGACGCCTTCGATTTCCGTCTTCTACCTGCAAGTCAAAATCGACCCCCAATCGCTCGAAGAAGTTATCGGTCAGTGTGATGAACTTGACCTCAATCGTTACTTGCAAGTCTTGTAAGCGACGTAGTGACTCAAGTAGATCAGCAATTTTCTCGTGGGTCGTCTGAGGTGCGCTGACGATCAAACTCAAGTTGGCTTGATAGGGCAGCATGGTGCTAGTACCGCCATTGGCTTGCCAAGAATCTGGCTCGATTGTTTGCTGCACCAGGTTCATCAAGCTGCCAA
The DNA here is from genome assembly GCA_044234105.1 of Aureliella sp. Taxonomy (GTDB): domain Bacteria; phylum Planctomycetota; class Planctomycetia; order Pirellulales; family Pirellulaceae; genus Aureliella. Next base: position 3,320 of record JBIIJD010000080.1, on the reverse strand, counting down.
AATCAGCCATGGCCATACCACCGCCGATGGCCTGAGGCGATCCCATGCCGGAGCCGATGATCGGAGGTCCACCGGACACCGGGCCTCCACCAAAACCCGTTCCAGGCATCATACCGAAGCCACCTCCACCGATACCCGGTGGCAATCCGCCCAGACCGGGAGGCACCTGGACATTGCCGCCACCAAACTGGCCCAGCACAGTCGAGTCAGGGTTGACCGAACCTTCAGCCATGGGCAAGTCGCTACGCATACCGTATCGGGGCTGTGTACGTGCCGCCAAACTATTGTTGATTGTCTCGTAAGCCTGTCGCAACGCGCCAGCCATACCGCTGTTATAGTCAGTGATGAAGTTTGGAATGGGGATCACAAGATCTTTAACATTGTAGACCACCTGACGATTGGCCTGAGCGGTGTTTCTGGCGCTGGTGACTCGAAGTACTTCATTGACCACCTGGAAATCCAGACCTCGCGAGTTCAATATCAGAGATAGAGCGCTGCGTAATTGAATGGGTGAAGGCAGGTCCAATGTGATCAACGTATCCGGTCGTACACCCTCCAAAGACATTCCTGCGTCATCCAAGACGATCATGATGCCAGTCATGTCTGCCAGAGTCCTAGCAACCTCAGACAGAGGCTGCTCATTGAAGTTCACCTGTACCATTTGTTTCATTTTTTCCCAGATGGCCGCCTCTGCCGGGGACATTCCACGTTGTGACTCGCGTTCTTGGCTTGCCAATCGACGCTCTTTCTTGTCCGTCCAGCCCTCTGGAAACTGTACACTGTTCTCGTCAGACATAGGGCGGGCCGATCGGTCCACGTCCAGCATGGCATCGACAAAACCATCTTCTTTGGCGGTGCGAATCGCTTCATATTCACCGATGCGCCGCGCGTTTCGAGCACCCGCGATCAATAAGCTGGCGATGGTTGAATCGGGGTCCAACGCTCCTACCTGCTTGGCTACCGTTTCAGCCTGCATGAATTCTTGCTTGTCCATCAAATCGTTGTACGTTTCAACAAGCGAAGCGATTTGCTGGTCTACTTTGACCTTTTGTTCTTGCTCCAAACTAATCTGATCTTTGATCTGACGGTTCTTTGTGTTCTGATCGATGGCCGCTCGATTTTGTGTCATGTAGATTTGATGTTCAGTGATGGCGCGATCGACCAGAGTCAGCATGCGTTGACGGACATCGCCGTTCAGATCGGCCTGGGAGACTCGAGTTCGCAAGATTTGCAGCCGCTCAGCAACCAAAAGAGGCTCTGATTCACGGAAGTTCTTGGCGTCAGAGATTTCCCCGGTCACTTCGCTCATCCAGCGTTGACGCTCTGCCAGCTCAGCCTGTTGCTCTGGCGTGGCTGCAACAGCAGGAATCGACTCAGGACCTCCCTGCGCAGCTTGCAAACTAGTCAGCTTGTCTTTCAGCGCATTGCGAATAGCGGGATCTAATTCCCCTTGATGCTGCCAGGCTTGCTTGAACACGGTTAGCGCAGCTTGGCGATCCCCTTTACTCAGCAGCTCAATCCCCCGCTGATAAAGTTCGTCACCGCTGGCTCCGGGAGCTTGATTCAATGGAGCAACGTCTACTACGGTGCTTGCTGGACGCAGTTGAGTTGCATCCTGACTAGGTTGAAAGACACCTTGCACAACCGGCGTTGACATTGAAGACTGGCCAGCACCACTGGCAACGACAACTTCAGCCGATGCAGGCATTACCGTAGAAGGCGCAGCCTGAGGCAACGCTCTGGGCTTGCCCAACAACTTGGCGGCTTGATTGACCTGAGCTGGAGTAACCTTCTTGGCCGCCAACAGAGTGGCTACCTCGTTGACTCGTTTTTCCACGCTTGGGTCTGCTGACCCAAGCTGTTTTCGACCGCGTAGCGCTTCGGCAAACGCGCTAGCCGAACCGTCCAGTTGCTGCGTTTCAGCAAGCGCCTGGGCTTGATTCAACCATCCAAGTACATACTGACTATCGACGATCACCGAATCGTCAGAAATGTTTCGCGTCGCTGAAGCCGTTTGTGAAAAAGCGCATGTGGCAAGATGACCAGTAGATAGGACTGGACCAAGCAGAGTAGGTATCAACCAGCTCCGACGAAGCCCACTGAATGTCCAGTGTACTTTCATCCAGCAACGATTCTGATTCCTATGTTCGTGACTCAACGCGACTCTCCTTTTTCGCGAAGCAAGGCAATTCCAGTGCTACCTGCTTGACCATTCTGCGGATGTTTTCAGCGTCCGATGTAATGCAGCTCAAAGCACTGTACATTTCACCGACTATGCCGTCGTTGGGAATAACGAATCCGGTATTCGCCGTCAATGTTTATTTTCGGCTGCTGGTGTTAAAATATTCGGGTTATTCCGAATAGTTAATATAATTTGCATTTGCCGACTGGGTGGTTTGTTACGCTAGCACAAGACGCTGACTAGTTGTCAGTGATTGGGGACAGGAATGGGAGTTCGCAGCCTGAATTCTGACGAAGTTTATCTGCTAGCATCGTTGCGAACAAATCGAGTTCACTCATGGACTTGCAGTGAGCGCTGAATTGAATATGAGCAAGTAGTTCGGCGGTGAGCGCTCTTCCCCCCAAGACAAATGAAACGTCCGCAGAGTGCTCATGGTACAAAAGATGGTAGTCTGTAAGGAATTCAGCTAAGTTCTCAATATGTCCGCAACTGATCCATACAACTTTGGGGGAGTGATCTTTAATGGCCGCCCCTAAGCTTGCCAGCGGTAGCCCCTCGCCCAATGCAGCGGCTCGCCAGCCACTATCGCGAAAGACTAGTTCGGCCATTGTGGAACCTAACGAATAGTGGTCACCGGTCGTCGAACACCCCAGCGCAAGAGGTGCATCCGGTCGCGGATCCGGCACTGCTGCGTGCAGTCGAGCCAACACGCGCTGAGCGATCCGACAGCCTCGACGCTCCTGGTAAATTTCGGCTTCGCCGCATACCCAACGGTCCCCGATTTTGTGAAAAGCCTGTGCTAACACATCATCACAAATTTGACTGATCTTGCGCTTAGCCAAAAACAGCTCGATAACTATCTGGTAACATCGCGATTCGTCACCAGACAGCAAGGATTCGGTCATCGCAAGTGCGTCGGCCTGCAAATCACCGCTTTCAGCAGATTTATGCATCAGGCCAATCGGTGAATAGTCGCGAATCGTCAAGCTGTTGGTTCGCACGAAGCCCGCCAAATCCACCAAGCGAATACGGCGATGCCCGCCATCAGTGTAAGTAGTATGGATCGACCCCTTATCACACCAACGTTTGACAGACGATTCGCTGACTTGCAATGCCTGTGCAACCTGTTTCGGGCTCA
>JBIIJD010000026.1:0-62979 GCA_044234105.1 Aureliella sp. | reverse complement strand
CCCAGCCTTGAATTACCCGATTCAATCGTCCCACCTGTTCCTCGGCCTCTAGCCAGTGCCAGCGGATGCTGGTCCACTGGCTGATCCGACGACAGAGTGATTGAACCTTCTGCTTCGAGGGACGCTGGCCGATGTATCGATAACCGAGAGAGTCTGAGAGATTTCGCTTTCCTGGACGGGGTGGGGACCAGGAAACGGGCGATTCTGGACGTTGACCGGGCGGGAAGAGACGCGGAGTTTGGGGCGGCGGTTAACAAGAAAGCCGCGAACCCCTGGGGTTTTAACGCAAAAAAGCCGAGGTAGAGACCTCGGCTTTCTGCGTTAACTAAACCAAAACAGTTTCGATACTGTTCTGAAAGGCTCCACGAGCGCAACCCTCTTCGTAACAATACTCTCTGCGCTCAAAATTCGTAAAGCCTTTCCGAGAAAGGACTTACGAAGTTCGAGACCCGTTTGGTCTGTTTCACTACGAAGAGGTACGAACATTAAGTTAACACATCCTCTAAGCCCTAATGATAGCATCGTCAGCCGAACCGCACAACATTAAAGACCATAATCTCGATCACTGGGTGCAACCTCGAGTAACCGATCACAGAAAATCTACCCCACCTGACGCAAACTTGTCAGAACACTTCAGAATGTCTTTGAACTCTGCACAACTATTGGCCTAATCCTAATATGGTTTCCGATAGAATTTGATCGGAAACGAACTTGAATAAAGCCGACATCCATGTACCACCGCTCTACTAACGATCATACGCATACCGACGGCCAGGGGCCAAGTCATATCGCAAAAGCGGGCATCATGTGTCCATTGCCTTCGATGAGCACCGGAACGGACCCTTTGAGTTCAGATGTATTTTTAAGAATGCAGGATATCGGTTGTCCGCTCGCTGCGGACAGTAAGCAGCGTTTTCAGTTTGAAACACTATTGAGCGAACTGTCTGCAAAGTTCATCAATGTTTCCGCCGATCAGGTCGATTCGCAGATCAAATGGGGCTTGCAGCGAATCGTAGAACTGCTTGGGATCGACCGAAGTGGCCTTGGCCAAGTGTCAGCAGATAGGAAGCAAATCGTGGTTACGCATTCCTACGAACTGCCAGGCATACCACCATCGGCAGGATTCATGTTAGATTCGCGGTTCCCCTACTTTGCTAAGATGGTCCACCAAGGGGCGGTGATTCGATTGCCTGTCAATTGGCACTTGAAACGGTACCACCTGTTTGCGCTTCAAACGGTACCATTTTATGTGGATGAATGGACCAGTGGTAAACTGGTCCTGTTTGACACTCTATTTTTCGACATTGGACCCGGTTGGCGCTTTGGTACTTTTTGAACCTTTACCAAATTTTTCTAGTCGATAGCTCTTTCCAGTGATTTGAACCACTTCAGCTCGATGCAAGAATCGATCCAAAATAGCCGTGGCGCTGGGTACATCGCCAAGCAACTTGCCCCAATCCTCCAGCGGTCTGTTGCTGGTCATCATCGTCGACCTCAGTTCGTGACGACGCATGATGATCTCGAACAAGTACTCGCCTGAGCGCTTTGGCAACTGCTTCATCCCCATATCATCGATGATCAGCAGATCTGGCTTGAGATACCGCTGCATCACTCTCTCGTGGCCCTCCATAGCTTCATCATGAAGGAAGTCACGGACGCAGTCGAAGATCGACCGGTAGTAGACTGTAAATCCGCAGCGAATGACCTCCCAGCCGATGGCCTGCGCCAGATGGCTCTTACCGGTTCCTGGTGGTCCTAACCACAGCACATCGCGCCGTTCTCTGATGAACTGACCTGTGGCCAGATCATAGATGCGACTCTTCTTAATAGACGTGTTGAAGGTAAAATCAAAATCCTCTAACCGTGTCAGCTTGGGCGACCGCATCCACGGCAAGTCACCCGGCGTGCTCGCTGGTTTGCTGCGGTGCTCCGCTTGCGATTCGATGATGACACACTCGACCAGCGGTGGCAGCGGGCGCGGCAAGCGATATCGCTATTACGTCTGCAATAAGGCAACGAAGCGCGGCCACAAAACCTGCCCCAGGCCTTCATTGCCAGCGGAGGAGGTTGAACGCTTTGTGGTGGCACAACTTCAGTCGCTCACAATCGACGAGACGCTACTCAATGAGACCTGCCATCGCGTTAGCCGGACCATTAACGATAAAGGGGACGCGATTCGGAAAGAGCTTTCCCTATTGAACGAAAGCTTGGTCAACCTCGAGCGAGCAATTGACGCCATTTCGATTCCCACAGGCGACGATGCTCGCGAAGTCAAACGTCTCGACTCACTTGCATCGCTCACAGAGCAACAGACTCGCGACCTGCGCCGGCGCAACGATTTGCAAGAGCAGCTCGCGAAGATCCAAGCCAGCGCTCCCGATCGAAAGACAGTACGAAAGGCCATCAAGAACCTCGAAGGATTGTGGGAGCATCTCACAATGGGCGAACGCAGCCGACTGATGTCACAGTTGGTGGCACGCATCGACCACGATCCCACCGACAGCACCTTGTCCATCACGCTTAGCCCGCTCGGGCTGAAGTCATTTGCAACCGAGAATCCTGACAAAGAAGAAAGCGAGAAGTCATGAGCCACATCAAGATCCAGTTTGAAACTAGTTCATCGTCGCACGGACGACAACGCGTTGGTTCGCCCAAGCCCAAGAAGTCAAACACGCCAGCCAAGCTTCCTCACATCACCAAACTAATGGCATTGGCCATTCGACTGGAACATCTACTCGCCAGTGGCCAAGTCAAAGACCAAGCCGAGATCGCTCGTGTCGCCGGCGTTACCCGCGCTCGCGTAACGCAGATCCTCAATCTCACCAATCTCGCCCCAGACATCCAACAAGCGATCCTCAACCTTGAACCCACCACCGACCACGTCCCCCGCTTCCGCGAACGTGAAGTGCGTACAATCGCTATCTTGCCGAACTGGGAGAAACAGCGGATGTTGTGGAAGAGACTTATGAAGCGTACTGACTCCAAATAATCGATCCGGATAACATAACATTCAAGTCCTTCCTTCGGAACACAGCATCCACGAGAGACGCTTACTTGAACACATCGCCGGCCGTTGGCCCTGAAAACTTGCCAAAAGTGCTCTGTTGACTTCCGTCCTGCAATGCCACTTCAACTATTGATTTCTTCGAGCAAACACTTCTTGAGATGCTCCGTAGCGCGATGCTTCCATTTGTTCAATTCCAAAATCTCGTTCGCTAATTCACTCTTCTTATCAATACTGCGTTCGACTTAGCGGTTCAGCCATATCTCGTTGCCGAACGAATACGTTTGGTAGTCGCCGAAGTTCGCTGAATCACCACTGTTGTAGTTGCAGAGCGGTCTGAATATAATATTTCTGCTGAAAACAGCCTTGATTGGGCAACCTTTGCTTTGATTGGACCAACGGATGAATCACCATAAGAATGTACTGAAAAAAATAATCGTTTTGTGGCTGGTTGCTTGCTTGGCATGTCCTGGGGGGGGGTCCACCGCCAGCGCCTGTTCTCGGGCAACCTGGATTGGCCGCGACGGCTCGGTAATTACTGGTCGGACGATGGACTGGCCCTATGACTTTAACACCCATTTCTATGTGATTCCTCGCGGTGAGAAAAACGAAGGGCTGCCCCGCGGATATAGCTGGACCAGCAAGTACGGCGTGGTTGTTGCAGCGGGGGCCGCCAACCCAGGCGGACCGATCAGTGGCGTGTTCGACGGGCTGAACGAACAGGGACTGGGCGGGAATATGCTTTATCTAGCCGAAACCGACTTTGGCCCGGAACCGTCGGGCGACAAACCTCGGATTTCCTGGACGGCGTGGCTTCAGTATGTCCTGTCCAACTTCGGCACCGTGAAGGAGGCGGTGGAAGCAATGAAAGCGGAACCCGTTTATCTTGTACCGGTAGGCTTCGGTCCAGGCGGCGCAGGGCATCCGACCGTGCATCTTTCGCTTAGCGATCCCAGCGGTGATTCGGCGATCATGGAATACATAGATGGCAAGCTGGTGATTCATCACGGGCGGGAGTACCAGGTGATGACCAACAGTCCGACGTACGAACAACAGTTGACCCTCAACAGCTACTGGTCTCGCCAGGACGGCAGCAAATTCCTCCCTGGTTCGCACGCTTCCGAAGATCGCTTTGTCCGAGCGTCGTATTACTTATCCAAGTTGCCGGAGACGGACAACGCGCGACAGCAGGTTGCTGGGGTATTCAGCGTGATGCGGAACGTCTCGGTGCCGTGGGGAACCATCGATCCGCAGCACCCCAATCTTGCGCCGACCTACTGGCGGACGGTGCTCGATCACACGAGGAAAGTTTACTACTTCGAGTCGGCCCTCAGCCCTTCGATTGTGGCAATCGACCTAAAGCAGGTTGACTTCGCGCCCGGCTCGGGCATCCGCAGTGTGGCATTGGAGAGCGAAGCCGGCTGGCAGTTGCAGGGCAACATCAACCGGGAACTCAAGCCGGCCGAGCCCATCTCCTATCTCGCTCCAGAAAAGTAGACCCACCACAAATGAATAACGTTCAGCGAATCACTCGCATTGCGACAGTAGCCATCATTGCTTTTGGATCCGGCAAGTTGTTAGCGCAAGATTTGCCGACCACTGGTAGCATCGAAACTAGGTCTGGCGAACTCGAACTGGAGAACGGATACCCGAGCGCTGCCACGGTTCAAAAAGTTTTTGACGACATTGACTACCAGCGAGCCTGTCAGGCCTATCTTTGGGCCTTGCCGCTGATGGCGATGCAGCAGTGGCAAAGCGAGCACCAATCCAAATTTAACGCAGGCAAGTGCGACTACGTTGATTACCTCACCTTTCAAGACAAGCTGGGGCTGTTGACCGCGAACGCGACGACTCCCTACATCATGGCGTTTCCCAACCTAAAGGAAACCGGTCCGCTAGTATTTGAGATTCCTGCAGGTGCGACAGCGGGGGGCTTTACTGATTTTTGGCAGCGTCCCATCACTGATTCCGGACAAACCGGGCCGGACAAAGGTGCCGGGGGGAAGTACTTGATCCTCGGTCCCGATGACCCCGACATGAAGCCTGAGGGGTATTATGTGTTCCGATCGCCGACTGTGAATATCTGGTCTGCTCACCGAGCTCTCGACCCGGATGCAACCAAGGCGCGAGCACTGATTGATGGTTTGAAGATCTATCCCTATAGCCAACGAGAGACTCCGTCCCCAACACGCCATGTTTCCCCGAACGGTCGCAAGTGGAGCGGTACGCAGCCTCGCGGCCTCGCCTATTGGGAAGGCCTGGCACAGATTATCAACGAAGAACCTGTTCACCAGCGAGATCGAATGGTGATGGGAATGCTTCAACCACTGGGCATCGAGAAAGGTAAGCCATTTGCTCCGACTGAGCGACAGAAGAAGATCCTCGAAGAGGCCGCTCGAACCGGTGAGGTGATGGCCCGCACGATCGCTTACGAAAAACGCTTTGAAGGGGCGAGGGTCTGGCCAGGAAAGCACTGGGATATTTCACTCTTCCTGAATGAGACTAACCAGGAAGCACCGCATCACACTCAATTTGACGAACGTTCATCGTGGTTTTACGAGGCGGTGGGCGTTTCGACAGGCATGATGGGGCGTACGGTTGGTTTCGGTCAACTGTATCTCGAAACCGCCAAGGATAGCGACGGTAACTGGCTCAATGGCAGCCACACGTATCACCTCAAAGTTCCCAAGGATGCACCCGTTGCCCAGTTCTGGTCCGTCACCGTTTATGACAACGAGACTCGCTGCTTTGTCGATACAGGCGTGCAGCCAGACCGTTCTTCTCGTGATGAGATCGTCAAGAACCCCGCCGGTACGGTAGATCTGTATTTCGGTCCCATCGCGCCAGCCGGAATACCAAAGAGTAATTGGATCCAGACTCTCCCGGGCAAAGGCTGGTTCTCCTACTTCCGACTCTACGGCCCGACCAAAGCCTATTTCGACCGTTCGTGGGTTTTGCCAGACATTGAGAGAATCAAGTAACGAAGGTATGGATGCGATCCGGCTGGGGCAACTGATTCGAAGCTTCGCTGGCTAGGTGGGCTTTATCTGGACACAATCATTTTCTCTTTGGCTGGGTGTTTTATGAAAATATGCCGTAATATCCGCAAATTTATTATTACCCCGATCGTTTGGTTCATCATGGCCTCCGCGGTCCAGGCACAAGCTACTCGTTTCGATCAATTAGCGAATGCACCGTTCTCTGAAAACCGTCCTACGGGCGAAACTGCCCAGATGCTGCGCGACGAATTATTGTTTCAGCGCGCGACACAAGCCTATCTCTGGGCGCTTCCCTTGATCAATACACTCGGCATGAAGACGGGTTCCGAAAGCGCTTTTGGTGCCGGCTACAACGTCCTGCCAATCTGGAAAAAAAGGCTCGACGCCAAGACCTTGGTGACCACGCCAAACTCCGACGTGATTTATGCGATGAGCTACGTTGACCTCGGAAAAGATGGTCCGTTGGTGTTTGAAGCGCCGCCGATGTTGCAAGGTATTCTGCTCGATTTTTGGCAGCGGCCCATTCCGGTCGATGGCGGCAAATTCGAAGGCGATGTCGGCCTGCCGGGCCCGGATGCCGGGAAGGGTGGCAAGTTTCTCCTACTGCCGCCAGGCTATGAGGAAAAGGTACCTGAAGGTTATTTCGTTTACCGATCTGGGACCAACAACGTATTTATTTTTCTTCGCGGCTTTTATGAGGATCCGAAGAACTTGCAGCCTGCGGTCGAACTGATCGAGCAAGCGAGGATCTATCCGTTTAATGGTAAAGCAACAGCCAGGCCGATGGTGTTTCCAGATGCATCGGGTATTCCCGTGAATATGTTACCTATCGCTGACGGCCGTGCGTTTGATCGACTCAAGGAACTGGTGGACTCTGAGGGAGCCAATCTCGCCGAATCGGATTCGCTGGGGATGTTAGCTTCGATCGGCATCGTCAAGGGTCAGCCTTTCGCACCCGATGCGCGGATGCGAGAGATTCTCGATCGAGCAGCCAAAACAGCGTACAAGATGAGCCGAGTGGTTGGTTTTGAGGAAGTCCTGAGCGGCGGCTCTCTGAAGGTGTATCAAGATCGCCATTGGGTTAATCCTCTCGACAACGTTACGCCGCCCGGCCCACGCAAAACTCTCGATCTATCCTGGAAGAATGTGTCCGGAGGTTACCTCGATCCCGATCCGCGCATCTGGTTTTTCACCAACTACTACTCGGTCAGCCCAGGCATGCTCTCGAAAATCCCCGGCAAAGGTGCGGCATACATGATCGCCTTTACCGATGGCGAAGGGACACCTCTGTCAGGAGGGAATCGTTATCGCTTGAATCTCCCACCCAATATTCCGGCTGCGAATTTTTGGTCGGTCACGCTCTATGAGGCTGCAAATGCTTCGGGGCTCGCCAATGGCCAGCCATTTCCTTCGCTTGGATCTCGAGACAAGCCTGCACAAAACGACGACGGCAGTACGGACCTCTACTTTGGTTCCCAAGCGCCCGAGGGTAAAGGTGCCAATTGGTTGGCGACCGTTCCCGGCAAGGGTTACTTTGCGATAATCAGACTTTATGGCCCGACCGAGGCCGCGATTGAGAAGCGCTGGAAGCCCGGTGACTTCCAGAGAATCAAGTAGGCAGGCTGGCCGTTGACTCCCGACCAGCCTGGAGCCCCAAGGATTACCTCCCACCCGTGAACGGTTACGAAAAGACCGTCGGGAGCTTTCGCATTCCGCTTCGCGCCCTCCGGGTGCACTGTGCTTCCCGCTCCCGGCTCTCAAAACCGCCAGAGGAACTGGCTGATGAACAGCGCCCCGGAACCGCTCTGCAAACTCACAAAATCGGTCTGCCGGTAGTCGACCTCGAAACTGAGCTGGACCGTTTTGTTGACGTCCCAAATCCAGTTGCTGTACCAGGTTTCATTGCGGGCGATCCCCGATTCGACTGGCAGAGCGGCCCGCTGGGGAGACTCAATCCCATACCCGCTGTGCACGTGCAGTCGGTCGCTCAAATAGAAGAACACCTCGCCCCAGCCACCCGAGCCGCGGATTGGCTGGAACGTGTCGGGATTGAACGACTGAAAGATGTTGGCCGCGTAATTGCCGATCGCCTGGCCGGTAAAGAATTCCCCCGCCACTCCCCAGCGGGGTCCGATGTTCCACTTGCCATCGACCGATAACCCCCAGACATCGATGACGTTTCTGACGTTGGTCGGATCATCCAAGTCCTCGAGGTCGAACACCAACCGCGTAGTCCGAATCTGGCCGACGACACCGGCAACCGCCAGCTCAGCCATTCGCTCGTTCCGACCGCCAGCCAATTCCGCCTCAGGGCCGATACTCCATGGCAGACGGGCTTCAATGTTAGGCCAGCCATTCGACTCAGTCGTGCGGCGACTGGAGTCGATCAGGATCGTGGTCAGCGGATCGCTGAGAGCGAACTGCAGCTTGAGTGCCGAGGTGTCGTCATTCCACAGCGTCCGCTCGAGGCGAAGCTGTCCGCGAAAAGTCCCTGGATTACCTGAACCACCCAGCAGCACAGACGGAATTACGACGGGATCGCGCGGTGCAAAAAGGTCGGGCTGTAGACCACCCGAAAGCCGCCAAGTGTCATCTTTTACTTCACCGTAAGCGACAACGGGCAGCAGTCCGTATGTGTCCGATGTCAGACTATCCGCCAGCATATAGACTTTGAAAAATGCACCGGTTTGATACTCTCCGAATTGCGGTCCTTGGAATAACGCTTGCAGACTGCTTTGGCGGCCATGGATCTCGAGGGTGTTGGTCGACAGTCCGAACGGCGAAGCGGGCAGCATGAACAATGGGTTCCAGGGCACGAACGCCCGATCCGTTCCGGTCAGCCCGACCAGCGATAAGTTGCCCGAGATTTGAATTCGACTGCCGCTGAACACGCCTAGCTTCGAACCCGGGTCGTCACTTGCCTGCACCGAGAGGAGCGGGGTGGGGACGGGCGGATTCGCATTCTCCTGCACCCACCACTCTTCCATTGCAGTCGGTTGGGCGGGCGGAGCCTCCGTTGCGGAAAACCGGTCGGCGTCGACTACTGACTGCTGAGCAATCGCCTCGAACCCCATCAGCCCAAGCAGTCCGAGTACGAACACCAATCGATAGGTCTGAGCCATGGTAGAATCCCCAATACCGCCCTCTTAAAGAAAAATTTCCAGGTAGCGTTACCAGACGGCCATGGCAGGATCAATACCAGAATAAAGCCGGGCTTTTCGCGGGCGGGAACTGATTCACCGACATCTTTGTCTCCGACTGTTTAACTGCCAGGCAGGGAGCTGTAAGGGCAATGTATACCAAGGCGGTATTGATGCCTGGAAAATCGCTGGAATGCCTTTCGCCACACAGCCAATGAAGTTCACCCCCCGGTCGCTTTTCCGCAACTCTCTCTCGGGGTGCGAGAGCAACCGCGTTGTTAAGGAGTGACGCTCGTTAACGAGAGAGTCAGTGAGTTCGAAAGGGTTGCTCCCGGGGGTCCGAGCCCATCCACCCAGATGAATGTGTCGACTGTGAAGCCTGTATTCCTGAGTGCCCTGTCGAAGCCATGTTTTATGAAGACAATGTGCCGACGCCGTGGCTGCATTACATTGAATTGAATGCCAAGCGATGCTCCACTGGCGTGGCTAATCAGGGGGCGCATCGCTAGTACTTCACCTGGGGATGCGTGAATGGTTATAGCGCAGTCTACGCCGATGCCTTCGCTGTCACTAGCTACGTGCGATCCTGGGATCACGCGAAGCGGTCCATTCTCGTCGGTGACTTCATCGAGATGAATCCTAAGTGTCAGCATTTGTCGTAACAAATCATCGCTGGCAATCACGTGAGGGATACCCGCTTTGATTGTAGGTCTTGAGAACGATTGTGATTTTGCCCAGTTTTCTTTAACAGAAATCGATGTGTCTTTGTGCCAAGGTAGGTTCCAAGTGCGTTCGGGTGGCTTGTCAAAAAATAGTGCCCGAACGACTCCTAAACCATCCCCCAGAGTTTCTCGGAGTAATCCAAGCATCGGATCTGCCTGCCACACAGTCTTGACTTCAGGAATGGACTCAATCAAGTTCCGAGCAGCATAAACATGCCCTCGACTCGAACGTGCTCGTACGGATTGCGAATCGTCTGCAAATGCGTCATCAAACACGGATAACAATCTTTCGACCATATCCACATCGACTGCTCGCGGCAAAATCCGAAAGCCATCGCGTTCTAAGTCCCATTCACAAGTTGTCATGTTCCAGCACCGCAGGCAGCCAAATCTTCTTCCACACATTTGCACACGCTGAGCTTCTCGCTCGCACTGAATCCATCAAGAACCAAATATCAGTTTACCGAGGATGTAGATCTTTTAAAGCCGCTTCAAGTGTCGGGAACTGAAGGCTGAAACCCTCTTTTGCCAGTCGCTTTGACACGACATAGCGGCCGTAGAGTGCGAGCTCTGGATCGGTGCGAAACACCAACGGTGCTCCCAACCGGACCATCCACTCGAAGGCTGGTAGTCCAATTGGCATCCGGATGACTTTGCGAAGAGTTCGCATGAAGTCTACCTGCGAGACCGGATTCGGAGCGGAAGCGATGTAGATGCCCGACATGGAATCGTTCGCGATAGCTTCCAAAAAAATCGCATTGAGGTCATGTTCGTGAATCCATGACATACCCTGAGTCCCTTTGCCCACCTTGCCTCCGAGGCCAAGTTTGGCAATCAAGCCGAGAGTTCCAAGTGCACCAGCTCCAGCACCGCGGTCTCGACCAACGACAAAGCTTGTTCGCATAATGACGCCGCGCTGGCTTGGTAATTTACTCTCTTTGAAAGCGGCCTCCCAAGCTCGTCCAATCGTCGGAGCAAAGCCGATCCCCTCGACGCTATCCTCATTGCAGACTACCGACGGTGGGTCGCCGTAAATGTGAGCCGTGCTCATTTGCAGCCAGACTGGTGGCGGTAATTTGGCGACACGCACCGCCTCTCCAAGAACCAGTGTCGACTCGACCCGCGACCGCAGGATTTCATCTTGGTTGTCCGGCGTCTTGATGCAGTTCACAGTTTTTCCCGCCAAGTTCACAACCGCGTCTGCACCGTCGATTGATTCCTGCCACTTGCCAAGCGTTCGACCGTCCCAGCTTGCGTGTGACCAACGACCGTTTCCCTTTGGTCTGGAGCGCGAAAGAATCGTGACATCACCACCGGCCTTACTAAAATACTCTGCCATCGACAAACCTAGAAAGCCGCTGCCTCCCGCAATCACGATTCTCTTACCGGCAAGATCTGCCATGGCTCATGCACTTTCAAAACGGCCCCCCGGACACAACACTGGGCATTGAACCGCAAAAGCACTGGCTGCTTTCACCATGCAAGCAGACCGCGTAGTACGGGAGTCTCAAACTCTCTGCCAACCGACTCTCTACAACCCCAATTCTGTTAACCCGTCTGGCCCCGTTAACCGAGAGAGTCCGAGAGATTTTGTTTTCCTGGACGGGGTGGGGATCAGGAAACGAGCAATCCTGGACGCTGACCTGGCAGGAAGAGACGAACGGTTCGGGGCGGCGGTTAACAAGAAACCCGAGAAAACGTGGGATTTAAACGAAAAAAGCCGAGACTCTCGTCTCGGCTTCTTGTGTTTACCAGATTGGCACAGTTTCGAACCAATTCTGAAAGGCTCCCACCCTACGAAATCCAAAAAATCACTAAGCAGCTAAAAGATGCTTCGCCCAAAACGTCTCATCCGGATGATTCGCGTAGGATGATTCGCGGTGGGTGCGTGAAGTCAGCGTTGCTTCGAGAGGTGTGTTACGCAAGCCAAAATATTTCTCAGCAGAGTGAACTCAACTAACCAATATACTGCTGACGTAACACACCATCCGTAGCGGCTTGCTGAACATGCACTACCAAACTTGCACCGAATGACATCGGGCTTGGAGTCAGCTTGCACTCTCGCCCAGCAAGCTGTCGCCAAGTATGCGGCTCGGATTCGTCAGGCCGGGAGTTTGCCTGCTGGCTCCTTCAGATTCAGAGTCGCCCCTAACACCCTTGCAGTTCGGCTAGGAGTTCCTGTCATCAAGACCTCCATAGGGACCTGC
This sequence comes from Aureliella sp., assembly GCA_044234105.1. Classification (GTDB taxonomy): domain Bacteria; phylum Planctomycetota; class Planctomycetia; order Pirellulales; family Pirellulaceae; genus Aureliella. The sequence continues at coordinate 50,907 of JBIIJD010000026.1, read as the reverse complement.
ACCCGAAGATTTCCGTCCTGTTTTGCTTTCGCTTACCAATTGCGTGCTTACAGTCAACGACACCCCACGTCATGCCTGACGCAAAACAGAAAAAGCTGCGGCAAATGCCACAGCTTTAGGTGCTTCAATTCCATTGCTGAAAATCAACTTGCGACTGTTCGCTAAACTTAGTAAGCGCTGCGGCGTCGGAAACAACCACAGAAACCAACCATTCCGCACACGAACAAAGCGAAAGATGCAGGTTCAGGCACAATGTTGCCACTTCCAGGACCAGTCCTGTAAACCAACTGGTCTTGTGCTCTTGCCCCCGAAGCGTTTGTCAAATTCATAATGGAAACGCCGCCGTATAGGCTTACATTGCCCGGAAGTAATGCGTTCAAAAACCCTCCGTTAACACTGTTCGCCCAATCTAACCCTGCCCGCATGAAGCCGTTGTTTGCATCAAACGCAACTTGTGCACCTTGAAAATGCCATATTGCCCGTTGAAATTGTGTAGCATCATTCAGATTAGCCGACCCTACATCATTGTACGTTCTATCCAATGATAGAGCTGTAGACGAGAACGAGCCATTTGTAGCAAAAAAAGCGTTGTTCGTACCTTTGTTCCGCAAGAACTCTCGGTAGAGGGCAGATGTTACTGCGCTGAGTTGAATGTTGGTTTGTAAAGACACACCGCCAACACTAGCTACATAAGAAGGGTTGGTCAAGTATTCGGTCAATTCTACGCAGAACGTGTAGAACTCAGAAATCTGTGCATTAGCATTAGGTGAAGTACCGACGGATACCTTAAATTCTCCACCGTTGCCGCCCCAAGTACCTACCGGAGCCCCACTGATGCTACCCCCCTGTTGAATATTAAAGGTTGCACCGGCAACAACCCAGTCTTGTGGACTATTCCAGGCCGCAACCGCATTTTGCCCAAGGGCAAAAATAAGCCCAAGTGAGAACGCAGAATAAACTGCTATCTGCCGTAACCTATCGAAACTCATCTTCATACCACACCTCTTCTTTTGGCTAGGCCAAACTCGCGAAACAAACCGTTGATCCAAAAAACTCTCTCCGACGCGACCCAGCTCACCTGGGGTCTAGTTTAAAAGGTTCTACGGCTACGTCAATCATCCAGTAGGGTTTTTTCCGCATTTTCCGGCAGAAAATGGAGAGGCCAAGCATTCAAAACCTTCGGTTATCCGAAGAGTTGAGCGACTCGTCGATCGCTCGGAGAACCAATGCATCCTTCGCGAAATAAGCCCCGAGACTGCCTCACGCGGGTTTCTCGATTGTCGATGTCGCTGATGATTCACCTTATCGTTACGCTAATGCCGAATCGGCCGCCAATACTACCACCCCCCTTTTTTGGGGCGAGTTTCAGATGGGATCCTCGAAGTTCTGACATTGCGATCTGTGCGTGGGTCGCCTATCCAATCAGGTCGAAACCAGAAAAACAAGAATTTGACCACGAATGACGCGAATAGCACAAAGAGCAAAAATAGCACAACGAGGAAACAATGTTCAGGCTGATCTGCAACCTCAAACACCAAGTTACGTGGCAGATCTTGTTTTGCGTTGGAGGCTCTTTTCTTTTCCGACATTCTTGCTCCAGTGTAGAACAGTTGTCCCCAACTGTTTCGGGCAAGCCCAGTGTAGAACAGTTGTCCCAACTGTTGCGATTGCCTAGTGTAGAACAGTTGTCTCAACTGTTGCGTTTGCCCATTGTAGAACAGTTGTCTCAACTGTTGCGTTTGCTAAAAGCACCAATTGGCTCAACTGTTGCGTTTCCCAGATTAAACAGTTGAGACAACTGTTCTACAAAAAAACAGAGCCAAACAGTTGAGACAACTGTTCTACAAAAAATCCGAGCAAAACAGTTGAGACAACTGTTCTACAAAAAAACAGAGCCAAACAGTTGAGACAACTGTTCTACAAAAAATCCGAGCAAAACAGTTGAGACAACTGTTCTACAATAGCGCACGTCCTGTCCGGCCAAATTGAGGATTATTGGCTTGATATCCGGGCCGGGCCAATTCCAATAAAGACCGTCTACGAGTTTTTCATCATGTTCCAGCAGGTGTCCGCATGTCCGTAACGACCCGTTTGGCGGTTTTCGCCGTTGTTGTTTTGTCGTCTGCTCCGTTGCAGGCGTCGTTTCTTTCCAGTATTGGACTCCGCAATACGGGTGTTGCCAACGTTCACGGTGCCATCGATGTGAATTAGACGGTACGTTTTGGGGCCAATGAAGCGGTTGCCCTGGCCGTTTCGGCTTCGCAGGCGATTATTCGTACCTCGCCGGGTTTTCCTTTGCCACCAACTGGGCCCTGGATTCCAAACTCGACGACCTCATCCTGGATTGGACCCAGCAATGCCTCGACACACACCCCAGGGTTTTATGTCTACGAGACCAAATTTAACTTGACAGGCTATCAGGCGAATCAGGTTGCGATAGGCGGTCAGTTCACCGTAGACAATCGAATTACCAAAGTGCTACTAAATGGCCAAGTTGTATCCGGAGTGAATTACCTGCCACCCGGCAACGTGGTAGATGGCCAGCTTTACAAATACTGGAAGCAGTTTGCACTTCCCGTAGGCTCTTCCTTTCTATCCGGGTTAAACAGTCTGGTATTTGTCACCCAGAACTTGACCGGAAATAAAGGCAATCCTACTGGGCTGCGAGTTGAATACTTTGCCCAAGCGAGTAGCGCTCCCCTAATACCAGAGCCAACTTCGGCTCTCTTGTTTGCATTGGGTGCCCCGGTTGCTGGCTTGCATCTGCGTCGCAGGTTTCGATAGCCCAAGCAATGGCAAGGTCTGGGGACCTGAGCCAAGAGAGTTGTTTTAGTGCAGATGCGGCGAGGTCTGGGGATCTGCGCCGAGCGCGGGCCGCCACGTAATCGTTCACGGTACGCCAATGTAGAACAATTGTCCCCAATTGTTTGGTTACTGGGATAGGCAAACCATACCCGAGAAACAAGCAATTGGTGACAATTGCTCACCATTCAGGGCTTTCTCGCCAATTCGCCGTCAACGGTTACGCCGGCACTTTTAGGATTTGTCATGAAATAAAATCCCGTTTTCTCCGAAGCGCTCTGCGGCGCAGATTGGGAGATTTTCTGCGCTGTGCGCGGGTCTCCGACCCCGCACAACCGCCATGACCGCAGGTCTCTTGATCGCAGACCGCGACCTGCGTCGAGCGAGTGGGTTTTCGAGCAGACGCATCGAGGTCAGGAGACCTGCGCCGAGCGCGTGAGCGCGGGTTTTCGAGCAGATGCGGCGAGGTCAGGAGACCTGCGCCGAGCAGGAGTCACGGCGAGGTCCGGAGACCTGCGCCGAGCGCGAGTTGAAGAGATGCGACGAGGTCCGGAGACCTGCGCCGAGCGCGTGCATTTAGACGTTTTATCGATGGCGTCGCCCGGCAACCCGGGCGGCGAAGCTCGACGCAAACAAACGAATCGCAAACGGGATGCCGTCGATGATATACCTCCGAAACAGCCGGCGAGGCTCCTGGACCAATCGGTGTACCCACTCAAGGCCGATCCTCTGGATCCAAACTGGAGCCCGCTGGACGTCGCCTGTAATAAAGCTCAAGCTGATCCCGACCCCCAACCACCACGTACCGGGCAGATCCTGACGCAGGTTGACGATCAAATTCTCCTGCTTGGGCGAGCCCAATGCCACGTAGACGACATCCGGTGCTGCCGAGCGCAGTCGCTGACGTATCTCCTCTAGCGCGCCCGCATCCCGCTCGAACCCAAACACCGGCGAGAAAACCCCAGCGATCTTCAGCTTCGGAAAACGCCTCATGATGTGAGCCCCACGATTTCGGCCTTCACCGCATGTCAGCCCCCAACTGCATGATTCCGATGCTTTTTTGCAAATCTCGCCGAACTTGATTATAATTAAGGAGATGTAGACAAAGTTGAACTTACGGGACCAATGCAAGGCTGATGGCTTCGCTGCCATCAATTGTCCATGCGCATGATGTTAGGCAGTAATATGTATACCGCTATCCAAACAATGAGCAAATTCGTAAGTTCCCTGCTTCCCCACAGCGTCCAGTCTTGCCTATCGACTACCGGATACTTTGAGTGCGGGCGATGCTTCCAACTGGTGGCCCCATCCCAAGCAATCGACCTTGGGCATTGTTGCGTGTGCACAGAATGCCAGCAAGTGTTGTCACTGCCGGTTGAGATCACCAAAGGTACACTTCGGAAGAAGCCGAAGTAGAGAGAGCTGAAAGCCAGCAGAGCAGCGTTACGGAAGAAAAACGCTGGGTCAGAGTCCACCGCGTGTCAACGTTAGTGAGCTGGTGGCTATCGTGTCACCAGACCTGTTGTCTGCGGTTCGGTCAGTTCCACGATCAGATCCCGTGTTTGCCGAATATTGGCTGAACTGGAGGCGCCAAACACGATCGATTGAATCTTCGGTTGCTCACAGACATAGGCAATCGCCTCCCGAGCGGGTATAGCACCGGAAGCCAAAACAGACATGGCGATCGGACGGAAGTTGCCTTCGGCAATCAGTTTCTGATACATCTCGACTCCGCCACACATCCGAAATCCTATCTTGTTGATGTTGGCACAGACGATCGGGTTTTCAATTCCCTCAGAGTCCAAAACATCCAACAACATGGGAAGATTCATGGTAATAAAGCCAGGCTCCGCATTGTAGCGTTGCTTCACGTAGTCGTAAAACATTGGAAAGGCAGAGTGCATTTTCAGACCAAGCAGCAGGTCGGTAACAACATTTTGTAGAAAGATCACGGGAGTTTGCAGGCCGTGAAACATCTTCATTTCGGCATCCACCAGTAATTGCATAATCGACTCGACATCTTTACTGGCAATTGCGATTCCGCCTTTGAACATGGCTTGCAGCTTGCCATCGGCCGGTAAGAACTTGCGCAGTGCCTCCAGCATGCCATGCTCGGTAACCGCATTGGCATACTTATGGGCGTAAGGCATGCAAGGATAGAACATGTAGTCCGGATAACGCTCTTGGTTGGCTCGGAAATGGTCGCAAATCTCTCCCACGCGATCATGGGTCGTACACATAAAAGTACGAATCCCGAGGCTGTAGGCGACGTCAAGCACGTCCAAAATCGAACGCAGATCCTGAAACCGCATCGACTGAGCGCGGGCTTTCTCTTCCGACATATGGTTAACGCCGAAAAATTGGTTATCTCCAAACAGTATTCGATCCATATTACTTCTTCTCCTGCTCGCGACCCAAGATTCGACCCAGCAATCCACGCTTTGCCGAGCCGGTTCCACGGCGCTCTGCAGAGACGCCAGAGTTCGCAGCATCAGCTTTGTTGCCCAATAGCATGGCAACAACTTGATCGGTAGCCAAAGCGGAAGCAAAGTTGCTCGAGCCATCCCTGCGCTTCAATCGAATCGACTGTACAAAATAATCGATTTGCGCCGAGTATTCCTCGCCTCGCAGGTAGAACCAAACCTCCGATGTCAAATCGGTAGTGTATCGAACAGTCCAACCCTTTGGAACCTCAGGCAGTCCAGGATGGGGTTCCCGGAGATACAACTGGCACTCTTGTCGGTCCGCCACAAGCTTGCCATTGGTACCCCAGACAGAAATTCTAGTTCCCATCTTGCGGTAACTTTCATCGCTCCAGTTGACACACAACTGACCACTCGAGCCATCGGCAAAGTGCAATGTACTGTAGACCTCATCGTCAACATCTCGAGAGAACACCGACTGGCGAATGACTCCGCTGACTGAGGTTGGTACTTGATGAATAAAATTCACCAAATCAATGGCATGACAGGCGTAGTCATACAGAGCGCCACCACCCTCCGATTTTGAAGAACGCCAGGTTCCGCCCTTCTGTCGAAGTACGACTGGCCCATAGGCTTCCGCACGGATGTGGTGGACGGTTCCCAACGCTCCCGATTTGACGATGCGAGCCGCTTCTTGAAATGCGCCAACGAACCGGTAATGGTAGCCGACTTGCGTCACCAACTGCTTCGCATGAGCCAGATCGACCAACCGTTGACCATCTTCGCAGTCGAGAACAAATGGCTTTTCACAAAAAACGTGCAATCCTCGCTGTAACGCCTTCTCTACCATCACCGCATGGTATCGTGAGGGAGTGGCTATCAGCACGGCATCCAGTTGCTCCTGTTCCAACAAACGATCATAGTCCTGATAACACTTCAATCCCGTGTACTTGGTCAGGCCGTCATTCAAGTACTGAGTCGAATCGCAACCGGCCACTAGATCCACCATCGGATGAGCCCGCACGATGGCCAAGTGGGAAAGTCCCATCTTGCCTAACCCTACCATCGCGGTTCGAATGGATTGTGCCGATTGCTGTTCAGTTGATTTCTCTAGGGGTACCAACGTTTTACTCTCACTTTGTCGAAATTCGAACTCTCGGATTCTTAAGACTCAACCACAAAGAATGCTCTGCATGTCGGGTGACATGTCCCTAATGAACCAGGAGCGCAGGAAAGCCGCCTTTCACTCCGCGCAAGCAGCGTCTCTCTGCCGAGCGCACGCAGTGCTCTTTCGCGGAAAGGCTGTGAATCTATTCAGCCGATGTAAATTATAGTCGCCTTTTGCTCCGCAAAAGTGGCGTCCTTTTAGCGCTACTTTTGCGGAGCAAAAGGCGACTATGCGAAAGGCGACAGAGCAAGCTGGACCCATTCTAATCGACGTCCAATCTTTTGAGACGCGATTCGAATGACTGTTCCGGCTAAATTAAGAGGACTCCGTGTTGAATCTACCAATTTTGACGAACAGATTCACCAATCGAATGAACTATCGATAGAGTGCATTTCGTCATTTAGAATTGAAGTTGAATGGATGCTTTACTTCGGAGTAGGCAGTAGCCCACGAGTTCTAGTGGGTTCAATGCCCAGTGTCTTCCCGCACTCGTTCGAACTCGTCTCTGGCAAACTTCGGAGGACGGTAGAGGCCGAAACGATCTTTCAATACCAGCCAGAAGAACTCCATATCTCTTAGATATCGACGCCAATACCTCTTCGGCTCGGTGGTAATACGATACAGCCACTCGAGTCCGTTCCGCGTCATCCACGGCGGAGCACGCTTGACAACATCCGCCTCGTAGTCAATCACGGCTCCTATTCCCATGTAGATCTTCACTGCTGGCATTAAATGCTTATGTCGGGTAATCCAAAGCTCCTGCTTGGGAGCCCCGAGACCGACGATCAGCACGTTAGCGCCCGACTCGTTGATGCGCTGGATCACATCCTCAATCTCGACTGGATCGTTGACAAATTGCATTGATGGGCCATGCGCCCCGATCACAATGTCACGGCCGGCCCTGTCATTGATTCGCTGCAAAGCCTTCAACGCAATGCCGGGCGCAGCCCCCAGCAGATAGATTTTGATATTAGGATTATCCTTGTGATGATTCCAAAAGGCCGGTACCAGATCCGAGCCCGAGACTTTTTCTTTGATTCGACGCCCCAACCATCCGCAGGCCCAGTAAACATACTTGCTGTCCGAAGTCACGAAATCGGCTTGCAGATAGGCTTGATAGAACTCGGGGTTTCTCTGTAAATGGTATAGATGATCGGGATTCAATGTCCACACAATCCCCTCGTCCAATTTCTTCAGTAACTCGGACATGGCCAAATTATCCAGCCAGACATTCAGCATCCGAGACCTAGTCCAACAGCGCGGCTCTGCTTTCTTTGAAGTCGGCTCGGGCGCCATCACACTCGACGGTTTTTCATTCATCAAGACACCTCACACATCGTGACATTTCACTTTTTTCCTTACCAAGCATAAACAGATTCGTTGAAAGATGATCGGTCATTCGATTCGGGGCTGGTTAATTCACTTAAACAATTTTGGTCTTAACTCGCCAGACCTAAAAGGGTCGGTGCAACGCCAGCCTAGGTCGCTTGGCCTGGGTGGCAAGTTCAGAACTATGCCGGCTTCCAAGCCTGGAGGGCCGATAAACCTCCCAACGGAAAAAACTCTCCACACTTCTTTTTTCTTCAATCCACTGTCAACTTTTCTCTGCCAACCGTGCTGTGCGTGCTGTGCTGTGCGTGGGTCTCCGACCCCGCACGCGTCAACGACCGCAGGTCTCCTCTTTCTTGCCCCCTGACCGATTGCCCCCGCTAACAACTCCAGACTCACCAATCCTTCTATCCCCCAGTCTCACCGCCGCGTCAAAGGGAGACCTATCGGTCGGAGGTTTCGACGAGGTCAGGAGACCTGCGCCGAGCGAGTCGGAAGGCGGGAGGCTGGAGACCGGAGGCGGGAGAAAAACCAAGAACTAAGAACCAAGAACTTTTTTCTCGCTGTGCGTGGGTCTCCGACCCCGCACACGTCAACGACCGCAGGTCTCCTCTTTCTTGCCCCCTGACCGATTGACCCCGCTAACAACTCCAGACTCACCAATCCTTCTATCCCCCAGTCTCACCGCCGCGTCAAAGGGAGACCTATCGGTCGGAGGTTTCGGCGAGGTCAGGAGTCCTGCGCCGAGCGAGGTTTCGACGACATGCGCTAGCCCGGGATCTTAATCCCGGGAAACAACCGAACCTTGCCACCCAACAAAAACAACATCGGCAGGAAAAACGCGGGATTCAACAGCGCATCTACGCCGTGCAGTCCCCACAGGAGAGTCAAACCGAACGGTAGCTGCACTCCTTCAGAATAATCTCTGTTAAAAACAAAGTAACTTATCGGAGCGAAGAACAGGGCCAGCACCATCACAGCGCCGACCAAGCCGTAGGCACCATTGACCAGCGACACGAAGCCCCAAGGTCGATACTTGGCCGGATCCTGCTGCCAGAAGTAGACTGTCCCCCAGCCGAACCATCGATTAGTCTCCAGCGACTGACTACCCTCCTCCTCACGAACCAACCGCCAGCCAAGCGATCCAATGGACGAATCCCTGAGAAGCTCTTTCACCCGCTGCTCCATCCCCGATTGCCGAGCCGATTGACGAGCAACCCTAAGCATCGGCCCACGGAAGGCAAACATGAGTCCAGACAGCAACAACAGAACCAGCAAAATAGGTTTCCATGAGAAACGCAGCTTCACCCGCACCCCCAGCAAACCGATCAACGTCAAAACGCTGGCCCCTATTCCTTGGAAAACAAACGGCAACGCCAGCGCAGCGTATTTTTGCAACCATCCTTGCTGCTTGTTCGTCCAACCGGGAATCAAGATCACAGCGGCCAGCGCCACCGTCAACCACCACATGGCAATTTGATTCGGATCCTCGAAGCACAGCAGCGGCCGCGTGCCGAGCAGCTTGAACTCGCCCACCTCTTGGTTCGGATGAAAGCCGTAGAGCAGTCCATACACATAGCGGCCCCCCAGCAGTTCGGTTAAACCTACTGCCGCGCTGACCAGCCCCACCGTGACCAATACCCGCAAGCAAGCTGCCAAGTCCTGCAAATCACGGACTGCCATGCGTCCCGCCACATAGGGGCCTCCCCATACAACCGCCAGATAGAGACTCTGCCAAGCGTCCGCAGTCAGTTGAGACGGATTGAAGACTCCGGCTACCAGTGGAGTTGCAATCCAGGCTGCCACCAAAACATCCCAGACTAGAAGTCGCAATCGGGCAGGACCACTGAATATTGCGCAAGCGAATCCGCCAGCGAGCACCAATAGGCCCAGGATAAAATCGCGGTTGACCGGATAAGCCGAATCCAGCGCGTTACCGATGACATGCAACCAGGCATCCTGTCGATCGACCAATCGCCCGAAGTCCGTAATTGGCATTAGTAAAGTCAACGACAGATAGATGCCGAACAGCACCTGCGGCGTTATTCTATTTCCCTTCATACCAGCAATGGTTGGCAGTTCGAGGTGATTCAGTTGTCCCATTCAGGCTTTGTCGGTTCAGCGTTGGTCGGATCAGGGTTTGCCCGATTAGAGTTTGTCCGGATCAGGGTTTGTCGATTCAAGGTTTGTCGATTCAAGGTTTGTTGGATCAGGGTTTGTTGGTTCAGGGTCTGTCGGTTTAGGGTTTGTCGTTTGATTGGCACAACCGTAACGTTACCTCGCGCGTCGTAGTTTGGCCATATCGCGGATGAAGATTCGACGGCATGCAGATTCCCCAGTCGCGAAGCGACGACATGTTGTAGCCCCCGCGCGCTGTGCGTGGGTCTCCGACCCCGCACACGTCAACGACCGCAGGTCTCCTCTTTCCTGCCCCCTGGCCGATTGACCCCGCTAACAACTCCAGCTTCACCAATTCTTCGATCCACCAGTCTCACCGACGCGTCAAAGTGAGACCTAACGGTCGGAAGTTTCGACGAGGTCAGAGACCTGCGCCGAGCGCGTCGGAAGGCGGGAGGCTGGAGGCTGGAGGCCGGAGACAAAACCAAGAACAGCCCGCGAATAACGCAAATGAGCGAGAATGGAAGACAAAGAACCGGGAACCTCGAACTGTCTCACACAAAGGCACTAAGGCACGAAGAAGAGACTGCAGGCCGGAGGCCGGAGGCCGGAGGTAAAACCAAGAACAGCCCGCCAGCCTACTTATTTCCCTCGCCCCTGTTTCAGGGGAGAGGGTCAGGGTGAGGGGCTCTGTGCTCTCGAACCAAGAACTCTCAACTCCCCCTCTTCCCTATGCACAACCCAAGCGGTCAGCATGCCGCAGCACATCATGACGGGAGCTTCGCCAAAGTAGTTGAACATACTGTCAATCAAAGACAGAGCCAGAAAGAGCGCACAAGGAAACACGGCACTCTGCGTGACCCGCCAGCCCTGCCGGGCTGCTGTCCAGCCGAAGACGATGACCGGCAGGCCCACCATCACCAGCCAAGCGGCCACGCTCAGCAATCCTGTCCTGGTCAATGCAAACAACCAAAATCCATCCAAAGCTCGTCCTGCTGGCGCTCCTTCAGTCCAACCGCCCCAGCGACCAAATCCCAACAGCCAGCGCCCGGACATCCGATCCAATACGATATCCTCGGACTCCAGCCGATAGCGCAGCGAGCCCGCCTTGGCATCCGAGGCGAACAGGCCAGCCGCACTGACCAATCGCTCGGTACTGGCCACACCTGAAACGCGGGCAGCAATATACACCGGTGGTATCGAGCATAAAACCAATATTGCAACACCAGCCATACGACCAGGTACAGCCACTATGGTCAGTGCCCCGACACCCATCAGCACGACGCTGCCTAGCGACTTGCACAGGACCACAAAACCCATCAATCCGGCGCTGACCGCCGTCCAACCGCTCATCGATCGCCAACCGGACACCAGCCCTCGAGAAACGTTCCCCGGCTGCTGACGACAAATTCTAAGGGTTACAACAACCCTATGAACGGCAATCAGCGCGGCCCACACATAGAACATCGTTAGAACGAACCCAGAGGAGAGAAACACAGACGGCCGAAACGTTCCACCCGAGCGGCCTGCACCTCGCTGCATTCCGACGAACATCTGTCCCGTGAACCACTCGGCCAGCACTGGGCCGCGAAAAACTTCGTACAAGGCAGGCGGCAAATAGACCGCAGCACCCATTAAGACGACCCAGCACAGCACCTGTCGGCTCTGTTCGGTCACTAACAGAAAGCGGCCCAAGGCGAACGGAATCCACCAATAGGATAACTCTTTAGCCGACTCCCAGGCCGAATATGACCAAGGCTGAGCGTTGAGCACGCCAGCGAAGAAAGGGCACAAGCAGTAGACGACAACCGGCAGATCGATCCACTGCCAATGCAAGAAGGCTTTGGGGCAAGCCCCCAAAGCGACGATCAGCGGAATACAACGCAGCAGCTCATTGCGATGCACGCTGATCGGTCCCAGGTTGAGATGTACTGGAGGGACAACTAACCACAGCCCAACCAGAGTCCCCACCACCAGCCAAACTGCACGAGTTTGAACTCTCTCAGTCCCTCTTACCCACGAAGTAGCCACGCTCAAATGTTTAGATTAGGGGCCTGAGACTGTAGGCGCGAGGCTGGAGACTGGAGAAAAAACCAAGAGCTGCCCGCGAATCACACAAATATTCACGAATAAAAACTAAGAACCAAAAACGACGAACGGTTTTGAACCAAGAACTAAGCACTAAGAACCAAGAACTGTTTTTAACCAACTGCCTTTCTACCAATATTGCCTACCTTCCGAACCACGGACAACAAACTACGAACAGGACCTTCAGCTCTCGGTTTCTTTACCCCACTTTCTTTGCCACACATCTTGCTGCTCCTCATCAATCTTCGCGGTTGCCCGCTTCGTCCCCATGATCAGCGACATTCGTTGCCATCGGCGTAGAAAGCGGATAAACTCTGGGTCATTGTATCGAGGTTTCCACTTGATCATCGAGTCCACAAATCCCCACCAGACCATGGCCGCTCCAGTGAATGCTGGCGGCGAAAATATTCGAAGAAGGTTATTGGCTGTCATGAAGGCAAACGAAGTTCCCATGAAGTATTGTCCGTACCCATGCCTCCGTCGCCCAACATAGATGCTCTGTTGACTCGACCCCATGGGTCGCAAGTGCTCAAACCGCAAATCAGGCTCGTCGATACTGATCGCCTTCCAACCGAGCATGCGGCAGCGATGGCAATCGATGCCATCCCACATCACCTCGCGAACGAAGCCACCGATTTCCTCGAAGCACTCCTTGCGGTAAAATTTTGTCATTCCCAGGGATACGTGATCGCGAATGGTTTCAAGAACGGAGCGGCCTGTTTGAGAATCAATAAAAAAGGCTTTTCCGCTCACTGTTCCGAGCCGAGGATCTGTCTCCATCAACTCGATCAGGCGTTCGAAGTATCTTGGCGGCAGATCCAGGTCCACATCGAGTTTGCATAGGTACTGGTAGGGTACACTAATCTGCTGGTAGCCCTCGTAGAAGGCCTCGATCACCCCCGGGCCAACGCTTCGTTTGCCACGATCCTGGCGCGTAATGACGCGCAAGTAAGGGAGCCGCGATTGATACTCACGCAGGATTTCTGGCGTGGCATCAGTCGATCCATCATCGACCACGATCCACTCCGTGGGTGGAACGGTCTGTGCAGCGACACTATCGAGCGTCCGCCGCATGTAGGACGCTTCATTCCGACAGGGACTGATAAGGATGTAGTTCATAAAGCGCTATTACCGATCGAGTTCGCTGCGAACGCTAGATGATCTTGTATAGTCCGAATAGATCGTACATTCCGCGGGCGCTACCACAGATATTGTATTCGTTTAACACGCGTTCACGCCCTAGGCATCCATGAATTCGGCATAGCTGCCGGTTCGCCACATATCGCTTGATCGCATCAGCCAGAGCAGAAGGACACCCCGGGGGGACGAGAAAACCATGACGACCATCATCAACTAGCTCAGGGACCCCTCCAACAAATGAAGCGACAACCCCGAGTTGTTTGGCCATGGCCTCCATCAACACTACCGGAACCCCTTCCATAAAACTACTGATCACCATGATGTCTGCAAGATCGTAGTAGAGGCCGATCTCATCCTGCCCAACAGCTCCTGCGAAACGAACGCAATCCGTCAATCCGAGCTGCTTAGTTTGGGACTCCAATCGTGAACGCATTGGCCCATCCCCAACCATTTCGAGCTGAAAGTCAATACCATCTTTCTTCAATAAGTAACAGGCCTCCAAAAGGACATCGTAACCCTTTATGGGGTGTAGGCGTCCAACAGTGAGAATCCGAAACCTCCCGTTGCGTGCGTCGGAGCGCGGCGAATATGCATTTGTATCAACACCACATCGAACGACGTGGAAATTCTCCCAACGATCTGGATCTGCCCAAGCCATGACTTGTGCCCGACAGAAATGGGAAATACAACGAACATACTTTGCAGATTCCGTTTTCGGCTGAAGCGTCCATGAATCGACATGAAAGAACTCAGCTGATCCATGAATCGTCAAGCTGTAGGTCAAGGATCTGTTGTACTCACACGCCAAAAGAGCAATAGCCGCTCCGCTGTTTGCCATATGAACATGAATGTGGTTAATGCCTTCGCGACGCAGACGACGCGCAAGGCGAAGAGCTTGCGCCCAATAAGCCAAATGCTTGATACGATTTCCAATACCAGGAGGCGAGAGTTTTTGCGAGGCAATCACAGATCGCATCCCACTAATCGGAGCTCCCAGGATTCCCAAAACGACATCTCGGATAATATGAAAGAAATTGTCTTGTAGCACAATTGTTTCTTGCGCGGCCTTGGCATGGCCATGCCCTAGTTTCCCCATGGCATTTGGTTTCCTCACAGAAAATGTAACGATGTCCAAGCCGAGACGACGTAACTCGCGCACTTCCCTCTCTATGAAAGTATGCGACAAACTGGGGTACTCGGAGTTTAGATATGCGATCTTCATCGGGAAATTAGCTAGTCTTTATGCTCAATAATGGTTTGCAATTTTCCTTGAATCCTTTCTGCATAGTATCGTACTTGTCCGAGAAATTCAGCAGGTTTTGCAATCATGATCAGAAATCCATAAGTAATTGAATCCTTGAACGGAACTCGTGCATTCCACTTCTTCCAAGCGATACGTAATATCTGGAGAGGCATAAGCCCTAGTGACGTTAGCAAACCCGCGATGAAGCCAATCCATCCTGCGAAACACACGCCGACGCAGGTGGTAAATAAAACAAAAGCGGGGAATCCGAGTACCCATAATCTGCTGCTTCGAACCAAGTGAGTATAGGGGCGACGAGAATCTTCAGAACTGCGCAGGTATACGGCGACGCTTCCATAACCGCAGCGGATTGACCGCTTCCACCATTGCGAAAATCGGCTCATGGCTGCGTCATGTAAAACCATCGGATCTGGCAACCTACGAATCTTCCATCCCTCTTTTCTCAACCGAAAGCACAACTCAGGCTCCTCGCCAGCGATGATGTTAGCATCAAATCCCCCGATGTTTCGAAACGTCGTCGCACGAATGGCGAAGATTCCACCACATGCGTTCGCGTCCCCGCAAGGCGTATTCCATTCCATGTCCATAAGTCGGTTGTAGATTGAGGCATCAGGAAACCGTTCGGACACCCGTCCGCAAACAATGGCATATTCCAAGTGTGTCTCAAGAAATCGAATGGCAGTCTGCAACCATCCCGACTGAACGATGCAATCACCATCCACAAACTGCACATACTGAACGTCTGGATGGGCTTTTACGAGACTGTCGTATCCCACATTGCGTGCCCGAGCGGCAGTGAAAGGGATAGACATGTCCAGGGACACCGTTGTGGCACCTGTTCCAGTCGAATACTCCGGGCTTCCATCCGTGGATCCAGAATCCACATATACGATAGGACGTCTGAGACCCAGAATTGATTCGAAACAGGCCTTCAGACGTTCCCCCTCGTTGCGGCCGATGACAACGATTCCCAGCGTATTCATCCTCGCACGTGATTCAGGTTCAATTTCTCACGGCCAAGCAAGACCTTTAGATCGCATCGAATTAGATCACGCCACCGGCAAGACGACGGTCCCCGGCCGCGGAGGATCCCCACGGTGCGCCCGACGGCCCACGCGAGATCAGCTGCCCAAAGGCCCAGTACTCCATAATGCTTGACGAATAATCTCCGTCTTGACTCATACCAATAGCGAGGCATGGGTTTTGCTTTTGCTATTCCTGTCGCTTTGCCTTCGAGATGGACGATTTTTGAGCGTGGTTCATAGATCACTTTCCAGCCCGCCTCCCGAGCCCGCCGGCATAGATCCACCTCTTCAAAGTAAAGGAAGAAGCCTTCGTCGAATCCACCAATCTCATCAAAAGCACTCCTACGGATGAGCAAGCTTGCCCCGGAAACCCAGTCAACGGGACCTGGACGATCCAGCAAGGGGTCGGAAACGGACCAGCGTCGTAGCAACCCAAATGCACCAGCATTCTTGACAAACTCTCCGATCGGAGACGGGTCACGATGCCCGGCGAGATCGGGCTTTCCTTGGCCATCAACCATTCCGGTTCCGACGATCCCGACTCGTGGATCGCTTTGATACCAATCCAACGCCGGTTGGAGGTCCGTCTGATGGACGAGGGTGTCGGGATTTAGAAGCCAAAACACATCCGGTTTCTGTGGGAAGTTCTGAAACTGTTTGGCTCCGAAATTGTTTCCCGAACCAAAGCCTCCATTGCGGCCAGCATCGGTTATGAGAACGCGGCGTTCCATGCCTAATTCAAGAATCTGCTTCTGGATCCGAGCAATCGAGTCATCACGCGACGCATTGTCAACGATGGTGATCGAACGCAAGCATGTGAAGCTGCTGCGGAAACTAGCTAAAAGTTTCTCAACACAGGCTGCAGACCGATAGTTGATAATGACACAATCAACAATCACTTACGTACACCGATACCGTATGATCCATTCCTATTGCAAACAATGCCCACCGAATCATCACTGTAGCATTCAATTACTTGATGTAAAGCCGTTGCACTTCCCAAATGCGTTCCCTAGTTCTATCTTTCATGGCCTCAGTACCAAATCGGCGAGCAAAGGCATCTTGTATCGAAAGGAGGAATCCAAATCGACGGATTCGAAATCGCCATTTCTCTAATCGTGAATGAAGTGCCAACCATGCCTTACGCCAGCGTGACAGATGAATTGGAGGACGAACGGCACGTTCGTAGCCGTGGGATTCGAGCAACAAACCCACTTCAGCCTCAACGAGAGCAACATCCTCCTTCGGCATGTCCTTTTTCCAACGCTGAGCCATTGATGGATTGGGCGGATCGTAGGTCGAGCTTTCATGGTAATGCAACATCTTCTCGCTGTAGGCAACCCCAATGAATCGACAAATGCGCTCTAGTGACCGGCTCGGGTCTGCGACGATTTCGCAAAACGCCACCTCGATGACACGGTCGTTAGGAAGACGGCCTCGAAGCCGCTCCCAAGCCTCCTCCGTCTCTCGCCACCAGCGAGCAGCGGTCCAAACATTGCCCTCCCAACCCATCTGCACAATAGATCTTGCAACGTCGCGCGGATCACGAACGATGTGGATCACGCGACAGTCAGGCCAAATATCGGGAATGCGATCGAACGCATGGTGGATCGTTGCTCCCACCAACGGCTTATTGGCCCGCAACTTTACTTGATGTAGGAAGCTAGTAACGAGGTTGCGGTAATCCAGGCTCGTGTCGACCTCAAATCGGCTATCTACGAAAATGCGATCCTGCAACAGCAGACGCCGGAAGGTCTCTGCTTCAGGAAAGCCATCTTCGCGTAGATGGCTCACCACGAACTCGAATTCATGATGGAAAGCAATCGATGGATGATTATTCAGCATCAAACGAAGCATTGTCGTCCCAGAACGTTCGCAGCCCACAAGAAAAATGGGATTAGAGAGAACATGTGTTCGCTTAGAACTAGATTCGAGAGAATACCCTGACATTTCTACTTTTACTTTCAAATCCAATTGAAATGCAAAGTCCGGTACTTGAGTTCTGACGCAAACCGTGCGCGTACAAATTGGCCTATCCGGCATTGCGGAAGGCATAGGTCTAGCCCGTCACAATGAATCAGGATAAACCTGTTGAAGTTTTCGTTTCTCTGATGGCTACTGAGTAGGTGCGCAAAACTACTTCCATCAAAGTGATGCTATTGTTTCGAGTTGCTGGACCGTACCTAACTTCTTGAGTGAGTCGAGCAACGACTTCCCTAAGGACTCGATAAACTCCCAAGCAGTCCGCGGTAGCATTTAATGCTTCAGAGCCCCATGATCCTACGTCAATTGAACTCGCAACTGCCCCGGTTCACGCAGGCGGCAGACTCCCACCAACGCGGCAATACAAATAGTGAAAATCGGGTTTATCATGGCGTTTGGAAGACTGTCTATCCAATATAGGGAGCATACCACGGCAAGTAAGGTAGGAGAAATGTAATTGTAATTAAGCCATTGACTGGATGGTTGATAGAACACGTAAAGCCATACCGGCAGAATGAAAACTAACGAAATCGATACCAAGCCTACAAGTCCTTTTGTACCCAGCACTATGGTCCAAAGGCCATCGGTAACACTAATGTCCTTTCCTTGATCATTCTTCACCCGATTACGGCCCCATCCCCCCAAACCGAAGACCGGGCTTTTTATGGCCTTTTCAATCAGAAGGTTTTCATTCTTAAGTCGAAATTCCAAGGACCCTTGGCGTTGTGAAACATAACTCAACACGTTCACTAATCCATCTCCAGACCATCCAGAAATACGACTTGTCATATACATTGGCGCAATTGATGACAGCCCGATAAGCCAAAACCAAGAAGGAATTGACTTCATTCCAACCAGCACTATCCACCCCAAAGCAAGCAACAAGATTGCGCCTGAAGATTTACATAGGATTGCTGTAATCAATAATCCTACAATGAAGTAGATGATGGGTTGTCCGAACAAACTATTCGGCAAGCGTTTCTTCCAGAGTCCTATCCCAATCAAGGATGTCATGCACATCCACATCCCAACCATCAGCCCGTGCTGCATGAATACTACGGGACGCCACCCCCCCAATCGTCTTGTTTGGGCAAACGAATGCTGAAAATAGCCGTACACCCAGCTATGCAATTGTGGACTCATGCGCACTTCAATCAGACAGAATGGCAAATAAACGAGGCCCGCATAAAACAACCATTTAGTGAGGACTGCTACAGACTCCAATGAATCAAAATGAATTCTACCGATCAAATAGGGTAACCCCCAAGTTGTGAATTGTCCAAGACAGCCCGACAGGCCATCATAGGTGCCCAGTCCGTTTGATAGCGACGAGAATAAAGGCGAAATGCAAAAGACTGCCATTGGAATATCGAGAAGGGACAACTGCATTTTGACAAATTTCGTAGGAACATAGATCGCCGTTCCTAGAATCGCTCCGAATGAGGCTGCCGTCATCTTAGAGTAATCTGGAATACCAGGAAAAGAGTAACTCGCCATAGGCAGGAAGAGCCATGCGCCTAATATACTAATCAACACAGCATTGCGTGGAGATGTAAAAGAAAAAAACAATACACTCGCTAGAGGCCAACCAAATAGGGCAATGGGAATCAGAAACGACATAGTGAGATTGGTTCGATCGTGAACGTAGTTGACAGCGTGCAGGGCGTAAGCTGAACCTCATAAACCCGGCTACCGGGCGTCCGAATTTCAGGATTTATGGTTAGCGGCTTTGTGTGTTCTTTGACGATATGTCTCGAGCCGTTCCTGGAATCGTCCTGCCGTCCACCAAGAGCAAAGAGGCGCAACATGCTCTCTGTAGTACTGCTCTTCTGGGTCCAAATGTGCCGAATCGATGTACCATGGTAAATGCAGTGCAGTGTAGGGAGGAGGGGATCGAAGGGAACTCTCTTGGTTGCTATGCGAACCGTACGGTCGATAAAGCGCAAAGGTCGTATCGATCGAAGCGCGAAAGAAACCCGAAGGAGATACTTCTTCCCAGAATCGTGATTCCCACTCCACAACGGATTCTCGTTCCGCAAAACAATCAGGGAGATCGTCGATCTTCAAAGAAAAACCCACCTTCTGAACAGTCGGATTTTTCCTCATCTCATCCAAGAATCGATAGACATAATCCGCTGGACAACCAATGTCAGGGACAACGTCGGAATCGGTGTAAACAAAAAAAGAGCTTCGCAGATGAGCAACTTCTGGAACTTTCCAGAGTGCATAGGGCCCAACGTTCTTCCCCAAGCGGACAACCTGATGACTCAGAGTTCCGTAATATGCTAAGAGCGGTGGATAGGTCGAATCATTGTCGAGCACGACAATTCTTGAGTAGCCGTCCTGTTCCAACCTCTCGATAAGTCTCTTCAGGGAAGAATACCGATTGCGGTTGTTAATAATAATAGGGAGTTGTTGAACTAATTCTGCTGTAGGAACGTCGATCAAACGCTTTTCGGCTAGCGTGCTCCTACTGCACCTAACTGCCTCTTGGACGTTGCTGAAATATGACCAAAATCGCCTTCGTACTGAACGAAGGATCTTCGATTTGATCTCTACAACTTTATTCGGAATCACTTGAGGGAATGGCTCACCAGTATTGTCGCGGAACACAGGGTCTGTCAGAAAGTGTCAATTCCAAGTACTGTTGGTAGCAACAATCTCTTTCGCAAAGCTGCCTTTACAAAAAGCTCGGATCAACTCTCTGAGCGGGTAAAGTTTTTTTCCATCGCTCGTATAGATATGTCGAAATGGCAAGGATCGAACTAAACCCAGGTGTTTTCGGAAGAAGATTAGACGTTGCCAAGAACGAGCGAGGAAATTGCTCTTTGACGATTTATCCAGGTATTGTTTCAGAAAGTCGGGGTGTAAAGATAGCAAAAGCGTTGTATCGTGAGAACCGAGAAGACCTGCAATCGAGGGGATCAGGTCATACTCCCCACCTTCTATATCAATCTTTATGAAGAGCTTCTCTTTCTCCAGACCATGAGACGTGATCAGGTCCTGTAGCCTTGTTCCTTCAACCTCCCACGCAGTGTTCTCGTGTGAGAACAAAGCGCTGCTAGTTGAGTCCCCCCCATTGCCCCGGTTTCCAATTCGCAGGTTCTGGGTATCTCTCGTGACAGCCTTGTTGAAAATCATAAGTTTTCGAGCCCAGGCCTGGTCACTATTAAGTTCGACGTTAATCTTAAGCTCGCGGTAGGCAATTGGGTCAGGTTCAAAAGCATATGCAGATTTTGCTAGTTGAGCGGCGTAAAGAACTGTTGGACCAATCCAGGCTCCAATGTCCAAGTAGACGTGATCTGCTGTTACGAATCGATCAAAGACGCTGTAAGTATTGGGCTCCCACCGCCCACTTGCTAGGAGTTTCCAAAAGTTGAGGTTCTTATTAACCATGACATTGAATGTTCTTTTGTTTACAGACAGTGAGCTAACAATAGGCGTTTTTAGTCGTTCACTACTCTCGATCAAAAGATCTCTGGCATGCTCTACCAGTTGCCAGGCATACTGAGCGGAGAGGGAAACCTCTCCACCATCTTCGAGGGAAATTCGGAGTTGGTTGTTGTCAAGAAGGACTTCACTAGTGTTCACGCTACGGTTCTCCATGCTGCAAAAAAAATCTACTAAATAATTGCGTTTCAAGGCCTACGTCGACTCCGAGGTAACGGTCTTCCAGAATCGTATCGCTTCCAATAGTAGTCGGTGGCAGCAGCTTAATTTCTTAAAGAAGGAAGATCAGGAATTGCAAATCGATGTTTCCAAAAAATCAGTCGATTCTAGTGTTGTCCATCTGTGGTCAAATACAAATCTACCCCACCCTGATTGAGCCGCGCCGCTATCGGATGAAGACGAGGTTTCTACGACTTCGAATTTGTTTGCGTCGCAGATCCAATCTGCTACTACTCCGTTGACATTGCACTGCAGATCGACATTGTAGATTCCCGCCGTTAGAGGGAGCTTGTCACACTCACACCGGAAGACACCTTTTGGAGAGATTTTAGGGAAGAGTCCCTCTGATAGATGATTACTTAGGCGAGTCAGCTTTGCACCGTAGCTGTCCATTATTCCAATCGTTATTTGGACGTTTCTCAATGTTTCGTTGGCTTCGTAATGGATTTCAAATACTGCAGGCGCGTTGGTTTCGGGTAATCGATTGCGATCTTCTCTGTGTGATATCCTGAGCGATTTAAGTCGGACCTTTCCCGTGCCTTGTCGTCTTGAAAAGTCTAAAGCGTTATCGAGGCTGTCGACCCTCGAGTTAACATAGTGGTTTACAACATCAGTCGAGGTACCACATGCGACGATACCTCCACCAGCAAGCTCTAGACCTGACGAGCAAAGAGAATTAACAGCAAGCATATTGTGACTTACGAACAACACGGTCCTCCCAGTACCGGTCGACACTTCCTTCATCTTCCCAAGACACTTCTTCTGAAACTCTGCGTCCCCAACCGCAAGGACTTCATCGACGATGAGAATTTCGGGTTCCAGGTGGGCCGCCACCGCAAAAGCAAGCCTGACATACATCCCGGATGAGTATCGCTTAACCGGCGTGTCGAGAAACTTTTCCACTTCGGCGAAGTCGACGATCTCATCGAACTTACTATCGATCTCGCGCCGCTTCATGCCCAGGATGGAACCGTTCAGGTAAATGTTTTCCCGGCCAGTCAACTCCGGGTGGAATCCAGTGCCAACTTCGAGAAGCGAAGCCACGCGACCGCGTAAACGAATCTCGCCCTCCGTCGGTTCGACAATTCGACTGAGGATTTTGAGAAGCGTGCTTTTTCCCGCTCCATTTCGGCCGATGATACCGACCACCTCGCCGGGCTGGACGTCAAACGACACGTCCTTCAAGGCCCAGAATTCCTCCATCGTATTGTCGGTCCCGCGTAATTGGCGTAGGCGACGAAAAGGGGCCAGAACCGTCGACGTAATGGCCTCGCGGAAAGAGTTGGTCCGCTTGCCCTGATGGGCGAGGCGGTACATTTTGCCGAGATTGCGAACGGAGATAGCAGGGAGAGACATGGGGCTAAGGGCGGAGGGCGGAGGGCTAAGGGCGGAGGGCGGAGGGCTAAGGGCTAAGGGCGGAGGGCTAAGGGCTAAGGGCGGAGGGCTAAGGGCTAAGGGCGGAGGGGCTAGGCGCTAGTCGAGTTTTTCGGCGAAGGACACAATCATGCGGCAAAGAGAATCGAGTTCTGCGATGTGTGGTTCTACTTGCTTTTCATTGAAGTATTGCCTTCGGTTCAGCAATAACAGCATGCTCGCTGACTCGAATGCAGATTTGCGTGCGATGTACAGGAATTTTCGAAAGTCAGCGGTTGAGTTACTGCCGGAGCCTTCGGCGATGTTGTTCGATATTGATAATGCTGCTGCACGTAATTGTTCCGCGAACCTGTATTTGCGTCGGTCGTCCAGAATTTCGGAGAGCTCATCGATCGCTACTCCCAAATCTGCCGCTTTCTGCCAAATCTGCAAGTCCTGAAATCGAAATCGATAATCCTTCACGCTGCCCTCTGCCCTCTGCTCTCAGTTCTTCCCTTCGCTCTTTGCCCCATGCTCTCCGCTTCTCGGCTATGCCACGTCAGCGAATCGCCGCTCGGTCTTTCGGAAATAAAACATCCCCAAAAGCAACAGCCCTATCGAGCTAATCGCCGAGATGATGAGTAGCGGCCAATCGAAGGGGCGATCGAGAAAGGCAGCTCGGAAGCCGTCGATGATGCCGACCAAAGGGTTCAGCGCAAATGCGTATCGGTACTCAGGAGGCAGGATGCTGGCGGAGTAGATGACGGGACTGATGTACATCCCGGCTTGCATCATGAAGGGGATCACATAGCGGAAGTCGCGATAGGTCACAGTCAAGGCGGCCAGGAACAGTCCGATGCCAAGCGTAGCGGCGAGCAGCAATAGCAGAAGTACCGGAAGTAGAAGCACGCCCCAACCCGGGAGCTGTTGATACCACAGCATTAGCAGCGAAAACACGCCAAACGAGATGCACAGGTCGACCATGGCACCGCCAACCGGAGCCGCCGGAACAAACATACGAGGCAAATATATTTTGGTAAGCAGAGCTTGTTGGTTGACCAATGACTGACCGGCGGCCGTCACAGCTGTCGAGAAAAAGGTCCAGGGAAGTAGACCGCAGTAGACGAACAAGGCATATGGTGCACCTTCGGAGGGGATCTTGGCGAATCGGCCAAAGATGAACGTGAAGATCAACATTGAGAAGACCGGTTGCAGGATAGCCCAGGCGAATCCGAGGACGGTTTGCTTGTAGCGGACTTGAACGTCGCGGTAGACAAGCGACTGTAGCAACTCCCGCCGGTCCCAAAGTTCAACCCAATCGATGGCGATCCAACCTTTGCGAGGCCGGATAATAGTTTCACGGACAGGAAACGCGGTTTCTGACCCTAACTCGCTGGCGATCGACAATTCTGGCTCGGTGACAGTAGACATAGGGTTGGGGGCGGGAGTCATGGATATGCGAGGAGTAAAGGGGTGTAGGGGCGAGTTTTGTTGAGCAGGAACAAAGCGAATCACCCAACTCCTGCGCCATATTGAGAGGCGATGTTCATTAGCCAAATAGAAACCTTCTTCCCGGCCGACGAATGACAGGACATGGTCTTCACGAAACACATGTGTTTCCATACTACGACATTGATTTCAGAATTACTCTTGCCGGGATACCGACGGCTATCGCATTAGCCGGAACATCGGTAAGGACAACTGCGTTTGCACCAATCTTAGCGTGTTCGCCGATGGTGACCGGTCCTAGGATCTTCGCACCCGCACCGACGTCCACGTGACCACACAGGGTTGGAGCCCCCACCTTAGAGCCGTGAGTCCCGATCGTTACTTGCTGAAAAATAAGGCAATTCGGACCAATGATAGCGGCTGGGTGAATCACAATCCCGTTCGGATGAGGCATCTTTAGCCCGCCTTGGATACTTGCGTTGAGAGGAATCGAAGCACCCGTTACTACACTCCAAAATCTGTGCGACAGGACCCATCTCCTCCGGGCGATACGAGCGAAGTAACCGGCCTTGGTTGACCACCATTGGTATCGACGAAATGAATGAAGCAACCGGCTTGACGGATCCCAGAATTGGCTGGATTCTTCGCGTGCCCAATCCGGAATGCTTCCTGATATCTCGTGGCTGCTCATATAGTTGTTCATCTGGAACTGACTTCACTGCCAAAGTGGTCTTTTGATTCTTCGACGAAATCACTCCGTTCTCGTGGAAAACTGTCGCATTAGTCGTCGAACGCAAACGATGGCTTGCCGATTCTCCCAAGAACCCAATCGTAAACTTGGAGCACTTGCCTTGCCTTGGATTGCCAGGTAAGCAGGTTGGACACGCGACGTCGCCCTGCCATGCGCATTGCATCAAGTGCCGTAGGATTGTTTACGATTTCCTGAAGGGCCACCCTAAAATGCCTGACGATTGATTGCCGATCTCCCATGGGGACGGTAAATCCGGTAGACCGCGTCACAAGCTCGCCAGGGCCGCCGTAACCAACGACCACCGGAACCAACCCAAGCGCCATCGCTTCTAGCACGACAGCGCCCCCAAACTCTCGGATACTTGGAAAGCCGAATATGTGAGCAGAACTTAGTCGCTCATGGAGTTTCTCATGCGGAATCCAACCTGCAAAGCTTACGCCAGATTCTACCGCGAGTTGTCTCGCTAGCTCCTTCAATCGGGGTAATTCGGGGCCATCTCCAATGACATCCACCGTTGCCGTCTTGTCCAAAATCAAAGGGGCCACGGCTTCGAGAAGCATGTCGGCACCCTTGTAGGGAACTAAACGACCAACAAATGCAATTTTGAGCGGAGGGGCCGGCGGTTTGATGGGAGGCTCTGGAAAAAGCGAGGGCTCAATTGCATTCTCTGGAACGTAAACGCACTTGTTCCGACACCACGCAGGCATTTGCTCTAACGTTGCTTTCGAACCACAAATGATTGCGCTAGCATACCTACGCGTAGATCGATAACCGGGGAGTATCTTGTACGCTCCACGGACATAGCTCAACCACTCCCTCTCCTTCCGTCGCGCGGAGTCGAACTGTTTCGGCCACGGAACGCCGCCATTAAGTGGCCCCAAAATAAACGGGATGCTAAGGCGATGTAGTTTCTTGGCAATTGGACTTGGCATCGTTGGACTCAAGGGAGTAATCCGATGAACCAAATCAAACTCCCCTGACTGCAATCTCTCTTTGAACTTCTTCCATACGAGCATTTCAAAGTAGGGATAACCAATGGCCTGAATTGCTGTCGAGGTCGTCCAGCCTTTATTCGCTCCGCCGCGTAGGAGATTTGCAAGATGCCACAGAGGTTTTGTCACTGCTTCCGAATCGATTGCCGTGAATTGACACTCTGGTAATCCCGCTCGCGCGATGGCAGGAAGATTTCTAATTTGAGTTACAAGATGAGCGTCGCAGAGAGACTGGATTGCTCGTGAATGCGACCATCCCTCCAGCGGTACGCTCGTCCACTCGGGGTTGGCAGCCTCAGCGATCAGGAGGACTCGGATTCCGCCATTCATTGTTTTTGCCAAGCTCGCTACGCCCGCTTAGTCAAAACAGTTTGCGTCTTCTTCAAATTGCGATCAATCGCATCGAACAATCGCTTGGCACCGATTCGGCTATCAAATGCCGACTCAATGAATTTCCTTCCGCTAGCCCCAATCTTCTTTGCTAATGCCGGTGACGAAGCGAGTGACGATACAACACTCGCAATTGCCTCGGGAGACTTTGGAGGAACCAAGAATCCTGTTTCGTTATTGGAGATAATTTCCGATACACCACCCTGATTCGTTCCGATCGTTGCAATACCACTGGCCATTGCCTCCATGTAGGCAACACCAAGAGGCTCGGCATGGCTGGCCAGAACAAAAACGTGGGATTGGGCAAGTTCCGACTTTACGACATTCTCAGAAACGGATCCCAGCAGTTCTACATACGAGGTGAGAGTCAATTCTTGAATCAATTGACTCAACCTCTCCCTATCGGGGCCTTCTCCTAAAACTCGAAGCCTCACGTCAATACCATTGTCCCTCATGAGTGCAACAGATCGTATTAATACATCGTGACCTTTGCTCGGATGGAGTCGTCCGACGGAAACCAATCTCAATGGTTCATTCCGACTAGGCCAATTGCGGTCGTTTGCAATCCAGGTTTGTGTGTCTACGCCTATGGACGCGAACACGAGCTGTTCCTCGGAAAGTTCGGGCACCACCTTTCTGATATCTTTTGACAGCCAACCTGCAATCGAAACTACGAAATCTGCAGACGTGAATTTCTCACGCATTGCACCTCCCCACCATTCTACATTGGCATTGACTACGAGACTGAATGGTACGCGACTCAGCTCCTTGACACCCAAAGCAATCAGGGCAGATTTCGCAGCACTGGCAACGTGAATGTGATCGATCCGATCACGCTTCAACATAGCACTCATCTCTAAGGCTAAAAGCAGACAGGGCAAGGCAGTTTTGATGCCGCGACCTTTGTCGAGAGGCATCTGGAAAAGCAGCCAGAAAGTCTTCCAAGTCCGTACTGGGTGAAGCAAGAAAGTTCTACAGATATCGCATACCATGGGCATAAGCCTACGAGGCCAAAGGTAGCGAGTCTCTGGAACTTCTTGGCTCACGAAATCATGTTTGGCGTATGTTTGTTCACCAGGAGGCCTCGTCGAGTATACGATGACTTTCGCGCCTAGCTCCCTTAGATGACTGATCTCGCGCCACATCCAAATATGGGTCTGACCAGGCCACTCAGATATAAAGTATGCAACTCTCACAATGTGATAATCAAGGTTTTAAACATTTGGGTGATCAGCGTCCGTGGGTCGTTCACCTGCTTATGCAACTGCAGCCGAAACTAACAGAGTTCCGCGGTGTACTATGTCTCTTCGAAATGGCGGATTAATGACTTTTAAAGTGTTTGTGGATCATGGAATCGATATGGAATCACGCGACCAGCAGAGGTTGTTCTCCGAATCTCGGATTTCCGATACATCTCCGAATTTCAGCAAGAACCTTGCGAAGGCGTCCAGATAGTCTTTGGTATCGTCTTGTGCTCTTCCAAACAAAAAGGCGTCCATCGCGAACAGTTCGTTGCGAAGCACATTCACGCAAGACGCATGCACGCGTTGAAACGGTGCCATGCGTGAATCGATGTTAAGTACGTCGTCCTGACATGTCTCCATAGCAGTCGTCACCTCTGCTATGCGGCCGGATTTTCCAGAGCGATCCTCGAGATACCAAAGGTAATGTAGCCTCCAGCCGTAATTGAACGATTCGCCTCTCAAGAACCGGAGATAGGTGCTGCAAAGATTTTTAACATGACAGAAAGGCAAGTCGGACGATTTAGGCACCAAACCTCGCCGATCCGTCTGAAACTGAAGCCAAGCAAACGGGTCTAGATCAAAGACTTGATTGTCTTTCCGATAAATTCGATGAAAACAATCGATAGGTCGGTATTGGTTTCGAAGCCACTGAACGTCCATTCCTAGCGTCCAAGTACCAATCTGAAGATCCTCGTCAAGCAACCCGTCATGATGCGTCAATTCGTGCCCGCAAAAGTGCCAGTGGTTCTTGGTAAGGCTTCCGACAATGGAAGTAAAGTGATCGTCGACTAGTGGGTAGAGATCAAAATCATGAAAAATCGCGTATTGCGTTTCACACTTTTTCAGGGCCAGAGTTGCACTTCGTCCTATGAAAAATCGTGATACATGAATCTTCTCGATGCACTTTCCAGAAAGCAATGGATAATGCAGAAATTCCAATGGCAACTGCGGGAATACTTGACGAGTTCTCGATTCGATCGCCTCCATCTCGGGAAGTTTGCAGCGGTCAAAGACTACAAATATCTGCCTGACACTGTTCAAGTCGGTCTTCTCAACAAATCGCAAGTTGACGTGGAGTAAGTGCCGCAGATCCCAAGGAACACAAAGGATGATCGAAAAGCCGTCTTTAGGTTCCTTGAGTGGAGTCCAACTCATCAAAGGAGTCAGCGCAACTTTGACGGTCTCAAGCGAAATGTGTTCCATCCATCTTTGGTTCTTCATGTCGATCTAACCAGAAATTGAATGCTGTAGTGTTTTATTATTGATTCCAATTCTCCCGATAAACAATTTGCTTTTCTCCTGAGCGAAATCGCATTGGGAAATCACGAGTTGCGCTTTCAAAGGCATTGGAACAACCAGGTGCAATTCTATCGTGCAGTTCTACGACGATGGATCGCACTCGATCAATCCACTCATCGGGATTCAAGAATAGATCTAGTTCTCCACCCTCAATATCCAACTTTAGAATGTCGATCTCCTTCGATTCAAATTGATCAATTATGGATTGAACCGTGAGGCAATCTACTTTTTGATTCATCCGTCCAATCACTTGATCTGACTGAGTAATCGTGTAGCCCCATGGTCCAGTACCGCGATCCATGAGTTCGCATTTGCCTGGCTTGATTGCAAGAGCGGCTCGAATTGGTTGAATTTGCGGCCACTGAGACACATTATGACATAACAACTGAAAGTTCTCCGCCTCTGGTTCTATTGCAATAATTCTTGCTCCTGGAAACCGTTGAGCGAAATACAAACTCGAGGACCCTATATTTGCTCCTGCATCGACGATCAACTTGACGCTGTTTGTCTTGATGGCGGAATACTCACCATCTACAAGGGAGGAGAACGCAATTCCCAAATCAGGCGTGGCGGTCCGAATGCGAATAGAAAAACTGTTGATTTGAATTTGTATTAAGATTTTGTTACCACGAACATGATTCCAAGAGAAATGTACCGCTTGCGCAAAAGTTAAGTGATGGAATACTTTATATGCAAATCGGGCTCGTCGTCGTAGGCTCTTTAAAAAAGACATGGGTGAGATCTGCATTTGTTCAACGGAATGTTTGAAACACTCGTGGCACTGAAATGCTGTGGCGATCCTAGCATTAGGGACTTAAGTCGCATCAGGTAGAGGAATCGCTCGAACTCGATTACTAGTAGTGCAATGACCCAAGGATCAAAATCGCCAAGCCAGAACAAGGATTTAGAAATATGATCCTCGCCCGCGTGTAGACTGCAGAACTTAAGGCCTTTCCTGCATCTAATCGCCCCTTGAAAACTGGGGACCGAAGGTAGATGTCGAAGGAGCAAACCTCGAAAATAGTTGAATGGATAAAGCCGAGTAAATTCTCGCAATATTTGCATTGGAAATAGGTTTTGAACCATATGGAATTACTCAATTTTTTTGGCAGAAGGAATAATCATCTCCTTCTGTCTTTATGCCACTAATACTCACTACTTGGTAGGATGTTCAAGAAACGTCATCGCCGACGCTCTTCGGCCAGAGGTCGGCGGTCGGTTAGTCCCTTGGGGGAGTGCGGTCGCTCGGTCATGCTGACGATCTTTAATGCCAGCAACGAGACGGGCTCTACGACTTGAATTTCGTCGATCAACTGGTAAGCGGGCAGCGTATCGACTTGGCGAATATCGACCAAATGCCGATTGGCAGGGGATCGTAACTGGTAAATGCGATAGCCTTTGCCACTGGCGAAGCTCCGAACTCGGACGGCGATTTTCAATTGATCGTGAAGATGCTTGCACAACTCGACTGATAACGCTTCGCCGGCGGTGGCCATGATACCGACATCCTGAGTCATTCTCGGCACGTCAACATAAGCATTCACCGCCTGCGCCCCGAATAAAACCGTATCGGTTCGCATCCTCAAGAATCGGAGAATGACCTGATGGATCTCGGCAAGGGGTAAGCGTTCGTCCATTATGAATTCATGGAAGCTGAGCGGGGAATCATTGGTTATCAGGTTGGACATGGAGTGAAATGCAAGCAGTTCTTGGTGCTTGGTTAAAATCTGTTCTTGGTTCTTGGTGGTTGGTTCTTGGTTCTTAGTTCGAGAGCACAGAGCCCCTCACCCTGACCCTCTCCCCTGAAACAGGGGCGAGGGAAATGAGTAGGCTGGCGGGCAGGTACTGATTGAAACTCCATTCTTGGTTTTTATTCGTGTGATTCGTGTGATTCGTGTGATTCGTGGTTAGCTGTTTTTTTGTTCGGGCGGTGCGGGGTCGGAGACCCGCGCACAGCATGAGAACAGTTGTTGGTTCTTGGAAAACCGTTCTTGGTGCTGGGTGCTTGGGGCTTATTGCTTATTGCCTTGTTTTATTCGAGATATTCGCGTGATAGTAGGTGCTGTGGTAGCGCCAGGGCTCTGCGGCTGAGCGTTCAACGAGGTGGGCTGGGTTTGGTGTTGACCTTGGCTGCCCTGAAAACTGAAAGCCGAAGACCCCTCACCCCCGGCCCCTCTCCCCTTCGTTCCTCAGGGGGCGAGGGGAGAAAGAATGGTTGGTGGGGTTCTTGGTTTTAATTTCGTGTGTTTCGTGTATTTCGTGGTTAATGATCTGCTCTTTGCTGCTTGTTCTTATTCGCGATTATTGGTGTGATTCGCGGGTACTGTTCATGGTTCTTAGTTCTAACTCCGGTCTCCGGCCTCCAGCCTGTGCTTGGTTCTTCACTGCCGGTCTTTTTCTTGACGATGCTCTGATTCCGCATCGGCTAACAGCTCAGCAAAGACACGCTCATATGCTTCATGTACCGAACGGATGTGCGTTCGAATACCTTCAATTGTGGAATGATCCGCAACTTTCAAAACTTCGACTACATGAGCTCGATCCTTCTGGCGTCCCGAACTAATCTTTAACTCCATCCAGCTTTCTATCGATGCATACTCCAAACCCGATTTCACACCCATTTGATCGGGCCCAGGAATCAAAGTGGGGGACGTGTCACGAGCCTTGCCCCCTTCGGGAACAATGTTAATCTCAACATCCTCATGCGTAAGCGTATGCCAGCCTAGTTTCGACTCCCATGCAACCTTAAATCCCAATTGCTTGGCAGCCTCGATGATCGTCCCCAAATGCTCTCGGCCTACCGCAATGTCAATAAACTGCGTTGCCGCTGGGTAGCCGAAATGAATGGCCCCAAGACCACCCACAATAGCCAACGGAATGTGGTACTGCAGGGCAAGTTGCTGAAGGTCTTGCAGCGCTCGCGTGAATCGGTTTACTTCAGAATTCATGTTGAGTACGGCATCAATGCATTCGGATCCGCGATCAAGTGTTCGAAGGGCGGAGATAATCGCAGGTGAAAGGGGCATGGGTTAGTTCTGAGTTGACGCTTCGCGTCGTTCTTAGAAATCCGTTCTTGGTTCTTGGTTCTTGGTTCTTGGTTCGCGAAAATTGGCGTTAGCGGGACAGTGATGGCTCCATCGGCACAAGGCCGGTGGAGGCGGGGGAAAGGGGTAAAATGATTAGCGCACGGATGGTTGTCACTGCTCAGGTTGCTTTGGGGTAGCGGCCCGAAAGCGTTAGTTCGTATCGAATTTCCACTCTGGCCGGAAGATTGAGCTTCAACAGCCTTTCGGTTACGGATCCAAGGGTGGTCTTAGCTTGTATGAGTCCGTGGGACTCTTGGAAATGCTCGCTCCAAAGATCGATCCGTGGATTGAACAAGCGGGTCAATTCCTTCTTGACGGGATCTAAGGATGAAATGTCGGAACCTTTGAATCGGTTACAGTCAAAACATGCCCACGCCAAATTTTTGGAAACTCGTTTCACCGCCGTGTTTCTCGGAAATAATATGATCGACTTCGTGCGAAAAATAGGCGTCTTCCTCAGCGAGTAGGCAATACTCACAATGGCCACCAGCCCGCTCTTGAACACGCCGTCTCAATGCCGCGGGAACGGCCGAGGTGCTCACGGAGCCTCAAACTTTCTCGCACGGGCTTTAATGAGCTGCATCATGTGTTCCAAGTGACCCAGCCTCTCAAGTTCGGCGGATTCATCACTGGTAATCTCGCCGCTCTTTATTCGACCTAGGAGATGACGAACGCGAGATTGCGACTGCTCCGACGGATGGAACTGGAGTATTTGCTGCGGCGTCGTACCGCGGGCAAACAGATTCACTATCTCGTCATAGGCTTTTTCAGTGGTTGCCATAGTTTTTCTAATGTGATTCGTTTCGCTTGACGGTGTTTAGTTCAGCTTCCTATGGGCAGTCGTCTGTACTGTAGCTGGTCTGTCATGGCTCCATCGACGCGGGGCGAAGCAGGAACCCCTCACCCTGGCCATGTCCCCTGAAAGAGGGGCGAGGGGACTTTGGTTTGCGATGCTTGGTTCTTGGTTCTCGGTTGGAGAGCACAGAGCCCCTCACCCTAACCCTCTCCCCTGAAGCAGGGGCGAGGGAAATAAGGTGGCTGGCGGGCAGGTACTGATTGAAAATGCGTTTTTGGTCTTTATTCGTGTTTTTCGTGTGATTCGTGGTTAGATGTTTTGGTTTTGTTCGGGCGGCGCGGGGTCGGAGACCCGCGCATAGCACGGAAACAGTTCTGGTTCTTGGAAAACCGTTCTTGGTGCTGGGTGCCTATTGCTTTGTTTTATTCGCGATATTCGTGTGATGGTAGGTGCTGTGGTGGGGCCAGGGCTCTGCGGTTGGACGTTCAACATGGTCGATTGCTTTGGTGTTGACCTTGGCTGCCGGGAAAAATGAAAACCTAAGACCCCTCACCCCCGGCCCCTCTCCCCTTCGTTCCTCAGGGGCGAGGGGAGAAAGAATGGGTGGTGGGGTTCTTGGTTTTAATTTCGTGTGTTTCGTGTATTTCGTGGTTAATGATCTGCTCTTCGCTCCTGGTTCTTATTCGCGTCTATTGGTGTGATTCGCGGGTCATTGTTCTTGGTTCTTAGTTCGTGGTTTATTATCCGTGGGTGGCTCTGGTTTTAGGTTCTTTCTCCGGCCTGCTCTCTGTGTCCTCCGTGTCCTCTGTGGTTCAGAATCTGTTCTTGGTTCGGGGTTAGGGGCTAGAAGAAAAGGGTGCGTTGCTGGTCCGTTAGTGGTGGGTCGCATGGTTCGTCATAGCGTAACCGCTTTTCGTATCGCCCTTGTTCTAGTACTTGTGACAAAGCTTCCTGTAAATTCAACGGAACGTCCAAGTCCTCGCTGCTCAACGGAATTGCAACTCGTGGCAGACGTTGCTGCAGTGTCGTCGGATACAGTTCGAACCGAGATCGATTCGCGGATCGACTTACACACGTGATATAGTCAAACGGGTCGATCTCCCGGAGTTTCCAATCTGGCACGCTCAATACTCGCCGACCTGATCGCAGCAAATCAATCTCTACCAAATGACATTCGGACTCGAGAACAGCCGATTGCTTGGCGCGATAGGAATCCTCTCCAGGACCCTTTCGTTTGTTGACCGGACTGAGTAACTCAATAATCGTTATCAGTTTCATCCCGTTATACGTGTCTAGAATCTCAATGAACTTCTGATGGATCTCCAGCCCCTCCAACTCAACGACGACTGCAATATCGCAATGGCTGGATTCTGACTGCTGTGGTTCCACGGCTTTCGGATTGAAAGCAGGATTCAGACGGCTCACAAAAACGTCAGGTACTCGCTGTGCGGATGGTCCTTCGATAAATACCCGCTCCTCCACGCTGGCAATGTAACGCGGATCCAATGCAGGTTGTAGCAAATTGGCGATCGCAACCACCAAGCGTGCATGAACCCCTTCCCATATCGCGGGGGATTCAAGATAGGGGTTCATTCCCGGAAATGTGGGCATTGTTCAGAAGTTACGGAGAAAAGTTGCTAGTGGCTAGTTGCTAAAAAAATGCAGATATTCGTGTCCAACATGTATTTCACTCGAAGAAGACCTTTCGATCTTCGGGCGCTGGTTGCGATCGGTCCCGCATGAAGTCGTCGGTGAACTCATCTAAACTCCGCGAGAACACCTGCCACGGGTCCACATCCTTGGGAATCAGCAGCAAAGACCTACCCAAGCGTTTGACGAAATCTGCAGTTGCTTCGATATGACAATCCGAAGGCAGATGAATCGATTGTTCTGATCCACTGCTGATGACTTCGATTAATTTCATTTTTTTATTATCCACTGCGAAACTGTTCTTAGTTACAAAACAGTTCTTAGTTCGTGGTTCTTAGTTCGTGGTTTATTATCCGTGGGTGGCTCTGGTTTTAGGTTCTTCCTCCGGCCTGCTCTCTGAGTCCTTCGTGTCCTCTGTGGTTCAGAATCTGTTCTTAGTTCTTGGTTCGAGAGCACAGAGCCCCTCACCCTGGCCCTCTCCCCTGAAGCAGGGGCGAGGGAAATAAGGTGGCTGGCGGCTAGCAGACGTCCAGTTCGGACAATAACAACGACTTGCTTAGATTTCGCAACTGGTCAAGTCCACCAGGTTAGCGTAGACCATACAGGTAAAGTACGCTCGCCCAACCACTTGGCAACGTTTGGGGAGGTTCTTTGATAACGTCCTGATATCGACATATCATTTCTAGGAAATACCTTGCATGGAAAAACGCTTCCACGATTGGACGCGTTTCACTGAGCCAATTCTCATTCGTGCTCGTGTCAAACTGCTTTCCTGTTCCGTCGCGAACAATGGACTGAAACCAATCGTTTAGCTCTCGATCTGGCAACAGAGATCGCAACCTTGTGACGATCTGTTCCGTTGCAACTTGGAGGTGGAAGACCTTAAAGCTTTGGTGATAAAATCGATAGATGCCATCTTCGTATCCCCAGTGACTACTTACGCCATCGAGTAGCTCTCGCAATTCGTTCCGAGAGGCTGCGATGTTGGCAATCAACATCGATTCTGCAGCTCGGCGTTTCTGTTCTCGTTCGGTTAGGCGATCCATCCCGGTGATTAAAGTTGCTAGGGCAGCTTTGCCGCGTTCTTGGTTCTTGGTTCTCGGTTCTTGCTACAGCCTACAGCCTCCGGTCTCCAGCCTCTTCTGCCTGCCTTACTAGGGGCTGTCTGGCCGCAGTCTCCTGGTTTTTTCGGCCAAGTCGGCAACGGTGGAGTCGCTCCATTGTTCCTGTCGCGAACGCGTATAGTCGAACGGCCCTCGCAATATCGAAGTCAAAGACTCTTCCGACTCTACCAAGCCCAAGCGACGACGTAATAACTTCATGGCGTCACTCTTCGGTTCGATGTCCGCTTTCATTCGTTAACTGCCTCTATTTCGTGGATGAACTCAACTGGTTCGATTACTTTGATGCGATTGTCGTTCGTCATTTTTCTCAAATTTTGATTGTCTGTCGTCAAAAAACAATCGCTATGTCAACTTCCGACAACGGTCTCCATTGCTCAGCTGGTCAGTAATCTATGCACTGACACAGGGTCGATGTGGGCCGATTGCAAACAGTTGGGACAACTGTTCTACAATAGGATCAACAGTTGGGGACAACTGTTCTACAATAGGATCAACAGTTGGGGACAACTGTTCTACAATAGGTGGGTGTTGGCGGTCCGGGCGGCGCGGACTCCGTTCCCGTGGGTGACAGGTGGCTCGGTCATCCAATGCATCAATGGCTGGAAAAACAATTGCTGGGAATGTGGTCTCGGTCTTGTGCTGGGAATGTGGTCTCGGTCTTGCACCTGGGACAAGTCCCCATTCAGACCAGTATAACTTCTTGCGATGCCTTCGGTAGCTACCGCAGTTCGCGGCGGCTGCGTTTTCATGGCTGAACACAGCCCTGTCTATGGACTGGTTGAGGTCTAGCGATGGTAGGAATTGGGAGATTGGTAGCGATTGTCAATGGTCGGAAAAATTGCAAATGCTGTGGTAGTCGTGAGCGAGTTCGGCGCGCACTTCGTGCCCGTGGGTGACAATCCAGTTCTTTTTTGTCTCCCAAATAGGGATATGTTCGTAACGGTAGAGAATCAAGTACTAGCAAAGCTCGGCCCAGCCGAAGCCGGGTTGTTGCGTTGTTGCGTTGTTGGGGTCTCGCCTGTGCTTGTGGGGAAACCAATTTTCTGGGTTGTTGGGGGCCTCGCCTTCGGCGAAAACAATTCACGTCGCAATCGACATACGAGCCAAGACAACCAACCACATGGGTAGTGAGTATTGAGTAGTGAGAACTAAGTCGTCGCTAAACAATAGGTGTCCGGAATTACAGTTCTTTTCGGATGAATTTCGTTGCTCTACAAGCCATGGAGTTGTTTAGCAACGCTTTAGGTTTAGGTTTAAGTTTAGGTTTAGGTTTAAGAGTAGGTCGAATAGGGAACGGAATCTTCGTTGACTCGGTCCCCTGCTACACTTTTTGCGAGCGATGTTAGCATGGCAACGATTTCGGCGACCTGCTCTTTGCCTGACTCAATTTCTTGAGGTAGCACAAGTTGCATTGCGACAAGAACATCCAAACATGCAGCGCATTCAAGAGCCGAACCGCGCGCATTATCGTAGAATCGCGCCTGATCTTTGCCCGACTGTTTACCAACCCCCTCGGCAATATTCAGTGGAATCGAGATGAAAGCACGTTTGTATTGGTTCTGAATCTCTCCCACGATTTCACGTTTTGAACGACAAAGGTCGGAGGACCAAGCGACGAAACCGACTGATCTCTGATAGACAATAAGCGACTCATGACTCAACTTCCTCCTCTCTCTCCTCCGAAAACTTAAACTTAAACTTAAACTTAAACTTAAACTTAAACTTGGACTTGGACTTAAACTTAAACTTTGAACCTAAACCTAAACTTAAACGCTTTCTTAATTATACGACGCTTTTCATGAGTAGCTGTAGTCCGACACTTTGGCGACAACAAAGTCAACGCTAGTTGACCATCAAGTTTGTCATCACTCAATAAGTGCGTTCATCCCGATCCGCAAATAGAAATCCGCACAGTAATTGTTTAGCGACGCCTAATCACTAACGACTAAGAACTCTTTCAGGCAGCACCTTCGCGGAGGAGGACGGTGCGGACGGTGCGGACGATTAAGTACAGGTCGAGCCAGACGTTCCAGTTGCGAATGTAGTACATGTCCCAGTAGATCCGCAGATCGTAGACGCCACTGTTGCGGCATCGCACCTGCCATAGTCCGGTTAAGCCGGGACGCACCGTCTTGTAGGTTGCAAATTCGTCCGGATAGTCTCGGATGTACTCCGCATCGTAGGTTGGAGAATCCACAATCGGCCGCGGACCCACCAGGCTCATCTCGCCGCGCAGCACGTTCCACAACTGAGGTATTTCGTCCAAACTGGTGGCGCGCAGAAAACTGCCGATGCGGGTCACGCGAGGATCATAGATCAACTTGTGCTTCTCTTCCCATTCGGCACGGGCCGCCGGATTCGCGTCCAGATACTGCTCGAGAATCCGGTCGGCATTCTGCTGCATGGTGCGGAATTTTAAGGCTCGAAACGGCTTACCGCCGCGACCAATCCGCTCCTGGCTGTAAAACACGGAACCTCGGGAGCTGAGCCGTACCAGCACACAAAGCGTGAACCAAAATGGGGAAAACACTACTAGGGCTGCCACGGTCAGAACAACATCTATGACTCGCTTAAGGGCCAATTGAAACGTACTGGGGCAGGCTCCACCAACTCGAACGCCTGCGGTAGCCCCCAAGCAGAACAGGTGATCCCAGATTCCCAAGTCGAGATTCTCCGAAGCCAATTGAATGCGATTGGGGATGGCTGACAACAGGGGGTCGAGTGCCGGTGTCTTAGATCGGTTGGCGCAGGCGGAGACCACTACCCAAGCTACTCGCTTCTCCAGAGCAACCTCGGAGGCTCGCCGCAGATCGTAAGTCGGAATGCCCTTCGACTCCAGCTCGCTGACGTGATCCCAGTAATGTTCGGAGTCCAAAAAGACGCCAACCGGTCGATAGCCTTGCCCGAGCGTCCATTGCATCCGCTGGTACAGCTCGACTGCCGTACTGGGATGGGAAACCAGCATAATCCGCGCACCCCACCAGTTGAATTTTTTGAAGAGCTCGCGAAGCACAAATCGCAGACTGGAGGCGGTTGGCACCCCAATGGCAAATGCCAACAACCCCATGAATGCAAACAAAACACCTTCGGCGGGGAAGCTGAACGCGCCTAATCCAAAAAACACCAATGCCGCTGCAAAGATGGACCGCGACAACTGGCGAAATTCCAGAATGGAGCCAAGTCCCAGCCCAGGATAGAGTCCAGCCAGATGCGCCAGCGGCAGGACAACCAGCGACACCAACAGCATTTCGTTCGAGTGCTTTTGTGCCAATTGGTTACCGAACAGCCAAAAAGCCACGTAGGCTGCCAATCGCAGCGAAGCGTATACAGCGAGCCAATCGGCCAGCAGCAAAGGCACCGAAGTGACGAGATTCTGCCATCCGGAGACGTTGGCGAGCCTGGTCGCCGTCTCCTCGAGTCGCGAGTTGACTCGACAGTAGGTCCGTAACATCTCCGCAGACTGACGGTCCACGGAGTGGAGTCGGTCGTAACGCTCGGTCTTCCTGAAATCCAACTGGAGTGGCGTTTCGGTCGCGGCCTGGGACAGGTCCGCCTTGGGAATGGCTGACTTGGGAATGGCTGACTTGGGAATGGCTGCCTTGGGAATGGCTGACTTGGGAATGGCTGCCTTGGGCAGAGCTTCTTCGTCAGTTTCTAATATGGGCATGATGCGGCTTTGGACTCGAGTAACTTCATCTTGCGTTAAAAAAAGCTTGCGCAGAGAGTATCTATCTCTATATATGGATAAATCTGTCCATTCGCGACAACTGAAAATCAAATTTTTATCGGAATAACTGTGCTTACAGGTACAATCGTGGTCAGTGGAAGTCGAGGCTCCTGGGGGCTAGCAATTAGGATCTGCTCGTTTGGTGATTTGTCATTTTGGGGGGCGAGAATCCATGGGCTGGTAACCGGAAGACGTGAGACTTACGGTCGGACGATGTCTTCAGGATATTCAGCAGAATTCGTTTTGCAATAGCAGCACTTCGGATGTTTGCAGGCCAACGTTTGGCTAGCTCTAGCAAACGGAGTTGGAGTCATCGCAGATTGTTTTTAAGGGCAGGCAGGCCCACAGTAAGAGGGTTTTTTCAGCCAATTTGTTTTTTCGTGAAGACCGAATATTTGCGAGCGACGGTTGATTTTCCGCAAGTTGGTGGAGGGCAGATGCAGGTGTCGGGGCTACGAATTGTGGTTGCCCGCATCCGGAAATTGCAAAGCAACGGTGTGTGATGGCCCGCGGTTTGAATCCCAGTCTCGAAGCGACGGTATGAGATAGATTGGGATTTCAATCCCGGGTAGAGGTTGCGAACCACGCGCCGAGTCGCGAAGCGACGACATGTGATCGAATCGGGCGGTCGTGATAGAGGATGGGTTAGGGTACCAGATGATACGGTGACGACGATCTATGGGGCGCGGAGCACAATTCATGTCCTCGCTTCGCAAAGGGGGATCGCATGCGGTCGTGGTCGACTTTGTGTTGGCAATCGCAATTTTCGACACAATCAAAATGATCACTTCCATCATGATTGTTGACTCAACCGCTATCTATGGCTGCAATCGTTATCTTCTGGCTACTCCCATCTGTTGCGGAGTGCCAAACTCAGTTAAGGCCTTTACAGATTGGAGTTTTTCGAGTTGAGAGTTAGAATCTAATAACGCCTTCGTTGTCTTGGCGTCACTGGGGAATTGCAAGGAAGTGACCTTTCTAGGACTTGATTCCAGTCGACTTCTGCGAATCGATCGTTCCCAAGGCTGGCTACGAGAAACGGATCTGCGGTACTGAAATGGTCTCCAATTTACCTGCTGAAAATTGCCCACAATGTCTACTATGACCGAGTCTGCTTCGACTGCCAGTGTGAGCGCTCCACCGACGAGGGAAGAGTCTAGTCAAAGTCAGTTTGTGCTGGCGGCCATCAGTATTTTGGCTACCATCGCCTTGTACTCGGATGTCTGTGTTTGGTTAGTCAGAAGTTGGTATGGCAATCAAGATTACTCGCACGGCTTCTTCATTCCGCTGGTGTCCTTGTATCTGTTATGGTCCGAGTATCAGCGTCGTGGTGGCGCGATGGTAGCGTCACCCGGTGGTCGCGATTGGATCGTTGCCACGGGCTTGATGACACTTGGTATTTTGATTCGAGTGCTTGGGGTTCATTCGCGAGTTGTCACGCTGGAAGGTCTATCGCTGTTGCCGCATTTGATGGGCGTACTAGTATTGATCTTTGGGACGGGCGCGGTTCGCTGGGCGTTACCAGGCATCTGTTATCTGGCTTTCATGTTGCCATTGCCAGGTGCGATTGCTGGCAGTCTGAGCGGTTTGCTTCAGTCGGTGGCAACGCAAGTCAGCACCTTTGTGATTCAAATGCTGGGTATTCCGGCGGTTGCCTCGGGGAATATCATTGTCCTGAGCAACGGCGAGGTCGGGGTAGCGGAGGCCTGCAGCGGGATTCGCATGCTGTATTCCTTCTTTGCATTGACGGTGGGAGTCTGCATGTTGATCGATCGAACGCTGATCGAGAAGGTACTGATTGGTTTGAGCGCGATCCCCATTGCGGTGGCCGCCAACTGCATTCGAATCACCGCAACGGCTCTGGCCTACGAATACATGAGCGCAGAGTTCGCCGCGAAGTTTTTTCACGATATCGCCGGTTGGTTGATGATGCCGATCGGATTTGGGTTATTGCTGGCCGTATTGATGTTGCTAGAGAAATTGATTCAAACGGAGCCGGAACAGACTCCGCTGGGATCGCGGTAGCCAGCAAGTCGAGGAGATTGAAATTGTAGAACAGTTGTCCTCAACTGTTTTAAATAAATTGTAGAACAGTTGTCCTCAACTGTTTTAAATAAATTGTAGAGCAGTTGTCCTCAACTGCTTTAAATACTTTCGGGACGAGGCAAAAACGATTGAGGACAATCGTTCTACACTGATTTGATGAAGAAACGATTGGGGACAATCGTTCTACACTGGTTTGATGAAGAAACGATTGAGGACAATCGTTCTACACTGAGTTGATGAAGAAACGATTGAGGACAATCGTTCTACACTGAGTTGATAAAAAAACGATTGAGGACAATCGTTCTACACTGAGTTGATAAAGAAACGATTGAGGACAATCGTTCTACACTGAGTTGATGAAGAAACGATTGAGGACAATCGTTTTACACTGACTTGATGAAGAAGCGATTGAGGACAATCGCTTTACATTGTGTTTCGGAATCGTGCAAAGAAGAATCATGTTGAACAACACTGTGGAACCGCAATCGGGTTTTGGCAATCGTACAGCAGCGTCTGTCAATCCATCCCCGAGGATCGTAATCGCTCGGACCGACGATGATGAATCCGGCAATGGCTCGTCAGTCGGCATTGGCGTTCTGTTGGGAGCCTTGCGTAGGTCGTGGTGGCGAGTATTGCCTCTATCGTTGTTGGGGGCAGTGCTGGGCGGTGCGGTAGGCTGGGTCTTGACCGTCCCAAAGTATTCCGCTGCGGCGTACCTTCAGGTGGATTCGGACAATCAAACGCTGATTTTCCATACGGCCGATGAAGGTGGCAGCACACCCAACTTTCAATTGTATCGTAGCACTCAGCAGCAGATGATGAAAACACCCTTTGTGCTCAACACGGCGTTGCGCAAGGAAGGCGTTAGCGGGTTGCAGGAGCTGGTAGAAGCCCCTAGCGCCATGGAATGGCTACAGAAGTCGATTAAAGTCGAGTTCCCGGACAACGGCGAGATTATGCGGGCCTCGGTGGAGACGCAAAGCGGAGACTCCTGTGTCAAGATCATCAACGCGGTCGTGGAAGCCTACATGGACGAGGTCGTCCTGAACGAACGCAATGATCGCTTGAAGCGGCTGGACAATCTGGAAAGAGTCTATTCCGAGGCGGAGCAGAAGGTGCGAACGAAGAGATCAGAGCTTCGGGCGTTGGCTACTGCCTTGGGAACGTCTGACTCGGATTCTTTGACTGTTGCACAGGAGAACGCCTTGCAACAATTTGGAGTGATGCAAACTAAACTCAGTGAGGTTCAGTTCCAGCTCATGCAAGCCGAAGGTGAGCTGGAGATCGCGAAGAAGTGGGAAGAACAGGCGTTGGCCGAGATGCGAGAAGCTGCTGCCAAGAGCGGCGAAACTGAAGTTGAGACGCCCCTGGCAAGTTTTGTCAAACCGCCGGCAATTGCTAACATGGAAGATGAAGTTGCGCGTGCACGCGGTCGATTGGAGTCGCTACAACGAGATTTGGGTTTTAATCATCCCAGCTATCGCCGCATGGCCGAAGAAGTGGCCGTCAACGAACAGATTCTGAAACAGAATCTAGAGGAAGCGCAGAAAGTCCATCAGGAGCAGGTGGAACTGGATCGTCAACGATTGGAGGGAACCGCACCGGGCATGAATCCGGAACTCGCCGGCAAGCTGGAATCCAAATACGATTTTGTTAGCATGATAGCAAAAGTTGAAACGCTGAAGAACCAGGAAAAGTTGCTTCGCGAAAAGGTAGACCAGCTTTCCGAGGAGACGCGACAACTCGGGCTATCGTCGATTGACGTCGAGTTGATGAGAGCCGAGATTGACGGCCTGGAGGATGTGCTACAGCGGGTGAGTCAGGAGGTTGAGCGGACCAAGATCGAACTGCAGACAGATTCCCGAATCAGACTGCTTTCACCTGCTGAGACAGCCGTACCACCCGATCCGAAGAAACGGGTTAAGCGAGCGGGTGCTTTGGGCATTTTCGGCCTGTTCATGCCGCTTGGTCTAGTCGTACTGTGGGATCTCACCCGTCGGAAGGTTGATGACGTGGACGGTGTCAGCAAGGCCTTGTCCCTCGATTGCATCGGCACGATTCCGACTGCAACCTGGGACTTCACGCGGGATCCCAAGAGTGCACGCAATCAAATGAAACACTTCCGACTGTTGGAGTCCATTAGTGCTGTGGCAACGATGTTATTGCATCGGGCCGAGAATAATAACATGAAGGTATTCATGATCACCAGCGCGGTTTCGGGTGAAGGCAAGTCCTCGGTAGCCTGCTTGCTTTCGCGCAGTCTGTCGCAGTTTGGCAAGAAGGTCGCCTTGGTCGACTTTGATCTTCGCCGTCCAACTGTTCATCGTTTCTTTGGAATTCCACAAACCCCCGGTATCTCGGAAGTTCTGGCTGGCGAATGTTCACTGGCCGACTGCACGCAGCATGTTGGAAGTCATGCCTTGGACGTGTTCGTGGCCGGGCAAGTCGATGTGAGCTTGCAGGAAAAAATCACCGATGGCACCGTAGCCGAACTTTTTGAAGAGTTGCGCCGCGAGTATGACGTTGTCATCGTCGATAGTTGCCCTATATTGCCCGTGGTGGATTCTCGATTGATCAGCAAGTATACCGACGGAGTCGTCTTTACTTTGCTGCGAGACTACTCCCGCTTCCCGCAAGCTTTGCGGGCTGTGGAGATACTGAGATCGTTTGGCGTGCATCTCTTGGGAGCGCTGGTGATAGGTGGCGAGCAAGAGCAGTACGGCTATCACGGTTACAACTATTATGCCAAGCAGGCGGCCCGGCTACCTGGCTCGCGGGATTCATGAGCATGAATGTTTTGGCATGAGCCATTGAAGCCAGGCTGTTAGCCAGGCTGTTAGCCAGGCTGTTAGCTAGGCTCTTAGCAAGGCAAGTCATTTTGACCACTTTTTAAAACCCGATGAAAACGCACTGCAAAACCCTTCTCCCCTGTCCCTAAGAGGCTGTGATTTTATGTTGGGCGGGACCAGCATAGAGCCGGCCCGCCATTGTAAAAAGTTCTAAACGGTGGGCCGGCGCTCGCAATACTCGCTGGTCCCACCCTACGAAATCCAATAACTCCACAGCCTGTAAGAGGGGCGAAGTGAGCTAGGTCAAGAAGATGTGGGCAATGACAGGGTGAACAGTAACCAAGACTTGAGAGAATCGGCTGATTTGTACGTTTGATCCAAATATTTTGAAACAGATTGCGATTAGAAAGACATGCCAGGATTTTCGCCGACTATTCAGCGCTCAACGTTGTTGATTGCCATGTTCCTGGTCAGTTGGCTGGCCGTGGCCTGGTTCAAAGCACGGATTTCTGCTGAAGGGGAAGTACCGAATTTTAAACTGTCGGAGATACCGCTGGTGCTAGGCGAATGGTCTGGCGAGGAAATCGAGATCAAGGATGAAACGGTTCAGGTCTTGAATGCGCACGACTTCATCAATCGTTCGTACTTTGACGACACGGGGCGTCGCGTGTCGCTGCATGTGGCGATCTGGGTAAACGACGGCCATATCGCCCCGGCTCCCCATCATCCGACAGTCTGCTATCCGGCTGCGGGCTGGAGTATTATCAACCGCTCGGAAGCCCAGTTCGTTTTGGAGGGAGACGAGCGTTCCATGGAATTGGTCAAGTTTCAAAAAGATGGAATTGGCGTGGTCACTGGCCACTGGTATGAATTGGGGAAAGCCACATTCACTACATCCGAAGGATTTTTCCGACAGCGATTGAGCCTGATGGGTTCGAGTCGCTGGCCCTACTCTGTGAAAGTTTTGTTACAGACCGACGCCACGACCATAGAGCAA
The DNA here is from genome assembly GCA_044234105.1 of Aureliella sp. Lineage (GTDB taxonomy): Bacteria > Planctomycetota > Planctomycetia > Pirellulales > Pirellulaceae > Aureliella. The sequence goes on along the minus strand of JBIIJD010000026.1, from coordinate 6,205 downwards.
GCAGAGCCCGTCCTCAGGGATTTCGCTATGCTGTTCCGCCATGCCTTTCAAGAGCTGATCGAGTCGAAATCCCAATCGAATGCTGGTGGAGAAGAGACCTGAGACATGGGCAAATCTGGCGCGGACCCAGGATGAAAAATGTAAAACAGTTGTCCTCAACTGTTTTGAGTAGTTGAAAAATGTAAAACAGTTGTCCTCAACTGTTTTGAGTAGTTGAAGAGAACAGTTGGGGACAACTGTTTTACAAAGGAAGAGAACAGTTGGGGACAACTGTTTTACAAAGGAAGAGAACAGTTGGGACAACTGTTTTACAAAGGAAGAGAACAGTTGGGGCAACTGTTTTACAAAGGAAGAGAACAGTTGGGGACAACTGTTTTACAGAGAAAGTAGCATTGCCTCGTAGTTCACTTCTTCCCAGTGAGCTCCGGTCTGCCAATGGGATCCGTTTTGGCAATGAGAGCTGAAAGATGCGGTAGACCACATTTAGACAATCGATCGTTGAACGCTTTTTCATAGCTCTTTGCGTCTAGTTTGCGGTCATCTTGTTAATTTCTGATTTTCAAGCCATCTTAGATGTCGCGAAACGCCTGGAGCTGTCCATATAAGAAGTAGGGGGAGGAATGTTCGTTGTCCGAACTTCAGGATCAGTCTCCGACGACTCACCAAAACTGATCCAGAGCCTCCCCCAACTTTAATTTTTTTAAAGTCTAAAAAAGTTTAGTTTACAGTCTAGGGGGGTTCGACAGGCCCAGAAAGTCTACAAGGCGAATTTTTTCCAAATAAGACCCCCTGCCTGTTTTATGTCAGTGTCCGAATTAGGTTTCCGGATGATGGCTGGAGGCTGATGAATGGCGAATGGTGGCTAGTTTTTGAGAATGCCCGTAGGGGTGGCGGAGGTGGTGGACGTCATCGCTGGCGTTTGTGCCTGCAGTTTGATCCACATAAGAATTGCAATTCCATCGGGTTTGAGGCAAAACGATGTTTTCCATGCCCCTCGTGTGGCAGAGAGTGGGAGGTTTTTCCACTGCAGATCTCCGATTCAGTGATTTGCCAGGCCATTTGAAACAGGTACGGCATTGCGTACACTGTTGGAAATCCTTCAAAACCCGGTGCAAAACCCCTCACCCCCAGCCTCTCTCCCCTAAAAGGGGCGAGGGTAGCAAAGTTAAAGAGGATGTGGGTAATGTGATAGGGGTGATAGCCCCCGGTGGCCGAGCAGAGTTTTCGTTGGCAACGCCCGAAGGGCTGAGAAATCTCTAACCCTTAAAGCTGAATCAAAAAACTCGGTAACCTGCGAACAAACCCGATAAACGAACCACTCGTTAGGGGTAATTTCCTTAGATAGGTTGTCAAACCGCAAAGCTCGCTCCATGATTACATACTGCCGGAGGCTGCTCTTGGCTTTGTGAGTTTGATGTCTATACTCGACTCAATTCAAAACACTCTCACCTGTATACTGACGATGAAGACTCGGATCAACTTTCGCTTTTTAGGGATACTTCTTCTAGTGGTCGCCGTGCTAGGCGCTGCGGCTTTTGGACTGCATCGCCTGCAATCGTCCAGGAGCTCCAAGATCATCCTGGCCCAAGCTCGGACAGCCCAGGAGGCCGGCAAGACGGCTGAAGCCCTTCGGGATTATCGCAAATACTGTTCGCTGGTCACCGATGATGTGGAGGCGGACATCGAGTATTCCAAACTGCTGGCCGATGTGGGGCTTTACCAGGAGGCGTTTTTTCGCTTCGAGGGCATCCTTCGGCAAGCGCCTGACAACAAGGACGCCCGCAAGCGTTTGGTGGAGGTCGCACTTGAGCTGGAGCGGGGCTCGGACGCGAAAAGCCACTTGGAAGAGCACTTGCTGCCCGCTGATGCAGAGAATGCGGAGTTGCTGTGGTTTCTTGGGAGAGCAGAACGGCAGATGTCTCGCGATCCACAAGCCCTAGAAAATCTGCAAAAGGCCGTTGCGGTAGATCCCAAGGATTTCCGCTTTGCCGAAAGCCTGGCGGATCTGCTGAGTTCCCGACTGGGAAAGCCGCAGGAGGCTGAACAAGTCCTGAATCGTCTGGTCGAGCAATCGCCAGACAGCGCGGAAGCTCGTTTTGTCAGGGCGCGGTGGCTGGCATCTCAAGGCCAGAATCCGACGACCAACAATGCGATACTGGGTGACCCGAGCAGTCTGCTCGAGCGCGCCTGGCAAGACACTCAGGTTGGGCTGCAGTTGGCTCCGCAGTCGCCTGTTCTGGCGGTTCTGCTGGCTGAGGTGGCTGCGGCAAGAAACTCACCGCAGGAGGCTCTTCCCATTGTCGAAAAGGCCTTGGCCGACAACCCACAACAACCGCTGCTGGTCGTCGCGGCGGCCAATCTGGATCGCAAGGCTGGCCAGCCCGAGAAGGCTCGCAAGCGGCTGAGAGACGGTCTTCAGGCGATGCCCAAGCAGCCGGAGATCACCATGAGCCTGGCGCAAGAAGAGCTGCTGGATGGCGATGATTCGTTGGTGCCCGGGTTGATCGAGGAGCTGCGTGCTGGCAAATACCCCGAACCACAACTTCGCTACATCGAAGCGCAGTGGATGGCCAAGCGTGGGCAATGGCGCGATGCAGCCAAGTTGCTTGAGAGCATCCGACCGCAGCTAGACCGATCACCGGCGACCTTGTCTCAAGTCGATTTCCTGTTGGGGCTCAGCTATCAGGGGATGGGCAATAGTGACCAAGAAGTGGTGGCCCTGCGTCGAGCCTTAAGTGTCAATCCGAACTTTGAAGCCGCGCGACAAGAATTGGCCTCTGCCCTGTATCGCGCTGGAAGATTCCAAGAGGCCACTGGGGAATACTGGAATGTGGTCCGGCGGCCCAACCCGCCAGTTACTTCTGTGTTAGGCTTGGCTCAGTTGCTGTTAGCAGAAGGGCTCAGGCGAGACGCTGGCCAGCCGGATTGGTCCCAGCTTGAACAGTTGATCGGCATCTTGAAGGAGATCCCCGAAGCCACAGCACAGGTAGCCATTTTGCAGGCAGAGTTGCAGGCAGCCCGCGGCGATAGCCAGCAGGCTGGCACGACATTGGAGACGGCCTTGGCTGCGGAGCCTGCATCGGCCGTGCTGAACCAGGCCTGGATCGCATTTTGCATCCGCAGTCGGGATTGGGAGAAATCGGCTGTGGCATTGCAGTCCGCCGAGACCCATTTGGGCGACATCCCATCGCTGCGTTTAGAGCGTTCCCGACTCGAGGTCTTGCGATCGGGAGCGGCTGAGGCGATGGAGCGTTTGGACGCCTTGGCCAAGCCAAGTGAGAACTGGTCTGAGGTCCAGAGGATCGAGTTGGCATCGGGAATGGCACGACTGCTGTTCTCCCTGGATGAAACGGACCGAGCCATGAAGCAGGCGAAGTTTGTGGCCGATTCCACGCTGGGCCGCAATAACATCGAAATTCACCTGCTGATGTTCGAGTTGGCCTTGCGAAGTGGGCAACTTGACGCGATGTCCGGTGCCTTGGAGCGAGTCGAAGAAATTGAAGGTCAAGGAGCTCTGTGGAGAGTAGGTAGGGCCATTCGATTGTCCGTGGAAGCCGACAAGACGGACGCCAAGGACATTGAGAAGCGACAGGGTCTTTACTCACAGGCATTGACTCAGTTGACCGAGGCAGCTGTCTTGCGTCCAGCCTGGGCAAGAATCCCTCAGTTGCAAGGCGAGATCATGGACCGCCAAGGCAACGTCGACTCGGCGTTGCAACATTACATGAACGCGATCAGTTTAGGCGACAAGAGTCCGACAGTTATCAACCGGACGATCTTCCTGTTAACCCAGCAGCGAAGATTTTTAGATGCGGACAAGGTCATTCGAACCCTGAAGGAACAGCAGACTCCTTTTTCGATGGATCTCAGTCGGCTGGCCACCGATGTCTCGTTGGAACTAGAGAATTTTGATCGCGCGCTGGAGTTGGCTCGGGAGGCTGCTGCACAATCCGAATCGGTCGAGGATCGAGTGTGGCTGGCGCAAGTCTATACGATTACGGGACAACACCAAGAAGCTGAACAGGAGCTAAAAAAAGTAATAGAGCAAGAGCCCTCCAATCCGATCGGATGGGTATCTCTGGTTCAGTTCTACGCGCAGCAGAAGGATCTGGAAAACGCTGGTGCAACCATCGAAAAGGCTCGGGAGGTCTTGGACGAAGACAAGTCGGCCGACTCGCTCGCACAGTGCTATGAAACCATTCTGGATTACGAAAAAGCCGAGCAGTATTACCAGCGGGCGGCCAACAACAATCCCGAGGACACACGACTAATTCGCCGGATGGCAGAGTTCTATCTGTCCATTGGAAAATCGCAGGAGGCTCAGACTCAGTTGGAGCGATTGGTGAACACGCAGGTTGCAATCGCTGATGTTGACCGCGCCTGGGCTCGACGCGGCTTGGCCATGGTGTTTGGGCTGAAGGGCGATCAGCAGTTAGCGGATAAGGCCCGAGAACTGCTAGATCTCAACTTGAACTCCGGCGCTGGAACCGTAGATGATCGGCGAACCAAAGCCTTTATTCTGAGCACCCGCCCTTCCCCGGATGAGACGAAAGAAGCGGTTCAGTTGCTGGAAAGCGTGGTCAAAGAGCAGCCCCAATTTTCATTGACCGACAATTTTATGCTGGCCGATCTTTACAACAAAACCGGCGATTGGTCGAAATATGTTCGCACCATGCGCAGCGTGATGGGCAATGGCGGGGCCGATGATGTGAACTATGTTCGCTCGTATGCGCGGGCGCTGATAGATCGCGGCGAAGTGGAGGAGGCTCAGGTATGGTATGCTCGACTGAAACGCATGGCGCCCAATGATTTGGACACGGCCAATTTGGAAGCTCGCTTGCTGTTCCGATCAGGCGACTATCCGCGGCTCCTTCAGTTGCTGGAAAAGTATGGTGCTCAGGCAGACAGCCGAGCTTGGGCAGCCGCCTTTGCAGATTCTTTTGCGGAAAATCTAAACCAGACTGGAAAGGCCGAACAAGCCGAGACGTTTTGGGGGCTTGCCGAGCGTTTTAGCTCTCAGTTGGCAGAGGAGCTGCCTCAGGCTAAAACGGCGGTGGTAGAGCTGACTGCCAAAAGGGGACAAGTCGAGCGAGCCATCGAGATGGCTGCGTCCATGAAATTGACGCCGGACGAACTGGCAGCCGTGGGAGCCTTGGCGCTGCAGAGTGGCGGGTTGAGTAAGCAGCAGGCACAGGCTTGGATTGAATTTGCCGAGCCCACCTACGATGCCAATCGCAGTTCACAGTCGCTGGGGCTGTCTATGGCCGACATGTACGCCTGGGTTGAGGATATTGACAAGGCTGTCACGGCCTACCGAAGGGTGTTGGAAGCAGAGCCGATGAATCTGTCCGCTTGCAACAATTTGGCCATGGTGTTGGCATTAACCGGGCGCGATTTGGACTTGGCAATGGAAGTCGTTGGGAGATTGGTTGAGCGGCTTGGACCGGTCGATTACCTGTTGGACACTCGAGGACTAGTTTTTCTGGCCACGCGATCGTTGGATGAATCTGAGGCCGATTTCCGGCGCGCGCTGGAAAGTTCTGAAAGGGCTGACAAGTTTTTCCATCTGGCCTTGGTGTTGGATGCCAAGGGGCAAGTTGCCGAAGCCCGGCAGGCCATGGAGCGGGCCGTACAAGGCGGCGTGACCGAAGCGCGACTGCACCCATTAGAGAGGCCGAACTTCCAGCGGTTAGCGAAGTTGGTAAGCTCCGTGAATTAATTCTCCGAGACGGAAGTCTCGAAAGTCGTGAAGAGACGAACTTGGGTATTCCGGGATTTCAATCCCAGGACCTCGACTTCAGTTCGCCCTGGCGACAGTGATCAACTGTATGGTTGCAAAAGGCCCGCCGCCGGTCTCTGAGCGGCTCAAAGCGGAATTCTTGAGGCGCGAGCAGACGTTCTTTTCCGACCCACACAAGGCGCAAAAATGGGAAGCCGTTCGCGAAGAATTCTTTGGAGAATGAACTGAGTCCGCATCGTTATTGAGCCGGAGGCCAAGTCGGATAGACGCATGCATTACCTGAGCTGTTCATTTGGAAGCTGAGGTTTCATCCTTATCTCAGCTATGTGTGCAACGTGCTCCCCGAGCGCAACCCTCTTCGTAACAATACTCTCTTTTTCGATTCTTTCTAAAGCATTTTAAAATAAGAACTTAAGTGAGTTCGAGACCCGTTTGGTGTCATCTTCACATTGAAACGAGTTCGAA
>JBIIJD010000079.1:0-20824 GCA_044234105.1 Aureliella sp. | reverse complement strand
TGTGGGCAAATTTTATGGGAGTTGGATTGGTCGAACCAGTTGATGACTTGCGGATCAGCAACCCGGCCTGCAGCCAGCGGCTGATGAACGCCTTATCTGATTACTTGGTGACGGAGAAATACGATCTAAAGTCACTGATGCGTCTGATATTGAACTCACGAGTCTATCAGCTTTCTTCATTGGCTACACCGCAAAACGAGCAGGATACTCGACTGTTCTGTCGTTATTATCCCAGACGGCACATGGCCGAAGTCCTGCATGATGCTGTAGTCAAGGTTACGGAAGTGCCGACCACTTTTGACAATATCGATTTTTCGGGTGCGGACAAGCAGCCAACGGCATTCTACCCCTTGGGAACCAAAGCTCTTGGACTGTACGATTCGGCTGTTTCCAACAGTTTCTTGCAGATTTTTGGTCGCCACCAGCGCCAAATCACTTGCGATTGCCAGCGCAGCGATCAGCCCACCGTCGTTCAGGCGCTTCACTGGAATAACGGTAATACGCTGAACGATAAGTTGTCGCACAAGGAGAGTATCGTTTCTCGATGGATCGACCAACAATTGACGGCAGATCAAGTAATTCAGCAGGCATATCTGTGTGCCTTATCACGCCCGCCGACCCAGTCGGAACACCAGCAAGTCCTAACCGCATTGGCTGCGGCAAATCAGGACTCCGGCCAAGCCTCGGATGTGGCGGTTCGCGAGGTCTACGAAGACTTATTGTGGAGCCTGATGAGCAGCCGCGAATTTTTATTGGCCCACTGAAATCATGAATCGCACTCCGGCTGATGGCAAGTTCGGTAGTTTATTTGCGAACGTTTTCTCAAGACGATAGAAAGCCAGTCACGTGTCCACTCAAAATGCGGATTCAGCGCCTGAGGATTCTTCTGGCCTCCTGAGTATCTTTCACAAGATCGCTTCAGAGCGTAAGACCACGAAAGTTCTAGCGACAGACGACCTTGAGGTTGATCAGGACCGGCATGTAATTGAACGGATGATTGCCTGTGCTGGCTGGGCTCCGTTTCATAAGGTATGTTCCTCAGAGCACCGCAGCGATGGGGTGATGTCAGGCATCGAACCTTGGCGTTTCCATCTTGTGGATTCTGACGTTTGTCGCCAGTTGCGAAGTCGCGTTCAAACCATGGAAGGTGCGGGCAAGATTCCGGCCATGCTGTCCGCCGCAAAGACGTTGGTGATGGCTACCTGGCTTCCCAATCCGCTTCAGTCCCAGCCGCCTGCCGGTGCAGTTGCCTCCTATTTTGATCCCACGGAAGGCAATGTCGAGCACATTGCTGCGGCTGCTGCTGCGGTGCAGTCTCTGCTGCTAGCTGCAACGGCGGCAGGGTTACCTAACTACTGGTCCTCGGGCGGTGTGCTGAGATCGCACCAGGTCTTTAGCTGGCTTGGAATCCCTTCACGAGAACAATTGCTTGGGGCCATCTTCCTGTTTCCGCAGCAGTTGCCACACAAGCCTCATGCTGAAGTGGTTTTCAGCAAATTGCGAGATCAGCGGTCTGCTCAGACGTCCTGGAGTCGTTGGGTCAGTCTTGAAGATGCTGATCAAACCAGTTAGCAAACGCCCTGATATCCCAGGGCATTGTCAGCCAGCCATGTCCACCGCCAGAGTGGACCACAACCTGGACAGGCCTTTGCAATTGCTGCGCGCGATCTCGGAATCGAATCGACTGATCAAGCGGCACCAGCGTGTCGGCATCACCGTGGTAAATCAGGGTCGGCGGCAACGATTGGCTGACGAAATGGAGCGGAGAAAGATCGCGAGCGATATCTGGCCATTTCTGAAGGTCTTGTCCGTCAGGACCAAACGAGTTGACAAAACTCTTAGGCGGCCCACCATCTCGCAAGTTTTCTGTCGAGTCGCCCAAGTCTACTAGGTCAGTCACCGGATAGAAGATTGCCACAGCTTGGACTTGACTGCTGTATCGATCGATTTCATCAGTCGCGTGCGGATCGCCTGGATCCCCGCGAGTTGCCAACATCAAGCTCAAATGCCCTCCCGCGCTACCGCCGGTAACTCCGATGCGATTGGGATCGATGCCGTACTGTTCTGCATTTTGCCTGATATAACGAATACCTCGTTTCATATCCGCAACGATCTCCTGAACACTGGCTTCAGGTTGGGAGACATGGCAGATAGCGAATACAGTGTAGCCACTCCGCAGCACGGGTGCCATCATCCAGGTGGGAAACTCACCCGGCATTTGCGATCTCCAACCACCGCTGACCATCAGCGCCACAGCCAAGCCATTGGGCGAGCTGGGTCGGATGATATCCATCGTTAACTTCTGATCACCACGCTGTCCATAGACGACTCCATCGGTTCGTTGGTGTGACGGATGCCAGTACCACCAGGCGGAACCTGCGGCGACTCCGGCCAAGAGAAACAGACTCAGAACCACGACGCTGATGCGTTTGAACCACTTCTTCACAGGGCTTGAGTTTGCCACTAGCGTTTCCTTTTCAATGGGTCGGTGAAATTGCAATTTAGGGGTGATTTAGGAGGTCTATTCCATTCGCATTTCGTCGTCTTCCGCAACGGTAACACCTGGTCGGTGCAGCCAATTAACTACAAGGTGCAGCAGGTAAACCATGATCCCCAATCCAAGTGGCGCTGTATAAATAAGGATGACGAACACGACGTGGGCTTGTCTGGCAACTTGTGAATCACCAGCTGCTTCTGACATGCCCATGAAGGCGCGTAGTTCAGTGGAAAACGCAGGCACACGCAGAGCGACTGCCCATAACATCGCCACGCCAGCCCCCACAACCATCAATAACAAAAGCATCAGTACGGACATCGTCAGACGCACCGGTTGCTGTTGGACGAATGGCGACTGGGCCGTTGGAGTAGTTTCGGATACCTGAGTCGCTGAGTATCGCGGGGACATAGTAAGTCTCGCTGATAAGGCTAGTTCCAAAGATAGGTCGCCACGCTGGCAGGAGGGATCTCTGTTTGAAATGTCTGCTTACCCACCTGCACTGCAAAATCCTGGTCCTGCTGACTGGAGTTTACGACCACCAAAACCTTTTGCCCATCAGGGTTGATAAAGGCCACGCTTCGGAAAGTCCTGCTTTCAGGCGATGTCGAATCCACACAGATTGCGTCCCTGTGAACATACTTCATGAACTGGCCCATCATGAAATAATCAAAATTATAACGCACGGTCCCGTCGTCCATGAGTTCGATGCAGGTCGCGCTAGCCGAGTGAGGGCCACGATTGGGCCGTCGATGTTGGTCCAGCATGACGACCCAGCCGTTGTAGGACCTTGCCCAATGACGCAGAATGTCGGCTAGGCGAATCGCACCGCGCGCTCGAAAGACAGATCCCTCGGTGAAGTAGATCGGCTTGTCGGGAAATAGTTCATGCAGCTTCGATTGCGATTCCACTCGGCCTTCGTACAGGTGGAATGCGGTTCCATCTACATACTGGGCTGCCTGAGGGTCGGATAAAATGGTTTCAGGGAACGTCACTTTGTTCCAGTTGTGATCCCAACACCAGATCAGCGTCTTGATATTGTGTTTCTGAAACAGTGGGCCCAGGTGGTCGCGAATAAAATCGCGCTGTTGCTCGGCGCTCCACAGTGTTGTGGGATACTTGGCATCTGTGTGCTGCGGTTCGTTCTGAACTGTCAGCGCGTGAATAGGAATCCCTTCAGCCTGGTAGGCTTGAATGAATTTGAGCAAATAAAGCGCGTAGGCCGGATAATATTCTGGTAACAAACTGCCGGTGCCCAATTGTCCGGAATCTTTCATCCAAGCCGGTGGGCTCCACGGCGAAGCAAAAAATAGCAGATGCGGATTCTTGCGAAGTGCCAAGTGGATCGCCGGCAAAACATATTTTTGGTCTTTCTCGATGTTAAAGCCCTTGAGTTCTGGATCGGTCTGCCCAGGCGGTAGATCGTTATAGGTGTAGTAGGGCTCTTCAACAAAGTCCGATGTGCCAATACAAATTCGCATTAGATTCATTCCGATGCCAATCTGCGGATCGACCAGCTTTTCGACAACCTGCTCGCGCTGCTGCTCAGACAACTTAAATAGATTGTGGCAAGTAGCATGTTCCAGCGAAGCTCCCAAGCCAAGAATTTTTTGCCGAGGCTGATCTAAGTGAATTTCGACTACGGTCTCCCGAGATGCGGTACCTGAAGTCAATGAAAGCGGATTCAACTTGGATAGACTATGAATACCATCCTCGCTGCTGAGAATAACTTGAATCTCGGTATCGGACTGAGCTGATGCGGGAGTTGAATGAGCCAACCCTAAGCATAGAATGGCCACCAGCAATCGCATCCCTGTTGGCCGACGTAACTGTTGTCGGGTTGTGATCATTGGCGCGTTATAAACAGTCATTTGCTGGTCAGGCCAGTCCATGGCAAGGCCTTCACTGGTTGGCTGCTCATAAGCGATATTAGCGATTGGATGAATCATGGATGACTCGAGCTGGCAGGGATTGTTCATTTGCTAGGGCCAGTTGAAGACTCGCATTGGTCATAAAACGGCCGCTTCATTGTAGTCCGCCACCACTTGTCCTGCCAAGGGTCATAGGTATGCGACCCTGCGATTACTTGGCTTGTTTGAGGGCTGTAAATAGGAAGCAAGATCATTTAAACTGTACGCCCTTCAAGTATGAAACATGGAAACTTACTTCCCGCCTTTTTCGATGAGTAGTTCGCGATATGACCCATCAGACAACATTTCTGTCTGGAGTGATCGAAGGCTTTTATGGTCCGCCGTGGAGCACCATTGAGCGATTGGAGCTTTTTGATCAGTTATCGGCCTTGGGATTGAATACATATATGTATGCTCCCAAAGACGACTTAAAGCACCGCGTTCTGTGGCGTCAAAGTTACAGCCCGGAACAGTGTCAGTCGTTAAGAGAGATGATTCAGGCATGTCACGCGCGGGGACTGCGTTACATCTACGCGCTGAGTCCAGGACTGGACATGTGCTTTAGCGATAGTTCTGAAATGGACCTACTGCTCGGCAGACTCAGCCAAGTGGAGTCGCTGGGCTGTTGCGATTTTGCACTTTTGTTTGACGATATTCCTGATGTGATGCAAGATCGGGATCGTGAGCGATTTGGTTCGTTTGCATCCGCACAATGTTGGGTTACCAATGTAGCTTTTCGTGAAATTCAGCGCCGACATTCAGGGTCAAGATTCTTGTTCTGTCCCACGCCCTATTGTGGACGCATGCAGCAGCGACAACTGGGCGGTGCAAACTACTTGCAGACGGTGGGACAGGAATTGGACATGGGCATCGACGTGTTTTGGACTGGCCCAGAAATAATTTCACAGTCCATTACGCCAAAGGATTTGGAATGCGTAACTGTCTGGCTGAGACGCAAACCACTGATTTGGGACAATTTACATGCGAATGACTACGATGGCCGCCGCTGGTACAGCGGTCCCTACGCAGGTCGGCCTCTGGAGACACGCGACAGAGTTTCCGGCATCTTGATCAATCCAAATTGCGAGTATCCTATCAACTATGTCCCCGTGAGGACTTTTGCTGATTATGTGTGTTGTCAGGGCGATTGGAATCCTCGCCAATCCTATCTGGCTGCTCTTGAGCAGTGGTGGCCTCGTTTCGACACTCCATCCGGTGCGATCTCAATCGAAGATTTAATCCAGTTGTGCGACTGTTACTATTTGCCTCATGAAGAAGGTCCAGGGGCCGAAAGGCTGTATCAGGCTGCGGCAACTCTTGCCGACAGTTCGCAGGATCGATGGCCAGAGAATGCAGCCGCCTTCGAGCACTTGGCCAAGCCCTTGCGGCGTACTTGTGCGGAGATTGCCAATCTGTATGATCGATCCCTGTTTGCCGCTTTGGGTCGTCGCACTTGGGAGCTAAGGGAGGAGCTGGATTTGCTGCTAGCCTTCGTTCGGTGCAGACAGCAGTCGCCGACCGCTGCTTTGCAATCCGACTACCACCTGCCCTTGACCTATCGCGGTGGTCTTGTGCCGCGTCTGCAACGATTGTCAAAACAGAATTCCGACGCAACTTTTACTTTTTGAGAAGCAGAATTGATGAGCAGTTTTCGATTGCGCCAGGGGCGGGCTCAGGACCAAGCTGCCGCCTATTACGTCTGCTTGAAAACCGGAGATCATGGTCGCGACGGGGAGCCTTTCTACCGAGAGGACCCAAATGCACTCGGGCGAGTTTTCGTGGGTCCGTATCTTGCTTACGAACCTCAGTTGAGCCTGATTTTGGAAGACGACCAAGGCGTATGCGGCTATGCTTTCGGGGCTATCGACTCACATCAGTTCTATCAGCGATACGAACAACAGTGGCGCCCAGCATTGTGCGATCAGTTCCCGATTCCTCAAGGGGATCCGGCCCATTGGACCAGGTCGCAGATGGTCCACTCGTGGTACCATTGCCCGGACTATTATTGTCCCGAACCGTACTGCCAGTATCCGTCGCACATGCACATCGATCTACTGGAACGCGCCAGAGGATCGGGTTGGGGTCGGCGTATGATGGAGAAGGTGATGGAGAATCTGAAGCAGCTCGGTTCCCCAGGTGTTCACTTGGGAGTCAGTGTGCGCAATACGCCAGCCTTGGCATTTTATCAAAAATTAGGCTTCCACGAATTGGTTCGTGTAGGCACATTAAACGATGGTTGTGTCTACATGGGCAAGAAGTTTTAATAAGCAATCAAGCAAACAGTTTTCTTAATTCGTTGAAAAGAAGATCATCCATGTCCAATCAGTTGGCGCTGCTAGGCGGCACTCCCGTTCGCAATAAGCCTTTTCCATCCTGGCCAGTTTTTGACGCCACCGATCAGCAACGTGTATTGGCTGCCGTGCAGAGCGGCAAATGGGGGCGATTGGACGGAAACGAAGTTTCTCAATTCGAGCAGCGGTTCGCACAGATGCATGGCTGCAAACATGGCATCGCCATCGTCAACGGGACGGTTTCGTTGCGGTTGGCATTGATGGCAGCAGGACTAAAAGCTGAAGACGAAGTGATCGTTCCGCCGTACACGTTTTACGCAACGGCATCGGCTGTGATCGAAGCTAATATGATTCCGGTATTTGTCGACATCGATTTGGATTCGTTTAATCTAGATCCACAGGCCATCGAGTCTGCAATTACTTCTCGCACTCGAGCCATCATTCCAGTACACTTTGCCGGCGGGCCCGCTCAGATGGAAGCGATCAATGCAATCGCCCGCAAGCACTCATTGCTTGTCCTCGAGGATGCCGCTCATGCTCACGGAGCGATCTGGAATCAACGACCGGTCGGCAGTCTGGCCGATATCGCTTCGTTTTCCTTCCAGTCCAGCAAAAATTTGACCTGCGGCGAAGGTGGGATCATCACGACAAATGACGATTCGCTAGCGGAAAAATGTAGGTCAATGCACAATTGCGGACGCATTCCTACAGGCGTTTGGTACGAACATCATATCATTTCGGCAAACTACCGACTGGGGGAACTTCAGGGTGCTCTGCTGAACGCTCAGCTTGAACGACTGGAACAGCAGACGATCTTGCGAGATGCCAATGGTCTGTATCTGGCCGATCAATTGAGTAGATTACCTGGTCTATATCCTCAGAAACGCCCAGCGGCTTGCACGCGGCATAGCTACCATCTGTTCATGCTACGAATAGACGCTGCGCAGTTGGGTGTTCCACGTGCAGCCGTGTTACAGGCTCTACAAGCCGAAGGCATTCCCTGTTCGGCGGGTTACGGCTACTCGTTGCATCATCAGCCTCTTTTCCGCAACAAGGCGTTTGGCCCTTATCTGGCTGGAGCCGTCGATCGTTTGGATTATACAAAAGTCCATTGTCCCAACAGCGATTTAATCTGTCGCGATCAGGCGATTTGGCTTGGCCAGTCCCTTTTGCTGGGCAACCGATCAGACATGGATGATATCTATCGTGCATTCGAGAAGATTCACGAAAATGCGACACAGTTGACTCAGTGGTCACAGCGATCTGCTCAAGTAGCAGGAGTTGGTGCTTGAAAAGCTTGCCGACATTCCTGGATCGTTACGTCGTACCGCCGCTGACGGTTTTAAGCGAGAACACCTACCTGTCGGCAATCCGCGCGGGCATGGTCACCATTGTGCCACTGACCATCATTGGTGGCCTGTTCATGGTGGTTGCTTTCCTGCCAGTCAGCGGTTGGGAACAGTGGATCGATCCCTATTTGCCCCTGCTAAAGATACCGGTGTCGGCCACGTTTGGACTGCTGTCTATCTACGTCTGTTTTGCGATTGCCTACGACTTGGGCAAGCGCTTGAAATTGGACGCAGTTGTCAGTGCCACAGTGGCCACAGTGGTATTCTTGCTGATCCAGTTGAAGCCCCAGGATCAAAGCCTGGATATGAATAATCTGGGATCGGCGGGGCTGTTCACGGCGATTCTAATTGCCCTGGTGTCAGTGCGGGTCAAACGGTTTTTTCACGATCGCAACTGGGTCATCAAGTTGCCAGCCAACGTGCCCTCAGTGGTCTACGAGTCATTTCTTTCGCTCATCCCTTTGTTGTTTTTGGTTTTGACTTTCTGGGCCATTCGCTTCGTGGCGGGCATCGATATCAACTGGCTTTTGCAGCAGGCGTTTTCACCGCTGGTTTTTTCACTCAGCACTCTGCCTGGAATCCTGGTGTTTGCGTTTCTAGTGACGTTGCTGTGGTCCGTTGGAATCAATGGTGACAATACGCTGGATGCCATTGTGGCACCGATTTTTTTGCAGTACTTGGCAGATAACGTGGCGGCAGTCAGCACCGGCCAGCCACTGCCCTATGTCACCGCTCAAGGATTCTTCACTAGCTTTGTCAACGTAGGTGGTACTGGGGCTACGATCGCACTAGCCCTGGTGATGTTGAACTCCAAGGAGCCAGGCTACCGACAAATCAGCCGCGTATCGATGCCCACGCAGATCTTTGGCATCAACGAACCGATTTTTTTCGGATTCCCAATCGTGCTCAATCCAATCTTTATGATCCCTTACGTATGCAATGCATTGATGCTGACCGCACTGACCTACCTGCTGATGGATCATGGATGGATCGGAAGACCCTACGTTCACGTGCCTTGGACAACACCTCCAGTTATCGGTCATTTTCTGGTGTCAGGTGGAGATTGGCGAGCCGCTGTTTGGGGTGTCATCTCCATAGGGCTAGCCATGGCCGTCTACTATCCATTTGCCAAAGCCGCCGAACGGCAACGACTGAGCGGTATGCAGTCAGAGCAACAACCTCCCGTCAGCTTTGATCCCAGTGCATCCAAACGGTCTGAAGCGTCACAGGAATCGAGCTAGCTGGTCGTTGCGAGTGGCGCGGGCGTCTACTTTTGCACAAACTGCTGCGTCCTCAATCAATCCCGGAGCGTGATGACTTTTAGTCCGAGCGTCGATCACCAAACTGCCTTGGCATCCGAAGTGCTTGTCACGAATCTCCGCTCCAAATCCATAGATGTCGACGGCCGGATTACTGCGAGTGAACGTAACCCATAAAAAATTCTCCAGATTGCGAGCTGCAAAACGACTATCGTCGCAGACGACCATCAGCGGAAAGCCATGCATGTCCCTATCGGGCCCAATACCATCGCATTGCAATTGAAGCGAAGTGGTGGCTTGAGCATCCTGATGGGGCTGAGCTTCGACAACCAAAACACCCGGCAGGGCCACGTGTGGATGACGCCAGCCGGACGGTAACCGTAATTCGCTGGGAATCTCTGTACCTAGCGTGCGTCGGGACTCGCGACCGCAGGCAACAATCAGCTTGGAGCCTTGATTGAGTCCACTGCCCGAATAATCCAACGTGTCGATGGTTGTTTGTGTCAAGAAATGCAAGTCTCGTGTCCAGTCGACTCGTTGCAGTAGATACGCAAAAAAATTCGGGATATCGTCGGCCGCTGGTGCCAAGCGGTCCAAGCCATCAATGATCCACAAGTACTTTGCCAAGGAAAGCTGCCCTTGGCCCAAGATGGCACAGGCCTGCGTTAGGATTTCCTGCGGGCGAACATTTCGATGGTAAGGTGTGTAGCGTTCACTGCCGACTGCCAGCAGTAACGGATGAACGCCGGCCGCATCGACCGCATGTACTTGCCTGACTCCGGGTAGAACGGTAGGTATGACTGGCTCCGTGATTTCATGAATCAACTGACCAAAGGTCGTATCTTCCTGGGGCGGTCGCCCCACGACAGTCATCGGCCAAACGGCGTCGTCCCGATGATACACCGCTGAAACATGCAGGTATGGAAAATCATGGACTCGAGCGTAGTATCCCAAATGATCTCCAAAGGGACCTTCAGGCTTCAGCGACTCAGGAACAACTCGGCCAACGATGCAGAAATCTGCATCTGCATAAATAGGGGCCTGGCCTGAATTCAAATAGAGTGGAATGCGATGGCCAGCCAGAGCACCGGCGAAGCCCAGTTCACTCATCCCTTCAGGCAAAGGCATTACGGCTGACAGAGTCATGGCTGGCGAGCCACCCACGGAGATATTGACCGGAAAGTCTGCTTGCTGGGAAATAGCAGCCGCATGGTGAACCCCTATGCCGCGATGGATCTGATAATGCAGTCCACATTCTCGATCAGGGACATACTGATTGCCTGAAAGTTGAACACGGTACATTCCTAAATTCAAACCATTCACGCCACGACTGCCCGGTGCCTGACTGATCACTTGGGGCAGTGTCACGAAGGCCCCTCCGTCGTTGGGCCAGCAAACAACCTGAGGCAGTTCGCTCAAGCGGCATGCATTGCGCATCACCGCTGGTCGGCGACTGCGAACAGGAAGCATACGCCAGCCAACCAATGGCATCTTAGCCAGACTGAGCGGGCTTCTTAGTGCGCTGCGGGGATCGGTCTTGAGCTTGACCGCAGTTCGAACAGCGTCGATCTGATGACGAAAGATAAATCTAGCTCGTTCCAGCGTTCCAAAAAGGTTAGATGCAACCGGAAATCTACAGCCCAACACTTTGGTGAATAGCAGTGCTGGTCCCTGCTGGCGATAGACTCGACGATGAATTTCAGCCAGTTCAAGATTAGGGTCAACTTCTTCATCCACAACTAATAGGTGACCGTGTTGATGTAGATCCTTAACTAGGCTGCGCGTGCTGCGATAGGTCATCGTTACTTTATACTGTAGATTGCCAAGTGACGGTAATAGACTTCCAAGCAGTAGATATTTAAGCAGGTGGTGTACAACCTTCCTCCTGCCGAACCGTAGTGATCGTTTTGAGGACTCCAACTGCCTTTTTCTGCCCCTGACTTATTTTGCATGCGTGGCAAGGTCCGTTTCATTGCCCGGTTCCACTTTTGCCAAGGTTCACCGCCATAGTGGTGCATTACCTGAGTCGCATAATACCAGTAGTAAACACTTTGCACTTTCTCGTCTTCGTCAGGCGGCGACTTGGTTAATTCTTCTACGCCTTTCTCTAGCGCCGAGTGTTCGCGAGGCCAGCCCAGCAAGATGCGACACAACAGGGCTTCCGCAGTCATCGTGAGATCAGGGGCATGCAGTTCGTTATAGGAATAGGCAGACAAGTCGCGATGTGCCACGCTATCCAGGAATTCATGGACTGATTGTAGCTTTTCCTCGTCCACTTCAAATCCGGCCATGTAGGCGGTTTGCAAGGCCATGACAAACCAGCCTGTTACCGAGACATCCGCGTCCCGCTGCGGTTCGTAACGCCACCCCTTCAGCCGGCTTTGAGCCCACTGAGCGTAATGGACAGCTTGGCGACACGCGGCAACCAATTCGGGATCTTTGGTCAGACCATAAGCCTCCAGAACTGTAATCGTGGCAATCGCCTGAGCGTAGGCTCGTTGCTGCCCCGGCTCGCCGTCAGCAAAGAAGCCTCGTGAATTCTGGCGTTTTTTCAAGAACTCCAAGCCAAATTTTATCTGACTGGAATACTTTCCATCGAAGTGTGTATAGCCAGCTCCCAAGAAAGCGTTCAAAGCCATGGCGGTTGCCGCCGTTCGATTTTCCAGCAGGGCTCCGTCGGAGTAGGGGCCTCGCAAGCTCCAACCTCCATCGCTCTGCTGTTGCCGGGCCAGCCACTGAAGCCCCATTTCGACCGCATCTTCTGTCTGCTGCGTTCCCCCGCCCTCCTTGAGAAGACCTTCCTTGTTGCCAGCCCGTCGTCCATCCAGGAGATTGGTCAGTTGAACGGGTGCTGCCACTTTGGATGCGGGTTGATCAAGTCCAGGCAGTTCCATTTCTTCGACGTTCAGAACCTCGGCGATGGAGCTGGGTACCGATTCGATAACGGGCAGTGGCTGAGCAACCTCAGACGACTCCTGCAGTGCGGCTTCCAAAGGACTATCGGACCGTGACAATTCAAACTCCGCCTCGCCTTCAGACGACTCGCCCAGTAGCAAAGTCAGCGTGGAACCTTGCATTCCAGGCAACTGAATCAACGCTAAAACGAGAAGAAGAATCAAATGGCAGATCATGCTGACGAGCCATGACGGGAACTGCCGCCAGGAAGCCAGACGGTCAGTAAGCCGCTGGCCAAAGGTCCTTCGATCATTTTCAGCAGGTGAGCCGTCCGCGGCAAGCTTCGAAGCCGCAGGTGTTCCAATTGGCAAACCAGAGCGACCAATTGTCGGCTCAGGCGTCCATGCAGGCGGAATGAACAGCGGAGGACCACCGGAGTTCGGACTAGCCGTCGGCTCTTTCCACTTGGGAGGCACAGGCGGATTGGCGGACCCGTTGGACTGCGACACAAAAATGCCTTATCAAAACACGAACAGTTATCACTAATCTCATGATATCGGTCGAGTGAAAAATAAAACAGTATCGGAAAATCGCTAAAGTCACTACTTGACGGACAATCGGCCAGAAGCCTGTAGCACCCGATCGACCTGCATCGATTACGCAAGCTGGTTGCCAGACTCAGCTAATCGAAACTTCTCATTCCCACTTAAAGTCCACTCACAATCCCAATCGGGCTGGCCATAAAATAGCCCAGCATGAAGCGAAACAGCGAGCTCCGGGCGAGATTCCAAAATCCCAACGGGATGGCCATAGAATAGCCCAGGGTGGATCGTAAGCGGAACCCTGGGTTACCGCCCGCGAAGAGCGATAGCACCAAAGGTGCGGCCCTAGATTTGATTTCGTTGAACCGATGAAATGGCGGGATGATCCGTGGGTTGGACGAATTGCGGTAATGGTGTTTGGGAACGCCTACCGAATGTCGGGGTCAAGCGTGACCGGAGGCATGTTCGTGAGCTATTTGTCGATATAGGCACGCTGTGCCTGATACAACTTGCGGCGTGACTGGATGGAACTGGCCAGTGTCGTATCTTGGAGTTCTAAGGCCAAATCGATTGCTTGCTGAGCGGTCTGTACGGCTAAATCAAACTGTCCAGAAGATGCGTATGCGGCGGCCAGAGTGTCTTGAATCGAAGGATCGCGTTGTCCGCTTTGCTGATTGGCCTGCAGTCCGATTTGCACCGCTTGGTCGGGATCTCGCAGGTCAGCCTTTGGACAAGTGGCCAGAATCCATGCCAGATTGTTGGCTACTTTGAAATTATCTGGCTCCGCCTCCAACAACTGACGAAAGACCTCGATGGCCGCCGGGAAATCGCCCGAGCCGGCCAGTGCTGTCGCCAGTCCTGCTTGAGCGGGAGTCGAAGTTCCCAATCGAGAAGATACGCGATAGGCCTCAATCGCATCCGCGATGCGTCCACTTGAAAGGTAAGCGGCGCCTAGATTTGCCCATGCTGTGGCGCTGTCGGGACTGACTTGCGTTGCTCGAGAAAATAACGTGATGCTATCCTGCCAATAAAACAGTTGCGCGCGAGTCGCAATGGCACTTGCCATGATGGACAAACCCAAAATGGATAACATCAGCGGTCGCCACTTAGGCCATTTCGCACTTGCCACTTCAAAAAGCCCAAGCAGGATGATTGCCAAACCCAGTACCGACAAATAGGTATAACGATCTGCGTGAGACTGCCCACCAACCTGCACAAAGCCAATCACCGGCACGAGCGTTCCCACGTAGTACAGCCAGCCAACAACCGCCCATGAATATCGATTCCGCCCCATGATGCAAATCGTTGTAGCAGCAACCACTAAAATGGTAGCAAGGCTCGCTAGAACCATCGGGGGCCCAGTGGGGCTGAGCGGATAAAACACGGCCAATGAGACTGGCCAAATCGACTGCTGCATATAGACCCAGTAAGAAACAATCGCATTCATGCAGCGCGCTAAAACGCTTATCTGATCGGTAACCACCGAACCGCCCTGTAGCTGCGCAACGTAGGTGATCACAGCCGATGCTGCTGCCAGAGCAAACATGGGTAGCTTCTCTTTCAGAAGTGGCACCACCGTGGACCAAGTTGGCAAGGGCTTGTCCCATGTCATTCGCCGAAGAGGCCAAAAATCTAAAAGCAAAAGCACGCATGGCAGAGTGATTACCATGGGCTTAGACATCAGGCCAGCCACAAAAAGCAGCAGTACTAATATGTAGCGGCCCCACGACCCTGGCTGCTGAGCATATCGGAAGTAACACAAAATCGAAGCATACCAAAACAGTGCGCTCAAGAGATCTTTCCGCTCAGCGATCCAGGCAACACTTTCTACTCGAAGCGGATGCCAAGCCAGCAACACAGCCAGCAGCAACGCACTGGACCACCGCCCAAATAGCTTCAGACCTACAAGAAAGACCAGAGCTGCATTCACACCATGCAGTAATATGCTAGTCAAGTGATGGCCAAAGGCTGACGAAGGGGACACTCCCCATACAGTCACGTCAAGCATGTGTGAAAACCAAGTGATGGGATGCCAGTTGCTAGCCGTCATGCTGGTCATGGCCCAGGCTAGACCTTGCATGGTTAATCCACGTCGCACCTGCGGATTTTCAGTCACATAAAGATTATCATCAAAGTTGACGAACTGGTTTTGTGTGGCTGGCCAAAAAATGACCCAAGTAGCCGTGGCGATCGCTATCGATACCATTAACGTCAATTGCCAGCTAATCCCATGAATAGCTGCGGAGGAATTCTGGTTGGATCTTGATCTGCGGTCAGCTTTGATCTGTAAAGGGCGCTTGCTTTTCTTGAGATTCATGCCAACTGCAATTCCAACTAGTGTGCCTATCTGACTGAAGTTCCAGCTAATGATTCGACTGGAGAAATGGCACCCAAGCTACCGGATAGTGTTGCGATTCGACAAAAGTGATGCATGACGATACCCGCAGCCACACCGACGTTCAACGAGTCAACTTGCATCGACATGTCGATACGCACTTGACGATCACAGTGTACTAGCAGTTCTTTAGGCAAGCCATGGCGCTCGTTTCCCATCAACAGCAGGACAGGACCATGGCGATGGGCTCGTTCCAGCGGCTGGCTGCTGTCGCCCAGTGAAGTGGCAAGACACTCGACGCCACGTCGCTTGAGCAACTGAAGATCCGCTGGCAAATCTCGCGATAGGTATAGATTCAGTTTCAGCGCCTGTCCCATCGAAACTCGTAGCGATCGTCGCGAAAGCGGATCGGCCGTGCCAGGGCCAATCACAACGTTTTGAATGCCCAGACCAGCCGCCGTGCGCAGCATTCCGCCCACATTCTCAGGATCTTGAACCCCGACCAGCCCCAACCAAGTTTGCTGAGCGGGCAACTGGGTTGCAACTTGGGCAACTGAGTTGATGGGCTTGCGAATTCCACAGGCTAACAATCCGCGATGGAAGTTGAAGCCAACGATTTGTTGCACCAAATCGTGCGGTACCACCAACAGCTTCACTTCGTCGGGGATTTGATCTGCATAATGATCTAAGTATTTTTGATCCAACAGCGCACTACGCACACTGTAGTCGCTTTGGATCAACCTTTCGACCAGCAAAGGCCCCTCAGCCACAAAGATTCCGCTAACCGAAGTCCAATTCTGATTCCGAAGATTCAGATACGGCAGCAAATCAGGACTGTCCAAACTGTTCAGAAACGTGGCGTTGCTTCGATCCAAAGTTACACTCGATGTCAATGGTTTCTTAGGGTAACTGCACGGCAGCTCCATCACGCAACGCGGACGCAAGGCAGGCATCTTGGATCATCTGAGTATGCAGGGCCCACTGGGGCCAGCGCTGGTTCAGGGAACCCGAAAGCACCTGACCTGCAAAAGCTTGGATCATTCGAACCTCCTGAGCCGAATGATGGCCTGCGTCATATTCGTAGACAACATGGCGCTGGCGATGGCTTTCCATGTGGAAGCGAGTGTTGTCAATCATAAAATGATCATGCCCCACGTATGCGGCTAGTTCGCTGCCGCAGTAGGGCAACACAAAATCGTCTACCTGCAAGTAACCTTCCGATCCACTCACATGCAGCCATTGCTGATGCGCAGTTCGAAACGAATTGTAGAACACCGCCGAAACGCCATTGGCAAATCGCAACTCAGCAGAAAATTCACCGGGCACAGTTCCTTGACTGGTTGTGCCTTGCATTGGACTGAGCGCACGACCTCGCACTTCGACAGGCAACTGTTCCGACATCAAGCAGTAGAACATGCGAATGCAATACCACCCAAGGTCGCCTAAGCATCCGTGCGGTTCCAAGCTGGTATCGGTGCGAATATTCGTTCGCGAGAATTCTTCACCTCCGGCGAAGCAGAATTGTGAAGCCATTCGATGAACCTGTCCAAGCTCCTGCCTAACATTGACGATCTGCTGGATCAGCGGTAATCGCTGGCTGTGCATGAACATGACCCCATCCATATACTGGACGCCATGTTGGCGACAAGCGTCCAACATTTCAGTTAGCTGCGCAGTGCTGATCGCGGCGGGCTTTTCGGCGATGACATGCTTTCCCGCCTCTGCCGCTCGAATCACCCACGGGTGACGCAACGCCGTGGGAAGCGGAATGTATACGGCATCAATCAAGTCGCTATCCAGCATCTCCTGGTAACTGCCGAAGGCTTGAGGTGGATGCTGTTGAGGTACCTCCGCAGAGCACTGAGAGATGAATCGTTGGGCATTTTCCACACTGCGGCTAGCCACTGCGGTTACGCTAGAGTTACCGGCCAATCGCATTGCCTTCCAGTTCTTGCGCGCGATACCGGCCGTCCCCAGTATTCCAAATCGACAAACAGAATCAGACATATTCAGTCCCTACAAAAGTACTCTCTAGCATGAAACACTGCGCAAACCGGCTTCGCTATTTTGCGATCGGAATTTCCTGGTCGCCGCGCCGCAGAAAGGGCTCCCTGGTTCGTTCGCCTTTTGGAGGCTGCATCGGACGTGCCCAGATATTGCGAAAACGGACAGGGTTGCCATGATCCTGCAGTCGAATTGGACCGGTGGCCGCATGCTGCTTGTATTCGGGCGGCCGGTGATAAGGCGTGTCCCCCTGAAGCTCGAAATGATTCAGGACGACGACACCGTTGTGCAGAGCCGTCATGTAGGCTGGCGACTTCAGCGAACCGTCCTCATGAAACCTGGGGGCGGTCCAAAGGATATCGTAAACGTTCCACTGCCCGGGCGGACGCATGGCGTTGACCATCGGTGGAGTCTGCTTGTAGATCCCCCCGGCCTGCCCGTCTGGATATGTTTCGTTCTGGTAAGAATCCAGAACCTGAATCTCGTAGGTATTCATCATAAAAATGCCGCTATTTCCGCGACCTTGCCCAGAGCCTTTGGCTTCTGCGGGTGCCGACCATTCGATGTGCAGTTGGCAATCTCCGAATTCCTCTTTGGTCTTGATGTCACCACGCCCAGAAACGATAACCCCTTCTTCCACTTTCCATTGGTCTGCATTGCTCCATTTGGAGAGATCGCTCCCGTCAAAAAGGATGATGGCATCCGACGGTGGCTGACCCTCATTGGCACCTGGAGTAATCACCGTTGGAATCGTCCACTGGATCCCCGATAGATACTCCTCGGCCCATGTGCTAGTCGCAGTAGCCATGGTCATCCCGACCCATACGACAAATACTGGCAACCCCGAAATGCGATCGCTGTTCATTGCTTTAGAGAAACTCATGCTTGAATACTCCTGCCCCAAATCTATTTGGAATACCGAGCAAACATCTTACCTGAAAGGCGTGGTTCTCGGCTATGGGGTCCGCAGGGCCGCTGGTTAGTCAATACCGGATGTAATCGTACACTGTTGTGACTTGACCAAATGAGCGACTTTCGATATCAACAACTACTTGTAGGGCGAATGGCCAGATCATTTTAGGAAAATCTAGTATCTTTTTGTGAGGGAGCAACCATGACTATTACTCGCGTAGGTTCCAATTCCAAGTACGCTTCGGGCTGGGAATCGGCTTTTGGCAAGCCAAAGACATCCAAAGTGGCAGGTTCCGCCAAGTCAAAGAGCGCCGCAGCCAAGAAAAAGTCTAGTCCTGCAGCCGCCAAGGCAACGACTACCAACAAGGTAACCGCAAAGAAAGCTTCGCCCAAGAAAGCTGCTCCAAAGAAGGCTGCAGTCGCTAAAGTGGCTGCTAAGAAGCCGAGCAAAAAAGCCAAGAAGTAGACCCTCTGGCGATGCAATCGGTTGGCTTTCAAACCTGAGAAATCTACTTGAGTGAATGTCAAAGATAGGTCTTGGCGTCGCACAGTGCTGGGAACTTGCGACGCCAAGCACGCAGCGCCTCTAGATCCAAGGTGGCCATCAGAACCTGTGGCTCGGGTCCGGCCTGAAATAGCTGCTTTCCCATGTGGTCGAATGCGCAGCTTCGTCCATCAAAAGGCAGCCCAGGTTCGCTGCCACAGCGATTCACTCCAACAACGTAAGCCTGGTTTTCGATTGAACGAGCCTGAAGCAAACGCACCCAATGCTCGGATCGAACCGCTGGCCAACAAGCAATGACTACCAGTAATTCGGCACCGCTTAGTGCTGCAGGCCGGAACAGTTCTGGGAATCTCAAGTCGTAACAGACAAAAGGGGCAATGCTGACTCCGTCGAGCTGAAAAAACTTTTCGCCGCGCCCGGCCGGATAATTCTCCTGCTCGCGAGTCAGAGTAAAGGGACGCTGTTTCTGATATCGCACTAGTTCCTGACCGGAGGGCGAAAAGGCGACAGCCAGATTACTGGCTTGACCGTTGACGGCACAGCCCACAACGCCGCCCAGCACCGTCGACTCGTACTGACTGGCCAGTTGCCTGAGCACCGCCTCGCTCTCACGACGGTCTGTTTGCGCAGTGGCCCCGAGATTCATGCTAAACCCGGTGTCAAACATCTCGGGCAGGATAATCAGCGATCCGGGTTGTGGTGGATTCTCTTGAAGCAACTGAGCGACACGTCGATGATTGGCGGGCTTGTCCTCCCATGCGATATCCAATTGAACGGCTACGATTTGCATAATATTCCTTTGGGTTAACCAAGTCTGGCAACTACAATTCTAGAATTCGTAGACCAGCTTCCCATCACCTTGTCGACATTCCGAGCATCATAGCAGCATGGATCAGTTTCCAAAAGTATTACCAAGTAAATAAAAGCGGTTAAGAGCCCGCAGCAGTACCGAGAAGTTAGCTTATAGTGTATTATTCTTCCCATGAAAGAGAATTTAGCAGACAAACCTCAGGGCCAGCTTCAAACTTCCCTTGGCAATTTGCCCTCCGCCAGTCGCTTGGCCAGCGCCGAGTTATTGGCACCCGCTGGCGATTGGCAGTGTGCTCGAGCGGCTATCTCTAATGGTGCAAACGCCATCTATTTTGGGTTGGATGTCGGATTCAATGCGCGAGTGCGAGCGACAAACTTCCACATCACGGAACTGCCGGAGTTGATGGAAACGTTGCATCGCAGCTCGGTTCGCGGC
Organism: Aureliella sp.; assembly: GCA_044234105.1. Lineage (GTDB taxonomy): Bacteria > Planctomycetota > Planctomycetia > Pirellulales > Pirellulaceae > Aureliella. Next base: position 1,082 of record JBIIJD010000079.1, on the reverse strand, counting down.
TACGTGACACTCAATACGCTGGTCTTTACTAACGAACTACAGCAGTTGGAACAGCATGTGCGCCAGCTTGCCGCCGCTGGAGTGGATGCTGTGCTGGTTCAAGATTTGGGTGCAGCCAGATTGATCCGCGCCATCTGTCCGGAATTGCCACTTCATGCCAGCACTCAGATGACACTTACCAATGCGGCCGCGATTGAGCAGGTGCGTGAACTGGGGATTCAGCGAGTTGTGTTGGGGCGTGAACTGTCCATTAGCGAAATCGCCAAGATTCGATCCCAGACCGACATGCCCCTTGAGGTTTTTGTTCATGGTGCCCTGTGCGTGGCCTACAGTGGTCAGTGCCTGACCAGCGAGTCGCTTGGGGGACGCAGCGCCAATCGCGGTCATTGCGCTCAGGCTTGCCGACTGCCTTACGATATCGTTTGTGATGGACAACTTCGCGATTTGGGCTCAGTGAAATATCTACTCAGCCCGCAAGACTTGGCAGCTTACGATTTGGTTCCTCAGTTGCTGGCTGCCGGCGTCTGCTCTCTAAAGATCGAAGGACGACTGAAGAGCCCCGAATATGTGGCCAGCACCTGCCAGCACTATCGGCAAGCGATTGATGCGGCCGCAGAGCGTCAACACTGTTCTATGACCGATTCACAGCGATACGAAATGGAGATGTGTTTTTCGCGAGGCTTCTCGCCCGGCTGGTTGGAAGGCTGTGATCACAAGCGATTGGTACCAGGCATCAGTAGCGCAAAGCGAGGAGTTCTGTTAGGTGAATTGACCCGACAAAGCGGACAAAGGTTGACTGTCGAGCTTTGCTTACCTTTGGGACTGGGCAATGGCATCGTCATTGAGGGGGATCGCTTGGGCGGCAAAGAGATAGGCGGTCGCGTTTACGAGATTTGGCAAGATGGACAGCGGGTTTCCCATGCGGACTCGGGGTTGGTTCAGATCGCTTTGGAGTATGGCCTGCTGAAAGGGCAACAACTTTCGCCCGGTTTGCGGATTTTCAAGACGGACGATCCTCAGTTGACCAAGCGCCTCAATAGTACCTTTAGTTCTTCGCGTACCGCTGCGCGCCTGCCAGTCGA
>JBIIJD010000140.1:0-6210 GCA_044234105.1 Aureliella sp. | reverse complement strand
GTATTGTCCGGATCCTTGGCCGTTTGCGCTTCAGACTGACCCGTCAGTGTACGCTGGTAGGCATTGGACAGTACCACTTCTCGAATTAACGACTTGGTAGACCAATTAGACTGAATAAATCGTTCCGTTAGCCAATCTAAAAGCTCTGGGTGTGTGGGCAGCGATCCGGTAGTGCCAAAATTATTCTGACTAGAAACAATTCCCCGCTGCATCAGCCATGACCAAATTCTATTGACATAGACGCGAGCTGTCAGCGGATTTTGCTGGCTGGCAATCCATTGTGCCAGACCCAAGCGGTTGGGAGCATCAGTGACATCGGTCGTTGTCGAAATCGCGGTCAGAAAACCTCGAGCCGCAACCGGACCCAAGCTGTGTACGCTGCCGCGAATGTGGATTGGCAAATCGATTTCCTGGCCTGTTTCCTGGACGGTCAAGTATTTTGGCCTCTGTTCAAGCTGTGAATTCAGATTGCTAATCTGTTTTTCCAACTGTTGGAGCTGCTGCTGTATGGCTTGGATCTGTTTGTTTGGGGCTGCTGGCAGAACCTTGTCGTCGCCAGTAGGGGAATCAACAGATTCACCTTGCGGCAAGAATTGGACTGCATCCAAGACAACATGGCCATCGGTTTGACCGTTGCTGATCAACACATAAGCTTGTCCGTTGGTCTCAAATCGGAATTTTCCTAGGCTGTACCAGATGCCTGCATCGGGCGCTGGCTTGCGTTGGTCGATAACTACTTCCGTTTCGCCGTCTGCACTGGCCACGATGGCTATAACGCGAGAGTTCCGGTTGTTGCCAGCCTGAAAAGCCAGCCGAACTTCGTACTGGCCTGGTGGCAACGAATCGGGTTCAAAGGTGGCGGATTTCTGGCCTTTGTCACGATCGTTGTCATGAATGTAGTCACTACCCACGATGGGTTTTACAGTTTTAGAGGAAGTCCACGAGCCGACCAAGCGGGCTGCCGAGTTATCGACCACGATGCCCGGTAGCTGGTCGATAGCGATGTAGTCAGGCCGTTGTTCACTCTTCTTTAACTCTTGCTTTAGTCGCTGAGATTGTTGTGCGAGTTCGTCACGCTGGCTTTGCAATTGTTGAAACTTCTGCTGCTGATCTGGTGGAAGTGGCAAAGGTAGTTCGATCCAGGCCGACACGTTGTCGTGCTTCAGCCCAACCGCCGAACGAAGGATACCGGCCATCGCATAGTAGTCCTTGGTGGGAATCGGATCAAACTTATGGTCGTGACACCGAGCACAACTGAGCGTCTGAGCAAGGAAGGCACTGCCCAGCACGTCAAGTTGCTCGTCTAAGTAATCCATTTCTAATTGAGCTTTGTCTTGCTGCTCAAGATTCGTATTGCCCATGGCCCAAAAACTGGTGGCGACAAGCTGACGTGCTCGCAGTTCAGGATTATCGGCTGTCAACAAGTCTCCAGCGACCTGTTCGATGATCATGGTTTGAAACGATCGATCTTGATTGAACGAATCAATCAAATAATCGCGATATCGCCAGGCCTGTGGTAGCACAAAACCTCGTAGCGTGATCGAGTCGGCATAGCGCACCACGTCCATCCAAAATCGTGCGGCAGTTTCACCGAATTGAGGCGATGCCAGAAGACGGTCCACTAAACGTTGATAGCGATCGGGTTGTTTGTCCTTCAGATGCTCGTTTAATTGCTCTGATGTTGGTGGGAGACCGGTTAAGTCGTAGTAAAGCCTGCGGACAAGCTGCGCTGCGTCAGCGGCAGGTAAGCTGGAAATCTGGACTTCGTGGAGAGCCTTATCAATCCAGTAGTCGACTCCGTGTCCGGGTGGACATTCCTGGCTGAACTCCTGCGTCAAGGTTTCTGCCCTGGAACGATATGCCCAGTGTTGCCTAGCTTGCTCGACAGAAAGCCCCTGGACCTTTGCCGCAGCTTCTGGAGGGGTTGTCCTTGGGTCAACCGCACCATCTTCAATCCATTCCTTGAAATCCTCGATCACTTCAGTTGGTAATTTGCCGCCGGGAGGCATCTGCAGACGACTGTCTGCATAGCTGATTGCCCGAATCAACAAGCTATCGGTGGGGTGTCCTGGAATGATGGCGGGGCCACTATCGCCACCTTTTTGCCAGCCGGGAAGGCTATCCAGCGAGAGACCACCTGAGATCTCTGTCTCATGGCTATGGCATTCATTGCAGTGCTGAATCAATGCCGGGCGAATTCGCTGCTCAAAAAACTGAATCTGTTGGCTTTGCTCCAGTGCAGACTGCTCGGCACGTACCACCTGGGAAAGTGCTATAAAGATCGATAGAAAAAAAGGCAATTGGACGACTTGCATCACCGGCAAATTTCCGCAAAGTTAAAGACTGGCAATGTATCGAAGTTCCAACTCGGATGAAAAATTCATAGTCGCTTTCGATTAAGTTGTTGGTACTTTCAATTTGATCTCGAAGCGATAGTGAGAATTATAGCATAAGCGAACTGTAATTGCGTTCGCTAGAAATGTAGAAACCATAGAAAATCGCTATTGTTGCTTTCCAGAGCATCTCGTTAGCATTCGTGAATGATTAGAGACTTGATGCCCAAGGAGAAAAAGGCATGTATCAACGCAGAATGGCTTACCAAATCAATCATCTTGTGGGCTACCTATTGCTTCGAAATTCGGGGCGCCAGCTATCGTTAGTGGTCAGCGCCTTAGCTTGCATGTCATGGATGACGTTTTTGGAAAAGCCGGTATTTGCGCAGCCGGTTGAGCAAGCGTTGCCGATCGATCAGCCAGTCACAAACGATCAGCCTGGAGCCGCCAATTATCTGCAAGAAGAGCTGGTTAGTATGAATGTTTACGACCAGTGCAATCGTAGCGTAGTACATATTGCGACCAAAACTGTTAGCTTGGGGTCTTTCTCGCAATTGAAACTGCGCGAGGGCTCAGGCAGCGGTAGTGTTCTGGATCTGCAAGGACACCTGTTGACCAACTACCACGTCATTGAAAACGCCAAGAAGATCACTGTCAGCCTTTTTAACGGCTCGGCCTATCCCGCAGAGATCGTTGGGCAGGACCCCGATACCGACATCGCGGTTTTGAAGATTGCTGCTCCACCAGAGTATCTACAGCCGTTAGTTCTTGGCGACTCAGAGGAGCTAAGGGTGGGGCAGCGCATCTATGCTATCGGTAATCCGTTTGGTTTGGAGCGAACGATGTCCACCGGGATGATCTCAAGCCTGAATCGTCAGATCCCTTCGAAAACTGGTCGAAGCATGCGTGCACTGATTCAACTTGACGCAACCCTGAATCAAGGTAACTCGGGCGGCCCGCTGCTCAATACTCGCGGACAACAGATCGGAATGAATACGGCGATTATCAGTAGCGATGGTGACAGTGCAGGAGTGGGCTTTGCCATACCTTCCAGTACTATCAGGCGCGTGGCCATGCAGTTGATTCAGCATGGCAAAGTCATACGGGCAACTATTGGGATTGCTCGCGTGTATGAAACCGATCAGGGGTTATTGATCGTAGATACCATTCGCGGCGGTCCAGCGGATTCAGCCGGTTTGCAGGGCTTCCAGTTGGTCAAACAACTGCGACGACAGGGTCCATTCCAGGTGGAGCACTCCTATTACGATTTGTCGGCCGCAGATCTAATCTTGGCCGTAGACGGAAAGAAAGTAGAAAGTGCCGATCAATTCTTAGCGCTGATCGAAACTCGCACACCTGGCGAGACGATTCAGATTACAATTTTTCGTTCTGGTCAGGAGATGGTCGTTCCGGTCCGGCTTGGTAATAGCTGACCGAACGATACTGCTTGCGGACACATGGCTATTTCCAAATAAGCCTTCGAGAAGAGAATAAAATACGTACCAAGATCGACAATTCATTTCCAACTGAGGCACTCAAGCTAAAGAAAAGGTAAATTCGGATGACCGTGAAACAACTGGCTCATATCGTTTATTTCACTCTGGAAGACGCTTCGGAAGCACGGATTGAGGCGCTGCTGGCCGACATGCGACAGTACTTGGACTCGCATCCAGGTCTGGTTCATTTCAGTTGTGGTCGGTTGAATCCAGAACTCAACCGCCCGGTCAATGATCGTGATTTTCATGTGAGTCTTCACACGGTCTTTGTGGATCGCGCGGCTCACGACGCTTATCAGGTCCACCCGCGTCACACTGAGTTCATTGAACGTAACCGAGCCAATTGGAAGCGAGTGCGTGTCTTTGACTCCGACTGCTAAACGATCCTTGAAATGAGGTACCATGAGTATCGCCGATCCGGAGGGTGGAGCGCTTGAGGCTCAGTTGGCAAGTCGGTTGCCCATGCAGGATCGCGACAGTGCTCAGGCATGGCGAGAATTGGCTTGGAAGAAAGTCTATGCAGGTGACATGCCTGCGGCTGCTGTCTGTCAAACTTGTCAGCCTGCAAAGAGGATGTGGAGCCGAGTAAATCGACTCGTTTCGTCAACAGCATCAACTAATTTGCTGGCCTACCGAGCTGGACAGCGACTGTGGGGGGTTAGAACAAACCGCTTGGTTGATGCGGTAATTGGATTTCGTAATAACCACAGATACCGCTCTAGCACATTTGGCAGGCGGGCTTGGTATTCCTACCTGGATCTTTCCAGGGCGCGTACCGGATTGGCATTGGCAGATCAAGGGTCAGGACAGCCACTGGTATCCATCCGCCCAGCTCTTCCGCCAGCCAACTCACGGCGACTGGCACTCGGTATTTCAGGACGTAGCAGGCCAATTAGCACGATTTTCACGCTAGTTCCACTACGACTGGTGGAAAATCATCTGCCGCTCGCTTTAGTTCAGCACGCAGCAGTTGGTTTGCCACCGTTGGCATTTCCGAGCCTTAGAACGTATCGGGAGTGATCACCAGTTCGATGCGGCGATTTTCGGCTCGACCTGCCGGAGTGTTGTTGTCTGCAATCGGGAAGCTGGGGCCGCGTCCTACGATAATTAGTTGCTGAATCGGTAGGCCATTTCGCTGAGACAGGTAATCGATCACCGATTGCGCTTGAGCGTTAGCAACTTGAACGTTGGCTGCTGGTGATTGTCCCCAGGCATCGGTGTGCGATTCTACGGCAATACGCTGCCGTGGATATTGCTGCTTGACGATCATAGAGAACTGATCCAAAATCGCCAGAGCGATCGGATTTAGCTGAGCCGTTCCGGGGGCGAACAACTGGTCCGAGGCCACTCGAACGCGAATCATGGAGCCTTCTTGAAGGATTTGAGCACCAGGAATTTGCATGGCTCCCGAAGATCCTATCATCGAATTGTTAGCCGTTAGTCTCGCACTGCCTCGTGAGTTCATCGATGCCTGCAAGCCGCGAGCCTGATCGGCGTACTGGTTTGCGGTGGCCATCAACTGACTGTTTTGACGATTGGCATCTTCAAGTTGTCGAGCCAATAAATCAGATCGCTCGCGATACACCGATGCCTGTTGCTGAATTTGCGCAAGCTGTGTGGTCAATTGACGATTGTTTGCATCCAGTTCCTGCGCACGCCTCTGCATTTCGACCAGTTGAGGTGCCATCTGACCGCCAGCGTAAACCGACTGAGGGCCCATGGGGACAGCCGCTGTGGGTTGTAAACCAGGCTGATACTGGTAGCCGGGGTTTGGTGGCATCTGTCCTGGGTAATAGCCGGGACGATGGCAGCCTAGCCCAAGAATCAAGCCAAACACGATGCTGAAACAGCACCAGTGAAGCTTAGACTTTTGCGGCTGGAAGTTCATGGGTTTCGACTTAGAACATGATCAGTTTCTGAGTGAGATGGTGGACGATCGCCACTGCTATTTGATCGCCACCCACGTTGCCACAGAAACTAGTCCATTTGGCAACCCAGACGCAAGTCCAATTTCCATTGCAAGCTAAATGGATTTGCAGGCAACTAGTCCATGCGCAGGTTGCCATCAGAGAAAGTCTATGTTCATCAGTGGCTGAGAGTTGGTTTCATTGTGCGCAACAGGATTTCAGCCACGGATATTCACGGACGTGATGTACTGGGGTTTTGATGCTCGATCGGATAATCTACTTGCAGGTAAGTCGCCACTAGCGTGGGTCTTAACGGTCACTATGCTCAGTAATCGATAAGTCTTATTCATCTAAGGCAAACGGACAATAAAAAAATACCAGCGAACCCACAATCTGGGAATTGCAGTCTAGATGCAAAGGCTCAAAGCGTAAAATTGACGCGATGGAGCGCTGAGCCGTCTATCCATATCCTTT
>JBIIJD010000139.1:0-6244 GCA_044234105.1 Aureliella sp. | reverse complement strand
TTTTTTGGTACAGCCCATGGTATTCCGAATGTTTGCAAGCGATATTCAAAAACTGTCCCAATTTTTGATATTTTTGACAACAAGACTTGTCGAAAACTAGGTGAGATGCGTATAAAATAGAAAAGCAAGTGGCACCGGGTTAGCCGGCTTGCGATCGCTCTGAAAATCAGCACATCTTCCGTTGAAAACACACAGAAGGAACCAGTGATATGGCTATCCAATTAACAGAATCAGCCGCCAACCAAGTAAAAAAATTCCGTGAGCAGCACCAGCTTGGTGAAGACATGTATTTTCGAGTAGGCATTTCCGGAGGCGGATGCAGCGGATTTAACTACGCTTTAACGTTTGACGACAAATTTGATGTAGCCAGCGATAGCCGCTACGACGTGCATGGTGTGGCTGTGGTAGTCGACAAGAAAAGCGCTCTTTACCTGGATGGTGTGACCATCGATTGGCACCAGAGCTTGGAAAAGCAAGGCTTCACGTTTGACAATCCTAATGCGGTGAAGACTTGTGGCTGCGGAAGCTCTTTCTCGGCCTAACGGTAAATTTGCTTCTTAGCTAAACGTCCCGTGGGTTTCGACTTGTCGACTTAAGACTTCACGAATGGGACAAAACCTTCGCGACCAAGCTGTATTGGCTTGGTCGTTTTCGTTGATACTCCTGATTCCCAAGTATTTCTACTTGGTCGATACCGGCGATCTGTTCTGAGCTAGCGCATGCGTTATCATAGCGTCTTGTAGTTTCGCGACAGGGTCCTCATAGTGTTCGCGGTAGGAGATGGTTGGCTGCTTAGGAGAGTACGATTGAATAATACGATAAAGATCATTGGAATCGGCGACGATGGCTTTGAAGGACTGACTCGACAGGCTCTGGAGATCATCCGAACAGCCGGAACGGTTATGGGCCCGACCAATCTGCTCAGCAAGCTACCGGCTGGCTCTTATCAGTCGGTTCCTCTGTCAGCCGATTTGGATACAGCGGCTAAGCATATTGCCGCAGCGACTCGCAACCCCCTGGTGATTCTTGCCAGTGGTGATCCACTGTTTTACGGCGTGGCCCGCTACCTGTGTGAAAAGCTGGGCAAAGAACGCATCGACGTCGTACCGCACGTCAGTAGCATGCAGCTTGCCTTTGCCCGAGTCAAAGAAAGCTGGGACGAGGCCTACTTGACCAGCCTGGCTTCGCAGAGCCTGCCGCATGCGATCAGCCGTATCCGCATGGCCCAGAAAGTCGGTCTGTTTACGACCGCACAGGCAACTCCCGAGCGGGTGGCTCAAGCGCTTCTGGACCAAGGACTGGACTATTTCACCGTCTATGTCTGCGAGAACTTGGGATCACCTGACGAGCGTGTAACGCGCGGCAGCTTGTCGGATATTGCGGCTGAAAGGTTTTCCGACTTGAACGTCATGATTTTAGTACGCAAGCCTGACGTGCCAGACCGTCCAACACCGATGATAGGCAAGCGTCTTTTTGGAAACCCTGATGAGTGTTTTCTACAAAGTCGCCCCAAGCGTGGCCTGCTGACTCAGGCCGAAGTGCGTGCCATCGCCTTGTCGCAAATGGATCTGGGGCCAACCAGTGTTGTCTGGGACGTTGGTGCGGGAAGCGGATCGGTAGCCATTGAAGCCGCACAGATCTCCGGCGGTGGCCAGGTGTTTGCTATCGAAATGGATCCGCAGGACTACAACCTGCTGGTTGAGAATTCTCGCACTTTTGGAACAAGCAATTTGACACCTATCTTGGGCGAAGCTCCCGAGGCATGGAAAGACCTGCCTGACCCCAATGCGGTTTTTGTTGGTGGTACTGGCCGAGCCGTGGTACAACTGATCGAGACCGCTTGGACCCGACTGCGCAGTGGGGGTAGACTTGTAGTGCATGTTGGCAGCTTGACAAGCGTGACGCAGGCAGAAGCTGCACTGCGTGGGCTTGGCCAGGTTCCCAATGTGCTCATGATCAATCTTGCGAGAAGCCAAGAACAGATGGAGTCGCTAAGGCTGGAAGCGGTTAGCCCTACTTTCTTGCTTTCGGCGCGCAAGCCATGACGCAGGCCGCCCAGTACCTGGATGTGGTGGCTGTGGGTGCTCATCCAGACGACGTGGAAATCGCCTGTGGGGGTACTCTTGCCAAGTTGGTTCAACAGGGGTATCGAGTAGGCATTATCGACCTGACTGATGGGGAACCCACGCCGCGATGTGAACATCCCGACATTCGACGAGCCGAAGCGATGGCTGCGGCGGAAGTGTTGGGGGTCCAGCGGCGAATATTGAACCTGCCCAATCGAAGACTGTTCGATAGCTTTGAAGCTCGTGTCCTGCTGGCCACCGAATTTCGGCGATTGCGACCTAGAATCGTCATCGGCATCGGCAGAAAGACTCCGATGGCCTCACCCGATCATTATCAAGCGATGTTGATCACCGATGCTGCCGTGTTCTATTCGAGGCTGAGCAAGTGGGAGAACCTTTTTGAACAACTTCCGCCGCACACGATTTCGGCGCAAGTCAATTTTCAACTTGGATTTGAGTCGTTAGCAACGACTGATTTGGCTCATAGCTTTACAGTTGATATTTCTCAGCAGCTCCAACAGAAGGTCAAAGCCATCCTCTGTTATCACACTCAGTTTCCCGTCGATCGAAGCCATATCGTTAGGCGAGTCGAAGGTCAGGCGCTGGCCGCTGGGGCTGCCGCAGGCTTTGAAGCTGGTGAGGTCTTCAGCGCGACGCGAGCTTTGGGCTGCCAGGACCTTGTTCAAACGCTTTTACCTAGCTAACCCAGAGGCGGTGTATGCGACTGCTGACACTAGTTCGCCCGCATGTTCACGCCTATCCGACTTTGGACACCGCTCTGTGGTTCTTGCAATTGCGTTGGCTTGCGGTCGTTGGACAGTTGCTCACTTTGGCGGTCGTGCGCACCAGCTTACACATTCAATTGCCGTACAGCGCGCTACTGGTATTGATTTCGCTGACCGTTCTTAGCAACTGCGCTTACTGGTATTGGTTGGCACAGTTGCAACGACGCGGTTGGCAAGGGGCAGATCGCTTGCCATCTGGGCGAATGATCACGGCGCTGATGTTTGTAGATGTGGCGGATCTTACTGGTCTGCTGTATCTGTCGGCCGGTATCGCCAATCCGTTTTGGTTTTTTTATTTCGTCAATATTGCTGTCGCTGCGGCCGCAATTACCCCGACTTGGGCATGGTTGCTTTGGGGCTTTACCGTTGCCTGCGTCTTCGTGCTGCTAAGTTCACAAATCCAGCCTATTGGTTTGATCGAAGGTTCGTTGCGTGGACAGCTTGAACAGGCAAGAGGCTGGACGCTTATTAAGTTAGGGCATCTGATTGCCTTCGTGGCATGCAGCGGCATTATCACCTACTTCATTACGCTGCTGACTGGCGAACTGAGAAGGCGTGAACAGGTGATTCAAGAAGCCGAACAGGCCAAGGCTCGCAATCAGCAGTTGGAGGCACTCGCAACGCTGGCCGGCGGCGCTGCTCACGAACTGGCCTCACCGCTTAGCACCATAGCCGTCGTGGCTAAAGAGGTTGGCAGATCATTAGACAAGCTGGCTGCCCCACCCAACGTGATCAATGATTTGCAGTTGATCCGATCTGAACTGGACCGCTGCCGCAAGATTCTGGACCGCATGACCACCGCCACGGGTGAAGCCGCTGGCGAGATACTAAGAGCGATCACGATCGAAGATTTCTTCGCGGAGACCATGCTTGGAGTTCGTGGGGCAGACCGAGTCCGAATTCAAGTTGATCCGCAGGTGAAATCACGCAATTTACTGCCAGTGCAAGCTGCTGCACAGGCTTTGCGAAATCTTGTACAAAACGCGCTGGATGCCAGCCCTGATGGCACTGACGTGCTTCTGACTGCCCAGACTAGCGATGCACAATGGCTGATTCAGGTGCAGGACAAGGGACAGGGCATGACCGAAGTTGTCATCAAACGACTAGGAGAACCCTTTTTTACAACCAAGGAACCTGGAAAGGGAATGGGGTTGGGCGTCTACCTGGCTATGAACGTTTTTAAGCGACTGGGAGGAAGCCTGGACTTTGAAAGTCGACCAGGGCAGGGGACCACCGCTCGAGTCCGACTACCGATTGCTCAGCAAAGACACCCCAAAAACCGTTCTTGACGGGCCTGTGACTGCTAGCCATGACCCACGAATTGCTGATAATGGATTTTTAGGTCGGAATTAGAAAGCCGTTGACAACTAGACAAGCTTGGACCTGATGCAATGAACTCAGCAATCGCCTCCGGCAAACTAAATCCTAAGAGCATTTTCTTGGTCGATGATAATATTGTGCTTCGGGATCGTTTGGCTTTGGCCTTTCAGGAGCGCGGCTTCGAAGTCAGCGTGGCGGGCAACTACGACGAGGCATTGGCGTTATTCACTTCCCGACCGACAGCTCTGGCAGTGTTGGACCTGCGCATGCCGGGCAAGCCTGGACTGGTCTTGCTGCAAGCCTTGAAAGAAATCTCGGAAGAGACCAAGTTTCTCATTCTTTCTGGGTTTGGGTCGATCTCTACAGCAATCGATGCCATCCGACTGGGAGCAACCAATTTTTTACCCAAGCCGGCCGACGCGGACGATATCCTAAACGCGTTTGCCCGAGCCGATCAAGAAGTAGTTCCGCCGGAGGTTGACGAAGAGATCCCAGTTCCCACTTTGGCTCAGGCCGAATGGGAGCATATTCACCGAATTCTGGCCGATTGCGGTGGGAACATCTCCGAGGCGGCCAGGCGACTGGGCATTCACCGGCGGTCGTTGCAGCGCAAGCTTCGTAAGCGAGCGCCCTGATTTCCCGAACCTTGCGCAATTTAGATCTGACTGTCCAGTATCTTCTGCCGTTGCCCCCTGTCCTAGTTGGGAACATTCTGGCATACTATCGACTCAGGACTCCGGCACTTTCTGGGCCGAAAACACGACCACTTAAGTCGATTAAACGTCCGTTAATAGGCCAATTTTGGCAACAACGGATCTTTCGACAACATAGGCCGCTGAAAGCCATTGGTCGGGATCAATGCTAATTTTCGAGGACTTGGAGGACAAATTAACGTGTACAAATTACTGGACACCGACCTATTGGAACTAACGGGTTGGCAATCAGAAGTTATTGAAATAGCCATGACTTACGGGTTTTCAGGCATCAACGTGGACATGGTCGACCTGTCCAAACGCTGCCAACGCAGCAGCTTTGAAAACGCTGCCCGTTTCTTGCTCAGCTCACGGCTGCGTATTGGCAGTTTTAGGTCGCCCATCAGCTTGGACGATGATGATACGGCATTTGCAAACAATTTGGAGCAATTGAAGCAAATTGCCATCATTGCCGGCCAGTGTAAGGCTTCAGCCGCCTTGCTGGACATCCCAGCCGGCACCAATCGGCTGCCTTATCCTGAGTATTTTGAGGTGGTTCGCAAGCGTATCGACCAAATCGCTGAACTGTTAGCCACTCAGTCGATTCGCCTTGCACTTAGGCAAAATGCCATTGGCGAAGTGGAAGAAAAACAGTTCAAATTTGTGCGTGAGATCGACGGCTTTTCCGCTCTGGTTCGTTCCTGCACGTCGCGAAATGTGGCGATTGCACTGGATACATGGAACTGGCACTTAGGTTCAGCAAAACCGCAACATCTGGATGCCATTGGCCTTGATCGTGTCGCGCTTGTTTATTTGGCTGACTGCAAGGAAGGTGTAGATGCAGCAGCGGCCACAGCTGAAGATCGCCTTCTTCCCGGCGCGACATGCGTAATCGACAACGTTCAATGGCTTAAGCAAATCGGCAATCACGACCTACCCGTAGCCGCTTACGGTGCCGCTCCAAGTGCGACGTTGACGCGAGATGCATTCATTGCGTCGGTTCAGGATTCGCTCAATGATACCTTGCTTGCCGCAGGCATCGTTACTTCGTCACGCAAGCCTGGAACCCTGGCTACCGCTGGTGCCAGGGACGACTCGGAAGATTCCCGGTAATCAAAATGGCATGGCTCCCAGAAGGTCAGGGCAACCTGACCTTCTGAGAGGATCTCTTAGCCAGCATGATCGGCGGAACCGCGCGACCATTGCTGTCATTTCGTGAGCAAGCTTGCGGTTTTTGACGAACATTCGTCCATCTGAACCCTCTCTAGCGGCATCTGCCTACCTTCGTTGCAACTGGTCTAATCGCTACGACCGATGGAACGCTCAGAGGAAGCCTCGTCTGCTATTCGCCCACGAATAGACTGTAGCTTCCACGTTTGCG
>JBIIJD010000025.1:0-64158 GCA_044234105.1 Aureliella sp. | reverse complement strand
CGAGGAACCAGCACCAGCTTGCGTCGCTCCTTCATGTGGACCTCGGCCGCCCGGTGAATTAGATTGCGTCCACTGGCATGAGCGATCGAAGACAGAGTGCTACCTGAGCAGGGGCAGACGACCATGGCTGCGGTACGATACGATCCGCTGGCGATCGGTGCGAAATAGTCGCTGGGATGGTGGACTTGCAACCAGCCTGCGGCCAGACTTTCACGCAAGTGAACCCACTGATCAGATTTGGTCGGCGCTCCTTCCGACAAAAAGCTGTCGGCGGTCAGCAGAAATTGTTCGATGTTGGCCAAGGCAAATTCCGCATCAAACCCTAATTCTTGTCGAACTACCGTTGCTCCGTCTGGGCTGACTACTAAATGAATTTGGCGTTTCGCCAACAAGAGCCACTGCAACGTGCGTGCAGCATAAACGGCTCCGGAAGCACCCGTGATGGCAAGTACGATAGGCAGTGATGACTGTTGCGGCTCTTTTGGACTCATGGAAACCTAGTTGTACCAATGTAAAGCAAAAGAACTGACAGAGTCTCCGTCGGCCAACGCTTTGAAGCATGTTGTAGTGGATCTCGCCAGAGATCCTTGACAAAGGCCCTTGACAGAGTCTTCACTTCTGTAACCGATTAGAGAATTTGGCGTCACTAGTCAATGTTTTGAGTTTGAGTTTAAGTTTAGGGTTGAGTTTAAACTTATACCTAAACTTTAGTCTTAAACCTGAACTATTGCTTAGCGTCGCCTAATTCCGTGAACGGTTACAACTATTATAACAGGTTGACCATGGGGAAAGACAGTCGGTCAATTCGACACTTCTCGCTGATCACCACCACCAAGTGCTGCCCAAAGTCTGGAATGACTGCATTGCCGTACTCGTACTCAGCCTGTGCGGTACTCGTACTCGTAATCGTACTCGACACCGCTTGGGCTTCCGAGTAGGAGTACGAGTACCATTCCATTGAGTACGAGTACGATTTTGCTGTTAGCTGTGGTGGTGATCAGCGAGAAGTGTCTTAAATTCGCCGTCTATTCAGGGCTTGCATGCAGAAGTGCGGTTAGACGGATGGGCCGTCCATCTCGCAGGATTGAGACTTCGACTTGGGAGCCGGTAGGGGTCAGACTGACCAGTTTGACCAGATGCCCATCGTTCTCGATCGGTCGGCCGTTAAACTCCAGAATCACATCACCGACGCGAATTCCAGCTTTTTCGGCTGGAGAATTCTGCAGAACCGACTTAACCAACGCGCCACGTCCGGCTTGCAGGCCCATCTTCTTAGCCTGATCGACATCAAAGCCATTTTCCAACTGGACCCCCAGATAGCTTCGGCGCATGCTGCCCTGGCGCACCAGTTGATCGGCGACGACCATCGCCATGTTGATGGGAATGGAAAATCCAATACCTTCGTTGCCGCCCGAGTTGCTTGCGATGGCCGTGTTGATGGCGATCACCTCACCACGCAGGTTCAGCAGCGGTCCTCCGCTGTTGCCTGGATTAATCGCTGCGTCGGTCTGGAAGAAGTCCTGGACTTCGATTTCCTTAGAACCAAGTTCTAAATTGCGCCGACCTTTGGCACTTAAGATCCCGTAGGTCACGCTGTGGCTAAGACCGAAAGGGCTGCCCACTGCAAGCACAAAATCACCGATATCCATCGAGTCGCTGTTACCCAGTCGAGCGGGCACTAGGCCGCTTTCGTTAAGCTTTAGAACGGCCACATCGGTCGAAGGATCGGTCCAGACAGCGGTTGGATACATGCGCTGACCGTCGGTCAATTCGATTCGAATCGCATTCAGTTCGGCTGGGTGAATTACGTGTCGATTGGTCAATACAAAAAATTGGCCCTGAAGGTCTACGATAACACCTGCGCCTGCCTCATCGACTCGGCTCGCTGCAAATCCTTTGCCGGCAGCCGATTTCTTGGAAGCCTCAATGTGTACAATGCTAGGGCTGGAGAACTTGACGATCCTACGGATCAGGCTCAGTTGTCTCTCCAGAGCATCAGCTTCGCGAGAGATGAGTGCAAATTCTTGGTCGCGATTGTTGGTCGTGCTGCGGCTGGCTGGTTCAAAAATGGGTGCTGCGTCAGGAGTAGACAGCGGGAGAATATTCCTCGAGACTCCCCGTTCACGACGTGATGACAAGTCGTCTGGCGATTGGTAGTCGGCTGGGATGTCCGGTTTTAACGAGATCTGACCGTTGGCGGTTGATGAGACTGCCAATATCAAGATGGCCAATCCGGCCACAAAACGCTCGTCGTACCAGCGGCGACACACAACCATGAGACATCCTTGCGGTATGTTGCCCGTCAGCCGCTAAATCCAAATCGGCGGCGACAGCGCAATGACTACCTTTTTAATTCACAAACCACGCCTGCCCTCCTGGCTGAAACGTGGGAACGCTGTTGTGAATCGGCAGTCCCGCCGAATCGAATGGATGCAATTCATTATACCGAGCAATGATAGCCAAATACTGTCGCCGCCTGTGATCGTAATGCACGCATTAAGGATAGGTCCAATTTTGCGCTGTAATCCAATGATGGCGTTAGTAGCTGATGGTTGGCCCGCTGAATAGTAGGCTCGGGGTAGACGTTAGTCCAGAGTCTCCGGACGATTCACTGATTTTCAGCTAATCTGCGCTTTAATAAGCACCAGTTCATAAGTAGCCTAGCATAACCCGCATCAGTCGACACAACTCGAGAAACGAACATGGATTTATGCGTGAACAGACTGGACCGTTGCGATTGGACTGCTGGCAAGTGTTACAGTTGGAATGATCGGTAAGGTCGACTCCAATTGGTTTTCAAGATCAGTGCAGCAATCTGAATGGTTCAAGCAATATGTCGGGCACTGGTGCCGCTGCCAAGCCGGTTGCCCCAGACGCAGGAGGTGTTGGTTATACAGGGACTGCACCAGCGATTGATAACCTTCGACCATCGATTGTAGACTCCAGCTTGATTGAACCATTTGACGACCATACACCCCTAAACGACATGCAAGGTCTCTGTCAGACAGAAGTTTGTGGATGGCTTGAGCGGTCTCTTTAGGACAAAGAGGCTTAGTCAAAAAGCCTGTGCGGTTGGGTAGAACTGTCTCAGAAATCGAACCCACGTCGGGACTGACCACGGGGACGCCGCATGATAAGGCTTCCAAGATCGACACAGGATTGGCTTCATTGCGACTGGTCAAACAAAAGACATCCAGAGCAGAAAGAATTTGCGGTGTATCGCTTCGATTGCCCAGCATGTGAAAGTGTTCCGCATGTCCGGTTGCCTGGATCGCCGCTTGAATGTCTTGGCGCTGTGGACCATCGCCAACAATGATAAAGTGAGCGGTCGGATGCTGCAAAAGAACTTGCTTTGCTGCTTGAACGAACTGCTGGTGATTCTTTTCAGGCCGCAATGCGGCAACGATCCCAACTAGCGGTGTACCACTGGGGATCTGGAGATGATCACATAACCAGCGGGCAGCACCAGGTTGCGGTGCAAAGCGATTGGTATCGACGCCATTGGGGATCGTAAAGACGCGATCCTCTGGAAATCTTTCGTGCTTGATCAGATGTTCAGCATGTTGAGCGGCAACGGCAATAAACCCGGTGGTCATGCCTGTTAACAGGCGATTGAGTTTTCCGACGCCATCGGGCCAGCCGGTCGAGTGCAATGCGCTGCAAATCACAGGCACGCCAGCAAGCTTTGCCGCCAGTCGCCCCCAGAACATCTTGTCACCAGCGCCCACGGTGATCACGGCATCGGCCTTTTGCTGAAGAAACAGCTTACGCAGTCGCCAAACAACGCTAATATCCCATTTACTTCCAATCAAATGACTGTGCAGTGGGACATGTTCCATGAACTCGTCGCTCATCGCCCCAGGTTCTTTTAGACAGACCACTTCTGGACGAAAATTGAGATGATCCATACTGCGAACTAAATTAAGCAGTAGGACTTCGGCACCGCCCACTGGCAGACTGGTGACGATAAATTGGATTCGTAATGGGCGGTGCATGGGGTCTGCTGCTTTTTAAGGGCCAGATCAGGCCCAGTTCGAAACTTGCTAGGCCAATCAATATGAAACCAAAACAGGGAGTGTTCGCAAATGAACTGCAAAACTTGTCATCAGCCGGAGTGCGTTAGTACTCAGTTTTCGAAAAGGGATAACGCAATAGGACCGTAGGCATACAGCCGGGCACTAACGCACTTGCGGATGAATAAGGCAACTTATTTACGAACGAATGCTTACCAGCTCCGGAAGTCGATGTGGCGGCTCCAGAAATGGCAATTGAACCTGTTCGCTCAGCTTGCGAGAGTCTAAAGTCAGCCAGTTCTTCAAACGCTGGATGCCCGGGTCGGCGTGAATTCGGCGCAGGTGATAGCCGTCATTTCCAGGCCAGTTCAACGCACCGTATCCGCTACAAAAACCCTTGATGTCAAGCTTTGTTAGAAGATCAACGGCCTGCTGGCTCATGTTCCTAGGGTGACCGTAAGGAAACGCAAAATAGGAACACGGGATGTCCAACCACTGCCTGAGCGTCTGAATGCTGCCAGCGATTTCATCCCAAAGTTGTGATGGACTTGTGACGGTACCGATATCGCAGTGCGAACGGGTGTGGGCTCCGATCTCGATACCCTGATCCACATAACGACGCAGTTCGGCCACCGTGTTCGGCTCAAGTGGTCTACCCAGTGCAAGATCATGCGGGAATGGCTTGCCGGACTCGACAAAATGCGTCGTCACAAAATAGGTCATCGGGATGCGGCGACTGACCAGTTCAGGGATCGCAAACTGTGTGTTGTCTGCGTAACCATCATCAAAAGTAATTGCCACACAATGCCGATCATTGTCGCCCTGGCGAATTCGCTCTTGGGCCTCGGACAAAGTCACTAACTGAAAATTGGATTGAAGCCAATCCAGATGATGTCGGAAGTCATCAAACGAAATGGACCAAGGATTGAAGTCCCGCTGGGCCACTCGGTGGTAGAAAAGAATAGAAATTGGCAGGCCATGATCTTCGCACAGTCGATCCAGCAAGCGGCGGCGATTTCTGGCCGTCATCTGTCGATAGAACCACAGGGCTTGATCGGGTAGAGGCATGGACAACTAACTCAATGCAATTTCGCGGACAGGCTGGGTGCGCAGTGGTCGCCCTACGGAGCGGACTGTTTCGCAATTTTGGGACAAGAATCAGGCTTGATGCACCGTTTCAGCAGTTAGCAAACGGGTTTGTTTGCTAAGGCCATTTGGAACATATCATCTGTAGCGGTTGTATCGAATACTAGTCAGTCTAAGGTAGCGTGGGCAACGAATTGCAGGCCAATGTCCTTCTATTTGGAGGTACGTTTGTAGGTTGAACAAACCGCTCGCTCCCTGGCTCTACTTTGCCACAAAGAATTGAAGATGGAATTTCTGCTGTTTCTAATGATTCCTGCTTTGCTGTTGTGGGGTGGCATCTTCGCCGCACGCGCCAGCGTCTATTTGGTTGCAGCGCTGTTTATGGTGGCCACCGCCGTCTTTCCGGCGGAATTCTTCAGCGTGCAGGCAGCAGGATTGACTTGGACACTGGACCGACTTTTGTTTCTTGCCTTGATCGCCAGTTTTGCGGTTGGCTGGTATCGAGGCCAGGTGGAACTGTCGTCTTGGCACTTGGCTGATCTTGCGGTAGCCGCTTTTCTAGGCTGGCTTGCTGTACGCACCTTCACACAACCGCTGGGTTCCATCGCCCCACATCAGCCTCATACCCTGATGCACGCGATCAACGGTTACTGCATTCCGCTGGCGCTGTATGCGGTACTACGGTTTTCCAAACCAAGTGCGATTGCTTTGCGGCCTGCGTTTTGGGTCATTGCCATCCTGGGGTTTTATCTGTCAGTGACAGCGTGGTTTGAAGCAGCAAAATTGTGGGGATTGGTCTTTCCGAAATTTATCGCAGATCCGAGTCTGGGAATTCACTTTGGTCGCGCTCGAGGCCCCATGCTCCAATCGGTGCGTCTTGGTGTCTGCTTGTTGGCATGCTGGAGCTGTATCGTGGTGACCTGTGTGTGGCTCAGTCCATTCTCCAAATCACGCTGGCTATTCGTGGCGGCATCGATCCCGGTGTATTGGGGTGCAGTCTTTTTCACTTACACTCGAAGTATCTGGATGGGTTTAGTGCTGATCGTGGCGATGTTCGTCGTGTTTTGTTTGCAAGGTGCGGCGCGTCGAGCGCTGGTCGTCGGCGGGGGATTGGCGTCGCTACTGCTAGCCGTGGTGATTGGCCCGCACCTAGTCGCTTTCAAACGGGAGTATTCGGCTGAAGAGACGCGGGAAAGCACCTACATGCGTGCAGCCTTTGCCTATGTTTCTCTACAAATGTTCAAGGAACGCCCCATAGCCGGTTTCGGATTCAATCAATTTAATGCGGCCAATCGCCAGTTCCTGTCAGATCGAAGCACAAATATTCGATTGGAGTCAATCCGAGGCTATGTGCATCACAATAGTTTCCTGAGCTTGTTGGTGGACTTGGGAATCGTCGGCTTGGCACTCTACTTGATGATGCTAACCGCCTTTGTCAGGCAATCTTGGGAACTGTACAGGCGCGTGTCCGCTCCACCGTGGGTCCGTCGATTGGGGCTGTTATCGCTGTGCATCACCGGTGTGCATCTGATTCAGATGGCTTTTCATGAGGTTTCGTTCTCCAGCATCGAAAACAGCTTGCTGCTGGGCTGTTTCGGATTAGTCGTCAGCGCACGCAATTGTTTGGAGGCGGCACAAGAATCGCGGCATTACCAGCCAGCGCTTGATGGATCGTGCAACCCGTTGGTGGCTTTGGTGCCATTGAATCCAGGTACGCTGGCTTTCAGAATCTCTTCCGAGCTACGTCTTGCGCCCTTGTTCCAGGTCATCGCTTCATTAAAGAATCGCCTTATTCAGGTTGGAATAAGACGCAGATAGGGGACGGAGTAGAAATCACACTGTGGTTATAGCTCAGCAGACCGCTTGCTGGATCTACCAAAAAACTTGCCAGCGTGTGTGAATCTTGGCCAGCAGCTAGCAGGTAACGGCCAGCAGGATCGATGTTGAAATTGCGTGGCGTAGCGCCGCGAACCGATTCGTTTTGGATCTCTTTCAAAGTGCCGTCGTCTGCGATGGCAAATGCGGTGATGCTGTCATGGCCACGATTGGCCGAGTAAACAAATCGCCCACTGGGATGAATTCTTATCTCCGAACAGCTCTTCTGTTTCAGTCGGCCTAATTGATCCGCAGCCACGCTGGGTAAAGTTTGACGAATGGTCATTGCTCCGTCAGTTGCGTTCCAGTCAAAAAAGGAAACGGTCAGATCGAGTTCGTTGACCACGTAGATCCATTTTCCGTTGGGATGAAATTTTAGGTGCCTAGGACCTGCTCCATCAGGTAACTGGCCGACGCCGTGCGATTGCAGTTTGGCGCTGGCAGTGTCTGCACGGTAGATGACCACTTGATCCAGCCCCAAATCAGGAACTAACGCAAATCGCTGATCGGGTGAGAAACCGGTCCAATGCGGATGAGGGGACTTCTGCCGATCAGCCACCGCACCGCTGCCTCCGCTATGCTCAATCAGCTCGGTGCGGCGCTGAAGGTTACCTCGCGCATCCAACTGAAATGCGGCCACGGAACCGCCACCGTACTGCGCCGTCAACAACATCAGGCCGTCGCGAGACAGAGCCAGATGAGTCGCGCCGCCATCGCCTATTTCCAGTGAATTGACTAATTGCAATCCCGCATCAGGTCCAGTGCTGGTTACTTCGTAAGCGGCAACTACCTGTTTTCCATCCAGTCCACCCACTGCGTAAAGACGCGGTAGCGACGGATGAAGAGCCAGAAAGCCAGGCGAATTGATCTCGGCAACCAATTTGGATTGCGACAATCCTCCATTGTCATCCAGCATGCAGTGGTAGATGCCTTGACTGGGACGACCTCCGGTACCGATCCAGACATCGAAGTCTCCAGCCATCAACGCGGCTCCCATTTGACTAGCGAAAATCAGATTCATCGTGAAGACAGCCTGTAACACCAATCGGTTTCTCAAAATTTGTCGATGGGTCGGATTCACCATATTTGGGTTCCTATAACTGCCTGGGCTGTGGTGTTCTGGCAAATGTTAGCAATTGCACGAATTAGATCGGTTAGCTTAACAAGTGCAGCCGAAAATTCGAGGCCCTGGGATTGGCTAAATGAGCTTTGGCGAGCGACAACGTCTTGACGGACCGGTTCTTAACGTCTTCTTCAAACAAGCCGTGCGGTCCCCAAGGTCTCCAACTGCCTACCAGATAACGAGTTACGCGATTCCGACGCATTTAGTCTACCGGTAGATGGAATTTCACTGACAGTTTTTCCACGTACCAGACGACTCGAAGGAAAGAATCTGTGTTAAGATTTCCGATCCCAATTCCTAGGGTTCACCCAATACATTGTGGGGTTTCCAGTGGCAACCACAGGCGGCTTTCACTTCGGCTCAAGAAAACAGTTTGACTTACATGCTAGCAATTCTAAAATCGCCCCCACTTGGGAACGCAAGTGGAGCGTGGCAAGGTTTGCTACGAGAGTCAAACGAGAACCCCTTTGCGCAGGACTTGTGCGAAGATTTGACCGATAGGAGTGCGCATTGAGCATGGCACACGAGGTGAACCAGATAGCAAAGGAGATGATCTCCCGGGTTCAATCCACATTGGCCAGTTCTGTTGGTTCGGCCAGATACGATTTGTGGTTGGCCAGACAGACGCAGTGGAGCTTTGATCAACGCACCTTAACTCTGCGGTTCACCTCTGAGTTTGCGCAGCAGCTCTGCCAAAAAATGCTTGGCAAGGAAATCGCCGCCGCTCTACTTGAAGTCTCTGGCGACAATCGGTGTCAAATTCAGTATCAAGTGTGCGCGGACGACCAACGATGCAGTGAGCAGTGTACCGACCATCAAAGTGCCTCAACGTTCGTTGATTCGCAGCCTGAGGCAACGATTCCGATAAGCAAAACGACACAGTCCGGTCAGTGCGAAGCCAGATCTTCTGAAACACGTGCAAGCGTAGCTGGCCAAAGTGAACCGGCTTCCACAGAGACTGGCCAGACGATCGATCTGTGGTCCCAAATCGTGCCTGGGCAATCCAATCAAATGGCTTGCGCAGCGCTAAATCTGATCTCGGCAGAACCAGGCAAGATGACCCCGCTGGTGATCCATGGGCCAACTGGCACTGGCAAATCGATGATGCTTGCCGCGTTGGCTCAGCGATTGCGACTTGTCAATCGGCTGCGCCGCGTGGTTTGGATGACTAGCGAACAGTTCACCAACGACTTCACCGAAGCACTGCGTGGTGGCGGGTTGCCAATGTTTCGACGCAAGTATCGCGATGTAGACGCATTGCTGCTGGATGATTTTCAGTTTTTCGCTGGCAAGCGATCTACGATGGCCGAAGTGCGGCATACGATCGACAATCTGCTTCGAGCAGGTAAGCAAGTGGTGGTATCCGTCGATCGCAGTTTGGGAGAGCTGGATGGACTAGGCGAAGAATTGCAAGGCAGATTGCGCAGTGGCTTGGTTGCGCCCGTGCTGTCGCTCGATCGCGGCATTCGTGCAAATCTTTTGACACAGCTTACCCAAAACGCTGGAGTTCCGGTACAGGCCGAGGCTATCGAGCAACTTGCGGATCGAATTCCCGGTGATGGGCGACTAATCCGAGGAGTCGTGCATCGGCTGCTGGCGGTATCGTCGGTTAGTCCAGGAATTTTGGATTGGGAGCGTTGCTGGAATGCGCTTTACGATTTAATTCAGTCCGCTCAACCTGTTGTGCGAATGTCCGATATTGAACGGGCGGTCTGCGGACTTTTTGGGCTCAACCAAGACTGCCTTCAATCAAAGAGCAAAATGCGCTCCATCAGCCAGCCTCGTATGTTGGCAATGTTCCTGGCCCGCAAATACACTCCGGCGGCCTACAATGAAATCGGACTCTACTTTGGGCGTCGACGCCACAGCACCGTGATTTCTGCGGAAAAGACGGTCGAGGCTTGGCTGCAAGAAAATGCCAAGATGGATGGCATACGTCAAATGACCGTGCGGGATGTGATTCGGCATGTCGAGTCCCAATTGCAGGTTGGCTAGCAGTCCAGACGCAAACGCTGTAAGATGGGATCGTGCTGCTAATCTCTAACTGGATGATTCTTACAACAATTCTCGCTGAACTCCACCGAAGCCTGTGCAGGGAACTCGTAATCGTAGTCGTACTCAATGAAATGGTACTCGTACTCGCGAGCCCCTGAGTTTTCGAATACGAGTACCGCCTAGGGCTGAGAACGAGTACGAAAATACATCCTACTCTCGGTTTTTGACATGAGTCGGCAGTGGCGATTAGCGAGAAGTGTCAATCTTTCGCCTAAATTAGTCTAGAACATGAACACCTATTCATCTTCACACGCATGCATCTTTCTTGCGAGACGGGCCAGTACCACCACTGTTTGTTGGATGATGATTGTTGCATCCGGCAGCTTGTGTGCCGGTCGTTTGATGGCTCAGGAGAATCCATCCACTGCCGAAACACCCACTTCATTAGAGGCTGCACCTGACAGTCGATCTGCGTCGATAACTGAGGTGCTGCCGAAAACTGAGACACCTGCTGCACCAGTAGCCAATCGCCCGGTTACTCAAGATCCGATTGTGGCCAAGATAGATCTGACGGTAAGGTTAAAAGGCGAAGTGATCGACAATATTGTGAAAGGTGACTTGCTGCATGTGATCACCGAGCGAGAGAAGGACTACATCATTCAAACGCTGAGTGGTAAGAAAAGCGTCATCGCCAAGGATAGCGCGGTTCGACTGCCTGACGCAGTACCGGTTTACGATGAATTGATCTTGCAATCGCCCGAAGAAGGTCGACTGTACACGCTGCGCGCCAGCGCTCATTGGGCCAATGGAAGCGCCGAGTCGGCGCTTGCAGACTTTGACAAAGCGATCGAGATGGGTTATCAGGAATCTCACGCTTACGCCAGTCGCGGACTGTTTCATTCCGCAACGGGCGACTCGACAAACGCCATCGCGGACTTCTCCAAAGCTATCGAGAAGGACCCCAAAAACGAAGTGCCCATGATGAACCGGGCCAGTGTCTACATGGCACTGGGCGAATACCAGCCGGCGGTCGCTGACTACACGCAGGCCCTGGAAATTCGTCCCGAAAACCCCGTGCTTTATTCGCAGCGAGCCGTCGCGCACAAACTGCTAGGGCAACTGGATAAGGCGTTAAGCGATTATGACCAAGCAATTTCACTGGTCGACAAAGATGTGTCAGCATGGCTCGGACGTGGTTTTGTGAAATTCCAAATGGGGCAGCACCAGGCCGCTGTCGACGACTTCTCGCAGGTGATCCAGATGGCTCCTCAGTCTGCGGTCGCCTACAATAACCGCGGTTACAACTATCAAATGTTGAAGCAGTTTGAAAAGGCGCTGCAAGACTACCAGCGAGCTATTGAACTTGCTCCAGGATATGTTCTGGCGCTGCAGAATCGAGCCTGGTTGCTGACGGTTTGCGAGCAGCAGACGCTGCGAGATTCACTGGCTGCGATGGAAATCGCCAAGTCGGTTAATGAAATCAGTGAATACAAAGACCTGAGCGATCTGACGCTGTTGGCTGCCACCTATGCGGCTGCTGATGATTTTGAAACGGCTATTGGTTGGCAGGAAAAGGCGGTGGAAATCGCTGAAGGTGAGCAACGGGCAACTGCGCAGAAGATTCTTAGTCTATATCAAGATAGGAAACCGATCGATCCCGCTCTGCTGGTTGCACCGTTAGAGCCCCAAAGTGAGTAGCCATTCGAAAAGGCAGCCAGTAACTGTTTTGAGGTATTTGACCTAGGGCCTTTCCCAGAAACCTCCTAACCGTTTCGGCGGATAGGGCACGGTGAGTGGGTCGAACGGTTTTGCTGACGGTTCTTATTTCGTCTCAACAGTCGCTGCGATTTGACCCTGAGTCCAACCGGCTTGGCCTAAGTGCTGCACAATCTGGTCTTTCTGCCCGACTGGGATGCCCGAAAGATCGGCTGCCTGAATCAAGTGTTCCAGTCGGTTGGCAGCGCGATCAAAGTCTAAGGACAATTGCCGTACAGCTACCATCTTGGAGTCCAGTTCAGCTTTTAACTGCCGCGCCAATTCATAGAATTCAACTTGCCATTTTAGCACATCCGCAGGTGCTCCTACGGACGAGGTGCCGGTAAACTGGGACGCTCCCAAGTTGGCGTTGCCGTTGTGCTTCAGTGAAGGAACGGTCCAAGGTTCGTTGGATCGGCGTTTGGACTTTAGTCGACCGCGTAGCATCACCCAGCACATCAGGCCGATACCGGCTATCATCATTAGTGTTTGCAGGTGACTATTGGACATGGCTATTCCTATAAGTTGTTAGAATTAGCGTATCAGTTCGGGTTATTCGGGATGACGGTGGGCTGGCGCGCATCTTTTGATTAACCATCGGGTCTTCATCGATTGCGGGGCGATGCGAACTGAAGGCAATCGTCGCTGGGATCAGTGAAAGATTCGCGGGTGTATCGATCTTAATGATGGTGATGATCATGACTGTGATCATTGTGCGAAGAGGCTGTTGCACCGGCCGTGTTCGAAGGCATGATCGTAGTCTGATCGGCCAGTTGAGTGCCAATTAAAACGCGAAGAATGTTTGGTTGTTCTGGTAGCTCTCGATGACCCGCTCCATAGCCAATTTTTTGGATTTGCATGGCCGGCAGTGGGCCGATGCCATCTGCTAGAGCGGCAAGAACGGCGGCTCCCGTAGGTGTGGTCAATTCGGCTTGGATGTTCGATGCGGTAATGGGAATTCCTTTCAGCAATTCAGCGGTTGCCGGTGCGGGAACGCTAACTCGACCGTGAGCGATTTGAATGGTACCCGAGCCGGTTGGAGGTGGCGCTGAGAACAAACGTTCGATTTCCAAATCGCACAAAGCAACCGCGATGCCGACGATATCCGCAATAGAATCGACCGCACCCACTTCGTGAAAATGCACATTGTCAATCGGCACGCCGTGTACGTAAGCTTCAGCTTGACCAATCTTTTGAAAGACTCGCAGTGCCATTTGTCGCTGGCGATCGTTCAGGTTGCCGCGCTGAATCATCTGCTGGATGTCGCTCAAGTTCCGGTGAATCGTCTCTTGAGGGTATATCACATCTAAACGCAATGCACGGAATCCACCGCGATTTGTCTCAGAGAAGTTCAAGCAGACCTCGGGTAATCCCAGCGACTGTACGCTGCGTTGGACTAGTTCACGGTCTGCGCCGGCATCCACAAGTGCCGCTAGTAACATGTCGCCTGCAATACCGCTGAAGGTGTCTAGGTAGGCTATCTTCATTGCTGCTCCGCGTGAAATATTATTTATAGCTTGCTGGCGAATCGCTCTTGGTCAATTCAAGGTTTGGCGGTTTGCGAATTGGCAAAATTCATTAACAGCCTGAGTGCCTGAGTCTCTTCGTCAACGGCCTTCTGAAGGTGCACAATGTAGCTGGTAATCAAATGGTCCGTGACATGATCTACTTTCCAAGCCCGCAAAGTTAGTAGAAAGCCTAGCCACTGATCGCGTATTCGGCGCCAAGTTGTGTAGGTGCGCACTTGTCCATAAGCATTTAAGTAAAGCTCTTTGCCAGCGTGGCGATATCCCAACCAACGAGGCGGAAGACGCGGTACGATGTCGTTGTTGTTAACCCAGCGATAGTGATTCAGTTTCACGTAGTTAATAAATCGACGATTGCCAACGCGCGGACTACCGAAGGTATATAACCCTGAAGGGCTGGCAGGAATTGGCGATAAGACGCAGCGACCAGCGTTCAGTGTAGCAATAGCACCGCCTAACGAATGCCCCGTAAACCAGAGCGGCTTGTGGTTGTTCGTGAGCAGCCGCTCCAGTGGTTCCCAAAGGCGATCCGACTCACGTTTGAAGCCTCGATGCACACGACCCAGTGTTTCTGCCACCACCATGACCGCATCGACATCCGCCTTGATATCGTTGATATCATCTGGCTCGGTACCCCGAAAGACCACGATGCAGTCATGACTGGTTGTAAAAACATAAGCCTGCGCACTTTCCTGATTCAGGAACTCATAGCCTTCGATGCCCGACTGCTCAACCGCTTGCTGTACCTCCTCGGGCGAAAAGTATGCCAAGTGGGATAGTTCTGCGAACAGTAGGCTCTGACGCAGAATGGATTGATTTTGGAGTGGAACCGGGATCGAATCCCGTACCACTTGAGCTAGCCCGGCTAGACTGCTTGAGGCTGGCTCCTGAACAGTTGCCATGGCTTCACAACACTTTCTTGCCAAAACCAGTGTTAGATAAACGCAGCAAAGAATCGCTTAGCTGCGCCGGTTCATCGGCACGATTTGCCGTTTGGTCGGTCCAGTGTAGACCTGCCTTGGACGACCAATCTTAGTGGACGGCGATTCGTGCATTTCAACCCAGTGAGCGATCCAACCGGGCAGGCGACCGATGGCAAACAGTACGGTGAACATTTGAGTTGGCAAGCCCATCGCTCGGTAGATTATACCCGAATAGAAGTCGACATTTGGATAGAGTTTGCGTTCCTGGAAATACGGATCGCTAAGCGCGACCTCTTGTAATTCTTGGGCGACTTCAAACAGCGGGTCGTTCAGGTTCAAGCGTTGCAGAAGTTTATCGCATGCCTTTTTGATGATCGTCGCGCGCGGATCAAAATTCTTGTAGACTCGGTGCCCAAAGCCCATCAAGCGGAAGCCATCGCTCTTGTCTTTGGCCTTTTCCACATACTTCTTGACATTACCCCCATCGGCCACAATTTTCTCTAGCATATTGATACAGGCTTCGTTGGCTCCCCCGTGCAGTGGTCCCCACAAGGCACAGATTCCTGCGGCGATAGAAGCGAACAGATTCGCGTTGGACGAACCAACCATGCGGACTGTCGAGGTGCTGCAGTTCTGTTCGTGGTCTGCGTGGCATATCAACAGTAGGTTCAGAGCTTCGACAAATACCGGGTCAGGCTCGTAGGGTTGCGTGGGCACAGCGAACATCATCTGCAAGAAGTTCTCACAATAAGACAAATCGTTCTTTGGATAATTAAATGGCTGACCAATCGACTTCTTGTAGCTATATGCGGCGATCGTTGGCAGCTTGGCAAGTAAACGATGAATCGAGATCGTTCTTTGGGCAGGGTCGTGTGGGTCGAGTGAATCTTGATAGAAAGTTGACAAGGCACCAACCACCGAAGCCAAAATGGCCATTGGGTGAGCATCACGCGGGAAGCCGTTGTAAAAGGACTTCATGTCCTCGTGCAGCATCGTATGCTTTCGAATCGAATCGCGAAATCCAGCCAACTGCTGGGCGTTAGGCAATTCTCCGTAAATCAGTAGATAGGATGTCTCGACGAAGTCACAGTGCTCTGCCAGTTGTTCCACCGGGTAGCCGCGATATCTTAGGATTCCGTTTTCGCCGTCCAAGTAGGTGATCGCGCTAGTTGTCGAACTGGTGTTAACGTAGCCTTCGTCGATCGTGATGTAGCCGGTATCTCGCCGCAGGTTTGCGATGTTAATCGCTTTTTCGGCCTCTGAGCCGACAACGACCGACATTTGCAGCTCTTTACCATCGACAATCAACCGAGCAGCAGCAGCTTCGGTTGGAGCGTTCTTCGTTAGGCTGGTCATTCAGCTACTCCACTTCCAGTGGTTTGAGAAATGCTTGTCTTCGCAAAAATTCAAAGCTACGGCACCGCAATATTTCGCACTCTGGACCTTTGACGGGTCGTAGTTTCCGGTGCGCCGTGCGAGAAAGAGTGTACCTATTCTTGTTCAGATCGGCAATTCACCGTAAAGATTTTCAATCGCCATAGGGATTTTGGGCAACAGGAATGTAAGTATCGTTGTCAATCCCGAGTCGCCTTAGCAGTGAAAGCACCCCCGGCAGGATTCGAACCTGCGACCGACGGATTAGAAATACCTAAGCGACTTGCAAGATTTCCTTATTTTTATTGGCTTTCTCGCTTTTCGTCAATATCTAAGAAACCCTAGAAAACATTAGGAAAAATTATCTACATTTTTTAGAATAGGTGTCGCGACACCTGCTATCAATGTCGTATATCGATCAGTCCTGCCTCGCGTCCTCTGGAATCGCTCTTAGCTTTCGCCAGCGGTCTACCTCGGCTACATCAACACCTGTATTGCAAGTTGCAATACATACTCTTTGAGAATTTTCAACTCTCTGCTGTACTGCCTCACCGCTTTCCAGTGCTTCATCAATCGCATCGGCCAAGCTGACTTGCTGCCTTGGCTCGCTGACGTTCAATTGTGAAGCGGCATCTGTAATAGACCTAGTATCATTTGATCCTAGGTCAGTCCGCGCACCTGATTTCATGTCTGCCATCTTCGCCGCAATCATGGCTCAACCGTCCGCCAGTAGCTTTGGCAAGCTCCTTCTTGGTGTCGATCGATGGCAGGGATGACTTGTCAGATTTCTGACAAGTGGTTTTTGATCTCCACCGCCTGCCGACTGATTCGCCTTCGCACGCGGGATGCAACGGCGATTGGGGGGGGGTTGAGAATATCTACCCCCTCGTCTAGCAGCGGTCAACTTCGGCACAAGCAATCTCATGCGTTCCAACTTGGAACGCTGTACTGTGCCCTCGTGTTGCCTCACCGCTTTCCAACGCTTCATCAATCGCATCTGCCAAGCACTCACAAGCCGCCTGCTTGGATCGCAGCTTGATTGACGGATAGCTCACCCGCTTCGATCTTGTCGAGCAGTTCAGGATTGTCTCGGGCTAGGCGACGGAGGGCGTAGGTGGTGTCGTTGCCACCTATTGGTTTGCTTTTGTTTGTATTATCAACATTTGGATTGTGCTGGAATCGGAGCGGCTTTGGTTGAGGGTGGAACTAATTTCCACCCTCAACTTACAGGCTCAACGGACAATGTGGCGAAAGCAACTGTATACTGATTCCCACCTTTTGACCCCTTTGGCTTTCCTGGTCCGCTTGCCAATGGATTCTCCCTGGCTGCAATAGCCTCACCGACTGTCGTTCCCTTCTTGGCGTTTCGCACCGCGTCTACGCACGCGGGATGCACTGTTGGATCTGAGGGCGTTAGATTGTGTCGCCCTGTCTCACCCTCGCACGCACGCACGCGGAATGCACTTGCCAGCAAAACAATCGCTCAGAATCGCTCCTAACGAGCGTTGACGCCTCTGGACGATATGACAGTCCAGAACTCGACACAATGCGTTAGAATCGATTGTGGTGGCTGGTAGATAAAACCGGGACACGCCGCCGGTCGAAGGAATTAAGAACTCCCGACGACGCGCCCAGTAGGCAGGCAACTTCAAACCCGCCTAATCTCTTTCAGCATAGTTCGCCGAATCGACGGCCCTGACGTTTTTGGCTCTGGGAATTGTGGCCACTGATACGACCGGTAGTGGCGACTGCACCACTCTTCACCGCGACACGCCGATGCAAGTGATCCAATTTCCTCAAGGTTTAATTTGCCACTAATCACCGAATCCCAAACTCGCTTCACACGGCCCGACACCTTTACTGCAACTGAAAACGGCTTTTGCTTTTTTTGCCGACGAATCGACTCGTTGCACAAAAGTGTATTTAACTCCAAAAGCTCCGGCCCTGACAATCGCAGCTCTTCAACTTTCTTCCAAATCGATTTTGCTGTAGTCACTTGGATAACCTTTCAAAAAATGTGGATGGAAAAACCGGGGAACGCCAGTCAACCGCATGTAATCGACTGACGCCCCCGGCACTCACAAGGACGTTTAGGGTTGTAACTTTCTTTTTTGAAGCTCGGCCATATCGTTGGTCAGCTTAGCTAGTTCGGAATCGCATTCAGCACTTTGACGACGTAGATCGTCGATGACAGGTCGCATCTGCTCAAGGCGTGTTTCCCATGCCGATATTTTTCGCTTGTATTCGGCCACAATTCCTGGCTGGTAAATCCATCGCTCCGACGCAATCTTGTCTTTGAGCTTGCGGATTTCCTCTTCAACATCGTAAACTTTCCTCGCTGGTGATCCCAACGAGTTTAAGTCTAGCAGCTCCAAAATCGACCGACGCTTTTCAATAACCTCAAACCGTTTACGAGTGATCTCCTTCTCCTCAAATTGGATCCCCGGATCGTTGCAATTTTGAATCAAGCGAGTCTCTGCATCAATTGCGATACTCAACCCTAGCTCGGTTTCGGTCATCACTGACCGCTTCGCCGAAACAATGGCAGATAACCGCTGCAAGGTTTGCGTATACTCCCGCTGTGCCACCTCAAATTCAGAAGTAGCCTTTTGCAATGCCGCCTGCTTCTCTGGCTTGGTTTGATACGTCGCGTACCATTCCAGTCGCCGTCGCATCGACTCAACGTCGTTTTCAACCTCTGCCTGCGTCTTTTGGACCATTTGCAAAACGATCTCAAATTCTGTCGCGTCCACATCATTTCCCGCTACCAAATCCCGCAATAAGTCGCTGTACGCCAGCCAATTCTGCCGCTGTTTTTCCGCCTTCGAACGAGCGGCCTTTTCAAAAACTTCCGAAACAACACTAACCATTTCTTCTGACTCCTTCAAAACAAAACACACTGAACACAGAACCGCCACGTTGACGGCTCACTTTATTTTGATCCTGGCATCGCAATAAAAACTTCGTTTGAGCATCGCGACATTGCATTTCTTTTTTTTATCACGCCGGAAAACTCATCCGAGTAGAGTTGGCACAGATCGGAACTGTACTCCATCTGGACCGGCTCGACCTCTGGCAAATCATCTGCGACTGCTCGATAAAAAATCTCACCGATTGTTGACGACATAACATCGATGAACCCGAACGCGATTAGCGGTAGCATCCATTCAGATTCCTCGTGCCATTCGGCGGTATCACGTTGCGTAGGCTTAAGACTGAATAGCGTCCGTTCGCTGACGTAGCCACCCTCCCGATCTTGTGGAAGTGTAGACAGTAGGCAGAATGCGAGTCTGACAATAGGATCGGTCAAGCCACGTTGCAGTACAATCGCCCGCGCCAAAGTGTCCCCCTGAATCGTCAAACGCAATCGGCCACCGCGTAATGGCAGACACCATCCAGCCTGCACCATCGCCTCCCGCAACCTGTGATCCCGCTGTCTGGCATCTGCACCGCCTTCAGATGGAGCATAGGGAATGCCACGCTCGAAAACCTCACGCCGTGCTAGTTGCTGTGCGTTGTAATTTTTTCCGCTGGTATATCGTGTCGGCCAACTCCAACCATCGCTAATTCCCAGTAATCGAACTAGGTGGCTGTGGTCCGGCTCGGCATTGGATTCTGACTCAAGTCTGGCGATTCTTTTTTTTGCGTTCACTTCGATTCCCCTTTTGCTTCAAGTGCCTCAATTCTTCGACGTAGGTCTACAGATTCGCTTAGTCGCGAAAAGCGGTCCAGAATCACACTGGCTGCACGAACAACTGCCCCAACGTCATCGCATTCCAGTACACACTCAAGACGCTCCACGGCTCTGCTAGCGGCCTGGGATAGCCTTCCAAGTGCCGAGTCCATGCTGGCGGTCCGTAACTCGCTGACTGTTGACTTGAACTCTGGAAGACTGGTGATCCTGTAAGCTGTGGACTCGGCAACACCAATTTCCTGTGCCGATGATCGCACCGTCTGACCGCTGGCAACCCGTTCGGCAAGCGGTTGAAAATATCTACTTTTCTTATCCATTTTCATCCTTTCAGAAAATTTCCGTTTTGCGTGTCACGTCTTGGGAGTGTTCACAAGAACCGAGCATCGCGTAGACCCCCCGTCTGGTCCTAATGGCAGAGGAACCTAGCCGCCGCCCTGCTGTGTCCCTTGCTCGCTGCTCCCTGTGGCATTCGATGCACCTGCCCACAATCAACCAGTAGGATTTCCGACCGCATGACTTGCACTTGGCTGGCTTCAGCTTGGCT
This sequence comes from Aureliella sp., assembly GCA_044234105.1. GTDB lineage: Bacteria > Planctomycetota > Planctomycetia > Pirellulales > Pirellulaceae > Aureliella. Next base: position 44,250 of record JBIIJD010000025.1, on the reverse strand, counting down.
TGCTTCATCATTTACTCACCCGTCCTGTAGCTCGGCCAATCGCAATAGATCGCTAGGCAACCTTGCCGTAACCTGTCCGCCGCCGCACTGCCAATGCGTTGTGATAGTTCGTTCGCATCCGCTACGTTAGCTGTAATCCATGTGGGCTTCATGTCGCTGTAACGATAATCAATCAGCGAAAACAATCTGCTTTCCACGAAGTCTGACAGATGCCCACTGGGTGAAGTTGGATCTGATAGCCAAAGAATATCGGACTCTCGTTCGTCGCCTTCGCTGAATTGCATCGGCCTGTCACGATATCGCTCGCCGGCTGCCTCGGTACGCCATTTAGTGAATAGATCCGCGCCATTCCACCAATAGACCAACGGTGACGCATGAACCACGCAAGCCCTAGCTAGTGCGGCCAATAGGTGATCTTTGCCCGAACCTTTGGCACCATACATGATGATGTTCTTTCCGGCTGCAATGTTTGCCTCGGCGTTAATCGCGTAATCCCTCAGCTTATCCACTGCGTCTCGCTGCCGTTCGTTTTGAATTTGGTAGTTTTCAAAACTGCAATGCTTGTATCGTTTCCCTCGAAGTTGCATCGCCCATTCAAACGCCTTAACCGATTCCGAAACTTTCGATTCCAGTTGTCGTTCATCGTCGGTGATTACTTCGTTGTCTTTGATCTTCTTCCGAATCTCAACTGCTTCTGCGTAATAGTTTCTTGACATTACATTTTTCCTGCATTTGGGTTAGCTTGAAGGGTTTTCAAGTCGGCACTTGTAAAACGGGGTTTGCCATTTACTGCACTTGGTGATCTCATCCTTGCATCGAGTCCCGCGAATTTTTCCCGCAGACTGCCCACGCTCAGAATATTAGTTTTCCAGAACTGATCCTGATTCGCCCATGTGAACACTTTGCGAATCTCATCCAAGGACAGCTTGTCGGCTTCACGCATCAATCGGATAGCGTTAGCCCAATCTTGGAAGTTAGGCTTCTTGGACTTGGGTGCCACTTCTCGAATCTTAGAAAACATCCATTCAGCGAATTTCAGATCCTCACCGTCGAAGCGAAGCTTGGACGAAGAATTACGTTTCTTTTTCGTTTCTATTACGTTTCTTTTCGTATTGGGTGACTGGGAGTCAGGGGTTACTGACTGGGAGTCAGGGGTTACTGACTGGGAGTCAGGGGTGGGCTGACTGGGAGTCAGGGGTTCAGTATGCTCTACCCCTGACCGGGAGACAGGGGTTAGCTGGTCCCAATTGATTGAATAAGAATTTGTTTGACCCGTCCTAGAATCTTTTGACAGGTAACCCAACTCGACCAAAATACTGAGAGCCCTGTAAACCGTTCGCTCGCTGAATTGGGTTTCGCACGCAATAGTTGGAATACTCGCCCAGCATGTAGCCCCGTAGCCGTCAACCGTTCGCAGAATGGACTTGATAATGCCCGGATGCAAAGTACCAACATTGGGCAACTGAAGCTTGCGTAGCAACATCAACTGTTGGCCACGGTCTAGCGTTATGGACTTACTCACGGCTGCCCTCCATGTCGTTGCAGGGTGTTGCGCTTGAGTGTCCCTGTGGCTTGACTTTCGCTTCCATTCGGGTAGAATCCTTGTAGTAACTGCGCGCGGGGTGGTTTGCTTCACGGCGGCCACCCCGACTCGTTTTCTTAGCCGAACACCTTGGGAACACTCGCATCAATCCGTTGTCGCTTCCGTGTCGCGATAGGCTTAGCGACAGGACGATTAGTCGGCGTCATAAAATCATCCAGAACCGATTGGGGGACACGCCAACGCGGTTTCTTCTCGCCGACGGCAATGTTGATAGCAGGCAACTTGCCTTCACGAATGAGAATTTGGACTCGCTGCAAATTGCAGTTGAGAATCTCGGCCACTTGATTAGTGGTAAGTGCCTTCACGATAGATATCCTTTGCTTGGAAACGAAAAGTGGTTTCAACAATGCAAAAAGGATACAAAAACACTCGGCAGAAGAATGCAAGAAAATAACCTACTCAACGGAAGTCAACGGAAGTCAACGGAAGTCAACATTCTGTTGGCGGCGGTCCGATATCGTAGTCCTTCTTGTCGTTAAGCCACTTCCGAACAGCATTCCAAGTCATCGTCGGCGGAAAGTCTTTACTCTTCTTCTTCCATCCACGAACCGTTGAATCACTTGCAGCGAAAACGACACCTACCCTATTTAATTTCTTGACACACAATTCATAAAGTGCCGGCATGGTGATAGGCTTGTCATCGGGTGTAGGCTTGTCGTTACCAATCTCTACCGCCATCTTTCGCAGAATCAATTCAGTGTCGCGAAGGAATGCGGAGTTCGACCACGCCGACATTTCTAGCGTTACAGTGCCGATTTCCTTAGCGGCTGCCTTACTCCACTTCTTCCACTGTGCAGGCTTTAGCTCGTCAGCCTTAAACATTCCTAGCGAGTTGACTTTCGACACCTCCAACGCATTGAACACGCTCTTAGCGAACAGCAAACCGACGTGCAGAGCATTATCGCCAGCACGTTGATACTGACCGAATGTCGCTGGCTCTTGTGGTAGGTCATTCCAATACTTTTTGCCGTGGTCGTACTTTGACAACAATTCGCGCAGTGATCGATAGGCATGCTCAAATTGTCCAGGCGATAGGGTGTCTCGCTTCAGGACGATATCGGTAGCCTGAGAAAATGACTGTGCAACAACGTTAGCAAAATCATTGATCGACATTTTAGATACTCCATTTTTTTGAAGTCGCTGTCAGTTCCGGCTGCTCTCATGGAGTGAAGAACAACCGGAACCAACGCGGGGTAGCTACTCCCCTCACGACAATTTGATTATTTCCCAAACAGCCATTTGCGTACATGCTGGCAAACAGCTTTGACTCGCTCGTCATTTATTTCACGATACCTGGCGGCCATGTCTGAAGTCTTTGGAATATGTCCCATGCAACAGCCCACTGCTGGAAAATCTAAAGTCTCATCTCCTATCGTTTGGAATGTCCTTCGTAGATCGTAATACGTGCCAGATTTTAAGCCTGCTTTTGATCTAGCTTTTGCGAATGCCTGAGTAGCCGCGTCTGCCCGCTCCCTGACCCACGGCGTCCTGTGCATTGTCAAGAATGCGATATCTGCATAGTTGGTAGCCCACGGCTCCCGACGCACCTTCGATAGATAATGCTTGATTATCTTTCGGGTCTCTGGCCATAGCCAAATCCGTCTAGCTTGACCTGATTTAAGTCTAGGACAATCCAGCCATTCTGACCCGTCAAACTGATCCAGACGCAAATTAGCGATATCCTTGGCTCCCATACCGCCATTGATACCCAGCATGATTACCGGCAGGAAGTAGTCGGTAGCTTTGCCAATGATTGCCGTTAGCTCTTTCTTGCTGAATACTCGCTTACCAGCGGCTTGCTTTGCAAGTCGATTCACCCTAGCTGCTGATTCGGAAAACTCCCTCCCAAAATTCAAAGTACTGATTAGTTGGGTGTCGCGACACCAACTCAGAAAAGCCTTGATCCTGCGGACATCGCCATTGACTGTAGTGGCAGCCCGCCTGCCATTTTTGGTAGCTCGTCCACCTGACAACTTCTTGGAACGCGGGACCGGCTCAAACAACATTTGCTTAATGTCGCAATAGTCCAAAGGCCCCCATTGGGAGGGGTGATCCTTACCGCCGCGAAAATCGATTAGACGATCTAGAGATTTCTTCGAGTCGTCAAGCGACCGCTGCTCTAAGTCACCTGACGCAACCCGTTTGCAGCATCCGTCGTAGTAGAGATTTCCCAACTCTGCCAAAGTTGGTTCACCTGACCTTATTGGCTTTCCTCGTCCGGCTAGTAAGTGTTCGCGACAATCAAGATACTCGGCCATCGCTGAATCGTAGTCAGTGCCGAAGTAGTACGCCTTACCTAGAACCTTCTTATACCACTGGCCATTTGGATGAAGTGATAGGACGGTCTTTACTGCTGGCCTTCCCATTTGTGATTTCCCCGTAGAGTTTAGAAACGAACCCTACGGGAATTATAGCGAATAGGTGTCGGAATAGGTGTCGTAATCTCAAAAATCAGCACCCCCGGCAGGATTCGAACCTGCGACCGACGGATTAGAAATCCGTTGCTCTATCCAACTGAGCTACGAGGGCAAAGGGCATGTGCAATCGGCACATACTGACAAAAACTGCCTCAATAGGTCAGAATTAAACTGACGATCTACGCAGCTCTTGGCAAGAACACAGTGTATTGGGGCTCTGCGACAAGTCAGCAGGTTTCGATTTGTCCTCTGACAGGCGAGGTAGTTGCATTGGTGCTTCTGTGGAACCCCCATTCTAAGGAATCTTACTAGTAGACACCGCTCCTGCCCAGTCCGGCTAAGTCAAATTTGATCGACCACGTAGGATCGGACTTATTTACACTTGGCTGACCGTTGTCGGACGACCATAATATATGCAAAGTGCTTTATCTGGATTTGATACTGCGGCGGCAGCTTTGCCGGGGCCGTGTCCTTCCCTAGGGTTTCTCAATTCTAAGTTTTTTGACTCGATGCGAAACTACACACGTATTGGAACTTGGGGGCTGATCGCCATCGTTGCGTTGCGATTGGGGATTGGCTGGCACTTCTTTATGGAAGGCAGCCAAAAAATCCAATCCGGCAATTTCTCGTCGGAAGGTTTTTTGAAATCCTCCGAAGGGCGTTTTGCTGGACTTTTTCGCGGTTTGATATGGGATAACGACGGCCAAATCAGACTAGAAACTCAAGTCTCGGACAACAAGAAGGTCGAGCTAGCCATTAAGCAAAAGTTCGCGGACGCCGCCAAACAAGCTGAGACGCATTTTCTGCTGACCAAAGAGCAGGTTGGAAACTTGGAGAAGGTCAAGAACCAGCACCTGGAGAATCTGGACCAGTTGTACGCCGAGAATCAGGAAGCGATCGAAAAGTATGCCAAAGGCGCGGAAAGAATTGATCGCATGAATCAATCTGCAGTTTGGGGCGACATCGCCGGATTGCGATCTCAGAAGCAGTCGATCGCCCAAGAACGGCTGGCCGCCGTCAAGCCCGTTCTGGAATCGGTCGACGCTCTTTGGAGGAACTATGAACAGAAGCTCAACGGCGTCGCAACGCGAGAGCAGCAACTGGAGGCTGGTAGATTCTATTTTCATCGCCCAGGTGAATCGTTTTTCAGTGCGCGAACTTTGGATAAGCTGATACCCATATTTGATCTGACGGTAGGTGTATTGCTGATCCTTGGACTATTTGTCCCATTGGCTAGTTCGCTGGGTGCGGCTTTCCTGGTTGGTGTTGTTCTGTCGCAATTTCCAGGTGATCCAAACACTCAGATGACCTATTTTCATTCCATCGAAGCTCTAGCGCTGTTGGCCTTGGCTGCCATCGGTGCAGGGCGCTTTGCAGGTTTAGACTTTTTTGTGTGGGCATGGAAACAGAATCGATTGGCCGCACAACTGTCGCGCAAGCCTGCCACCGCTTAGCGGACTCTATCCTCTTTGCGGACCTTTACACATCCCCTGACAAAATCCAGGAATTTATTCCATGCTTGAATTAAGTGCTGAGCAGAAGCAAACCGGTACGGACAATTTCCATGAAGCTGTTGGCGTGACGCGCCGCGACTTTATCAAAGGCGTGGCTGCTGCCGGTGTCACATCAGGTGCCGGACTTGGCGCGATGTATTTCGGCTACCAAGGTGTCAGCGATCCAGTCCGCGTGGGTGTTATCGGTGTCGGCGATGAAGGCAATGTGCTGATCGGTGGCTGCACGCCACAGTATGTTACGGTCAAAGCCATTTCTGACATAAGGCCCAGCAGTATCCACCGCGCTTTCCACGGCGATTGGTCCAGCAGCGCAGCTCTGGATGCTCGGCCTGGCCTGATCAAGCAATACGGTTACAGCAGCGAGGCTCAGGCACGCGAAAACGTCAAAGTCTACGATCAAAAAAATGGCGGCATTCAAGCGCTGTTGGATGATCCCGAAATTGAAGCGGTGATTATCGCTCTACCTTTGTGGCTGCACGCGCCGGTGGCGGTTCAGGCCATGCGACGCGGCAAACACGTACTGACAGAAAAACTGATGGCGCATAATATCGCCGAGTGCAAGGTGATGGCCCGAGTTTCAGAAGAAACGGGCTTGCAGTGCGCGACTGGCCATCAGCGACACTACAGCGTGTTGTACGACAATGCGGTACATTTGTTGAGATTTGGCTTGTTAGGTCAACTGCATCATATTCGGGCTCAGTGGCATCGTGGCAACAAGCCTGGCAAAGACAGTTGGCAAGTACCATTGCCGGGTGATGATTCCATTGCCAAGCAACTGAAGACTTTTCGTGATGAACTCCAGTCTGCCAAGAGCCCAAGTGATATCGAGTCGCTGACGAAAAAAGTGGCTCAGTGGGAGGCATGGTTACTGGACAAAGAGGTTGAAGCGGCCAAGCACGGCTATGAAGATATTGTACTACAGGCTGGTCGCTCGCGGTCCGCCATGGAGGAGTTAATTCGTTGGCGGTTATGGCAGCGGACTGGTGGCGGTTTGATGGCAGAATTGGGCAGCCATCAATTGGACGCGGCCTCGATCTTCTGTTCGGCTTTGCGCAAAGATGGCAAGAAGGCGCATCCGCTTTCGGTCCACGCGGTTGGTGGTCGTTTGATCTTCCCATCCGACCGCGAAGTGGAAGACCACGTCTTTTGTACCTTTGAATTCCCTGGACCAGAATACGATGCCGGATTCGACTTGGGATACTACAACAGGAACGAGAACTACCCGGTGAAAGGTAAGCCTTTGCCCGGTTACGAACAAGACCCAGCGAAAAAGATCGTCGTCACCTATTCATCGATCAATGGAAACGGTTTTGGAGGCTATGGAGAAGTGGTCATGGGTACCAAGGGTACTTTGGTACTTGAGCGTGAAAAGGAGATCATGCTGTACAAAGATGAAGATGTTTCGGCCAAGGTCTCGGTCAAATCCGACAAGGGCGGCTACCAGTTGGACACTCAGGCCAGCGGTAGCTATGCGGCCGCATCGGTTTCCAAGGCGGCAACTGGCGAAAATGTCAGCCGTGGTTATACCGAGGAGATCGAACACTGGGCTTGGTGCATTCGCAATCCTGCACCTGAAAACAAACCTAGATGCTATCCGGAAGTAGCCATGGGCGATGCCGTCATCGCGCTTACCACCAATGTGGCCATGGCCAAACAAGCACGTGGAGAACCGGGGTTTGTGAAATTTGATGAAGCCTGGTTCGACATCAAGTCGGACGCAACGCCGGATGGCAGCATCGTTGCTGACCAATCCAAGCGACTGGACGAGTGGCAGTTGACCTAATTCGCAATTCTAGCGGGTTCAGAACTATTCGTGATCAAATGACCACAACGGCGAAAGCTAGCAATCGCCGCCCTTTGCCCAGTCGGAACAATTGATACCACACTCACCACCGGGGCGCACATGACTGGCTATGCGGCCCTTTCTTGCTAGTCCCGCAGCCCTTCCAGTCGATAGCCGATTGACGAGGGTCTTTCTTGGCCCCTCCAGCTTCTAACCGAGTCCGGCCTTTGATTTAGGCTGTGTCCACTCAAGTTGAACAGGGAGTCATCGCGACATGAAGTCGGCAACACAGAGCGGTACGTTCACTACTAGCCCGCTGACAATGCGCTCATCGCACGCCAGGATTCCGGCTGGCGGTCAGTTGATCTTGCGAGATGCTATGGGCAGAGTCGTCGAGCAGTGGGTGTTGAAACAATCCAAAAATACGCTGGGTTCGGCCAATAATTGTTCCATTAAGTCCAGCCTGCCTGGCCTGGAACCACTGCATGTTTTGATCGTCAACGGTGCTCGCCAATGTTTTGTCCGCGCGCTGGCACCTGGCCTGACGCAAGACGGCATCTCGGTCAACGAATTGCTGCTGACTGGGCCGCACAGTCACTTTGAAGTGGCCGGCCATCGATTTGAACTCCTGCGTGGTGATGCAGACATAACACCCAGCGTGAAGTCGCAACCGCGTATGGATCGGATGCGGTTCGCACTGGCTCGACCACTGACACTCTCCAAATCCGAGGCCAAAGACGTCAACAGGGATCCGCGTAGCCAAGCTGCCATTGTGGATGCGCCATGGGTGTCCAATTTGATCCGTCGAACGATCGAACCTCTCGAAGCGCAGATCGAAAGCCTGTTGATGCCGATCGCAGAGTTGCAGGCTCAGGCTACTCAAGCTCAGATTTCCAATTCACTGGTTGTCGAACAAGCCTACGAATCGGCTGAGAAGAAGCTGTCAGACGAAATTACGGCGCTGGTCGCACGACAGTCGGCCACCATGGAATCGCTCAGCGAGCGTCTGCGAGATGTGAACCATCAATTAAGCACGATTGAACGCATTATCGCAGAGGAGGAGAACACTCAAGCAAAACAATCACCACAATCAGATGAAATCGCCGTTCAGCGGACTGCTATCGAACAGTTGCAGTCCGGGATGGTAACGGTAACTGAATCGCTAGGACAATTGCACGAGAAGCAGCAATCATTTCAGCAACAGCAAGTGAACTGGAAATCTGAGGTCCAGCTGCAGCTTGATCAATTCTCGCAACTGGTCGAGCAAATGAACACTCGCGTAGTCGGTAGCGCAGAGTCCGATTCATCCATCCTTGAAGCAATTCAAGATCTGCAGACCAGTCAACAGCATGCTCAGGAAGAGATCCAGCGGTGGCAATACGCTGTGCAGCAGCAACTTGAGAATCTGGAAAATCATCTGCAAAATGGGTCCAATAGCCAGCCGACACCGGAAAAAAAGGCCGCCGATGGCAAACAGCTAGCCGAACATCCGTCGAATTTGCCACAAGAGTTTTTTGAACAAGAATTGATAAGTGCCGACAGCTTGCAATCCTCCGAAACACAGTGGGACAACTCTACAACCCAGGCCCAGGTTAAACTCGAACCAGCCGTAGAGACCAAGTTGGAACCAACCAATCCAAAAGAAGCTGGACTGCAATCTTCCGTCCAGCAACAGAATTGGCTTGATCAGTGGTCCGAGCCACACATTCCAAAACAGGACACGCTGGAAGACTTAGGCTATGCGGATACTTTTCAGTCTCGGACAACCGATAGCTCAACGCCAACTGACGCCGCTTGGCAACTGGATTCACTTCCACCCTCGCAGTGGACCGCCGTTACAGAAGAGTCGGCCGAGCCTACGATTGAGCCATGGAATCTAGAAGTAGCCGTCATCGAAACGAATTCTACAAGAGAGTTGGCCTTAAGCAATCAGCAATCCAATCGAGAGGAAGGTGAGTTCTTTTTCGACGGAGCAGCTACCGTTGAGCCTGAAGGAGCACCAGTAAACAATCAACTGGAGACATTGGAGGACCTTTCGCCGTTTGACATCAGGGCTCACCAGTCAAATAGCATTTCGCATGCGCTAGAAGAAGACTCAACAGACCAGAAGCCCGCTTTGCCAAGCTGGTGGTCGCATGAAGAATCGGAAAGAGCCCAGGCTCACGGCTTGGATACAGCTAGATCCTATCAAGCCTCAGACAGTGACTTGAAGGACCAAACTTCAGAGTCATTCGATCACGAAAGTGGTGCCCAGAACTTCGTGCTTCGAACACATCAATCCGACTTGTTGCAAAGCCTACGTGACGGACTGATAGAAGACCAGTCAGAAGATGTTCAGCCAAATTCGATTCAGTTTGACAATCCACCTCGCTCACAAGAGTTCAACTCTGGAGATGGCCAGCAAGCCGATCAGCAATCGCAGCTTCACAGGGAACAGAAGCTGAACAACCCGGCGACATCAGAGGAAGACAGTGTTGAAGAGTACATGTCACGACTATTGGCTAGAATGCGCGGGGACGCCCCTGCACCCGCACCGGGTTTCGCGAATACTCCGCTGATCGCTCCTTCGCAAGCGACCAAGTCGCTACCAAAGGTTAATGCTGAGCCGATTGAGGACTTGGAGCCGCTGAACGCAGAGAACTTTGTTTCTCGCTCCAATGCACCAGAGAAGGTTAAGAACATCTCCGCGTTTAGGGAATTAGCAAATAGTTCTGCGCGAACTGCCATACACAAGAGCAGCCGACAGCGTTACATTTCAACCGGTCTTTACAAAATTGCGATGTGCGTCATTGGTTTGACGGTGGCCGCAGTGCTTCTGGCCATCAATGGCCTAGCGCTGAACATCGGGCTGGTCGCAACTCTAGCTTCCATGTTGGTTGCTCTTATCTGGGGCTACGATGGGGTGATGAGCTTCAAGCCACTATTGCGGTCGGGCTTCGTACTGCCGCCTCCCGCAGCAGAAGAGAGCGAGGAAGAGCTTGCCGATCAGGCAGAGAACCAGCCCGCCGTTTGACACGCAGGGTTTTGCTATTGACGGCTCGTCGCTATGAAACAACTAGTTCGTACTCTCTCGCTGCTTTCGATGTTGCTGACGGCAAATCTGAATGCCCAGGACTTGCAGCCAATCAATAACGAACGAGATACATCGGCAACACCATTGTCCCCAGATCAAGCGGCGGCCGCTTTTCAATTGCTAGAGGGACTTACTTGCCAAGTCTTTGCCGCTGAACCGGCGGTTCAGAATCCGATCGCGATGACATGGGACGGGATGGGGCGTTTGTGGATCGCAGAAAACTACACCTATTCCGACCATAGCCAAAGGTTCGATCTGAGCCACCGCGATCGCATCATCATTCTTAGCGATCGCGACGGCGATGGTCATCACGATCATCGGCAGGTCTTCTCGGATCAGTTGCAAGTGCTAACAAGTGTCGAAGTGGGGCATGGTGGGGTATGGGCACTGTGTCCCCCCGAGCTGATTTTTATTCCAGATGCCACCTTGAACGGCCAACCTGATGGTCCAGCCAGAATCGTGTTAGACGGATTTACGGTAGGGAGCGAGAACTACCACAATTTTGCCAATGGTCTGAAATGGGGTCCAGACGGATGGTTGTATGGACGCTGCGGAGGGTCCTGTCCGGGGCAGATTGGCATTCCAGGTACGGTCGACGGTCAACGAGTGCCTTTGGAGGGTGGGCTTTGGCGCTACCACGTACACCGGCAGGTCTTTGAGGTCTTAGCGCATGGTACCACAAACCCTTGGGGGCACGATTGGGATTCGTGGGGAGAATGCTTCTTCATCAACACAGTCAATGGGCACTTGTGGCATTTGATTGTAGGATCACATTTGGACAGGCCCTTCACGCTAGATCCGAATCCTTACGTGTACGAATTGCTGGATACTCATTCAGATCATTGGCATTTTGATACTGGCAAGGCATGGTTTACCTCGCGAGATGGCAGCGCCAGTGACTTCGGCGGCGGTCATGCGCACGTAGGCATGATGATTTACCAAGCCGACGATTGGCCCAGCCAACTGCGAAATCGGTTGATGACCTGGAACATTCACGGCCAGCGGGTTAACCAGGAAGTGCTGCATCGAGTGGGCAGTGGGTACGTAGGCCGCCACGCTCCAGATATCCTGCAAGCGAGCGATCCATTTTTTCGAGGCATGGATTTGAGTACTGGGCCTGATGGAGCGGTTTACGCAATCGATTGGAGCGATACTGGGGAGTGCCATGAGAACACTGGCGTTCACCGAACGAGCGGTCGAGTGTTTCGATTTTCTGCTTCAAAAAAAACATCCGCTCAGGCGCAATCATCTGCGATTTCGTCCGAAAAGAAGGACTTGCGCGCTCTAAGCAGTATCCAGTTGGCACAGCTTCATGAACACCGCAACCAGTGGTACGTGCGGCAGGCGCGGCTGATCTTGGCAGAGCGAGCCAAGCAAACGAGCGACGAGCCTGGCAATAACCTGCCTGATGATCTACAGGCCGGTATTGAGCAGCTTCGCAAAGTCCTAAGCGGTACCAATGACCAGTTGGCTTACCAGGCATTGATGACCTTGCATGCAATGGAAGCATGTTCCAGTGAAACTCTGTTACAACTTCTAGATCATTCTAACGAACATCTTCGAACATGGGCGGTGCGATTGCTACTGGATAACATGTCGCTTGATGATATCTTCGGTCGAAACGCGCAGCGGGCAGACATTCCGGCCGAGTGGATCAAGCGACTAACAGAGCAAGCAGAAAACGATGCAAGTGGGCTAGTTCGTTTGGCGTTGGCTTCAGCGATGCAACGATTCCCTTTAGATCAACGCTTTCCGATAGCCGCCGCATTGATGCATCACACTCAGGATGCTAACGATCACAATTTGCCGCTGCAAGTCTGGTACGGATTGATTCCGGCGGTCCAAGTGATGCCGCTGGAAGCAGCTCAGTTGACCGCGGAATCAAAATGGCCACGTACCGTCCGGTTGATCGCTCGACGGTTGTCCAGCGGCATCGACACCCATCCGCAAGCTGTCGATCGGTTGTTGGAGATTGCTAAGCGTGTCCCCGGTCCGATACAATTGGCGATATTCCAGGGAATTTCTCAGGGGCTTAAGGGTTATCGAAAGCTGCCCGCACCGCCTGCCTGGTCGGCTTTGGCCAGCTCGATCGCAAGTGTAGAATCTGGCTCGACGGACTCTGAACCGGGCTTTGTTGAGAAGCAAGAATTATTGCTAATTGTTCGCGAGCTGAATCTACTGTTTGGTGATGGACGAACGTTGGACCAGACTCGCACGCTTGTACTGGACCAGCAAGCCGATCCGGAATTGCGGTTGACCGCTCTTCAGGCGTTGGTGCGTAGTCAGCCTGACGATTTGCTCGATATTTGCTTGCCACTGCTGAAAGATAGCCGCTTGAATGTCGCTGCCGCACAAGGACTCTCTGGAAGTGCTGATCTTCAGGTTGCTGAGCAGTTAGTAAAAAACTACCAGCGGTTTCGCGCTCCCGAGCGACCTGGGGTCATTAGTTTGTTTGTCGCGCGCAGGGCGTTTGCCCAAGTTCTACTGGAAGCCATAGCTGACGGATCGATTCACTCCCAGGATCTAACGCCTTATGACGTGCGGCAGATTCGTTCCCATGGCGACGTGGAACTGGACAAGCGCATCAAAGAGGTATGGGGGCAGATTGGCGATACCCCAGAAGACAAGAAACGGCAAATTGAATCGCTTCGGCAGCTTCTAACGCAGAATCCTGGTTTAGACAGCGATCCCTCACGGGGTCGCCAGATTTTTCAGCAGCGTTGCGGTAGTTGTCACCGCCTATTTGGCTCCGGACAGAAGATCGGCCCTGACCTGACGGGTGCCAACCGCCAAAACCTGGACTATTGGCTAGAAAACATCGTGGCCCCCAGCCTGATCGTCAGCAAGGACTATACGATGAGCGTCGTCGAGCTGCAGGATGGTCGAGTTCTGAACGGTTTGATAGTTAACAGCACCCAGCAGTCGCTCCAACTGCAGACCCCTACTGAACTTCTTACCTTGTCTGCCGCCGAAGTCCAGCAGACGGCCAAAACCGAGCTTTCCCCCATGCCGGACGGACTGCTGGATAATCTGTCGGAACAACAAATTCGCGACCTGTTTGAATATCTGAGAACTCCAGCCCAGGTTCCCTTGCCAGAGCCCTGATCGTTCGTACCATACATGGTTTGGCAATTCACCCAGCGCACACAAGCTTGTCCACGTCGGATTCAAGCCGCGCTATAATTGATAACGACATAGTAAAACTATTTGGCCATTGTGATCAGGATCACTTAACTATGACTACGACTTCAGGCAATACTGGTGCATTAACCCCCAAGCAAAAAATTCGAGCTGCGGCGCACGAAAATCGCAAGAACCAATTGGACAAAGATGGTGTCAGTCGCCAGATTGTCAGTCGCTTTATGCAGTTGCCAGAATATGCTTCAGCTAATACCGTGATGTTCTATGTCGATGTTCGTGACGAAGTGCGCACTCGACACGCCCTGCCCGAAGCCTTGCAAAGCGGCAAACGAATCGTCATTCCGTATTGTGTCGATGGGTTGTTAGAATTGTTTCATTTGGAATCGATGGATGAACTGTCGGTGGGAATGTACAAGATTTTGGAGCCCAAAGCCGAACTGCGCGAAGTTGCTTCGAAACGCTTACAGCCGCAAGACTTGGACTTGATCATGGTACCGGGTGTGGCCTTTGACCGAAATGGCGGCCGCACCGGACACGGCAAAGGCTATTACGACAAATTGCTGGAGCATGCAAGACTAGATGCACCTCTGATAGCGCTGGCCTTTGAATGTCAACTGTTCCCCGAGATCCCCTGCGAGTCGCATGATATCTACATGGACAAAGTGGTAACCCAATCCGACGTTTATCAAGGCCGAGGACGAAAGCAGTAGCTCAGGTACAGTGACCCAATTACTTGTTGCCGGAGTGAAAGGTGCTTGTGGCTTTTCGCATGGACTTATTTCATAATCGATTTATCTTTCGATCAGTCATGACTCAGTCTTACACCGAAATCGTTGAAGATACGTTCGCCGAAGGCTTTCGCAGCATCTATGCCGAGTTCTTGGTGACGGCCAGAGATCGCAAGTGGTTAGATCACTGCTGTCACGCAGTGACCGGACATGGAAGCAGCACCATCATGTGCGACTCGGAGGTAGGTGTTTCTCGAATATTGGATGGTCACAGTCCCGGACAGGAAACTCCCGATGGCCGCATCGGAGCAGTGATTCAAGTGCATGTTCCGCGATTTCGTAAGGATCGCGAAAGCCACTTGGAAAGAGTGCTGCTGGCTAGAATCGGACAAAACGTGCTGACATGCCCCACGGCAAGGTGCTTTAATCGACTGGATACCGAGCCCTATTTCAAGCTGGGTAGGAAGGTGGCCTTCTTTGGTGACGGTCATCAATTCCGCGACCAGCGTTATGGCACCAAGGGTTGGGTGATACCGATCATGGGCGGTGAGTTCTACCTGACGCGACGCTTTGGTTTTAGCGATGGAGTCATGGGAGGTAACTTGTGGTTCATGTCGGTCAGCGAGCATTCTGCGATCGACGCTGCGGAGCGGGCGGTTGCGGCCGTAGATCAATGTGATAATACCGTCCTGACCTTCCCAGGAGGGGTTGCGGCAAGCGCTTCCAAAGCTGGCAGCAGGTATAGCTTCATGATCGCTAGTACGTTTGCTGAATATTGCCCGACTTTGAAGGACAAGTTAGGCGAACAATCTCGAGTTCCTAATGGCGTGCAGTCGATCATGGAAATTGTAATCAACGGCAGCAGCTTGCAAGATGTCGCCGCAGCCACCTATGCCGCCATTAATGCAGCCCTAGAGGCACCTGGATTGATACGCATCTCAGCCGGAAACTATGCTGGTAGACTTGGAAAGAGTTTTATTTACCTTCATCCGGAAAGGCAAGGAGCTTCATAACCGATGCCTATTCATACGATTTGCACCAGTTGCGGAAAAGCGCTTAGTGTGGCTGACGAACATGCTGGCAAGCGAGCCAAATGTCCGGCGTGTGGTCATATCTATACCGTACCCCTGGCCAGCGCCTTGGTTGCCGATCAACAACCTTCCACCGGTTCTAATTTGGCACCAGCTTCAGGCCAGGCAGATTGGGCTACACTTGAGCCGACTAGCGCTCTTCCAGACCAGTTTTGGATGCAGACCGCAGATGGACAAGTCTTTGGACCCACGGACCGAAATACTCTAAATCGTTGGTTCTACGAAGGTCGCGTTGGCAATAACTACAAAATTCGCGTCGGTGAAACCGAAAATTGGATGGATGCTAGCCTGTTTCGCCCTGGAACACAAGCCGCTAGTCAGGTGCATAACAGCGGCAATCCGTACAGTGTCCCCGGTGCTGCCACAGTAGCAGGAAGCGCTGGCGTCGGTCTGCACCAATATCCCAAGAAGGACAAAGGGGTCTTAGTCCTGGTGATGGGGATTCTTAGCTTCGCTGTTTGTGCCGTTTTCGGAATCGTCGGTATCATCATGGGGCGGACCGCTCTCAATGAAATTAATTCTGGACAGGCAGACCCAAAGGACAAGACATTGGCAACGGTAGGTTTTTGGCTGAGTGTTGTCAGTTTAGTGCTGAATTTCCTGTTTGTCGGCCTGTTCGTGATCTTGGGTCTGATAGGTGCTCTGGCTTCAACTTAGTACTGCACCGAAATTTGACACGATCAGCCGGCAAACGCAAGCGTAAGCGTCCGGTTCCCAAAGTCAGTTAACAGGCCGCCTGACCCTAAATGACAAATGACAATTCAAAAATAACAAATTTTAAATTCCTCTTCTTCCCCGATTTCTCCACCAGTTCACAACACCATTTTGCGATCCCGTAACCAAAGCCAAGAAGAAGAAAGAGATTTAAGATTTGTTATTTAAGATTTCTTATTTCACACTTGGACTTGCTGGCCGGGACCGATGAATCACCCTCCCAAAGTTCATTGCTGCTACACTTTTTCATGGTGAATGACACATTTTTATGTACCGTTTTGGTTCGCATGTAAGTTGCGCAGGTGGATTATTGCAGGCGGTTCAGCGCGCCAAGGAGTTGCAGTGTCAGTGCGTTCAGATCTTTGTCAGTTCGCCACGTGCCTGGCCCAGTGCTGGAAGCCTGATTCCCAATGTGGTGAAAAAGAGGTCCGGCACAACAAGTCCCGACCAGCGGACGCCAGGCCAGGAAGCTGATGAATTCCATGCCGCCCTATCCGCCGCAAAGATTCAGGCTCCTATTGCACATGCATGCTATTTGATTAATCTGGCATCGCCCGACGCTGCGCTGCGAGACAAATCGATCGACGCGCTGGTTGTCGAGTGGCAGAGGGCTGAAGACCTGCGACTATCGGGAATTGTGATGCACCCTGGTTCGCATACAACAGGCACGGCAGACGATGGCATGGCTAACATCGTGCGCGGCATTCAGGTGGCTCTGGGTCGCGTGGCACCCAAGCACTGTCCTCTTCTACTGGAAAACACCGCCGGTCAGGGAAGTTGTCTGGGTTGGCAGATCGAGCAATTGGGATGGCTGCTGGAGCGTTTGCCATCAGACATGATCGGCGTTTGCTGGGATACGTGTCACGCTTTGGCTGCCGGCTACGACTTTCGCACTTTATCAGGCATGCACCAGATGGTGGAACAGCTTCAAGCGTCTGGCGTGCTATCAAAGATCCGCGCGGTCCACGCGAACGACAGTGTCAAGGACTGTGGCAGCCGAATCGATCGCCATGAACACATTGGCTTGGGGTGCATTGGTGCCAAAGGCTGGCCTGTCTTTTTGAAGTCGCCAGAATTCAAGGATCTGCCCATGTACCTGGAGACTGAAAAAGGGTTCGACCAAGAGGGTGTCGATTGGGATCGTCGCAATTTAGATTCTCTACGCCGATTTTCAGGCTGAGTTTACCCCGGTTGATTCGTAACCGTTCGTAAACAAGTTGCCTAATCAGCCGCAAGCGCGTTAGCGTCCGGTTGCCAGTAAAACCGGGTGCTAATGCACTCCGGCTGATGATAAGTTCGGTAGTTTAACTGTTGATTACTGGAATAGCACTTCGATCAGACGTCCACAGCGCGGGCAGTGTGCTCGCCAAATATCGGAGCGTCCCTGCATCACATGTTCTGGTGGAACCATTTGTGCGTAGACTCGGCAGCAGCCGAAATACAATCTGACCGGTGAAGCTGCACTCGGGCGCTGCCTCTGTGGGCCTTGGCCGTTTGAGCGGTTCGGTGGCGACTGACCAGGCGCGCCCGGATCAGAGCAAAGATCCAATTTGAACTGCGGGTCTGGAGGTTGTGAGGATTCGTTAGGCATTGATGAGCCTTTTAACCTGATGCACTGTGCAATTTTAAGCCTGAACTCACTGGAAGCCTGCGTCAAAGGCATCGAGTACATTCTGAGCGTCGTTCATGGCGCAACGATCTCTAGTAACTCAACGGCAGGCTGTTGTTGAAACAGGATCTGCGCCGTTCTGCCGTACGTGACCATGCCTGGCTGAGTCTCAAAAGCAGACGCCAATTCGTCACCGCATTTTACTTGCCAAATCGATTGTAATCGTACCTGGCGAAGCACTTCATTTTCAATCAGTACTCGCCCAAGCGGGGTGCGTTCGGACAGTATCTGAGCTTGTACCGCTTGACTCAGCAAGCCAAGCGTCAATCTGACGATTCCAAACTGAACGGCTCGTCCATCGTCCTTCAGGCGCAGCAGTATCTTTCGCTGATAGTGCGGACCGACTACTTGGCTTTGAAGCACCTGCACTTCCACTGATTGATGGTGGAATTGCTCGACAGTAACAGTCATGTGCGAACTATGCGACAGCAGTTGTCGATAAGGATTGGGGCACTGATCGGGAATCACCTTCTTAAATTCGCCCAATTGTGAATTCGAGCAGTAGAAAAGCCCGATCAGGGAATATAACTGAGCGCTAGACTCATCTGACTCTGACAACATCCAATCCTTTATTGCCTTTGTAACTACGAGCCCTGTATCGCTTTCTCCAAACGACTGACTTGAACACGAATCGGCTCCAGGTCAGGATAAACATCCAGCGCCTGCCGGAACCAGTAGAGCGATTTTACCAGATCTCCCAGTTCCATGTAACAATGGCCCAGACCAACCATGGCCGCGTAATGAAACCGGTTCATTTTGAGTACTTGCAGGCAATCATCAATGGCCTGTTGAACTTTATCGGTTTGAAAGTAGGCCAATGAACGCTGATGCAAGAATTCAGCGCTCACGCCAAACTCTAGCATGGCTGCTGTAGCCAGCGTGATGGTTTTGGCAAAATTGGCACATTCATTGCAACGCACGATTTGTTCGAGACTTTGTCGCATGTCCAGCGTTCCTTCACGAGTTGCCAGTGCGCGCAGTGCATCATCGGCAATCAGCCGGAGCCTTCGATCCGCCGATCGCAACAACGGTCCCAACAGTTCAACGTGACTCTGCTGCCCCAACAACCCAATGGCCAGCGCCGCCGCGCGTCGCGACTGAATGTTGCCGCTAAGAAGCAGTCGCTCCAGCGTCGAGGGCATAAAACGCTGCGCGATACCAGCTATGAAGTGCGCCGTATCACCGTCGCTCAAATAGCGATGATAAAGTTTGATCAATAGTGACGATTTGGTTACTGGGTGATTCAACGAAGGCTACCTTTCCCCAAAGGGAATGCTCTTAAAATTACTTCAAAACGATCTTCCCGTGAATCTTCCTTGGCAATTGGTGAAATCTACTGGCTTCCCAAAACCACCTGGAGCAATTGCCGTGGAATCTTAGTATAATCCAACCTTCGAACTGGGCAAATCTTTCTGATGGACGGCAAAGATCGCCCAGTTTTTGTAGTTTGGCTGATTTGTCCAGACGCATAAAATGGACACATCAGGCGATCAAGGAACTCACGTATGCAGCTCCACTGCACTTTTCGAGTACTTGCCATCTTAGCTGTGAGCCTTTGGCAGCTTAATGCGACTAGCAACTTGTCGGCACAGGACAATCGCAATCATTTGAATCTTCTGCTGCTGCCCACAAGTCAGCGTGCTGCGGGAGAATTGCAACAGTCTTGCAGCCTTTGGTCACAGCAGTCTATTCGAGCGATTCTGAAAGACGTAGCGGCTCAGTACCAAATATCGGTATGGCTGGATCGTAGGCAAGATCCAAGTCAGATAGTGGAACTAAGTCGAAGCGATGTACCCACAACGTTAGCTGACGAACTGGATCGAGTTGCCACGAGCAGTGGTGCGGCAGGTGGCTTAGTTGAAAACGTCTACTTGATCGCCCCTGTAGATCGTCTAGCCAGAATCCAGCGGGCTGCGGTAGTTCTCCACGGACAATTGTCCAGCACCCATCGGCATTTTGCTCAGACCAGTCATCCACTACAATGGAATGATGTAATCAGTTCCCAGGAGCTAATGCAACTGATCTCAGACACTTGGCATATTCAGTTGCAGGGCCCGGTGCCACATGACCTGTATCATGCAAGTCGATTCCCCGAAAGTACGTTGGCGACGCAACTGAGTGTACTGCTGGGTGGCTTTGATCTTCAGGCAATGCTAATTGGCTCCGGTGGCGACCCTGGGAAGACAGCGCAACCTGGTGGCCGTGTCCATCTGCGAATCAGTCCGCTATCTGAAAAGGCAACTTGGTCAGACAACTATGCTCGCAGTCTGACAGATGAAAGGCGCATCGAATTATCGAAGCGATATGCCGGCTCCAAGCTGGAGCAATTGGCTGACAAACGCTGGATGGTCCAGGGAGAGACCAATCTGCATTTAGATCTCCTGGCTCCTAAAAATTCCAAATCTTCATCGGTTGGAAATGCGACTCACACACCCAACGGCGAATCTCAGCAGCAATACACTTTTTCCACCGATCAAGCTCTTCCAGTTGAATCCATTTTGGCCCATCTCGGCAAAAGCTTGGGCTTTCAGATTCAGTGGTCCGACCGGTGCAGTCCGTTACATCGAAGCCGATTGATTGAATTGAGCGTGAAAAGTGCCAGTCGCGAGCAGTTACTTAAAGAGATCTGCGATCGAGCAGGACTGACCTTCACTGATCAGGATACTCAAATTTTTCTAGAGCCAAGCAAGACGAATCAACCGTAATTCGGTTGCTCTTCGTTAAGTCAATCCTGACTTGTCCGTCTGCCTAACGGAGAGCCGATTGTCCCATCCTACATACCAGCGTCAATGGTTACCATTGGCCGCCCAATGCTCAGGATCAACCGCTGCCGGTTCGCGACCCAAAGTATGAGAGCCAGTATGACCGCACTCTCATATCTCACAGATTGATCATAAACCTTAGTCGCAGTTTGATTATGGAACCGAATCACCGGCTTCTTCACTGGAACCCAACAGTTGATCCAGACTTGTCGGGAACGATCGAGCTTCGGAGCCGCCTGAGTGCTGAGAAGCCTTACCGGACTGCTGCTGATCATCGGAAACCGGACTCTGCTCAAGCAACGGGAAGTTATCTTGCATGGCCGTCTCGCCACGGTTGAGCAGATCTTCCAGCGCCTCGCGACGGTAGGAGATCTCTGACTCTTGGAAGCTACGGAAACCGGTACCTGCCGGAATCAGGTGTCCCAAAATCACATTCTCCTTCAAACCGACCAAACGGTCTGTCTTGCCGGCTAGTGCGGCTTCCGTCAGCACCTTGGTCGTCTCTTGGAAGCTGGCTGCCGAGATAAAGCTGCTTGACTGAACGGCCGCTTTGGTGATACCCAGCAACTGAGTGCTAGCCGAAGCTTGCTTGGGCTTCTTGCCTTTTGCCTGTGTTCCGCCCATCGCTTCAATCGGCCCGTTGGTTTGATCTAAAACTTCACGGCGAATAATGGCTCCGACCGCAAAATCTGTGTCGCCCGGATCCGAGATCTTGACGCACGAAGAAACCTCATCGTTTACGCGACGGAATTCAAACTTGTCCATAACCAGACCTGGAAGCAAGTTGGTGTCACCAGACGAATCGATGCGAACCTTTCGCAGCATACGAGCAATGATCACCTCGACGTGCTTGTCATTGATCTCCACTCGCTGACTTCGATAAACCTGCTGGATCTCGTGAGTCAAGTACTGCTGCACCGCCTCTTCACCGCTGACTCGCAAGATGTCGTGTGGAACCAGTGGACCGTCCACCAAAGCGTGACCCGCTTTCACGTGGTCGCCGGTGTGAACCAGGAATCTCTTGCCGTGTGGCACCAAGTGTTCATGCTCGACGCCACTTTCGCTGCGAATAACGATGGTACGCTTTCCGCGGCGTTTGGTCTGTAGCAGCTCGACCACGCCATCCACTTCGGCGATAACCGCTGGGTCACGAGGCTTTCGAGCTTCAAAGATCTCGGTAACACGCGGCAGACCGCCGGTGATGTCGGCAACACCCTTGGACTCGCGGTTCATTTCTGCCAGTTCGCTACCGGCAGCAATCACAGCGCCTTCTGCCACGGTCACGACCGCTCGCTCTGGCAGATAGTAGACATCTTGCGGCTTGCCATCAGCATCTTCGATCACGATCTGAGGGTGCAGGTCGCCCTTGTGATCGATAATGATCATCTGCATGCTACCGCCTGGATTACGCTCCAGTCGCATGGTCTGACCTTCCACCACGTCGTCCAGTCGCACCTTTCCGCTGACTTCGGACACGATTGGAATCTTGTGTGGATTCCATTGGCAAAGCACCTGTCCGGCGGTTACTTCGTCGTTCTCTTTGACACGCAGGAACGCGGCGGTTGGAACGTCGTACTTTTCCAACTCGCGCCCCTTCTTGTCCAGCAGCACGATCTGACTGTTTCGAGTCAAAACGATATCGGACCCTTCAGAGTTAGTAACGGTGCGCATCTTGGCAAACTTGACAATACCGGCCTTCTTGGTGCGGATTTCGCTGTCCTCAACCGATGTGTTCACCGCACCACCGATGTGGAACGTACGCATGGTCAACTGAGTACCCGGTTCGCCGATTGACTGAGCAGCGATAATACCAACAGCCATCCCCTCTTCGACCATGGCACCGGTGGACATATCCATACCATAGCAGCGGCGACAAACACCAAGAGTGGCATCGCAGGTCATCGGACTACGAACCTGAATCTTCTCCAGTCCCATCTCCTCGATCTTCCGAGCGATTTCGCGAGTGATCATCTCGTTCTCGCGAACAATCACTTCGTCGGTTACAGGATTGACGATGTTGTTTCGCGAAACACGACCCGTGATCGCCTCGATCAACCTTACTTCAACCTTCTCACCTCGATAGACGACCCCCTTGGTAATGCTTTGAGTAGTACCGCAGTCCTCCAAGGTGATCACCACGTTCTGTGCAACGTCGGCAAGCTTTCGAGTCAAGTATCCCGAGTCGGCTGTCTTCAGCGCCGTGTCAGCTAGACCTTTGCGAGCACCGTGAGTACTTGAGAAGTATTCGAGTACCGTCAAGCCTTCCCGGAAATTAGCCTTGATCGGCGTTTCGATAATCTCCCCCGTCGGCTTAGCCATCAGACCTCGCATGCCGGCAAGCTGGCGAATCTGCTCGATACCGCCTCGTGCACCAGAACGCGACATTAAGAACACTGGATTGACATACCAGGCACCCAAGTGATCATCATTCTCCATCGCATCCAACATGTCCTTGGTGATCTTTTCGCGAGCATGAGTCCACAAGTCCAATACGGATCGATAACGTTCCTGCTGAGTCATAAAGCCACGATCGTAGTTCTTCTTCAGCTTCATGACCTCCTTTTCGGTTTCAGCAATGTACTGGTGTTTGGAATCAGGAGTCACCAAGTCGTCTGTGCCGAACGAAAGACCGCTCTTGGTCGATTCACGGAAGCCCAATTGGTTCATGTTATCCAGCAGGTCAATCGTGGCTTTACGACCCAGGCGCGCGTAGCAGTCGCTGATCACAGCGGCCATGTCGCTGCCCTTCAAAGGCGAGTTGTAAAAATCCATTCCGTTGGGCAGCATCATGTTAAAGAGCACACGTCCGTACGTGGTATCGATCAAATCTCCATATTTGCTGTTGCCGTCCTCGGATTTCAGGCGTCGGAATTTGGGCAGTCGAACGCGAATTCGAGCGTGCATATCGATCACGCCCTGTTGGTAAGCCAGATCCGCTTCGGCCATCGAAGCGAACGTCATGCCTTCACCGCGCATGTTAGGCTTGTCGATCGAAATGTAGTAACAACCCATCACCGTATCTTGCGAAGGGCTCATAATGGGCCGTCCATTGCTGGGCGCGAAAA
Organism: Aureliella sp.; assembly: GCA_044234105.1. Lineage (GTDB taxonomy): Bacteria > Planctomycetota > Planctomycetia > Pirellulales > Pirellulaceae > Aureliella. The sequence goes on along the minus strand of JBIIJD010000025.1, from coordinate 20,690 downwards.
TATTGTGAGTGCTCATCATCAGCGTGTGAGCTTCCACCTGAGCTTCTAGCGAAAGTGGCAAGTGAACTGCCATTTGGTCACCGTCGAAGTCGGCATTAAACCCTTTGCAAACCAGCGGGTGAAGGTGAATCGCATTACCTTCCACCAACATCGGCTCGAACGCCTGGATACCCATGCGGTGCAGCGTTGGTGCGCGATTTAGGAGAACTGGGTGGTTCTTGATCACTTGCTCCAGGATATCCCATACTTCCTCATCTTTCCGCTCCAGCATCTTCTTAGCCGATTTAATCGTATCGGCGTGCCCCAGATCCTTCAGCCTACGAATGATGAACGGCTGGTAAAGCTCCAATGCGATCTTCTTGGGTAGTCCGCACTGGTGCAACTTCAACTGCGGACCAACGACGATCACGCTGCGCGCCGAATAGTCAACTCGTTTACCCAGCAAGTTTTCGCGGAATCGACCTTGCTTGCCTTTGATCATGTCGGTCAGCGATTTCAATGGACGATTGCTGCTGCCCAGCACAGGACGCTTGCATCGATTATTGTCGAATAAAGCATCGACCGATTGCTGCAACATGCGCTTTTCATTCTTGATAATCACATCCGGCGCGTTCAGGTCCGCTAGCTTGCGCAGCCGGTTGTTGCGGTTGATGATACGGCGATACAAATCGTTCAAGTCGCTAGTCGCAAAATTGCCGCTATCCAAAAGAACCAATGGCCGCAGATCAGGTGGAATGACTGGAATCACGTCCAGCACCATCCACTCGGGACGGTTGTCGCTGTCTCGAATCGACTCGACCAGCTTCAGTCGAGTGCTGATGTCCTTCTTCTTTTGCTTGCTGTTGGTCTCGGTCAGGTCCTTGCGCAGTTCATCGCCCAGTGCGGTTAGGTCCAATCGCGTTAGCAGAGTTCGAATCGCTTCGGCACCCATAGCAGCTTCAAATGAACCATCGCCGTATTGATTGCGAGCTTCGCGGTACTCGGCGTCGCTGAGCAACTGAAGCGGCTCCAAGCCGGTCTCTTTAGGATCGATGACCACGTAGTCCTGAAAATAGATAACCTTTTCCAGGCTAGAAGTCTTCATACCCAACAGCGCACCCAATCGACTGGGCATCGCTTTGAAGAACCAGATGTGAACGATAGGCGCCGCCAATTCGATGTGCCCCATGCGCTTGCGACGCACGCGCGAGTGAGTCACCTTGACGCCGCAGCGATCGCAGATCATCCCCTTATACTTCATTCCGCGATATTTTCCACAGGCGCACTCCCAGTCCTTCTCGGGTCCAAAAATTCGCTCGCAGAACAAGCCATCTTTTTCCGGCCGATAGGTACGGTAATTAATCGTCTCGGGCTTCTTGACTTCGCCAAATGACCAACTGCGAATATCCTGGGGGCGAGCCAAGCTGATCTTGACCGAAGAAAAGTCATTCACGCGATCATAAGTGGTTTCTGCGTTTGACATATTCCGAAGCTCCTTAATAGTTTTCTGATCGGTCTAGCCACGTGTCCGAGCGTCGCGAGAAATCGATCAAGAATTCAAAATCAGTAGTAAATGATCCGCCCGATTCGTGAAGCAGTGTCTGTCGTCAGCTTAAGAAATCGTTGGCGTTTGTAAGTTGAAAATCGTGTCATCTAGTGGTCGCCGTGGCCAAGGAACATCGGGATGCTGCCTTGGCAGGACGTCCAGTTTGAGAATGCAGAGCCTAGATCTTGCGCTTTTCCAAACGCATGTTCAGCCCTAAGCCGCGAATCTCGTTGGTCAGAACGTCAAAGCTGGCAGGCGTGCCGGCTTCCAAACTGTTTTCTCCCTTGACCATCGATTCGTAGATCTTGGTCCGACCTTCCACGTCGTCGCTCTTGACAGTTAGCAGTTCTTGCAGGATGTAAGCCGCACCGTATGCTTCCAGCGCCCAAACTTCCATCTCCCCAAAACGCTGACCGCCAAACCTGGCTTTTCCACCCAATGGCTGCTGAGTAATCAACGAGTACGGACCCGTGCTGCGTGCATGCACCTTGTCGTCAACCAAGTGGTGTAGTTTCAACATGTAGATAAAGCCCACCGTTGTTTCCTGCGACATCGGCTCGCCGGTCCGTCCGTCAATCAGCCGTACCTTGCCGTGTTTAGGCAATCCTGCATCGGCAAGACACTGGTTGATTTCACCTTCGGTGGCACCATCAAATACCGGGGTAATCGACTGGAAGCCCATCTTGGCACCGGCCCAACCCAGGTGAGTTTCCAAAATCTGACCCACATTCATACGGCTGGGTACCCCCAGCGGGTTCAGCAGAATCTGCAGTGGCGTACCGTCAGGCAAATAGGGCATATCGGCAATTGGCAGAACCTTGGAGATCACCCCTTTATTCCCGTGCCGGCCAGCCATCTTGTCGCCGACGCTAATGGTTCGCTTGGTCGCGATGTAGACCTTGACCATCTGCAAAACGCCGCTGCGTAGTTCGTCGCCGCGCTTCATGCTATTGAGCCGTCGGTCCCGATCATCAATCGCCTCTTCGACCTTTGACCAAGATTGTTTATGTACCTTGCGAAGATCTGCGTGGAATTTTTCGTCTAAGCGATTGAGCAGTCGCGATAAGTTGAACGACTGAGCGTTCTCGACCACAAACTTCGGATCCTGATCACCGGCCAGCGGCGTACCGTCTTCGTCGGTGATGCGACCGCCAGTGACCGCCTCAAGCTCTGCAATAAACGTAGTGAACGCAGTCGAAACTTTTGCGTTTCCGTCCTGCTCGACTTCCTTTAACTCTTTCTCGAACGCCTTTCGCTCGTCGTCGGAAAGACTCATGCGTCGGCTGAACTTTTGAGTGTCAATTACAATACCTTCGATGCCTGAAGGCACTTCCAAAGAATCGTTCTTAACATCTTCGCCGGCTCGACCAAAGATCGCATGCAAAAGCTTCTCTTCAGGAGTCAGCTCCGTCTTGCTCTTGGGTGACACCTTGCCAACCAGCACGTCACCGGCTCGCACGTAGGTACCCACTTGGACAACACCGGATTCATCCAGGTTGCGAAGCGCTTTTTCTGACACATTGGGAATGTCACGCGTGAACTCCTCACGTCCCAACTTGGTTTCGCGAATTTCCACATCAAAATCTTCGATGTGAATCGACGTGTAGGTGTCGGCTCGAACTAGCTCCTCGCTGATGATGATCGCGTCTTCATAGTTGTAACCGTCAAACGACATGAAGCCCACTAAAACATTGCGGCCCAGAGCCAATTCACCATTATGAGTGGCGGCACCGTCGGCCAGCAACTGACCCTTCTCCACTTTGTCGCCTAAACGAACAACTGGTTTTTGGTTTTGACAGGTCCGTTCGTTCAAGCCGCGATACTTTTGCATTTCGTATACGTCGGTGCCAACTTCAATTCGATTAGCATCCACGTAGGTCACCTTGCCAGCCTTCTTGGCACGAACAATCATCGCACTGTTCATCGCAATATTTCGTTCCATGCCAGTTCCCACAATCGGCGGCTCGGCAACCAGCAGAGGCACCGCCTGTCGCTGCATGTTCGAGCCCATCAAAGCACGGTTCGCGTCGTCGTGCTCCAGGAACGGAATCAGGCCTGCAGACACGCCTACCATCTGACTGGGGGCTACGTCCATGTACTGCACTTCATCAGGCAGCACAATCTGGAAGTCCGCGTGATAACGAGCGATCAAATTGGGACCGGCTACCAACGCGCCGTCCTGGACCAACGTATCGGCTGGGCAGATGTAGCAATCCGACTCTTGGTCGGCACGCAGCCACACCACTTCGTCGCTAACCTTGCCACCGGACACCTTACGATAGGGTGTAATCAGGAAGCCATATTCGTCGACTCGCGAGTAGATCGCTAGCGAACTGATCAAACCGATATTGGTACCTTCGGGCGTTTCAATTGGGCAGATACGACCGTAGTGAGAAATGTGAACGTCGCGAACTTCAAACCCAGCTCGCTTTCGATTCAATCCACCAGGCCCCAACGCGCTCAGGCGACGCTCGTGCGTCAATTGACTCAGCGGATTGGTTTGGTCGACCACTTGCGACAACTCACCGCGACCAAAGAAGTAGTCGATGGCCGCGCTGATGCTCTTGGGATTGACCAAGCTACGGGGCGACATCTCGTCGACCTCTTTGGCATTCATACGCTCCTTGACGGTGCGGCTGAGCTTCAAGAATCCCTTGCGCAGTTCGTCTGCAGCCAATTCATCGATGGTACGCAGGCGGCGATTGCCCAGGTGATCGATATCGTCATACTGCGCACCCGACTCGGGATCAAACAGGTCGATCATGTATCGGATGGCTGCGATCAGATCCTCGGGACGCATCGTCATTTCTTCTTCAGCCACCCCAAGATTCAGCTTGCGGTTGATGCGGAAGCGGCCCACGCGACCCAGTCGGTAACGATTCACGTCGAAGAACTTTTCATGGAACAGCGCCTTGGCTTTTTCCAGTTGCGGCGGATTACCAGGTCGCAAGCGCTGGAAGATCCGAAGCAAAGCTTCCTCGTGACTGCTGGTATTGTCTTCTGCCAACGAGTTGACAATATGCGGGGTCTTTGGAGATTCCATCACCTCCAGCTTCTTAATGCCGCTGGTGCAGATAATCTCTGCAATGTTCTTAGAAATCTTTTGGCCGGCTTCGATAATCACTTCACCAGCCCGCTCGGACTTGCTGGGATAGACTAAATCGTCTACCGAAATCTTGCCCTCGATTTTACCGACACTGCGTCCGTCCGTGATTTTCTCGACGATCGTTGGGTAGAACGTGCGCAGCAGTTCGCTGTCAGTGCCTAGGTTCGGTGCCATAGCGCGCAGCAACGTCATGACTGAAAATTTGCCGCTTTGATCGATACGAACGCTAAGAGTGTCCTTCTTGGTCACATTGATTTCGATCCAACTGCCTCGTTCTGGGATCACGCGGCAACTGGGCAGCTTGCGATCCGAGGTCGCCTCTAGCTCTTCGACAAAGTCCAAACCGGGACTGCGATGCAATTGGCTTACGACCACACGCTCGGCACCATTGATGATGAACTCACCACCGCCAAGCATGATTGGAATGTCCCCCAAGTAGACCTCTTCCTCAATCGGCTGCTCGCGGTTCAAACGAAGCCAGACCTTCATCGGCTTGCCGTAAGTCAAGCGCAACTGACGACACTCAGTGGGTGTGTAGCGTGGCTTGCCAAGTTCATAGCGCAGGTACTCAAGCGACACCTGCTTGTCATAGCTCTCAATTGGGAATATCTCGCGCAGTACGGCTTCTAGCCCAAGGTTCTTGCGTTTCTCGGGAGCTAAATCTTCCTGCAAGAAAAATTCATAACTCTTGGTCTGCAGTTCGGTAAGCGAAGGCAGCTCCAGAGTTTCTTGGCCGGAACCAAAACGCCGAATGCTCGTAGTTTGAAGACGTCGCTGTGAAGGAGTAGCCATCGAAGAATCATTCTCCTCTGAAGTGTCACTGACAACTTGTGGATAAATTGCTGCGTGATGGGCTCAGTCGCTTATGGAAGTTAACCTTCCCTTCACAGAAAAATCCCGCTACGAAAACACTATCTCCATGTGGATACTCGGTGGGGACAGAGAATCCAACAGGACACCCATTAGGGATGAAATGCATCGAATCGGTCGAGTCCTGACGCGATATATGCACTAGATAGAGCCAAGGTGGGGAAGGCGAGCCAGCAAAACGCGGACCGTAATATAGCCGGATTTCGGAAATGAGAAAACCCGACTGAGTCGCATTAAGAAATATTTTTCTGCAAAATTTCCACAAGCTTTCTCTATTCCACCCCCCGCCAGGGCTGTTAATGGGCCTTCACAAACGTTTTGTGGTCCACGTTTTGCCGTGGCGGCTTGCCGATGGGTGATACCACCCCAAAAGCGGAAGGTATGAAGGCCGCGTCTTTTGAGTGCCGAAGGCACGGCATGTGGTAGCCTGGGATGCAAATCCCAGGAGGCGATGCCAATCATGACCCCTTCGTCGCATCCGCCATCGACCGTATTAGAGTGCCGAAGGCACGGCATGTGGTAGCCTGGGATGCAAATCCCAGGTAGCGGGTGGGCGAACAACCATTGTCGCCGCAGCCACCGACCGCATCGGCGGTCGGTGGCTGCGGCGACAACCGGTTCATAATTCGTCATGAACTCTGGGATTTGCATCCCAGGCTATTACATGCCGTCGCTTCGCGACTTGGGAATGTCGCTCGCCCGAAGACCTGGGATTTGCATCCCCAGGCTATCAAATGCTGTCGCTTCGCGACTTGGGAACAACGCAACCTCCAAGGCCATTGGCGATTTATGCGTAGAGCTCGTCAGTAGAAATCGAAATTTTCGGCACGGCCATTTAATCATTGACGATTTCAAATAGCCAGTGGCTGCCAAACTGTGCGGGCGGAGGTGGATACCGTAAGGGCTTCAGCCAATTAGGTGGAGTTCCACCGGCGATTAACCTGGGCACAAAAGCGTCGTATGGTTGAGACGTAAGCGGCAGCCCTCTGTGCAGCCTTGTGTACTCGAGCGCAAACGAGTCAGCTTTGAAAATTAGCAAGTGGGTTGCCTGATGTTTCGTACATAGCTCTTTCGCTTCCGTATCGGTCTGCGCTGCGTAGATTCCCGCGGTCGCCTTGAGCCCCAGGAGATTTTCCCAGTAAAGGGTGCCGATACCATTCACCCCTCCATAGTACATGAGATAAGTAGTTGTGGTTGGGCCGGAAATCACCACCGGCTCCAGATTCTTCTGATCGTTGCGACGTAGCCCATGAGCAAAGTCTCGGATGTAGATGCCAAAATATTCTTCGCGGCTAATTTCCGTTGTTCCGATGGCTAGGCTGCGGAGGAGGTCAAACATCAGCATGGCCGGATTGGCTGCCAGTAGGATTGCGAACAACGCTACTCCTAAGGCCCTTTGGTACGCTATCAAACGTTTTAGCTCGACTAGCCGAAAAAACGCGACCAGCATCAAAGGAATCGCAGCTATCCATATTGAATTGGCCATCATCAGCCATCGGAACTGCAACATTCCCATGGCGGTCAATACACACGCAGGTAAAGCTGCCAGTAGGAGCGGACATTTCCACGAGTAACCAAGTTCGCTTGTTGTTACCAGTCGAACTAGCAGCGGCAAGATCAACATAGGCGTGCCATATTGAACCAATATGCTGACGATCGGCTTGCCGTCTAGGAACTTCAATACGCTGTTGAACTCGTGGATGTAGTCATGATGCAGGTTCCATAAAAACGGATCGGCGACCCAAAAAAATCGTCCTGCGCCTAACCATATCACTCCAGGCAGTACCAACACGGCCACAGTCGCCGTCGCCAAAGACACTGTCGAAACACTTCCTTGCCAGGGTCGCACTCCACAGGCAATCCAACGACTAACACGCGTCAATAGTTCGCCGCTGCCTAACCAAGCAACAGCGTACAGAGGATGATTCACTTCAAGCCTTAGCCCAAGTTGATTCGGGAAATACTCCAGCAGGTAAAAGAACAAAGATCCTGCGCAGCCAGCAGCCCCCCACCATCGCCAAAGTGACGGCGAGTATTCAAGTGGCGGTGTTCGATTGGCTGCTCGTCTGAAACAAGCACTGCTGAGCAGCGCGCCCAACCCAATGCCGATCAGAACTGGCACAGTGGTTGCCGCGCTGGTCCACAATCCGATCGAGCCCGCAAGTCCGCTGGCGACAAAATACCGCCGAGCTTGCAGATACTCGATTGGTCGCTCGATTGGATCGGTATCTTTACCATGCTTTGAAAGTACCACGGTCCCAGGCCGCCGATTGGTCTGCTTTTTGGGCTTTGCAAGCTGCGATTCTCGGATCAGTAGCTCATCCGCTGTTGTGGCGACTGTCCAGCCAGCTCCGCCAGCGGCTACCAACAGAACGCAGAACAAGCTTGCCATCGCAATCAGCCCATGGTGATCGACGATACCGACCAGGAACTGTTCATAGAACGCGTGGACTCCAATCATACTGCACGACAATCCGATCGAACCCAGGCTTCCCAGACTTCGCCGCAATATCCAAGGACATGCTACAATTGCACTCACAAGAATAAAGTTGCCGACATAAGGTGCTACCGACTCGACCGAAGCGGCCACGGGATCGTCTGTCAGCCAAGAACGGACCTTTGCAACCGCACAGTGACCATAGATACCCGTGGCTCCAGTGAACGTCTCTACCCTGCGGGAAGTTATCGCAAGTCGTCGAGCGAATTCTCCAGCTTGAATCTCGCAGCATGCTCTGAGCGTGCATAATCCAGTGCAGCCCGTCAATTGCCTCGAGCGGCAGGATCAACCGTCGCATCCCCAGTTCGTAGCCGGTGGCAGACTGCCGATCTATCTGTAAAGCCGCCTGCCCCAACGATGCGTCGCTGCATTTTACGAGTCGGTTGTGATGTTTCCAACTATCACCGGCAACTACCGCAATCAGTAATAAGATGATCGTCCAAATCCAGCCTGACTGCCTTAGAGATTGCTTGCTGGATGAGTTCGGTTCGCGTTTCATGCTGGATCGGTGTGAGATATGTTTGGCATGAAAGGGGGAGTGGAATTTTCGTGCCGACTATCATAAGCGTCTACTTAGATCTGACAAATCACCCCAGCGATTTTGAGTGCCGAAGGCACGGCATGTGATAGCCTGGGATGCAAATCCCAGGTACCGGGCGGGCGAACGACCATCATCGCCGCAGCCACCGACCGCATCGGCGGTCGGTGGCTGCGACGACGACCGGTTCCTAATTTGGCATGAACTCCTGGGATTTGCATCCCAGGCTAATACATGCCGTCGCATTCGCGACTTTGGAATGTCGCCTGTCTGAAACTGGGATTTGCATCCCAGGCTATTACATGCCGTCGCATTCGCGACTTGGGAATAGCTCAATTCCAAAGGCCACCGGGCAAGCCGGGTGGGATTGGAATGCTCTCCCCGGCCCAGCCCGGGGGAGATGGTTGCTCCTGTCGATGGAGAGCCCCAAGATAAAGAACCTCTAGGCCGACGGAGAAGTGGAGCGATCGGTCGGGCTGCGGATATTGGCAGCGTAAACGCAATCGCCCAAGTGTTGGTGGCAACACTTGGGCGATGAAGCTTTTCGATTTCGATTGTTTCGCGTCGGAACTGATCAGCGATCTAGCACCCGGCGCAAACCAAACACTAGACTGAACTTAGCAAGCACGTCGGCGGAAGCCAACTAGACCCACAAGGCTACTCAAGACCAGCAAGGCACTGGATGGCTCAGGAACCTGAGTAATCTGAGCAGTAAACGTCAGGAAGTGACCATCGTTGTTGATGTCACGACCACCAACTCCGGGATAATCATCAGCGGCATTCGAACCCTGAATATTGCCGATGCCAAAGCGAGTTCCAACTTCGTCAGAGTTATCGAAAGTGCTAGTATTCGTTTGGCTATTGGAAGTCTGGTTAAACCGAATGCGAACGGCGTAGTTTTGGTTAGCCCCAGTTCCAGCGATGTTCAATTGGGTATATGTATTCGACTGATTAACTGCCGTTTGGCTTGAACCACTCGAACCGCCTTGGGACGCTGTGGTAGTTAAGTTAAGAGTGGCTTCATTAACCGCGTTTAAATCTCCCGTCACGTTTCCAACGGATGCGATACCGTTCGTGCCGTTACCAAGTGCGTAATCATCTACAACAGTCAACCCCCCCGTGAGTCTGCTGCCAATGTCGATTCGATATAGGTAGCCGACAGGCAAATTCACGGAAAATGTGGCGGTGTAATCCGCAACCCCAGTCACCGTGTCGGCTGCGCTATTGGAACCATTATCCGCAGCCGATCCGCTAGCAAAACGAGTTGCCGCCGTAACGGAATTATTCAAAACTAGTGACGTTAATCCGCCGGCATTTGTTATAGAAACCGCAGTGTTAAATACACCATTTCCGGCAACACCTGTGGTGCTAGAGCTGTTCGAGGTGCTAGCCACAGCCACTACCAGATTGGCTTGGGCAGAACCGCATGCCGCAAGTCCGATAACTGCTACCGTCAGCAACTTGCTGAAATTACCAAAAAACCTCTTCATGTCGAATTTCCTTGAAAAAGGGGGGCTTTCTCGACCGGTCACCAAACCACCTTGTGACGCAAAAATCGATACTTTGTTGCGAATCTACGACGCCTCTGAGGTCTCTGCAGATTCAGTTAACGTTCTGTTTTAAACGGGTTGGAACGACTTGTCAACTATTCTGACAGAAATTCGGAGGAATTATCCGGAAATATTTTGTGGGTAGGCAAATTTCGGCACCGCTAAGGTGGATTCTGAGGTGGTTAGGCGGGTTTTTGGCCGTGGATCGGTTGCGGTTGGATTGACGGATTGCGATTTTCAGTGACGAAGGCACGGCATGTGATAGCCTGGGATGCAAATCCCAGGTACCGGGCGGGCGAACAATCATTGTCGCCGCAGCCACCGACCGCCGATGCGGTCGGTGGCTGCGGCGACGACCGGTTCATAATGCGTCATGAACTTCTGGGATTTGCATCCCAGGCTATTGCATGCCGTCGCTTCGCGACTTGGGAATGTCGCTTCGCCCGAAACCTGGGATTTGCGGGATGGCTCTGGGGACACAGCCAATAAACTGTGTCCTCAGAGGCATCTCATTAATCTTGCTGTGCAAATTGGGCTAACCTAGATTGACGCCTGATTGCCTGTGATGTATGATTTACATCATGATTAGAACTCAGATTCAATTCCCCGACCCGCTGTATCATCGGCTGAAAGAGATCGCTCAACAGCAGGATTGGTCGTTATCGGAGGTGATGCGGAAAGCTGCCGAGCATTTCGTCGAGCGGTTTCCGCAATCAACTGAATCAAATGACCGATGGATCTTTCCGACGCTGGACTGCGGCGGCGATTTCTTGATTGATCCGGCGTCATGTAGCGTTGAAGCCGATTCTATTGCCGAGCGCGGTGACCTGTGATATTGTCGGCCGATACCAACTTGTTTCTCTATGCTGCCAACCCGCTTTCACCATACCATGCTGGTGCTCGCCGGTTCTTTGAGGAACACGCCAACGGCGACCAGCGTTTTCTGCTCTGCGGCTTAGTTCTGGTCGAGGTCTACATGCAGCTTCGCAACCCGGCTGTATTCGCCAAGCCCCGAACGGCAATGGAAGCTGCGGCGTTTTGTGAGAAGCTGCGCCAAAATCCCAACTGGGAGTTCGGTGACTATGAACCTTCTGTAGCCAAACCTCTGTGGCAATGGGCTGCGACCACATCAGCCGGCTATCGACAGATCATCGACGCTCGATTGGCTTTTACACTGCGGCATCATGGAGTGACCCATTTTGCGACCGCCAACGCAAGACATTTCAATGATTTTGGATTCGATGAAGTTTGGAATCCGCTTTAGGCCAGTAATGAATTAAGGCATGCTAATCGGTTCAGAATTGTTGATAATCCGAATGTTCCGCCGAGTTCGCAGGAGGAATTGAGGTTGCGATATTTCAGTGCAGGATAAGTTGTTCGTTGGTGTGCCGTATCAGATCGCGATTTGAAGTGCCGAAGGCACGGCATGCAATAGCCTGGGATGCAAATCCCAGGTACCGGGCGGGCGAACAATCATTGTCTCCGCAGTCGCCGACCGCATCGGCGGTCGGCGACTGCGGAGACGACCGGTTCATAATGCGTCATGAACTCCTGGGATTTGCATCACCAGGCTATCACATGCCGTCGCTTCGCGACTTGGGAACGTCGCTTCGCCCGAAAACCTGGGATTTGCATCCCAGGCTAATACATACCGTCGCTTCGCGACTTGGGAGCATCACTAAGCTGCAATAGGCTGTTCTTGGTTGCTTGTTCGTTACGTTCTATTGCGTTATTATCTTGGAAGTCTTCCACTTTGCCGAGTATTTAATCTAACGAGGATCGCTCAGATGCCGTGCCAACATCAGACTAAACTCTACCAGCTCATGCAGCAAACCGGTGTGAAGCTATCTAGTTCCGACATCATTCGTATTACTTGTACGGAATGCGGAGAGGTCGAAGTCTGTCCTTCGGTGCTTTTGGAAGAGTACGAAAAGTTGGAGCAGTCGCGGAAGCTGGAACAGTCGGGTTCCGATAAGGTACGTTCGGAGCCAAAGTAAAACCATCACCAGGCGACACAACCGCAAAAACCAGAGGAGAAACGAACATGGATTTACAGGATGAACGCCGATCCGAATTGCAGTTTGGATAAATCACTGAGAAAATCAGATACTTCTCGCCGATCACCACCACCAAGTGCTGCCCAAAGTCTGGTATAACAGCATTGTCGTACTCGTACTCAGCCTGTGCGGTACTCGTACTCGTACTCGACACCGTTTGGGCTTCCGAGTACGAGTACGAGTACCATTTCATTGAGTACGAGTACGAGTACGAGTGGGAGTACCATTTCACCAGAGTAAGAGTACGATTTTGTTGTTAGCTGTGGTGGTGATCAGCGAGAAGTGTCGAAAATCATCCTGAATATCTTGTGCATCCATGTTCATTCATTTTGTTCGAAAACTTATGCATAGGTGCTTAGTTAGCCCCCAAGCCCTCTCCCGCAAAGCCGGTGGAGATGGTGCAAAGCTTGCTGACGGCACATCGAGTGTGCCTGCTTGTTTGACTGTTGCTACTTTGACTGTATTGCGTCGGTTAGGTTGACAAATCGCTCGCTTGGACTGGCGACTTGGGTTATGCGGATGGCGAATTTGTCGCCCGCTTTGACTACATCCCCTTCGGCAATCGGCTGGTCGTCTACTTCCAGTCTCATGGGCGCATCAAACGGCTTGTCGAATTGAATCATCATGCCTGGTACCATCTTGAGTACCTGGTCAAGCTGCATGCTTTTGCGAGCTAAAGTGACGACAACCGGCACTTGCACCTGTAAGACACTTTTACAATACGGTCGCAGTACGTTTGGATTGGCCATCGGGTTTCTCTTAGCTTGAGAGCTGGTCGGGTGGCTTTGTTGTCTGGGCCAGACGCCCCATTTCCCCTCCAAGTTGTATCGACGGCTTAGCCTGAGCGACTTAGGGATTGTCAGGAAAATGTCTGCCGGATTCGATTAGTAACCTTTTACGCCCAATGGCGGGCCAGCACGGTCAATGGTTTTTTTTTAGGGAATGGGCTTGTTCAAATTCTACAAACGGCCAAGTTGAATGCCCATTTGCATCGGTCCGCTTGTCCTACCCCACAAATTGCTTGAGAAGTTTCGTAGTTCTTTAGCGGCGTTCTGGGCGGCATTGGAAGAATTGTAAGGCGAAACGGTTTGACAAAACTGCCAGTCACAATCAAAATGTGAGAATCTGCGGGTTGTTCCGTCTGTGTCTTTCAGGACATTTGCGTACTAATTCTATTTGAGATGGGAGCTGGTTGTGATATCAAAATCGATTCGGATGTTAGGTTTGGCTCTGATGGTAGCTGTCAGTTCCAATGCTCAGGCAGATTACTTGTACAACTTGACGCAGAATTCAAGCGAGATCGACCTACAGGTCACCGGAACTTCGCTCGGCGGTCAATTGACGGTTGCTGAACAGAATCCTGGAGCGCGTACCCGATATAACGGAACAATCGCAACCGACTTCCATCTAGGTTTCGGAGCGAACTCGAACATCTCTTTCCCAAGCGGCGGCGCCGCTAATGCAGTCAATCCAACAGGAGGGTTTTTCAACACTCCCCTGCAATACTCCCCGAATATAAATGGAGCGTCTGGGACGGCCCCGGCCAATTACGGTGTCAATCTGTCTGCTCCGCAGCAAATCGTAATTCCACCTTTTGACATTCCGAACGTTGGAACCGTGAATCTAGGGACGATTACGTCTTTTGATATTAGGCTGGCGCTTCGAGGGCTTCAGCTAAACCCTACTTCGTCAAATTGGCTGCCCATCAATCCGACGACTCGCGAATTTGACGCCAGTTTGCTAAGTATTCAAGTGGCAAGTGGTGCTGCGGATGTTAACGGTAGTGTGCGACTTCAACAGCCTGATATATTAGGTCATTTGGCCGCAGTGGTAGCTGTTAATGCTTTAGTGGCTTCAGTACCTGATTTGGGCATTACCGTGTCGAGCAATCTCTTTCAGAGGACGATCAATCTCGGTTTTGGCACTCGAATTGACATGTCGGGAGCTACGCTTCCCAACGCGCCAACTACGCCTGGCACAGTAACCTATAACCCCGGTACATTGGCTTCGGTCTTAACCATCCCGGTGATGTCTGATTTCGGTGATATTAATTTAGGAATTGGCACCATCAACTTGAAGTTTGCAGGGCAGTTGCGGGGTACAGCCAATATCCCTGATATTTATCACGTGCCTGAGCCCTCGTCGCTGGCCTTAGTGACATTGGCTGGCTTGGCCTTTTTCAAGCGACGTCGGCAGGTCGCTTAGGCAAGTGAGTCTTTGGTGGCGTATTTGACACGGCTTTCAGTATGACCAGTTTCAGGGCGCTTGCGGCATGTCTTCTGTTGGCAAGCGGTCGGTTTCTGATGGCCCAGTCGCTTCTACTGGACGCCGAGGTTAGCAGGCAGTTTTCTCAGGAAATTCAGCCGGTTCTGCTACAACTGTGTGGCGACTGTCATCAAGGAGAGTCTGCCGAGGCAGGCATTGCTCTGGATCGGCTGACAATCGAACGGGCAGGTACCATCGACCGCCATCAGTGGATTAAAGTACAAGGGCAGATCGCTGCTGGCGCGATGCCACCACCCGAGCATCCTCAGCCAAGTCAGCAGCAACGAAAGCAATTAGCCGACTGGATCGAACAGCAAATCTTGACGGTGCGTTGCGAGGGGCCTGCTTATCCCGGCAGAGTCACAGTTCGAAGATTAAATCGCGATCAGTATAATCGAACTGTGGCAGATCTGATTGGAGTCAGCTTTCAACCTGCCAGCCGATTCCCATCGGATGATGTTGGCTACGGATTTGATAATATCGGCGATGTGCTCAATCTTTCGCCGGTCCTGATGGAACGTTATATGGAAGCGGCTGACGAGATCGCTCGTCGGGCCATCGTCATCCCGAGCGACGAAGGGCCGCCGCTGATTAGCCTTTCGGGCAAGCTGCTGACCTCATCAGTGGAACAGGCTGGCGGACAAGTGGCGGTGACGATCGCCGGTGAATACTTGTTCAGAGTCAAAGCCTACGGCCAACAGGCCGGCCCTCAGGTGGCTCAGATGGAGATGCTGGTCGATAGCCAACCTGTCTCCACCGTTGACGTGTCGAATTTAGAACAGGAGCCCGGCAGCTTTGAAGTCAAACAGCGGCTTACGGTGGGCCAGCATCAATTGACCGCTCGATTTGTCAACGACTACTACCAGCCTGAAGATCCAGACCCTCAATTGCGTGGCGATCGCAATTTGATGGTTGAATCGTTGGATCTGGTTGGTCCGATCAGTGTGTCGCCCGAAGACATGCCCCAGTCGCATCGCCGATTGTTGATTGCTACCGTTACCGACGACTCAGATCGCGATGACGTTTTGCGGGCGGTGCAAGAGAATCTCGCAGCCTTTCTGCCTCGCGCCTTCCGAAGGCCGACGACAGGTCAAGAACTGGAGCGTTACACTCAGATCGCTCGCATGGTGCTGGCCGATGGTGGCAGTTTTGAGCGAGCGATGCAAGTTGCCGTGCAGGCCGTTTTGGTATCGCCGAAATTTCTGTTTCGAATCGAGCAGGACATGCCCTCGGAAGAATCGCACCTGAGACGCTTAAGCGATTTTGAACTAGCCAGCCGCTTAAGCTACTTCTTGTGGAATAGCCAGCCGGACGACCAGTTGTTTCAACTGGCTAACTCTGGACAGTTAGGTGCTGATCAACAACTGCGCCAGCAAGTGAAGCGGATGCTAGCTGATCCACGAAGCGCGGGATTTGTGCAGAGCTTTACCGGTCAATGGCTGCAACTGCGCAAGCTAGAGACCTTGTCGATCGATCGTCAGCGTTTTCCCAGCTACAGCGATCCATTGCGGTCCGATATGCAGCAGGAGACGATCCTGCTGGTCGCTTCGATCTTACACGAAGGACGGACAATCTTTGATCTATTGACGGCCGACTATGCCTATGTCAATCAAGCGTTGGCAGAGCATTATGGAGTTTCAGGTGTTGAGGGTAATCAGTTTCAACGAGTGTCCCTGGCAGGTGTCTCCAGGCGCGGCCTTCTTGGGCAGGCCGCCATCCTGACCGTCACCTCCAACCCGACTCGTACTTCGCCGGTGAAACGTGGCAAGTGGATTTTGGACAACCTGCTTGGGATGCCACCCGCACCGCCGCCACCCAGTGTCCCCGACTTGGAACAGACTCAGTCAAGCCAGGAGAAAAAGCTGAGTCTTCGAGAGCAGGTGGAGCTTCATCGCTCTAAGCCGCAATGTGCCGGATGCCACCAACTAATGGATCCGCTCGGCTTCGGCTTAGAGAATTTTGACGCCATCGGGGCCTGGCGCGACTCGGATGCCGGTGTAGCCATCGATCCAAGTGGCCAGTTGCCCGATGGACGACAGTTTTCCGGGCCAACTGAGTTGAGCGAGATACTGATGGAACGGAAAGCCGCCTTTCGTCGCTGCTTGGCCGAAAAGCTGCTTACCTATGCCCTGGGGCGAGGATTGGAATACTTTGATCAGTGTACCCTAAATCAGGTGACTGAGGCCACCGAGGCTGAAGGCGATACGCTGGTTGCAATGATTCAACAAATTGTGTTAAGCCGCCCCTTTCGTTGGCAAGCGGGGACGCAGATGCCTGGGGGAATAGGCATTAGGCATTAGGCATTAGGCATTAGGCAAGAATGGAATCGTGCTTCTTTTCGCAGCATTCTACGATTCTCGCTGATCGCCGGTGCTACAACATTGAATCCGGCAAGGCTTGTCCTGTTGATCGTTCGGCTTCAAACTAAAGAATTGGTGTGGTCTGCCGGATTGGACTCATCATTTGCCACTTCATACAGGTGATCGGCGAGAAGTGTCAAAAACCCAAAGAAAAAAGGCGAGGCCGACCAACATGGATCGGCTCGCCTCTCACGGGGGGTTAAGAAAGCTCCTGCTTTCCAGAACGTTCTACTGCGTTCTAAATTCAGCTTAGTTCAACACCGCAGGGAAAGCACGACCTTGTTTTCAGAGCGTTTGGAAACCACCGCATTAATTTGAGCTTCAGTACTGACTGGAACGGTTGTAAGGAATGTTCAGAGGTCGTTTGACACATTAGACTAGCAATTTGCCGAAAAGCATCCCTCACGACACTCAGTCCATCTAACCGGAGAATCCAACAGAACATGCTAGCACGCACCTCTCTATTTGCCGCAGCGCTGATTTGCTTACTTTCGATCTACGGAAGCGCCGACACGCATGCTGAAAGCGTTTCCGAGGCACCCCTGGCCCATCAATTAGCGCAGAGAGTTACCATTTATCGCGACGGATATGGAGTTCCTCACATTGACGCGCGTGACCTGCCTGCCGCTGCCTTTGCTTTTGGATTTTGCCAGTGCGAAGACTACTTCTGGCAAGTCGAAGATAGCACGATCTGGGCATTGGGGCGATACGCCGAAATCAATGGCAAATCGGCGCTAGAGAGCGACCTCATCACACACTCGTTCGAAATACCAAGTCGCAGTCGGATCGATTATGAACAGACCGCTCCAGAGAATCGCGTGATTGGCGAAGCTTTTGCCGCCGGTATCAACCATTACTTGGCAACGCACCCAGAAACCAAACCACGTCTGATTCAAAAATTTGAACCTTGGCATCTTTTGGCGCTTGGGCGTAGGGTCTATCTGGAGCTTTCGTTGATATCGAACCAAAAAAGGGGTGATTTTTCACCTGAAGCGGCCAATGAGATCAACCAACAGGCCGGATCGAACGCCTGGGCGGTGGGGCCCAGCAAGACGAAGCAGGGAAGTACGATGCTTTTTATCAACCCGCATCAACCATGGTATGGCTATGGGCAATGGTACGAAGGGCACTTGCGCACCGACGACGGCATCGACTTTTATGGTGCAACCTTTTTTGGCAGCCCGCTTCTAGCCATTGGGCACAATCACAAGTGCGGTTGGAGCTTCACAGTCAATGAACCTGATGTAGTGGATCTCTGGAACATCAGGTTTGAACCAGATCGCCCCAATCACTACCGTCATGGTGACCAGATGCGCGAAGCCACCCTCTGGCAACAGGAAATCAAAGTCAAAGGGCAACCTAGCCAAACGTTTACTTTACGCAAGACGCATCATGGACCCATCTTAAAGGAAAATTCGGATGGCACCTTTCGAGCGTGTCAGTGTGCAAACCTGTATGAACATGACGTGCTAACGCAGCTTAAAGGCATGCTGCGAGCCGAGACGGTGCATGAAGTACGCGCGGGCATGGGACTCAAAGGATTGCCTATCTTCAATACTGTCTCGGTCGACTCTCAGGGCAACATTCTTTATCTGTACAGTGGTTCGGTGCCTCGGCGCGATCCAAGCTTCGATTGGACGCAACCTGTCGATGGCAATGACCCGCGTACGGATTGGCAAGGCTTGCATTCGATTGACGATATGCCTCAGATATTGAATCCGCCGACCGGTTATGTGCAAAGCTGCAATTCAACACCGTTTACTACAACCGACGATTCCAATCCTGCCCCACTGGACTTTCCGCATTATATGGTGATGGACAAACACGACGACAAACGGCGAGCCAAGGTCAGTCGGATGATTCTACGCGAATCGCAAGATCTGACACTGGAACAGTTCGAGCAGTTGGCTTTTGATACTCGCTTGTACTGGGCCATTAACGAACTGCCTAACTTGCGCCGACACTACGAACGCTTGAAGTCAACCAATCCTGATTTAGCGTCTCAAGCTGCTGAGTACTTCCAACACTTTGATGGCTGGGATTGCCGCATCAAGGCCGATTGCACGCGATCGACGTTGTGTGTTGCCTGGTACGAAGAACTGTATGGATTTGGCTATCCGGCAGAGACACTCAAGGCCAACTTTGTTAGCCAACCGGATCTCAAATTCCAAGCGTTGATTCAAGCTGCCCAAAAGCTGCAAGCAAACTTTAAGCAATGGCAAGTTCCGTGGGGCGACATCCATCGCATTCAGCGACATTCCAACGTTGCCAATCTGGTGGCCGTCCCGCTGTCCGATCGCAAACCCAGTCTACCTTGCCTGGGCGCGCCTGGTCCACTAGGCATTGTGTTCACCGTATACTACACGCCCAGCATGTATATTCCTGTCCTTCGAGAGACTCGCAAGCAGTACGCCGTCGTGGGCACGTCTTACACTGGCGTTGTTGAATTCACACAGCAAGGGGTGAGAAGCAAGTCTTTGATTCAATTCGGCAGCAGCAGCGACCCACAGTCGCCTCATTATCTGGATCAAGCCCAACTACTCTCCGAAGGTCGCATGAAGGATGTTCAGCTCGATTGGCAACAGATCCGCGCACAGGCTCGTCGCACCTATCGACCTGGAGAACGCAATTAAGCCATTTCGGCCAGCACGACGCGTTCGGTCTGGCGGCTGCGCTGAAATAGGATCAAAAACAGAGCAATCGACAAGACGATGCTGATGAATTGCCACTCAGGTTGGTAGCTCCAGCCTTCAACACCAGCTTCTATTGCCCAGCTTAGAGCGTCTGGAACGGCTAGTGAATTCTTGGCGCACCAGGCCATGGTCAGCGACAGTCCATTGTTGATGCAGTGGACGATGATCGTGCAGAATACGCCACCTGTTCGCCAAGCAATCAAGCCCAGTAACAAACCCATGACCGATGCCGAAATGGACTGCTGAAGGATGGCGTGTGTAAACCCGAATAACAAGGCGCTAACGATGACGGCTCGCAGAACGCCTTGCTGCCGTAACAATCCGCCAAAGATGAAGCCTCGAAATGCCAGCTCTTCACAAACTGCTGGCAGAGCGGCCAGCAACAGCAGGATGACCCACAGCTCTTGCTGGAATACTAGGCCTTCGAAATTCTGCAAAGCCAACATGGTCTCCGATCCGATCGGGTAGATGGAGACAATGGCTTTTCCCAGCACTTGATAAGATGGATGTAGCGCAAAGCCAATCAGCACGGCAGCCGTTACGTGCGATAGTTGAGTTCGGTGGATGCGCAAGGCTTTGCGCGGCGAGCGTGTCAGGAGCATCGCCATCAGGACGCAAGGTGCCAAAATCAGACCAACCTGAACCAGTATGGTCACCGTGACAAAGGAAGCCTGCGGGCTGACGAAAAACTGAGCGAAAAACCGTCCGACCAGAATCAAAACGCCACATAGTAGTGCCACGCTGGGCTGTGCGGTCACTTGTCGATCTCGCCACAGGTGATGTAGCCACAATTGCATATCCCACTTGCCTCCTTCGTGGAACATGACGGTTTCACTCTCGAACTGGCGTATCGCCCAACGAATGGCAAGTAGGCAACAGAGCAATGTCACCAGAAAGACAATCGGCAAGTAGACCATGGCTTCTCCGATTCGGCCTTCGATCAACGACCGCACTAGGAACACGGCTCCCGAGACAGGAATCATGCTGGTTCCGAGATTCATTTCCATGCTGGGGATCATGGGCAGGCCTACCAGCGGCAAGGTGATCAGCAGCAGTGGCATCAGATAATACTGGCCTTCCTTAGTACTCTTAGCCAGGGCAGCCACGGCTAGCGAACATGCGCTAAAAAAAGCCGACATCGGCAGCAGGAGAAGAAGCAACCAGCCCAGAGAATGAAGCGGCATGGCCCCAAACGCATCCGCAATCTTGCTAGAGCCGCTAGAGGCCAA